>NZ_JBSFVE010000037.1:0-53300 GCF_053592165.1 Streptodolium elevatio
CCGCCCAGTGGTGGATCTGCCTTATCGCCAGACCACCGCGGATGTCGAAGCTGATGTCCAGCGTCGACGCATACGCCTCGGACATGTGGATGCCCTGCAGCGGGACGTACGAGCCGTCGTAGACGACCTCGGTCATGCTGGGCTTGAAGAACAGCGTCAGCCAGACACCGGTCAGCAGGATGATGATGAAGCTGTAGAGCGCGATCTCACCCAGCATGAAGGACCAGTGGTCCGGGAAGACCTTGCGCAGGTTCTTCTTGGCGGCGCCGTAGATGCCCAGGCGCTCGTCGAAGTAGTCCGCGGTCTTGGTGGCGGCGTTGTCCGGGACCGGACCCGCGGCCGCCTTGTTGCCGTGCGTCGTCGATGCCATCAGCCACGCTCCCAGAAACTCGGGCCGACCGGCTCGTGGAAGTCGCCGACGGCCTCGAGGAAGCCCTCTTCGTTGACCCTGATCTGCAGCTGCGGCAGCGAGCGGGCGGCCGGGCCGAAGACGACGGCGCCGTCGTCCGCCAGGTCGAACGTCGACTGGTGGCACGGGCAGAGCAGGTGGTGCGTCTGCTGCTCGTACAGGCCGATCGGGCAGCCCACGTGGGTGCAGATCTTCGAGTACGCCACGATGCCCTCGTGCGACCAGTCCAGCTGCTTCTTGGACTTGATCTCGTCCGGCTCCAGGCGCACCAGCAGGATCGCCGCCTTGCCCATCTCCGTCAGGTATTCCTCGTTGATCACGGTCCGGCCGTCGATCTCGATCTCCTGGTCGAGACCCTTCGGCTTACCCATGGTCAGCGAGCCCTTGATGATGTGCTCGGGACGCAGCGGCTCGTGCGTGTTCTCGTTGATGATCAGCGTGTTGCCGCCGTTGAGGCCGTGCCGCTTGTTCTCGCCCCAGAAGGTCTCGCGGAGCTTGGTGCCGGGCAGCGGGCCCAGGTCGCGCAGCAGCACGACGCCGGACAGCGGGACGAGCGCCATGGCGCCGATCATCGTGCGGCGGATCAGCGGACGGCGGCCGATGCCGGAGTCCGCGGCGCCCTGCTGGAACTCCCGGATGGCCGCTTCGCGGACGTCCGGGTCGGAGACCAGCTCGTGGCGCTCCTGGACGATCTCCTCGTCGGTCATCAGCGTGCGCGCCCAGTGGACCGCGCCCGCGCCGATGCAGAACAGCGCGACACCGAGCGTGCAGCCCAGCGCCATGTTCAGCGCGCCGATCTTCCCGAAGAAGAAGATGTCGACGATCTTGTCTTTGTCGATGGTGACGTACGAGGCGATGAAGCCGACCGTCGCCAGCATCGAGATCACGAACAGCAGCGACACCTGGCGTTCGGCCCGCTTGGCGGCCTTCTCGTCGATGTCGGTGCGGCGCGGCTCGTGTTCCGGGAGACCCGGGTCGGCGAACGGGTCGAGAGCCCCGACCGGGGCGTGCGCCGCCGGCAGCTTCTCTTCTGACATGTCCTCGTGGCTACTCACTTGGTCCTGGCCTTGGGGGTACGAGCGGCGATCCAGATGGCGGCGGCGATCAGGAAGCCGAGCCCGAAGATCCACACGAACAGGCCCTCGGAGACCGGGCCGAGGCGGCCCAGACCGAGGCCACCCGGGTTGGGCTCGTCCTTCGTCACACCGGTGATGTAGGTGACGATGGCCTTCTTCTGCTCCGGCGGCATGATCGTGTCGGGGAACGACGGCATGTTCTGCGGGCCGGTCAGCATGGCCTCGTAGATGTGCTTCGGGTCGACGTCCTTCAGCGAGGGGGCGAAGCGGCCCTCGGGGAGCGCGCCGCCCTCACCGGAGAAGTTGTGGCACTGCGAGCAGTTCGTACGGAAGAGCTCACCGCCCTCCTGGATGTCGCCGTCGAGGGCGTACTCATCCTCGCGCGGCACCGCCGGACCCGCACCGAGCGACCCGATGAACAGGCCGAGCAGGTCGGCCTGCGCCTGGGTGTAGACGACCGGCTTGCGCGGCGCCTGCGGACCCTGCTGCTGCAGGGGCATGCGGCCGGTCATGACCTGGAAGTCGACCGCGGCCGGACCCACGCCGACGAGGGACGGGCCGTCGCTCGTGCCCTGGCCGTTGAGGCCGTGGCAGCTCGAACAGCCGCTCAGGTAGAGCTTCTTGCCCTCTTCGATCTTGGCCAGTGCGGTCGGCGCATCCTCGGCCTGGGCCTTCTTGGCGGGCGCGAAAGCGGCGTACAGCCCCCCGGTCGCCGCGAGCGCGAAGAGTAGGACGACAAGCGCCGCCAGGGGATGGCGCCGTCGTGCGGAGAGCTTCTTCACCAAAAACCTCGGTTGGTTTCGTCGTTTTTGTCGAGTGGGACCGGGTGCGGCGTCTCTACTTGATGAGGTAGATCGTGGCGAAAAGCCCGATCCACACCACGTCGACGAAGTGCCAGTAGTACGAGACGACGATCGCGCTGGTGGCCTGCTCGTGGGTGAACCGCTTGGCCGCGTACGTGCGGCCGAGGACAAACAGGAAGGCGATCAGACCGCCCGTCACGTGCATGCCGTGGAAGCCCGTGGTCAGGTAGAAGACCGAGCCGTAGGCCGACGAGGAGAGCGTCAGGTTCTCCTTGACCAGCTCGGTGTACTCCATCACCTGCCCGCCGATGAAGATCGCGCCCATCACGAATGTGATCACGAACCACATGCGCAGCTTCTTGACGTCACCGCGTTCCGCGGCGAATACGCCGAGCTGGCAGGTCAGCGAGGAGAGCACCAGGATCGTGGTGTTCACCGACGAGAACGGGATGTTGAGCATCTCCGTGCCCTGTTCCCAGATCTCGGGTCCCTGGACCGACCGGATCGTGAAGTACATCGCGAAGAGGGCCGCGAAGAACATCAGCTCCGACGCCAACCAGACGATCGTGCCGATGCTGACCAAGTTGGGACGGTCGACCGCCCCATGTGCGTGCCCGGTTTCTACTGCTGTTGCTGTCGCCACGGCCGCCATTATTGCGGTCGCCGGATCGGGCCGCGCTTCGGGGGGCATCCTTCGGTGAACGTGTCTAACCCGGGGCGGTGTTCCCGGAGGGCCGCCATTCGGCCAATCGCGCCTAGTAAGGAGCTGTGCGGGAGCTGAACGGGGCCGATTCTGACGCGCTATCAGGGCGAGGGTGAATCTCTCGGTCGGGCGTGCCGAGTAAGCCGAACGAGCGACACCGGGCGATACGGGTAGCGTTCGCGACATGGTCAAGGCAGGTATCGGAAGGCTGTTCCGGCGCAGGCGCGAGGAGCCGGAGCCGCCGCTCGTCGACGACGGCACCCTTGTCGTCGTCGGGGAGAGCTTCGACCCGGCGCGCGCCGATTCCGCGGTGCTCGCCGATCTCGCCGAGGCCGGGGTGATCGTCGAGGGGCGGCAACTGATGCTGCGTCATGTCCTGCGACTGCCGGACGCCGCGGCGGTCGCCGCGACGGCGCGGATCCTCGCGCCGGACGGGTGGGTCGTGACGGCGGGGCCGGACGGGGCCACGTACGCCGACCGTCCGCAACACGTGACGGCGCTCGAACTCGCGCGGGAGCGCACCCGCATGGCGGGTCTGGCGCAGCGGCTGGGCGGCGACGCGGAGGGCTGGATCCTGCTGGGGCGTCCGTGAGCCGGCCGGCCCGACTGGTTCGCGTTCGGGTCGCCACCCGGATCGCGGTGCGGATCCGGGCGCGGATCGGCCGGGGGATCACCTATCGGATTGATCAAGAGCTTGGAGCCGGTGAATCAAGAGGAGTAGCATCCGCGGTGTTGTAACGCGGATCACACCCGGGTGATCGGCCCTCTTGAGACCAGGGCAGGTGGCAATGGCGCACAGCGGCGACACCATGACCGTCCTTGTATACAGCGATGACCGCAACACCCGTCAGAAGGTCATGCTCGCGCTCGGACGCCGGCCCGCCGCGGACGCACCCCGGGTGGAGTACTTCGAGTGCGCCACCGAACCGGCCGTCATCGCCAAGATGGACAAGGGCGGCGTCGACCTGGTGATCCTGGACGGCGAGGCGACCCCGGCCGGCGGCATGGGCATTTGCCGCCAGCTCAAGGACGAGATCTACCGTTGCCCGCCCGTGCTCGTCCTGGTCGGCCGTCCGCAGGATGCGTGGCTGGCCACGTGGTGCCGAGCCGACGCGGTGGTGTCGCACCCGCTCGACCCGGTGACGCTGGCGGCTTCGGCGGCCGAGCAGCTGCGCAAGCGCGCTGCCGCGCGTACCGCGGTCTGACCGCGTCCGACCGCGGTCTCGCCGGCACCGGCCCCGCGGGCGTTGCGGGGGTGTCCTCCTGCATGGGCGGCTTTCGGAGTCGTACGACTTTCGCCGTGAACCGCCTGCGGCGGTCGGTTCCGACCGGCGGTCCGGTGGCCGGATGTCGTCATGCGGACACGACGGAATTCCCTTGCCGCCCGCGGCTACGCTGAGTCCGACCTGATCGGACACCTCAGCGGGAGCGGACCATGGGCGCCTCGGCCTCGGTAGCGGTGAACAGCACCAACCCCGGGCAGGCCCGTTCCTGGCCGGACGTCCTGACCGCCCTGATGCGCGGCGAGGACCTGGACGCGGGCACCACCGCCTGGGCGATGGACCAGATCATGACCGGCGACGCCACGCCCGTGCAGATCGCCGCCTTCGTGGTCGCGCTGCGTGCCAAGGGCGAGACCGTCGACGAGGTTACGGGCCTGGTCGACTCCATGTACGCGCACGCGGTGACCATCGAGGTGCCCGGCCCCATCGTCGACGTCGTCGGCACCGGTGGCGACCGCGCCCGTACCGTCAACATCTCCACGATGTCGGCGATCGTGGTCGCGGGGACGGGGGCGACGGTCGTCAAGCACGGCAACCGCTCGGCGTCGTCGCAGAGCGGTGCGGCCGACGTCCTGGAGGCCCTCGGGGTGTCGCTGGACCTGACCCCGGAGCAGGTGGCGCGGACGGCGGTCGAGGCCGGGGTGACGCTGTGCTTCGCGCAGCGCTTCCACCCGGCGCTGCGGCACGCCGCCCAGGCGCGGCGTGAGCTGGGTGTGCAGACGACCTTCAACATCCTTGGCCCGCTGACGAATCCGGCGCGCGCCCCGTACACCGCCATCGGTGTCGCGGACGCGCGCATGGCGCCTCTGATGGCGGGTGTGTTGGCCCGGCGCGGGACTTCGGCGCTGGTGTTCCGGGGCGACGACGGTCTCGACGAGCTGACCATCACGACCACCTCCAAGGTGTGGGTCGTGCGCGACGGCGAGGTGCACGAAGACGCCGTCGATCCGCGCGACTTCGGCGTCAAGCTGGAGCCGATCGAAGCGCTGCGCGGCGGCGACGCGGCGTTCAACGCGGACGTCGCGCGCCGGCTGCTGGCGGGGGAGCGCGGGCCGGTGCGGGACGCGGTGCTGCTCAACTCGGCGGCGGCGCTCGCGGCGCTCGGCCCGGGGCACGGTCCGCTGAGCGAACAGCTCGCGTCGGGCATCGAGCGGGCGGCGGACGCGATCGACTCCGGCAAGGCGCAGGCGGTACTCGACCGGTGGGTGGAGGCGACCCGCTCGTTCGGCTGACCCGGCTGACCGGCCGACTTGGCCGACGACCGAGGCCGGTCGGGGAGTCGCAAGAAGCCTCGGACGCCGCCGGCTCGGCCGGATCGGACGGTCTGCGCGATGACTCGGACGGGCGCGCGGCAACTGCCGCGTGCCCGTCTGGCGTTCCGGTGCCGTCCGGGTGACGTTCCAGGTGTCGGCGTCCTGTCCCACCTACGGGACACCCGGCGTCTCATGTTCGACCGATGGTCGTCTCGTATGCCAAGACGGCGAATATCCGTGTTGAGAGACCGGCGATCCTGCGGTAATAATTCCTTCCAGGTCACGAGTGACAGCGTTTTGGCCCCGGCTTGCTGTCCGGCAACCCTCCTCCGCGGTGGGGTGCCCCGGGTGATGACCAGGCCGGACACAAGGGTGCTCCGGCAAGCGCGGACCTCCACGAGCCACGGCATCCGGGGTCCCCAGCCCTGGAGGGTCAGCCATGACTGCCGTCGCATTCGCCCCTGTTTCGCCGCTTTCGTCCGATGCGATCGCGGCTTCGGCCTGTCCCCCGCTCCCGGTCGTGGGCCGCGACGTGCGGGTGCCGCTGGTGACAGGCGGCCAAGCGGAGTACGCCGCACTTGACTACGCCGCGAGCGCCCCCTGCCTTCAGCGCGTGTGGGACGACGTCAGCGCCTACCTGCCCTACTACGGCAGCGTGCACCGCGGCGCCGGCTACCTGTCGCAGCTGTCGACCGACCTCTACGAGCGCAGCCGCGCGACGGTCGCCGAGTACGTCGGCGCCCGGGCCGACGACGTGGTCCTGTTCACCCGCGGCACGACCGACTCGCTGAACCTGCTGGCATCCGTACTGCCGTCCGGCACCCGGGTGTTCGTGTTCGAGACCGAGCACCACGCGGCGCTGCTGCCGTGGCGGCGCACGGCCGACGTCACCCATCTGGACGCCCCGTCGAGCCACGCCGAAGCGGTCGCGACCCTCGACGCCGCGCTCGCCGCCGACGAATGCGACGGGCCGCGTCTGGTGTGCGTGACCGGCGCGTCCAACGTCACCGGGGAGCTCTTCCCGGTTCGTGAACTGGCCGAGGTCGCCCACCGGCACGGCGCGCGCATCGTGCTGGACGCCGCGCAACTCGCGCCGCACCATCCCGTCTCGCTCGCCGGGCTCGGCGTGGACTGGGTCGCCTTCTCCGGGCACAAGCTGTACGCACCGTTCGGCGCGGGCGTGCTCGCCGGGCGCGGCGACTGGCTCGCGGACGCCGAGCCCTACCTCGCGGGCGGCGGCGCCAGCCGCTCGGTCACCGCGGACGCCGTCGAGTGGAACTCCGGCCCGGCCCGGCACGAGGCCGGTTCGCCCAACGTGATCGGCGCCTACGCCATCGCCTCCGCGTGCCGGGCGCTGGCCGAAGCCGGCCTCGACACGCTCGCGGCCCGCGAGGAAGCGCTGCTCGCCCGGCTGCGGGCGGGACTCGCGGAGATCCCCGAGGTGCGCACGCTGGACCTCTTCGGCCCCGACTCCGCCCGGGTCTCGGTGCTCTCGTTCGTCGTCGAGGGCTGGAACAGCTCGCGGTTCGCGGCGGCGCTGTCGGCGGAGTACGGCATCGGCGTGCGCGACGGCCTGTTCTGCGCGCACCCGCTCGTACGTCGCCTGCTCGGGGGGCGCGCCGACGCGCCGACCGAGTGCGGTGCGCCCGACGCGCCGTCGGGGGAGCAGAACCTCAACGCGATCCGGGTCAGCTTCGGGGCCGGTACGCCGGACGAGCACGTGGACCGCTTCGTGGACGCCGCACGGGAGTTGGTGCGGCGCGGGGCCAAGTGGACGTACCGCACCGACGGCGGACGCTGCGTGCCCGAGTCGGACCCGCGCGGCCCGGCGGTCATCTGATCAGCCGGTCCGAGCGCCGGTCCGAGTGTGCCGACCTGAGCGCCGACCCGACCGCCTCAGCCGGGCAGCACGGCTAGAAGCCGTCGTCGAGCCCGATCGCGAAGGCGGCCTCGAGGTCGTGCTTCGAGTAGGTCCGGAACGCGATGTGCGTCGCGGTGTGCAGGACACCCGGCACCTTGTTGAGGCGCCCGGGGATCACGTCCGCCAACTCGTCGTGCTCGCGGACCCGGACCATGGCGACCAGGTCGAACTCGCCCGTCACCGAGTACACCTCGCTCACCGCGTCGATCGCGGTGATCGCCTCGGCGATCTCGGGGATGCGGTCGACGGCTGCCTTGACGTGCACGATCGCGGTGATCACAGCGGCGGCCTCTCCTCGGTCGGTGCGGGGGGTACGAGCCTATCCGGCCCCGGTCATCCGTTCGGCCCCGACGGCGTTCCCGGCGGCGGGTAGGTCGGCGGGGGCGGGATGACCGGTGCGGCGGGGAAGGCGTGCACAAGCGGTTCGGACGCACCGGACGCGCCGGGCGCGGGGGCGTCGACAGGCGTACGCGGGGCGCGTCGGCGGTGGTAGAGCGCCCACGCGTACACGAACCCCGCCGCGAAGCCCACCAGATGGGCCGAATAGGCGACATCGGCATCGCCGTTGACGCCGAGGCCCTGGAAGTACAGCCACTGCAGCACGAAGTAGAAGCCCAGCACCGCCCACGCGGGAAAGCGCAGCGGCAGGAACAGCAGCAACGGCACGAGGCTGGTGACGCGTGCCTTCGGATACAGGTAGAGGTACGCGCCGAGCACCGCCGCGATCGCCCCCGACGCACCCACCAGGGGCTGCGCCGATCCGGGGTTGAGCAGCGCGAAGCCGTACGTCGCCAGGTACCCGGCGGCCAGGTAGAACAGCGTGAAGTGGCCCCGGCCCATGCGGTCCTCGACGTTGTTGCCGAAGACGTACAGGTAGAGCATGTTGCCGATGAGGTGCACCCAGCCGCCGTGCATGAACATCGCGAACAGCACGGACAGCTCGGGGATCTTGTCGGGATCGGGGGCGGTCGCGCAGCGCACCGGGCCGCGCTCGGTGGCCACGATGTCGGGCGGGTCGACGATCCCGCCGCCGCCCACGAGTTCCTTGGGAATGGCCCCGTACTCGTAGTAGTAGCCGTTCTCGGCGCACACGCGTGCCTCGGGATCCACGTCGCCGCTCCCGAACCCGGAGAGCGGGCTCACGAGGAAGATCACCACGTTGAGGACGATCAACGCATAGGTGACCACGGGGGTGCGGCGCACCGGGTTGGCGTCGTGAACGGGGAGCAGCATGTCCCTATCGTCACGTGATGTCCGCTTCTCGGCCTGGCAGGCTGGGGGTTCAAACCGCCTGAGGTTCACTCGGATGGCCGGTGCACCGAAGCAGACCGGACAGGTCGTGCACTCCGGCGCGCCGCAGGCGTGCGATGAGCGCCCGCAGGATGTGCGCGGTCGCCCGGGCGTCCGCGGTGGCCCGGTGGGTCGAAGGCGCGGGGGAATCGAACAGCCCCGCGAGCGTGCCCAGTTTGTAGTTGGCCACCTCCCCCCGGGAAACCAGGGCGCGGGCGAGTTCCAGCGTGTCGACCACGACCAGATGCGGCCACGACTCGCCGCACGCCGCACACGCCGCGCGCAGGAACCCGATGTCGAACGGCGCGTTGTGGGCGACCAGCACCGCGTCCCGGGCGAAGTCGTGGAAGGCCGGCAGGACCGCGCGCAGCGGCGGGGCGTCCGCGAGCATCGCGTCCGATATCCCGGTCAACCCGGTGATGAACGCCGGGACGGGCACGCCCGGCGCCACCAGCGTCGCGAACTCGCCGAGCACGTCGCCGCCGCGCAGGCGCACCGCGGCGATCTCGGTGATGCGGTCGCGCTCCGCGTCGAGGCCGGTCGTCTCGAGGTCGACGACCACGAAAACCTGCCGGTCCAGCGGCGTGCCGCGGTCCCAGCGGCCGGACGCGTTTCGCACCGCGCTCGCCGGTTCGGTACTGTCCCGCGCGGGCACGCCGGACCACGGCGGTGCCGCATCGCATGCCCCGGTGTGTGGCACGGAGAGTGGCGCTGACGGGCCGGGTACCTGGCTGCTCATGCCACGGACGGTACGGATCCGCCCTGACACCGGCACAGGCGCCCCTCCCGAACGGCCGTACGCCGCACGGGCTCCGGGCGCGTGGTGCGGGTCCCTGAACAGCCTGAGAGAGGAACACGCATGTCGGTCCCGGCCCCCGGCGAGACGACCCGTTGGCGCTGCTCGCTGTGCGGCAACCTGACGCGGTTCGACGTGACCCGGACGACTCGGGCGGTCGAGTTCGTCCACCTCGACCTCGCCGGCGAACCGCGTGTCGACGAGCGCGAGATCCTCGAGGACACCATCGAGTCCGTCCGCTGCCGCTGGTGCAACGCGACCGACTCGGTCCAGCTCGTGGCCCGCCCGGGCGCGGAGGACGGCGAGACGCCGGAGGGCTGACCCGGGCGCGGCGACAGCGACTCGGCATCAGCGCGGCGCCGCGCTGCCGCCGAGACGCCGCGGCGATGCCGGAGCGCCGGCATCCACACCCTGACGCCGCGCGCTGACCGCACGCGGTGACACCGCCGAACCCCGAGCCGTCGTCCCGGAGATGAGGTCGTCGCGGGCGGCGCGGCGGGCCCAGGCGAACAGGCACCCCACCGCTTCGCGGCACTCGACTGCTCCATCGTCGGCACTCTGCCGACACGCCGGTGGCACCCCGACGTTCCACAGCTGGTGCGAACGTCGGCGCAGGCGCGTGCCGCCGTACGGGTGTACGCGGCACGACTGCCCGTCCGGCACCGCGCCGGAGCCGGTCGGCCGTACGTGACACCGCAGGCCCGACGGCTTGCGCCCCGTGGCAGGCCGAGCGGGCACGGCGCAGCCCCGGCCCCGGACCCGGTCGCGGTCCGGACCGCCGCCCGCCGGGTGCAACCTCCGGGTTGGCATGTCGGACTGGGCCGCTTGACTGCGCGTCGGCGCCGGTGTCATCTCCGGATGTGGCAGTTTGGGGTGGCGGGGCTTGTCCGGCGCACGGCACGCTTGCGGGCCGGGCCAGTACCGGGACACCGTCACGCGCGGATTGTGCATCGGTTCGGCATCGGCGCGGGGAGGCGTGTCCGGCTGTCCGGGTGGGCAGGCCATGATCAGGAGCACAATCGAGCAGCCTGGGGCGGGGAGACCGGGCCGATACGGAACCGGAGGACCTGTGGGCGAGTCGGACACACGCGCGGAGCCGGGCCACGCTGCCCGCGGCTCCGGCACGTCCGCGCCCGAGTCCTCCGCGCCCGAGTCCTCCGACTCCTGGGTGCGGGCTGTCGAGGAGCGTCCCGGGAACCCGAGTTCCGCGAAGCCGACGTGGGAGCACGCGGACGGGCCCGTCCCGCCGAGTGCGAACCTTCTCCTCGGCCCGGCGGGGAGCACCCCCGCTTCCGCGGACCATGCTGCCGCCACCCCTTCGAGTGACGGCCTGGAACGCCCTCAGGCCGCGGTGGCGCCCGCGGCGACGGTCGAGATTCCGAGGCCGCTGAGCGGTGAGCGCGCCGACCAACTCGCGGGAGCGGACCGGCTCGCCGGCCCGGTCGTGGCCGACGGTGGCGACGAACTGGTCGTCGCCGGTCACGTCGGTGCCCTGCACGACCACCCGTTCCCCGGCCGTCAGGGCACGCGGGGAGCCGGATCCGAGCGCACGTGGAGCGCTTTCGCCGTTCCCTCGCGCCACGGTGACGCGTCGCCGAGCGACGGGAACGGGCGTGCTGAAGGCGCGGCGGGGGCGGGCGCCGGCGCGGCGGCCGACGCGGGCCGCAGCCGCATGCCCGGTGAGACGACTTCGGGCCGCGACCGTTCGGCCGACACGCATGCCTCGGGCGGCAACGGCTACGCGGGTCCCGCGGTCGGCGGCGAGGCGTCGCCCGGCGCGGCACACGCTGCCCGGAGCGGCGGCGCGGGTGCCCAGCCGCCGGCGGACGACTCGCGGAGCGGCGGTTCCGCGTACGGCGACGATTCCCTGCTGCGGGCGGCACTGTCCGGCGGCAGGCGCCATGCCCCGGCGAACGGCGCCGACACGGCGGACACCCGCGCAGCGCAGTTGCCCGGGGTCGGCGCGGACGGCGTTGGCGGCGGGGAGAATGCCGGCGGACGCGCCGCCCCGGTGCGGGACGAGGGCGACACCGCGGCCTCGTCGGATGACGACGGCCCTGCCGACGCGGACGCGGACGGCGTGGCCGAGGCGGGATCCGAGTCCGACACCGGCGCTGCGTTCGAGGCCGAGTCGGCGCCGGAATCCGGCGCGGACGCCCACGCCGACGGTCAGGACGGCGCTCACGACGACCCCACCGACCACGACGCCGCGCCCCGCGGGCCGCTGCCCGACGGTGTGCGCCAGCGGGTGATCGCCCTCGCGGCGGACGGCCTCGGCGCCATGACGTCCGACGAGATTCCGGTCCCGCTGCGGCAGTTCGCCCGGTTCACCCCGTCGCGACGGGCCAAGCTGGCGGCCACGCCGCTGGCCGGGGTGCTGGAGAACGACCCGGTGTTCCGGCAGCGGATAGCGGAGCGCCTGCGCCGCGGACTCCCGGACCTCGCGGCGGCTTTGGACGCGGGGCGCCCGCCCGCCGCGGCCGATCCGCTGGACGTCGCCGCCGCCGCGTACCTCCTGCGGCCGCCCGGGTGGGTCGCGCTGCTCGACACCGCGGGGCAGGCCGCCGAGCGCGCGGCCCAGGACCGTGCGGGCGCCGAGGCCGCCGCCGTGGTGGACCGGCTGGAGTCGGAGCTTGGCGCGCTGCGTGCCGCCGCCCGTACCGAGCAGGAGAAGTTGCGGGCCGACCTGGAGGAGGCCCGCAAGGAGGCCGAGCAGTTGCGCCGCCAGGTCCGCGGCCTCCAGGGCGGCGCGAAGCACGCCGAGAAGGAGGCGAAGCGCGCCCAGGCGGAGTTGGCGACCGTACGCGCCGAGGCGCAGACGGCGATCGCCGCCGCGGACAAGGAGACGCGCCGCCTGCGCAGCAGGGTCTCCGAGGTGGAGTCCGCCCTCGAAGCCAGCCGCCGGGCCGCGCGCGAGGGCCGCAGCATGGAGGACACGCGCGTACGCCTGCTCCTCGACACGGTCCTCGAAGCCGCCCAGGGGCTGCGCCGCGAACTGGCCCTGCCGCCGGTCGGCATCCGCCCCGCGGACACCGTCGACGCCGTGGCGCCCGAGGGGGCGAGCCCCAAGGACATCGCCAAGCGCGCGCTCGAAGGCGACGACCCCGCGCTCCTGGACCAGTTGCTGAGCCTGCCGCAGGCGCACCTGGTGATCGACGGCTACAACGTCACCAAGACGGGCTACCCGTCGCTCGCCCTTTCGGAGCAGCGCGTACGCCTACTCGGGGGACTTGCCGTCATCGCCGCGCAGAGCGGCGCCGAGGTCACCTGTGTGTTCGACGGCGCGCAATTGGACGCCCCCGTGCTGCTCGCCCCGCCCCGCGGGGTGCGGGTGCGCTTCAGCAAGGCGGGGGAGACCGCGGACGAGCTCATCCGCCGCCTGGTGCGCGCCGAACCGCCGGGCCGTCCCGTGATCGTGGTCTCGTCGGACCGCGAAGTCGCCGACGGTGTAAGGCGGGCGGGGGCGCGCCCGGTGCCGTCGACGATGCTGCTGCGCCGGCTCGCCCGCGGCTGACCGCCGCGCCGCCCCGTGCGATGCGTCCCATCTCGACCGCCGTGGTTGACATGTGACGTTGTGTCAGTGCCCGTCCCTACCGTGTGTTCCAGGAGCAACCGCTCCATCGCAGCTCCATCGGAACGCAACGGAAGAGGTGGACGACCATGCGGGTCTGCTGCCGTACGTGCCGTGCCCGAGGTCCGGCGTGTGCTGATTGTGTGGTCCCTCAAATTCTCGACGATAAATCGGACTTTTCGCCCGATGCGTCGAAATCCAACGAGTCGGTTCCGGTGTGCCGACACGCCGTGGTGGATGTGGGATATCCCACAATGCGCCGTAACGACACCGATACGGGTGATTCGCCCGTAGGGCGGAATTCGGGAATTACCGGGTGTCTCGACCTCTCGCCGGAAACCGTCGACCGCATAGCCCTGCTCGCTGAGGCGGGCCTGTCCCGCCCCCTCCGGTACGTCCCTGACCTGCGCGAAGATCCGTCGAAGCCGACTCCTCGGGAGCCGCGCCAAGCGGCCGCCGAGCCGCCCGCACAACGCCGTAAACCGCCACGAAAGTATGAACAGATGGTCGCTCTCTGATCACGCTCGGTGGACCCGGAAGCATTAATCACGAGATCTCTTGTAAAACTTCGGCGATTGATTTGAACGGATCAAGCCCGGGTCACTAATGTCTCGGGCTGAGTGCCCGCAATGTCGATCGTCCAGCCAGGGCGGCGGCGGGGACTCCCGCCGAGTCCGACGAGGCCGCGAGGCCGAGCCGGAGCCGGGGAACCATTCCCCGTGGGGTGAATCGACACGAAGTCTGTGTCGTAGGGCGTCTCTTCCGGCCCGAACCCGTCAGCTCACCCGGTAGGCGGGCGTAGGAAGAAGGAGTTCGCCTACGTGGCGTCCCACCGACGGCCGAAGAAACCGAGCAAGGCGCGCGTCGGCGTGCTCACCGCCGCTGCAGCCACCGCGGTGGCGCTCTCGCCCGGCATGTCCCAGGCCGACCCGGCCCCTTCCAAGGACCAGGTCAAGGCCCAGATCAACGAGCTGACCCATCAGGCCGAGGTCGCGACCGAGGAGCTCAACGGCTTCCAGGAGAAGACCGAGCTGCTGCAGGGCCAGGTCTCGCAGATCCAGGAGCGGATCGCCCAGGAGCAGTCCGACCTCATCTCGCTGCAGAGCACCATGGGGGTGATCGCCAGTGCGCAATACCGCAACGCCGGCGTCGACCCCACGCTCCAGCTCATGCTGTCGGAGAAGCCCGACGAGTACCTGAGCAAGGCGGCCGCGCTCGATCAGATCACCGCGCAGCAGGCCGCCTCGATCGAGCAGATCCAGGCCAAGAAGCGCACGCTCGACCAGGAGCGCACCGAGGCCTCCGCGAAGCTCGGCGAGCTCGAGGACACCCGCAAGAACCTCTCGGCCAAGAAGGCCGAGGTCGAGAAGAAGCTCCAGCAGGCCCAGGCCCTGCTGAACACGCTGACCGAGGCCGAGCGCGCCGCGATCCTCGCCGAGGAAGGCCACGGCGACACGATCGAGGCGGACGACCGCGCGTCGCGCGACGAGGCGCGTACCCCGTCGTCCACCGCGCCGACCACCACCAAGCCTTCGCCGACCACCACCAAGCCGGAGACCGAGACCCCCAAGGTCACCGTCCCGGTCAGCGGGCGGGCCGGTGCCGCCGTCGCGGCCGCCGCGTCGAAGGTCGGCAAGCCGTACGTGTACGGCGCGACAGGCCCCAACTCCTTCGACTGCTCCGGCCTCACCGGCTGGGCGTGGAAGCAGGCGGGCGTCTCGCTGCCGCGTACCTCGCAGGCGCAGGCCGGCGCCGGCCGCAGCGTCCCGGTCGACCAGATCCAGCCCGGCGACCTGGTCATCTACTACAGCGGCATGTCGCACGTCGGGATCTACGCGGGCGGCGGGCAGATCATCCACGCCCCCAAGCCCGGCACCAACGTGCGCTACGCGCCGCTGCACTCGATGAAGGTCGTCAAGGTCGTCCGTCCCTCCTGACGCGTCCGCCGACTCACCGCCCCTGATGCCGCACCGCGCCACCGGAGGCCGAACCTCCCGGTCCCCACGCCGGGAGGTTCCCGGTGCGCGGAACTCGGCGGGTGGCCCCGTTCGCGGTCTCGTACGATCAGTCCGTGGACGACCGGGGCCCTAGGGCGCGACGGATCCCGCGGTGGCTCCTGGTATTCGCGGCAATCTGCGCCGCGATATCCACCGGAATCGCCCTGGGAGTCATCGGCCTGGGCTCGGACGGTTCGAGCCGCGGGTCCGCTCCCGGCGCGAGCCCCTCTCCGCCGGTACAGGCCGCCGACCTGCCCGCCGGCCAGGAGAAGCACACCGATCCGCGCAACGAGGCGATCGCCCGGCTGCTGGAGCGCCGGGCGACGGCGGTGCGGACCCACGACCGCGCCGCGTACCTCGCGACGATCGACCCGGCGGCGAAGGCCTTCCACGACGCGCAGGCCGCGGCGTTCGACAACGCGGCGCAGATTCCCTTCGCGTCGTGGGACTACGAACTGGTCGCCGCCGACGCGTTCACCCTTCCGGAGCAGCGCCTCGCGACTTTCGCGGGCGCCACGGTGTTCGCCGCGCAGGTCGACCTGACGTACCGCATCGAGGGCTTCGACAGCGCGCCCGTGCGCAGCCCGCAGTACCTGACCTTTGTGCTCCGCGACGGTGCCTGGTTGATCGCCGCCGACACCGACGGCACCGACAGCGGCATGCGCGGCGCGGTGCAGGTGTGGGACCTGGGACCGGTCACGGTGCTGCGCGGGGACTCGGGCATCGTGCTCGGGGTCGGCGACGGGACAGACCTGCGGTCGTACCAGAAGGACATGGACACCGCGGTGCCCGACGTCCACAAGGTGTGGGGCGGCGTGTGGGCCGGGAAGGCCGTCGTGATCGTCCCGGCCAACCAGGAGCAAATGGCCCGCCTGCTCGGTGCCGAGCCGCAGCAGTACGCGCGCATCGCCGCGGTGACCACCGGCGAGCGCGGCGCCGACGTCGACGCGGCCGCCGCCGACCGGGTCATCGTCAACCCGGACGCGTTCCGCGAACTCGGCGCGGTCGAGCGGCGCGTCGTCATGACCCACGAGATCACCCACGTCGCGAGCCGGGCGTTCACCCGCAACTGGACCCCCACGTGGCTGTCCGAGGGCTTCGCGGACTACGTGGGGTACCTCAACTCCGGCCAGACCATCCGCAGTGCCGCCCCCGAGCTCCGCCGTGACGTCCGCGAGGGGCGGGTGCCCCGCACGCTGCCCGCGGACGAGCAGTTCGAGACCACGCAGGAGGCGCTGCCGCAGGCGTACGAGATGGGCTGGCTTGCCTGCCGGATGATCGCCGAGCGCTGGGGACAGGAGAAACTGGTCGAGTTCTACCGCGCGGTCGGCGAGGCGCCGCCGCCCGGTGTGGGACAGCCGGACCAGAAGAGCCGCCTCACGAGCGCGTTCGTGTCGGTCCTCCGGATCTCGCCGGCGGACTTCACGACGCAGTGGGCGGCGTACGTGCAGGCGCAGGTCAAGTAGCGGCCCGGCCGCGGCGCGGCCGTGCGGTGGGGAACAGACGGGGAGGGAAGCCGGCCGATGTCCGGTCAGAAGGTGCTGGTGGTCTGCCTCGTGGTGACCGCCGCCGTGCTGCTGGTTGCGGTCGCGCTCACCACGCCGTGGCGGCCGCTGCCCGACATCCCCGGCGGCGCGACGGCCCCCGACGCGGCCCGCGACTTCACCGCCGCGGAGATCGCCCGGGGGCGGGAACTCGCGGACCACGCCCGGCCGCCCGCGTACCTGTCCATGGCGCTGAGCCTGGTGGTCGCCCTGCTGCTCGGCCTGACCACGCTCGGCGCGCGGCTGATCGCCGCGGTCGCCCGTCCGCTCGGCGGCGGCTGGGTGTGGCAGATCCTGCTCGGCGGGCTGGTGCTGCTGCTGATCGGCCGCGCGGTGGCACTGCCGTTCGACGCGCGCCTGGAGGTGGTGCGCCGCAGGTACGGCCTGTCCGTGCAGACCTGGTCCGGCTGGTGGCTCGACGCCGCCAAGGGCTTCGCGATGTCCGCGGGGCCGGCGCTCGGCGTCGCGCTGGCGCTGTTCGCGCTGGTACGCCACTGGCCGCGCGCCGCCTGGCCGATCGCCGCCGGGGCGGGTGCGCTCCTCGTCGTCGCGATCTCCTTCCTCTACCCGCTGTTGGTGGAGCCGGCCTTCAACAAGTTCCATTCGATGCCGGAAGGCCCGCTGCGCACGTCGCTGCTGGAACTGGCGGAGAAGGACGGCGTGCCCGTCGAGGACGTGCTCGTCGCCGACGCGTCCCGGCGTACCACCGCACTCAACGCCTACGTCTCCGGCTTCGGTGCGACGCGCCGCATCGTGGTCTACGACACCACCCTGCGCCGCGCGTCGCCGCGCGAGATCGAGCTGATCACCGCCCACGAACTCGGCCACGCCAAGCGCAACGACGTCCTGCACGGCACGCTGATCGGTGCCGCGGGGATGGCGGCCGGGGTCTGCGTGATCGGCCTGCTGACGACCTGGCGGCCGCTGCTGAACCGGGCGGGTGCGGACGGCGCGGGCGACCCGCGCGCCCTCGCGCTGCTGCTTGCGGTCGTCGCGGTCGTGACCACGGTGTCCGGCCCCGCGCAGATGCTGATCAGCCGCCGTCTGGAAGCCCGCGCCGACGTCCACGCGCTCGATCTGACGCGCGACCCGGACGCGTTCGTGGCGATGCAGCGGCGGCTCGCCCTCGCGAACCGCTCCAACCTCACCCCGAACCCGGTGCTCCATGTGCTGTTCGGGTCGCATCCATCGACTGCGGAGCGGATCGCGCTGGCTCGGGACTGGGCGAAGTTGCACGGGGTTCCGGAGCCGGCCAGTCCTCGGCCTTGAAGGGCGGCCGAGCGGCCTGCCACAGGCGTACGGCCGACACGGCCGCGGCCGCCACCAGCAGGGCGTTGCGGGCCAGCAGGACCGCGACCGCCTCCGGCTCGCCGGCCATCAGCCAGCCGAACCACACCGGGAACTCCCACGTCGTCAGCGGCACGGCGACCAGGATCAGGGCCGCGGCCGGGCGCTGCGTGGTGTCGCGGCGGGTGAGGCAGACGGCCGCGAGCCCGATCAGCCACACCATGTACTGCGGGCTCAGCACGCGGCTGGTGACCACGAAGAGCAGCACGGCGGTGAGCGCCGCGTCGAAGGGCGTCGCCGGCGTCCACCGCCGGGCCCGCATGCGCCAGACGAGCAGCCACACCATCGCGAGCGCACTGGCCGCGAGGCTGATGCGCCCCACCAGGTCGACGTGCGGGCCGAGGAATTCGATCGAGCCGTAGTTGAACTTCACCTCTCCCGACCAGCCGTGCGCTCGGGCCAGGTGGAACGGCGTGGCGAACACCGACTCGATCTCGATGCCCCGGTCCCGCTGCGCGGTCAGGAAGTCGAACGCCCCCGGCAACGCGGCGGCGAAGCCGAGCGCCACCGCCCCCGCGCCGATCACCGTCCACAGCAGCACCTCGACGGACCGCCGCCCGCGCGGCGCGCCGATCAGCAGCAGCACCGGCCACACCTTGACCGCCGTCGCCACACCGGTGAGCAGTCCGCTCGTCTTCGGGCTGCGCGCGGCGGTCATGAGCGCCACGACGGCGAGCGCGGTGACGAACAGGTCGTACCGCGACAGGATCATCGGCCCCAGCATCGGCACCGCGGCCACCCACATCGCCGGGCCCAGCACCGAACGCCCGCGCAGCAGGCAGGCGAACGCGACGCCGTCCGCGACCACCATCAGCACGAAGAAGGCGTGCGAGTACGACAGCGGGACCAGCAGCATCGGCAGCAGCAGGACCCCGGCGGCACCGGGCGGGTACTGCCACATCACGTCGTCCACCGGGAACGTGCCCGAGCGCAGCGTCTCGGCCCAGGGCGCGTAGATGTCCGACACGTCGCTGGTGACGATCGGGTACGGGTTGTAGAGCACGTTCAGCGTGACCAGCAGCAGCCACGTCCGCGTCAGGACCCAGGCGGCGGTGGCGCTCCAGCGGGCTTCCCGGCTCATGCTCTCCCTCGCGGTCGGGGCGTGCGCGTCACCGTACCGTCTGAAATCATCTCGACCCGATGACAAGCGTGCGCAAGACCCTGATCGTCACCAACGACTTCCCGCCGCGGCCGGGCGGCATCCAATCGTTCGTCCATTCGATGGCATTGCGGCTGCCGCCGGACAGCGTCGTCGTCTACACGTCGTCCTGGAAGGACAACACCGAGGTACGCGCGTTCGACCGCGAACAGCCGTTCCCCGTGGTCCGCGACGCCACCAAGATGATGATCCCCAATCCGTGGGTCTCCCGCCGGGCGAAGGACATTGCGCGCGCCGAGAAGTGCGACGCGGTGTGGTTCGGGGCCGCCGCGCCGCTCGGCCTGATGGGCGTCGGGCTGCGCGAGGCGGGCGTGTCGCGGCTCGTCGCCACGACACACGGCCACGAGGCGGGCTGGGCACAACTGCCGGTCTCCAGGCGGCTGCTGCGCCGAATCGGTGACAGCGTGGACACCGTCACCTACCTGGGCGAGTACACGCGCTCGAAGATCGCGCCGCAGCTCAGCCCCGAAGCGGCCGCGCGCATGGTGCAGTTGCCGCCCGGCGTGGACGAGACCGTCTTCCGGCCGGGCGTGGGTGGCGCCGAAGTGCGCGCCCGCCACGGCCTCACGGACCGCCCTGTCGTGGTGTGTGTGTCGCGCCTGGTCAAGCGGAAGGGCCAGGACACGTTGATCCGGGCCATGCCGGAGATTCTGCGCCGGGTGCCGGACGCCGCGCTTCTGGTGGTCGGCGGCGGCCCGTACCGCGGCGACCTGGAGAAGCTGGTCGACGAGGTGGGCGTACGCGCGTCCGTGACGTTCACCGGGCCGGTGCCGTGGGCCGAGCTGCCCGCCCATCACGAGGCGGGCGACGTGTTCGCGATGCCGTGCCGCACCCGGCGCCGCGGGCTCGACGTGGAGGGCCTGGGCATCGTCTACCTGGAGGCGTCGGCGGTCAGCCGCCCGGTCGTCGCGGGCAACTCCGGCGGCGCGCCCGACGCGGTCGTCGACGGCGAGACGGGCTACGTCGTCGACGGCCGGTCGACCGGCCAGACGGCGTCGCGGGTGGCCGAACTGCTACTGGATCCGGTACGGGCCAAGGCGATGGGGGAGCGCGGCCGGCAGTGGGTCGAGGAGGCGTGGCGCTGGGACCTGCTCGCGGGACGGCTGAGGGGGCTGCTGGGCTACGAATAGCAGCCCGACAGCCCCCTCGGGAGCTGTGCCGTCAGCGGGCGCCCGCCGCGCCTCCCGCGGGCGTCGGCTTCCGTTCGGCGTCCGTTCGGCGGGGTCAGGTGGTGGCGGCCTTGGCCTGCGCGGGGGCGTAGATGTTCTCCACGTCGGCGGCGAAGTCCTTCATCACCATGCCGCGCTTGAGCTTCATCGACGGGGTCAGGTGGCCGCTCTCCTCGGTGAAGTTGATGGTGAGGATGCGGAACTTCTTGACGCCCTCGGCGCGCGAGACGGCCTTGTTGCCGTCGTCGATCGCCTCCTGCACCGCGGCGATCAGGTCGGCGTCGTCGACCAGCTCGGCCACGGTCGCGTCGGCCGGCTTGCCGTGCGTCTCCTTCCAGCGCGGGAAGGTCTCCGGGTCGATCGTCACGAGCGCGGCCACGAACGGCCGGGCGTCGCCGACCACCATGCACTCGCTGATCAGCGGGTGCGCCCGGATCCGGTCCTCTATGACGGCCGGGGCGACGTTCTTGCCGCCCGCGGTCACCAGGATCTCCTTCTTGCGGCCGGTGACCGACAGGTAGCCCTCGTCGCTCAGTTCACCCAGGTCGCCGGTGCGGAACCAGCCGTCCTCGAAGGCGTCCTCGGTGGCGGCGTCGTTGTGCCAGTAGCCCTGGAAGATGTTGACGCCCTTGAGGAGGATCTCGCCGTCCTCGGCGATGCGCACCGCCGAGTCGGGGATCGGGCGGCCGACGGTGCCGACCCGGACCGCGTTCGGCGGGTTCAGCGTGGTGGCCGCGGTCGACTCGGTGAGGCCGTAGCCCTCCAGGATGGTCAGGCCGATGCCGCGGTAGAAGTGGCCGAGCCGGGTGCCGAGCGGGGCGCCGCCGGAGACGGAGAACTTGCAGCGGCCGCCGAGGGCGGCACGGAGCTTGGCGTACACCAGCTTGTCGAACATGGCGTGCTTGACGCGCAGTCCGAAGCCGGGGCCCTTGGCGTCGAGTGCCTCGCTGTAGGCGATCGCGGTGTCGACGGCCTTGCGGAAGATCTTGCCCTTGCCGTCCGCCTCGGCCTTGGCGGTGGCGGTGTTGTAGACCTTTTCGAACACGCGCGGCACGGCCAGCACGAAGGTCGGCTTGAACTCGGCGAGCTCGGTGGTGAGCTGACGGATGTCCGGGCAGTGCCCGGTGCGTACGCGCGCCTGCATGCAGATCACGTGCAGCTCGCGCCCGAGCACGTGGGCGAGCGGCAGGAAGAGCAGGCAGGACGGGTCCTCGACCTCGAACAGCTCGTGGAGCTGCTCGATCAGGTTGGTCGAGGCGCCGAAGAAGTTGCGGTGCGTGAGCACGCAGCCCTTGGGGCGGCCGGTCGTGCCGGAGGTGTAGATGAGGGTCGCGGTCGAGTCGCCGGTCAGGCCCGCGCAGCGTTCGTCGACCGCGGAGTCGTCCAGTTCCGCGCCCGCCGCGGCGAGTGCGGCCTCGACCGCGGGGGTGTCGCCCTCGTCCATGCGCCACACGTGGGCCAGGTCGGGCAGGCCGCCGCGGATCTCGCCGATCATCTGCTCGTGCGCGGCCGTCTCCACGATGCATGCCGTCGCACCGGAGTCGGACAGGATCCACTCGACCTGCTCGGCGGACGACGTCTCGTAGATGGGCACGGTGACCGCGCCCGCCGACCAGATGGCGAAGTCCATCAGGCACCACTCGTAGCGGGTGCGCGACATGAGGCCGACGCGGTCGCCGGGGTTGACGCCGGACGCGATCAGGCCCTTCGCGGCGGTGTAGACCTCGGCTTTGAACTGCCGGGACGTCACGTCGGTCCAGCGCCCGCCGGTCTTGCGGGACAGGACGGCAGTGTCCGGTGCCTCGGCGGCGTTCGTCCTGATGATGTCGGTCAGGTTGCCTTTGACGGGCACTTCGGCCACGGCCGGGACGCTGAACTCGCGCACGGACTGCTCCTTGATGGCGGTTGCCGGTGGTCGGGCAGACGTTACTGGCAAGTAAGGTCCGAGTGACAGGGGTCGTGACAATCCTGTGCCTCTCGTCACCCCCGGGCGCGGCGGCCCGGCTGCTGTTTCGTTTCGCCTGTCCTACCCCCGAGGGTATGCGACTCGGCCCCATCTGTGGCGGCGCCGGTACGCTGCGGGAATGCGGGTCCACGTGGTGAGCGACGTACACGGCGAGGCACAGGCCCTCGCCCGGGCGGGTGACGGCGCCGACGCGCTCGTGTGCCTGGGCGACCTGATCCTGTTCATCGACTACCACGACCTCACGCAGGGGATCTTCCCCGAGTTGTTCGGCCTCGACAATGCCGTGCAACTGGTGGCCCTGCGGACCGCGCGGCGGTTCGACGAGGCCCGCGACTTCTCGCGCTCCCTGTGGGCGTCGCTCGCCGAGCCGCCCCAGGAGGCGATCGAGAAGGCCGTGCGACGGCAGTACGCCGCCCTGTTCGCGGCTTTCCCCGACCCCACCTACCTGACCTACGGCAACGTCGACATCCCGGCGCTGTGGAAGGACTACACGCGGGACGGGGTCACCGTGCTGGACGGCGCGACGGTCGAGATAGGCGGACGTACGTTCGGGTTCGTCGGAGGCGGCCTCAAGACGCCGATGCATACGCCGTACGAGATCTCCGACGAGGAGTACGCCGCGAAGGTGGCGGCACTCGGGAAGGTCGACGTGCTGTGCTGCCACATCCCGCCTGCCGTCCCCGAACTGACGTACGACGTGGTCGCCCGCCGCTTCGAGCGCGGAAGCGAGGCCGTGTTGGAGGCCATTCGGGCGACGCAGCCCGCGTACGCGCTGTTCGGGCACGTGCACCAGCCGCTGGCCCGACGCATGCGCATCGGGCGGACCGAGTGCGTCAACGTCGGGCACTTCCAGGCGACCGGACGGCCGTACGTGCTGAGCTGGTGAGCCCCGCCGCCGACGCGACGGCAACCGTCCGGGCCCGAGACTGTTCCCGCCCGACAATGGGGCGCGCCGCCCGCTGTCCGGTGGCCACCGCCACAGGCCCCGCCCGGCGCGATAGCCTTCGACGGAACCGCAGCGTCCCCGCCCGGGCGGCGCGCAGGGGTGAAGGCTTCCCGGAGGGCTGCTGACGATGGCGGAACGGACCAGATCGAGCATCACGATCGACGCCACGCCGGCCGAGGTCATGGCGGTGATCGCCGGTTTCTCCGAGTACCCGGACTGGACCGGCGAGGTCAAGGAGGCCGAGGTCCTGGAGAAGGACGAGCAGATCGGCCGGGGCACCCGCGTGCGGTTCGTGCTGGACGCCGCGGCGATCAAGGACGAGCACGTCCTCGCCTACACGTGGGACGGCGACCGCGAGGTGCGCTGGACGCTCGTCAGCAGCCAGATGCTCAAGTCGCTCGACGGGACCTACGCGCTCCAGCCGCTGGCGTCGGGCACCGAGGTCACCTACGAGCTGCGCGTCGACGTCAAGATCCCGATGCTCGGCATGATCAAGCGCAAGGCCGAGAAGGTCATCATCGACCGCGCGCTCTCGGGGCTCAAGAAGCGCGTCGAGCAGCGTCCGGACAGCGTCTCGAAGAGCGGCTGAGAGATTGGCGGTTCGCAGGCCCGCGAGCGGGTCCGGCGGCGGTCGGCCCGCGGGGGGCGCACGGTGACCCGGGTCCTGCTGGTGACCGGCCTGGGCGGAGCCGGGCGTACGACGGTCGCCGCGGCTACCGCGGTGGCCGCGGCACGCACCGGGCGTCGCACCCTCTTCCTCGCGGCGGACGGCACCGCGGACGCGGACATCGTGCTCGGCCTGGCGCTCGGGCCCGATCCGGTCGAGGTCGAGCCGGGGCTGTACGCGGCGCGCGTCGCGGTGCGCGAGGAGTTCGAGCGCGAGTTCCTGGCGGTCCAGGAGCAACTGGGCGGCATACTCGCGTTGTTCGGGGTGGATCCGCTGGACCCCGAGGAGATCACCGCGGTGCCGGGCGCGGTGGACGCGCTCACGCTGCGGGTGCTGGCCAGGTACGTGCGCGTGCCCGGGGAGCGGCGCGGCGCGGCTTACGGATCGGCCGCGGGCGACGGGCCCGAGGACGAACCTGCCGCCGGCGACGAGCCTGTGGGTGACGACGGATCGGCCGCATTCGACCTCGTCGTGGTCGACCTGCCGCCCGCCGAACAGGCCGTGCTCGCCCTCGCGCTCCCCGAGACCCTGTCCCGCTACCTCGACCGTCTGCTGCCCGTCGAGCGCCAGGCCGCCCGCGGTCTGGCGCCGATTCTCGCGGTCGCCGCCGGGGTGCCGATGCCCGACGAGTGGCTGTACGCGACGGCCCGCCGGGTCATCGCGGAACTGGATGCGATCCGGGCGGTGCTGGACGGGCCGGAGACGACCGTACGCTTCGTCACCCGGCCGGGGACGGTCGCGGCGGCGGCCGACCGCCGGGCCGCGTCCGCCCTCGCGCTGTACGGCCGCACCGTCGGCGACGTCGTGGTCAACGGCCTTGCCGAAGGCGGAGCCCTGGCCCGCGACCGGACCGCGGCGCTGCGCGGGTTGTTTCCCGGCGCCGAGATTGCCGCGGTGGCCGGCGGCGAGGGCGAGCCGATCGGTGCCGACGCGCTCGCCGGGTTCGCCGAGACCTTGCCGCGTCTCCCCGACCGGCGGCCCGGCGACGCCGCGGAAGCGGCACCCGGCCGAGCCGATGCGCCCGCCGACTCGGCCGCGCCGGGGGCCGACGGCAGGTTCGACATCGAGGCCGACGGTGACCGCCTCGTGCTGGTCGTCCCGCTGCCCGGCGCGGAGCGCGGAGAACTGGACCTGCTGCGGCGCGGCGACGAACTCATCGTGACGGTCGGTGCGCACCGCCGCATGCTGCCCCTGCCCTCCGCACTGCGGCGATGCACTATTGAAGGAGCCGGGCTGCGGGGTGGTGTGCTGCGGGTCCGGTTCGTTCCGGATCCGGCAGTGTGGATGCGGCGATGACGCGGCAGACGGCGTGGCGGATGACGCGGCACAGGGCAGGGCACGCGGAACAGCCTGGGAGTTCGCCCCGGCAGCCGGGCACACGGGAGAATGCGGCGGGTGGAGCCTTCGATGAAGAGCACGGACGGATCCGACGACCCGTGGGCCGGTGTCGCGGACCCCGTCCCGGGCGCCCGCTCGGGCCGGGCCGGCGACGGGCCCGACGACCGGCAGGATGACGGCGGCGACGCCAGCCGGGACGACGGCCGGGCCGATGGCCCCGGCGGCGGCTACGACGGCGGTCGCCCGCGGCCGGAGTCCGCGGACCGCCTCGCCGAGGAGGCCCGGCGGCTCGCCGAGGCGGTTGCCGCGCAGCTGGGCGGCGTACGCGAAGAGGTCCGCGAGAAGGTGGTCGAGCCGCTGATTCGCCGACACCCCGAGGCCGCCGCGCATCTGGGCGCGGCGGGCGCCGAACTGCTCGCCGCGTATCGGTCGTTCGTGGCCGACAAGGAGCGCCGCTGGGCGTCCCGCGCGGCCCCCGCCCAGCGCGTCGACATCGACATCGAACTCGATGCGGACTTCGACGAGAACCCTGCCGACGGTTCCCACGGCAGGCGGCTCGACGACCGCCTCCCGGACGACCGCCGGGGCCAAGAGCCGCCCCAAGGCGACTGACCCGGTACCCGGCATCCGGCATCCGGCACGCGCGGGCCCGTACCGCCGGCAGCACCCGCCGCACCGCACCATCCGCCCCCGAAACACCGAGGACGACAGACGACATGGGACTGACGATCGGCGTCGACATCGGCGGCACCAAGATCCTGGCAGGCGTCGTCGACGCCGCGGGCGTGGTCCTGGACCGCGTGAAGGTGCCGACCCCGACCGATCCCGCGGCGGTCGCGGAGGCGATCGGCGACGCGGTACGCCACCTCGTGCGGGGCCGCGAGGTCGACGCCGTCGGCCTCGGCGCCGCCGGGTTCATCGCCGCGGACCGGGCCACCGTCATGTTCTCCGCGAACGTCTCCGCGTGGGTGGACGAACCGCTGCGCGACCGCATCCAGAACCTCGTGGGCCTGCCGGTCGTGGTGGAGAACGACGCCAACGCCGCCGCCTGGGCGGAGGTCCGGTTCGGTGCGGGAGCGGGCCACGACGACGTCGTCTGCCTGACGATCGGCACCGGCATCGGAGGCGCGATCGTGCAGGGAGGCCGCCTGGTCCGGGGCCGCCACGGCATCGCCGGCGAGCCCGGCCACATGCGCGTCGTCCCCGACGGCCTGCTGTGCGGCTGCGGCAACTACGGCTGCTGGGAGCAGTACGCGAGCGGCAACGCCCTCACCCGCTTCGCCCGCGAGCGCGCGGCGGGCGAACCGCGGGCCGCCGAGAAGCTGCTCGCCTTCGGGGACGGCACCCCCGACGGCATCCGCGGCCCGCACGTCACCCAGGCCGCGCGCCTCGACGACCCGATCGCCCTCGCGGCCTTCCGCGACATCGGCGAGTGGCTGGGCCAGGGCATGGCCGATCTCGCGGCGATCCTCGACCCGGGCGCGTTCGTGCTGGGCGGCGGTGTCTCCGAGGCCGGCGAACTGCTGCTGGAACCCACGCTGAGCGCGTACCACCGCGTCCTCACCCGCGGCCACCGCCCCGCCGCGGAGGTCGTGGTCGCCACCCTCGGCCCCGAAGCCGGACTCGTCGGCGCGGCCGACCTGGCCCGCCTCTGACGCCGCCGGTCGGCGCGGTTCCACCGCGTCCGGTCGTGGCACTTCGCCCGCTCGGCCGAGGCCGGTCTCGTCAGTGCAGGCTCGGCCTACGCAGGCTCGGCGCGCGGATCACCGGGGGCCGGGGCACCATGGCCTGATGGGGCTTGCCGATCTTGACGCCGTGGACGGGACCGGAGCGGGGGCGTCCGGCGTCGTCGAACTGCGGGTGCTCTCGTACAACGTGCGGTCGCTGCGGGACGACCGGCGGCTGCTGGTGCGGATCATCCGGCATTTCGAGGCGGACATCGCGCTCGTCCAGGAGGCGCCGCGCTTTCTGCTGCCCGGCGTGCAGGCCGAGTGGCTCGCGAGGTCGTGCGGGTTCGCGGTCGCAGCGGGCGGAGCGGCGGCCACCGGGCCGATGGTGTTGGTCGCGCCGGGCATCGAGGTGCTGGAGGCGCGGAACGTCCTGCTGCCGCGTACGCCCGGATTCCATCAGCGGGGTATCGCGCTCGCCCGGCTGGCGATCGCCGGCGCGCGGTTCGCGGTGGGCAGCACGCATCTGAGTCTGGACGCCGAGGAACGCCGATGGCAGGCCGACCTGGTCCTGACCCATCTGGCGGACCTCGGCGAGAAGTACCGCATCCTGGCCGGGGACATGAACGAGTTCCCGGGCCATCCCGGGTGGGACCACCTCGCGGCCGAGCTCCAGGACGGGTACGCGATCGCGCCCTGGGGCCGCGAGTTCACCTCGCCGCACCGCAGGCCTTGGCGGCGCATCGACGGCGTGTTCGCCTCGGAGGGCGTGGAGTTCGTGCGCTGCGGTGTACCCGAGGACTTCACCGACGCCGAGTACGAGGCGGCGACCGACCACCGCCCGGTGCTCGCCACGCTGCGCGTTCCGATCGGCTGACACGGCGCGCGTCTCGGCGGGCGTTCGGCAGGTTCGGGCCCTTGGTGCGTAGTGTCGTAGTTGTCCACATTTGTCACATAGCTGCCCGCAGCTGCCCCGCACAGCCGCACGGAACCGGTGAGGCATCGCATGGAGATCCTGGCGTACGGCGTCGAAAGCTACGAGCGCCCGCTTCTGCGCAAGGCATTCGACGGCCGGTACGAACTGCGCTGCCTCGACGTCAACCTCGACGAGGACACCGCCGTCCTCGCGAACGGGCACGAGATCGTCTCGACCAACGTCAACGCCAAGGCCGACGCCGAGGTGCTGCGGCGCCTCGCGGCCGGCGGCACGCGGCTGCTGACGCAGCGCTCCACCGGGTTCAACAACATCGACCTCGACGCGGCGTCGCGCCACGGCATCACCGTGATGCGCGTTTCGCACTACTCGCCCTACGCGGTCGCGGAGTTCGCGTGGGCCCTTGTGCAGGCGGTGAACCGGCACCTTCCGCGCGCGGTCGTGCGTACGCGCGACTTCGACTTCCGCCTCGACGGCCTGCTGGGCCGGGACATGCACGGGCGCACGGTCGGAGTCGTCGGCACCGGCCGGATCGGCGAGGCGTTCGCCCGCATCGCCCACGGGCACGGTTGCCCGCTGGTCGGCTGGGACCTCGTGGAGAACCCCGCGTGCCGGGAACTGGGCATGGAGTACGCCGAGCTCCCGGACCTGCTCTCCCGCTCCGACCTGGTCAGCCTGCACGTGCCGCTCACACCGGACACCCACCACCTCATCGACGCGGCCGCACTCGACGCCATGCGCGAGGACGCCCTCCTCGTGAACACCAGCCGCGGCGGGCTCGTCGACACGTTCGCCCTGGTCGCCGCGCTGCGCCGCGGCATGGTGGGCGGCGTCGCGCTCGACGTGTACGAGGAAGAGGAGCACTTCTTCTACCGCGACCTGTCCAACCGCAGGGTCACCGACGATGTGCTCGCCCGCCTGATGACGTACCCGAACGTCCTGGTGACGTCGCACCAGGCGTTCTTCACCGAGGAGGCGATCGACGCGATCCTCGGCACCACGCTGCGCAACGTCGACGACTTCCTCGCCGGGCGCACCACGGAGAACACGCTCACACGGTGAGCACCGGGAGCCCCCCGAGCGGGCCTCGCCGAACGGCGCGGGGTCAGACGACCGCGCCGTCGTCGGGGTCGTCCTCGTCGTGGTCCTGCCGCAGGCGCGACACCAGCGCGACGAAGCCGCCGCCGCACACCGCGATCGCCAGGAACGTCGTCCACTCGCCGATCGGGCGGCCGAGCAGCACCACGGCCAGCAGGAACAGCGGCCCGCCGAGCAGGGCGGTCCACGCGGTCTTCGTCGCCAGGTCGGTCTTCGGCAGCGGCGGAGGCGGCGGCGGCACGAAGTGCTCGTCGGGGTCCTCGTCGAGCTCGTCCGGTTCGGCGTCCTCCGGGCGTTCGTCGGACGGCGACCAGTCGCGCGGACCCGGCGTCACCACGCCGACGCGGAACGAGCCGTCGCCGGGACGCGTGACGCCGCCCTTGCGCCCGCCCGCCGCGCCGCCGCTGTTGTCGACGTCCTCCGCGACCGGCCAGCGCGGCACTGGATCGGCCACCTCGGTGTCGAAGCCCGCGACGATCTGCGCCCACAGCTCGTCCTCGTCCGGCGCCGCGGTGCCGGCCGACGTGGCGGCGGACGTGCCCGACGGTGCGTCGGGAGCCGCGGTCCGGGTGCCCTCGGCCGCATCGGCGGCACCTTCCACGGGCACGTCGGCGGGGCCGTCCCCGGGGGCCTTGGCATCCTGCGCGGGAGCCGCGCCGCCGGTGTCGTCCGCGGTGTCCTCGGCCGACCCGGCCCCGGTGCCTTCCTCGGCCCGTTCCTCGGCTGCCTCGCGCTCGCGGCGCAGCAGGGCCCTGGCCCGCGAGGTGGCCGCCGCGTCCACCCACAGGCGCAGCAGGTCCGGTTCCTCGTCGAGCGGGGTCACATAAGCCGCGACTCCCTCGGCGCGCAGCACGATGAGCATGTCGTCGGCGAACTCGGGGTCGAGGTCGGTGAGGGGCTTGTACGACTCCGCGTCGAGCCCGTTGCCACGTCCTGGCACTCTCAGTCCTTCGCGTCGTCCTTGCCGTCGTCTTGCCCGTCAAACGCGGTGAGACGGCGGACGAATTCCAGGCTTTGCGTGAAGAGATACTCGGCATCGTTGTCCAGCGTGGCCACGTGGTAGCTGTCGGGCAGCAGTTCCGCGGTCACGTCAGTAGACGATATCCGGGCGAGCACCGTCTCGGAGTTCGCCGGATTGACCACATGGTCCTGCGGCGAGCGGAACAGCAGCACGGGCTGCGTGACCTGCGGAAGGTCGCTCTGCACGAGCGGCCACAGGCGCGCGAGCGAGTGCAGCGGCTTGAGCGGCATGCGCGAGTACGCCAGCTCCGACGCGCCTTCCTTGCGGATGTCCGAGCCGATGCCCGGCAGCGAGCGTACGAGGCGCTTCAGGACCGGCAGGGCCTTGAGCCGCGGGTCGTCCGCGTGCACCGAAGGGTTGACCAGCACGAGGCCGGCCACCTGGTCGCCGCGCTGCTCGGCGAGGCGCAGGGCGAGGGTGCCGCCCATGGACAGCCCGCCCACGAACACGAACTCGCAGCGGCCGCGCAGCACGTCGAAGGCGCGCTCGAGCTCCGCGTACCAGTCCTGCCAAGTGGTGAGCTGCATGTCCTGCCACCGCGTACCGTGACCCGGGAGCAGCGGCAGCGACACGGTCAGACCGCCCGCGGCCAGGTGCTCGGCCCAGGGGCGCATCGACTGCGGGGTGCCCGTGAAGCCGTGGCTCAGCAGGAAGCCGACGGGGCCTCCGTCGTGGTGGTAAGGCTCGGCACCAGGCAGGATCGACACCGGGCGGCTCCTCTCACTTCCTCGCGAATCACGTGCTCGCGGGCCTGCGCGGGCTCACCGGAGGCTCCTCGGGGCTCGGTAACCAGGGGAAGCCCAAGGGAATGCTCCCATGGGCGCGCACACGCCGTACAGCCGCGTACGCCCGCCCAGGCGACCCGCGTCTGGCCATGCCTTAAGGTTCGAGTCGGTTCACGAGGAGGTCAGGGTTGTTCTACCGGCTGATGAAGCTCGTCATCGCCCCGCTCCTGCGGCTGTTCTTCCGCCCCGAGGTCGTCGGGCGCGAGAACATTCCGGAGCGCGGGCCGGCGATCCTGGCGAGCAACCACCTGTCCTTCTCGGACTCCTTCTTCCTGCCCGCGATGGTCACGCGGCGCGTCACCTTCCTGGCGAAGATGGACTACTTCACCGGGCGCGGCATAAAGGGGCGGCTGACCGCGGCGTTCTTCCGGGGGGCGGGGCAGCTCCCGGTGGACCGCACGGGCGGCAGCGCGAGTGAGGCGGCGCTCCAGGCGGGCCTCAAGGTGCTGGGCCACGACCAGCTCCTCGGCATCTACCCCGAGGGCACGCGCTCCCCGGACGGGCGGCTCTACCGCGGCAAGACCGGCATCGCGCGCATGGCGCTGGAGTCGGGGGCGCCGGTGGTCCCGGTCGTCATGATCGACACCGAGAAGATCCAGCCGCCGGGCAAGGTGATCCCCAAGATCATGCGGGTGGGCATCAAGATCGGCGAACCCCTCGACTTCTCGCGGTACGAGGGCATGGAGGACGACCGCTTCATCCTGCGCTCGATCACCGACGAGATCATGTACGCGCTGATGGAGCTGTCCGGGCAGGAGTACGTCGACCTCTACGCGGCCGATGCAAAGAAGGCCATCGTCGAGGCGCGCAAGCAGGTCGCGGCCGCGGAGAAGGCGGCCAAGGCCGCCGAGAAGGCGGAAGCCGACAAGGCTGCTGCGGACACGGCCGCGGCCGAGACGGCCGACAACCCGGAGAGCCCGGAGCGCCCGGAGAAGCCTGAGAAGCCCGCGTAGAGCGGCGCGCCCGACCCCACTCCGACGGCCATGTCCCGGCGGCCCGCCCGGCTCTACCATCGTCGCGGGGCAGCGCGTGAGTTCGCGGGGCCCGTACCGGGAGGAACGGATGTCCGTCGAACAACCGCTGTGGCGCGCGCTCGCGGTCTTCCGGCTGCTCGCGCTCGGCTACGCGATCATGCAGTACATGAGTGCGGCCGACGAGTACCGCTACCCGTTCGGCGGCTGGGCGGTCATGGGCGTGCTCACGGTGTGGACGCTCCTCACCATGTACGCCTTCGAGAGGCCCGAACTGCGCGGCTGGCCCGTGCTCAGCGTCGACCTCGCCCTCGCGGTGCTCAGCGTGCTCGCGACCCGCTGGCTCGACGACCCCGCGCGCGTCGCCGAGGGCAGCCTCACGCTCCCCACGGTGTGGTCCTCGGCCCCGGTCCTGGCCTGGGCGATCAAGGGAGGGTGGCTCACCGGCGCCATCGCCGCCCTGGTCACCGGCACGGCCAACATCGTGGAGCGCGGCGAGATCGCGCAGAGCAACCTGCACAACATCGTCCTGATGATGCTGGCCGCCACCGCGATCGGCTACGTGGTCGAGTTGGCCCGGTCCAGCGAACGCGCCCTCGCCCGGGCCCTCCAACTGGAGGCGGCCACCCGCGAACGCGAGCGCCTCGCACGCGACATCCACGACAGCGTCCTGCAAGTGCTCGCACTCGTGCAGCGCCGCGGTGCGGAAATCGGCGGCGAGGCGGCCGAACTCGGGGAGCTCGCGGGGGAACAGGAGGTCGCGCTCCGGCAGTTGGTGTCGGACGCACCTGTCGACCTGGAGGCCGCCGACCTGCCCGGTTCGGGGATCGGCGAGGATCCGGCGCGGCAGGACGTACGCGCGCTCCTGGGCCGGCTCGCCGGCGCCCGGGTCAGCGTCGCGTCCCCCGGCACCCCGGTGCTGCTCCCCACGCCCGTGGCCCGCGAACTCGTCGCCGCGGCCTCGGCGGCGCTCGACAACGTCTGGCGGCACGCGGGCGAGGGCGCCCGCGCGTGGATCCTGCTGGAGGACGAGCCCGACGAGATCATCGTGAGCGTGCGCGACGATGGCCCCGGCATCGAGCCCGGACGCCTCGAAGAGGCCCGCGCGGCAGGGCGGTTGGGAGTGTCCCAGTCCATCGAGGGACGGCTCCGCGACGTCGGCGGCACCGCGCTCCTCACGTCGATCCCGGGGCAGGGCACCGAGGTCGAACTGCGCCTGCCACGCCAGACCCCGGCCCTCAACGGCCGCGGCTGACCCCTCGCGGCACCGTCACGCCCGCGGTACGGCGGGCAGCGGTGCGCCGACCCTCGTCCGGTCCCTCCGGTAGGTTCTGACTCGGCGTCCCGTGCGGCGCCGTGCCGGTGCGTCGGACGAGTGGCAGGCGAGGTGGGCAGCGATGACCGAGAGGGCTCCGGCGAGCGCCCCCATCCGTGTGCTCGTCGTCGACGACCACCCGATGTGGCGTGACTCCGTGGCGCGGGATCTCGCCGCGGCCGGCTACGACGTCGTCGCGACGGCGGGCGACGGCCCCGAGGCCATCCGGCGCGCGCGGGCGACCGCGCCCAACGTCGTGGTGCTGGACCTCAACCTGCCCAAGCTCAGCGGTGTCGAGGTGGCGCGCGAACTGGTCAAGAACGACCCGACCGTGCGCATCCTCGTGCTGTCCGCGAGCGGCGAGCAGGAGGACGTCCTCGAAGCCGTCAAGGCCGGTGCGACCGGCTACCTGGTGAAGTCCGCCAGCGCCGCCGAACTGCTGGAGGCCGTCGAACGCACCGCCAAGGGCGACGCGGTCTTCACCCCGGGCCTCGCGGGCCTCGTGCTGGGCGAGTTCCGCCGCATCGCCACCAGCCCGGCCGCGGCAGGCTCCCGCGAACCGGCCGCACCGCGCCTGACCGACCGCGAGACCGAGGTGCTCCGGCTGGTCGCGAAGGGCCTGTCCTACAAGCAGATCGCCGAACGGCTCGTGCTGTCACACCGCACCGTGCAGAACCACGTGCAGAACACCCTCAACAAACTGCAGCTGCACAACCGCGTCGAACTGGTCCGCTACGCCATCGAACGCGGCCTGGACGACTGACGCGGCCGGTTCAGTCCGCCCAGCCCTTGGCGCGTTCGACGGCCTTGCGCCAGCGGGCGTAGGCCTCGTCGTCACGGCGGCCGGGGGTGAAGCGGGCGTCCAGCTGCCAGGTGGCGGCGATTTCCGCGGTGCCCGACCACACGCCGGTGCCCAGCCCGGCGAGGAACGCCGCGCCCAGGGCCGTGGTTTCGCTGACCTTGGGGCGTTCGACCGAGACGCCGAGCTGGTTCGCCTGCATGGCGCACAGCAGGTTGTTCTCGGAGGCCCCGCCGTCGACCTTGAGGGCGGGCAGGCCCAGCGAGGCGTCGGAGGTCATGACGTCGACGACGTCCCGCACCTCGTACGCGATCGCCTCCAGGGTCGCGCGCACCAGGTGCGCGCGTGTGGTGCCGCGGGTGATGCCGAGGATCGTGCCGCGCGCCGTGGGGTCCCAGTCGGGGGCGCCGAGGCCGGTGAGGGCCGGGACGAACACGACGCCGCCGGAGTCCGGCACCGTGCGTGCGATCGGCTCGGTCTCGGCGGCGGCGCCGATGATGCCGAGGCCGTCGCGCAGCCACTGGACGGCGGCGCCGGTGACGAAGATCGAGCCCTCGAGCGCGTACGTGAACGTCCCGTCGGGAGCGCCCCACGCCACGGTCGTCAGCAGCCCGGCCGACGAACGCACGGGCTCCGCACCGGTGTTGATGAGCACGAACGAGCCGGTTCCGTACGTGCACTTCACGTCGCCGGGAGCGTGGCACGCCTGGCCGAACAACGCCGCCTGCTGGTCGCCCGCGATGCCGGCGACGGGCAGGTCGAGGCCGAGGAACACGTCGGGGTCGGTGCGGGCGACCGTGCCGTACGACGCGACCACCTGCGGCAGCGCGTCCATCGGTACGCCGAACAGGTCGCACAGCTCCGCCGACCACTCGCCGCGCACGATGTCGAACAGGAGGGTGCGCGAGGCGTTGGAGGCGTCGGTGACGTGGCTGCGGCCCGCGGTGAGGCGCGCGACCAGGTAGGAGTCGACGGTGCCGAGCGCGACGCGTCCGGCACCGACCTCGCGCCACACGCTTTTGTCGTGCTCGGCGAGCCAGGCGAGCTTGGTCGCGGTGAAGTACGGGTCGAGGCGGAGGCCGGTCAACTCCGCGATGCGCGGCTCGTGTCCGTCGTCGGCCAGGCGCGTGCAGATGTCCGCGGAGCGGCGGTCCTGCCACACGATCGCGCGGCGCGGTGACGAGAGCGTGCGGCGGTTCCACAGGACCGCGGTCTCGCGCTGGTTGGTGATGCCGACCGCGGTCGGCGCGTCGTCGGCGTGCTCCGCGCGGTCCAGGGCCTCCCGGCACGCCTGGAGCGCGGCCTGCCAGATCTCCTCCGGCTGGTGCTCCACGCGTCCCGGCTCCGGGAAGTGCTGCTGGAACTCCTGGTAGCCGCGCGCCAGGACGCTCCCGTCGCGAGCCACCAGCAGGGCGGTGACTCCGGTCGTACCGGCATCGATCGCAAGCACACTCATGCGACGAAACGATATGGGCTCGTCGCCGGTGCGTGTCCATACGAAGCAGGCGCGGCCGCCCCCGGGAAAGGGGCGGCCGCGCCGTGCGGTTCACTTCGGCCGTTTCACTTCGGCCGGTTCTGCGCGGGTGTCCGCTCAGTGGCCCCGGGGGTCGCGTCGCGAGTGCCCCCATGGACCGCCCGCCGGAGCGGGGCGCGGCTGGGAGGAGAACGCGCCGCGCGGTCCCCAGCGCGACCAGGCGACCGCCAGGATGCCCAGCAGGAGGGAGAACACCGCGAACGCGATCATGTACGGGACGCGGCTGGCGCCGGTGCGCGGGAGGTTGCCCTCGACGTACGGGGGCTCGGTGACGTCCCGTTGGTCGTCCGCGCTCGGCGGGTTCTCCGGCGTGTCCGGCACCGGGGCCTGGTTGTCAGGCGGTTCCGGCGTGTCCACGGGCGGAGGCGGCGTCGTGGTCGGGGTCTCGGTGGGTGTGGGCGTGGGTGTCGGGGTGGTCGAGGTGGGTGGCGGCGTGGTCACCGGAGCCGTGGTGCCGGGAGTGGTGCTCGGCGGCCGCGTCGACGGCTGTGTCGGCGTACTCGCGGACGGGGACGGCGACTTGGAGGGCGACTTGGATGGCGATGGCGACGCCGACTGGCTGGACGGGGGAGGGCTCGACGAAGGCGGTGTCGTGCACGCCTTGCCGCCGTTCCATCCGGCGATCATCCGGGTCGGGTACTTCTTGTCCGGGTAGTGCGGCAGTCGTTTGCCGTCGAACTTCTCCCCGCTGCCGTAGAGGTCGACCTGTCCGTAGCAGCGCGGCAGGAACTTGGAGATGTCCAGGACTGCGGTCGGCTTCTTCCCGGTGAGGGTCACCGTGTGCTTGCCGAGGTAGCCCTGCTTGCCGGAGGTCTTCCAGGTCGGGCCCTCGGCGCTGTACGAGGCGTACGACACCGTGTACTTGCACCTGTCCTCGACCTTGTCCGCCAGCCGTACGTTCAGCTTCGGGTGGAACCCGTTGAGGAGCCCTGAGCGCTTCCACGTGCGTCCGCCGTCCGAGGACCACTCGATCCTGGTGGCGGGGCACTTGGCGGGCTTGGACGGCTTCGAGGAGGACGAACCCGACGGCTTCGAGCTGGGCTTCGGCTTGGGCGCCGGCTTCGGGGTGTCCCATGCGAAAGCGACCGTGTTGTTCCGGATATCGGGGTCCTGGCCACCGAGGGCGATGGCGTCGACCTTGTGGTGTGTGCCGGTGAGCACCACCGTGAACTCCAACTTCTTCGTGGCGCCCTTCTTCACCGGCTTGAGGGGGCAGATCGCCGAGTTCGATTCCTTGCTGCAGCCCTTCGGGACCTTGTCGAAGGCGACGCCTTCCAGCGCGGAGGTCTTGAGGTCGCCGGTGGCCGTCGCGGTCGGCCCCTTGTTGCTGAACTTGTACGTCAGCGTCGCGTAGACCTTGCCCTTCTTGGTCTTCGGCTTCCCCGCCCCGATGGTGAGGGCGCTGTCCGCGTTGGTCTCCGCGGCGGCCCGGGGCAGGTCCGCCGAAGCGCCGGAGCCGAGCGTGGCGGGCGCGGCGTCGGCGATCCCGGTCGAGCCGAGCACAAGGAGGCCCGATATTGCCGCGACCCCGAGCTTTCGCCCCCGCAAGGGCAGTCTTGTACCTGGTGGCATCTTCGTCCTTCCGGCGGACGGGAGTTCCTGCTGTGCGCCCGCGGTACCGGATCGGAAGGGCGGGCAAAGTGCCACGGTCCCAGCGGTCGGGGCGCAGGACGAGACACCGGCGTGATCTGGCCAGATAATCGCGGCAGGTGCGCTGCGGGATATCCGATGCGCGCAGGCGCAGGCCGTTGCGCGCAACGGGAACCGGCTGAGGTCGCCGGCCGTTCGCCGCTTGCCGACCACTCTTTCGGGGTCGCCCGAACGGGTTGCGCGGACACCCGGTGTGGTGCGCGCCACGCGGTAGCGTGGCGGGTGGGCGTACCGGACAAAGATCCATACGTACTGATCCCGTCCACGGCAGGCGAAGGGGAAGCTCGATGCGCGTCGGAGTCCTGACCGGTGGGGGCGACTGCCCCGGCCTCAACGCGGTGATCCGGGCCGTGGTCCGCAAGGGCGTCACGGAGTACGGGTACGACTTCGTCGGGTTCCGCGACGGGTGGCGAGGGCCCCTCGAAGCCGACACCCAGACCCTCGACGTCCCGGCGGTACGCGGGATCCTGCCGCGCGGCGGCACCATCCTCGGGTCGTCGCGGACCAACCCGATGAAGATCGACGGCGGTGTGGAGCGCATCCGCGAGAACCTCGCCAAGCTCGAGGTCGACGCGCTGGTGGCGATCGGCGGCGAGGACACCCTCGGCGTCGCGACCCGCCTGCACGAGCACGGCGTGCAGGTCGTCGGCGTACCCAAGACGATCGACAACGACCTCGGCGCGACCGACTACACGTTCGGCTTCGACACCGCGGTCAACATCGCGACCGAGGCGATCGACCGCCTGCACACCACCGCCGAGTCGCACCGCCGCGTCCTGATCGTGGAGGTTATGGGCCGCCACGCGGGCTGGATCGCGATCCACTCCGGCATGGCCGGCGGGGCGAACGTCATCCTGATCCCGGAGCAGCAGTTCGACATCGAGCAGGTGTGCGCCTGGGTCGAGAGCCGCTTCCGGACCAACTACGCCCCCATCGTCGTGGTCGCGGAAGGCGCGATCCCGCAGGAGGGCCAGATGGTCACCAAGGACCAGACGCTGGACGCGTTCGGGCATGTGAAGCTGTCCGGCATCGGCGACTGGCTCGCGGCGGAGATCGAGCGGCGCACCGGACACGAGGCGCGCACCACGGTGCTCGGCCACGTGCAGCGCGGCGGTACGCCGACGGCGTTCGACCGCTGGCTCGCCACGCGGTTCGGCTTCCACGCGATCGACGCGGTGCACGACGGCGACTGGGGCAAGATGGTCGCCCTGCGCGGGACGGACGTCGTCACGGTGCCGCTCCAGGACGCGACGCGCGAGCTGAAGACCGTGCCGGAGTCGTTGTACGACGAGGCGAAGACGCTGTTCGGCTGAGTCTCCGCCGCGCCTGCGAACACCGGGCATCAGCGGCCCACTTGACTGCCCTGACGCTGGTCACCGAGGAGTCCACTCGGCGTTCCGACTGGGTGGACCCTCCGGGCCCTGGCGTGTGCGCGGTGTGCGACGGCCGGGCGGCGCCAAGCGAGGCCGCGCGCGGAGTTCCCCTGTACGCGGGCCGCACCCGAACGCGCCGGTCGGCGGTCACGCCGTGCCCGGGCGGCCCTTTTCGCAGCGTTCCTTGAGGCTCGCCGCCTCGGTGGTGACGTACCGGCGCGTGCGTGAGCCGGTGGTCAAGGCGATCAGCGGCGCCAGCCAACCCGTCTGGACGACCCCGAGCACAACTGACGTACCGTCACCATCGCCGTCTTCAGGGTGGATCGAGTGCGTCGCGACCGTCGTGACGCCCGGGCTGACGGTCTGCCAGGTGAACGACGTGCCGGGGGTCCACTCGGTCACGCGCCACACGAAAGCCGGCATACCGGGCTGCTTGATCCGCGCGGTGCTGCCGACGCCGATCGGGCCGTCCTCCAGAAGCGTCACGGTGCTCATCGTGGGGATGAACTCCGGCCAGGCCGCCACGTCGGCGAGTTGCGCCCATACCTCCTCGGGCGTCGCGGCCACATCGATCCGGGTCTCAAAGCGCATCGCCGAGCCTCCAACGGTGTCAGGCGGTCGAGACGGGTGTGCACGTCACTTGTCCCGGGCCCGATTCCGCGGCAACGCGATCGCCACGGGCGGGCCATGGACTGAGCATGCCCAGCGGGCCGTCCGAATCATGGCTGTTGGTCTCGTCGAGGTGCGGCGGACTCTTGTCGCAGTCCGGATCAGAACTGGCAGGGGACGCCGCTCAGATTGCACGCGGAGCTTTTGACGGGGTCCTTGAGCTCGAAGTAGACCGTCAGTTCCTCGTGGGCGAGCAGGGGCCGGTCGGAGGTGGCCGTGGCGGTGGTGCTCGTGTGGTTGGCGACGAAGCCGTCGTTGCCGTGCGTACGCCAGACCAGGAACGCGGAGCCGGTGACGGTGACGGTGAGCTTCCACGAGGCGAGCGGGCGGTCGGTGGGGTTCACGATGTCGATGTAGCCGGAGGTCGCGTACCGGTCGACGATGACCAGGATGTCGCGCGGCTGCGTACCCGCGGACGTGCTCGCCGGAGACGACGCGGCGGGGGGTGTGGCCGCGGATGGGGTGCCTGCCTGCGGCACCGCCGGAGTGCCCGCGCCGCCGGGCGCCGGGGCCGAGCCTGCCGGCTGGGCCGGCGAGCCGGGCCCCGGGGCAGGGGCGGCGGATGACGGCGGTGCGGTGTCCGTGGGCGGGGCGGGGGAGCTGGAGGCGGACGGGTCGGCGGGCGCGTCGCTCCTCGTCGGCAGCGCCGCGGCCGGCGGGGCGGACGGTGCCGATGCGGCCGACACGGTCGACTCCGCGCCGGGCGGTCCCGCCGGGACGGCCGACTCCGCGGAGACCGGGGCGGTCGACGAGGCTCTGCCGTCACCGCCGTCGAAGACCCAGGCCCACGACGTCACCAATAGGCAGACCACCGCCACCACCACGAGCGGGATCGCCACCCCGCTCAGGGTCCCGTCGCCACGACGTCTCACACCGGCCCCCAGTGTCGCCGCCCCACCGCGGGCATGGTGCCGGTGCCCGACGGTCGTGCGGTCCGGCGGGACGGCCTGCCGCCGCGTACCCCACGACAGGCGCGATGCTTCCGCACCCGGAGATCCCCGATCTAGCCGAACCGCGCGGTCTGCACATCGCGTTCCGCGCCAGATCCCGGGCCGGCCGCACCTGGCGCGGGGCTCGGCGCACGTGCTCGCGGTCAGAGCGCCGCGAGGGTCTCCCGCACGATGTCGAGGCCGTTCCTGGTGAGGACGGACTCCGGGTGGAACTGGAGACCCGCCAGGCGGCTGCCCTTGGCGCGCAGGGCGTGGACCTGGCCGCCGTCCTCGTCGGTGCTGAACTCCAGGCCGTACAGCGGGCGTTCGGGGGTCAGGGCGGTGAAGGTGTTGTAGAAGCCGACCTTCTCGGGGCGGCCGAAGAAGTCGATGTCGACCTGCTTGCCCTGGTACGGAGTGTCCTTGCGGGCCAGCCGCAGGCCCAGCTCGGCGGCGATCAGCTGGTGCCCGAGGCAGACGCCGAGCATGGGTCCGCCGGAGTCCAGGCGCCGGCGTACCGCGGCGCCCATTGTGCGGATCTTGCGGTCCAGGACATGCCTGGGGTCACCGGGCCCGGGCCCGACGAGCAGCAGTTCGGCCTCGGTGACCCGGCGCGCGGAGACCTCGTCGTACGGCGTGACCGTGACGCGCAGCCCGAGCGTGCGCAGCAGGTGGGCAAGCATCGCGGTGAAGGTGTCCTCGCCGTCCACGACCAGGACCTGACGCCCCGCCAACTCCGGTGCACGCAGGGCTTGGTCGTCGCGCGCGGTCATCCAGAACGGGGCCAGGCCGGCATTACGCGCGCCGAGTACGGCACCCACCTCCGGGTCGTCGGCGAGCCGCACGGGGGAGTCGCCGCCGGACCGGGCCGAGGCCGGCACGACGCCGAGCGCGGCCAGCACCCCGGCCGCCTTGGCGTGGGTCTCGGCGACCTCGCTCGCGGGGTCGGAGTGCCGGACCAGCGTCGCGCCCGCCGGGACGCGCAGTGCGCCGTCCGGCTCGATGTAGGCGGTGCGGATCAGGATCGGTGCGTCGAGGGTCCGTCGGTTATCCGTGTCCCGGCCGATCAGCGCCAGGACACCCGAGTAGTAGCCGCGCCCGGTCGGCTCGTGGCGTCGGATGACGCGGCAGGCGTTCTCCAGCGGGGACCCCGTCACGGTCGGGGCGAACATGGTGCCGCGCAGGATCGCCCGCACGTCGAGCGAACTCTCGCCGCGCAGCACGTACTCGGTGTGCGCGAGGTGCCCCATCTCCTTGAGGTACGGCCCGAGCACCCGCCCGCCCAGGTCGCACACCTCGCTCATCATCTTCAACTCCTCGTCGACGACCATGAACAGCTCGTCGACCTCCTTGCCGTCGCGCAGGAACCGCAGCAGCCCCGCACGGTCCGGCCCGCCCGCCGGATAGCGGTACGTCCCGCTGATCGGGTTCATCACCACCTCGCCGCCGATCGCGCTCACATGCCGCTCGGGGCTCGCGCCGACGAGCGTCAGGTCGCCGGTGTGGATCAGATAGGTCCAGTACGCCCCGCTCTCGCGGGTCAGCAGCCGCCGCAGCAGCGTCCCCGCGGTGGCCGGCGCGTAGTCGACGAGCCGGTCCCGGTAGTCCCTGCGGACGACGAAGTTCGCGCCCTCGCCGCGCCCGATCTCGTCGGCGATCACGCGCTCGACGATCCCGGCGTACGTCTCGTCGTCGACGTCGAAGCCGCCGCCGGCCAGGGTGACGGCCGTGTCCGGCAGCGCGGCGAGCACCTCGGCGAAGGGCAGCGACGCCTGCGAGGCGACGCGCAGGCACAGCAGCGGCGTGCCGTCGTCGAACGCCTCGAACCCGCGCTCGCGGATCTGCCGGAACGGGATCAGGGCCAACACGTCGTGCCGGGCGCCCTCGCCGGTTCCGGAGCCGGCTCCGGAACCGGGCCCGTCCAGGTCCGGCAGCGGCACCGCGTCGAGCGTCGGCACCTCGACGACCTCGCCGAAGAGCAGGTCGAGGTGGTCGGCGCCCTCGCGGCGGATCAGCGCGAAGGGCGGCGGGGCGGCGGAGAAGAGGGGAGCGAGCAGTTCGGCCGTGGTCAGCGCGGTCGTCACGGGGTGTCCCATTCGGGTCGGGACGTACCGTCCGACGGGCCCCGGTCCCGCGTCCTCGACCCCGACGCGAAACGGCCGCCCATCGGGCGGCCGTCGGGATCAGGAGTCCTGGAGAGGTCTAGAGATCGCGAAGAAGCGGGGCCGCCGCGGAGCGGGGCCACCACCAGGAGTACGCAGTGCAGGAACGCGCGATCATGCGGGCCACTCTAGCCGGTGCCGGCCGCCGGACGACAGCGGCGCGACGGTCCGGGACCGGTCGGTTCCCCACTCCGCGGCGCCGGCCGCGCCGCCCCTCGCCGACCGTCCCCCTCCGATCGCCGCCCGACCGTGCTCCGAATGTCCCCCAGAACGTCTCGGCGACGGCCGCGCGAACTGGCCGGAACCGGAGGCGCGATCTCCCGGGCAGGAGACCCTCGTCTCGTTCTTCGGTCACCGCTCTTAATGCCTTGCCGCATTGTTTAACCTTGGGGGGTGACAGCGAACGACATCGACACCTGGCGATCCCTCCCGGCGGCGCAGCAGCCCGAGTGGCCGGACTCCGAGGCCCTGCGCGACGTGCTCGCGGACCTCGCGTCCTATCCGCCGCTGGTCTTCGCCGGCGAGTGCGATCAGCTCCGGGGCCGCCTGGCCTCGGTGGCCCGGGGCGAGGCGTTCCTGCTCCAGGGTGGCGACTGCGCGGAGACCTTCGTAGGCAACACCGCCGACGCGATCAAGAACAAGCTCAAGACGCTGCTGCAGATGGCCGTGGTGCTGACGTACGCGGCCTCCGTACCGGTCGTCAAGGTCGGCCGCATGGCCGGGCAGTACTCCAAGCCGCGCTCCTCGGGCATCGAGACGCGCGACGGCGTCACCCTGCCGACGTACCGCGGCGACGCGGTCAACGACCTCGCGTTCACCCCCGAGGCGCGCATCCCGGACCCCGAGCGCCTGAAGCGGATGTACCACTCGTCGTCCGCGACGCTCAACCTGGTCCGCGCGTTCACCACGGGCGGCTACGCGGACCTGCGCCAGGTGCACGCCTGGAACCAGGACTTCGTCGCCCTCTCGCCCTCGGGCGAGCGCTACGAGCGCCTGGCCTCCGAGATCGACGGCGCGCTGCGCTTCATGCACGCGTGCGGCGTCGACCCGGAGGAGTTCCGCACGGTCGAGTTCTTCGCCTCGCACGAGGCGCTGATCCTGGACTACGAGTCGGCGCTGACCCGCGTCGACTCGCGGACCGGCGAGCTGTACGACGTGTCGGGACACATGGTCTGGATCGGCGAGCGCACCCGTCAGCTGGACGGCGCGCACGTCGAGTTCGCGTCCCGCATCCGCAACCCGATCGGCGTCAAGCTCGGCCCGACCACGACCCCCGAGGACGCGCTCGCGCTGATCGACAAGCTCGACCCGAACCGCGAGGCCGGCCGCCTGACCTTCATCATCCGCATGGGTGCGGGCAAGGTGCGCGACGCGCTGCCGACCCTGGTGGAGAAGGTCACCGCGTCCGGTGCGCAGGTCGCGTGGGTGTGCGACCCGATGCACGGCAACACGTTCGAGGCGTCCAGCGGGCACAAGACCCGTCGCTTCGACGACGTCCTCGACGAGGTCAAGGGCTTCTTCGAGGTGCACCGCGCGCTGGGCACCCACCCGGGCGGCATCCACGTCGAGCTGACCGGCGACGACGTGACCGAGTGCGTCGGCGGCGGCGACGAGATCTTCGTCGACGACCTGCACCAGCGCTACGAGACGGCGTGCGACCCGCGGCTCAACCGCAGCCAGTCGCTCGACCTCGCGTTCCTGGTCGCGGAGATGTACCGGGGGCACTGATCCGCAAGGTCCGCGGAGCCGCCCGAGCGGGCGGCGATGCGATGAATCGGCGGCGAAGGGGCGTACGCGGCAATGTGTACGCCCCTTCGCCATGTCCGGATGGCAGGCTGGAACCGTGATTGATCTCCGCAGCGACACCGTCACCCGTCCCACCCCCGCGATGCGGGCCGCGATGGCCGACGCCGAGGTCGGTGACGACGTCTACGCCGAGGACCCGACCGTACGCGCCCTCGAGGAGCGCGTCGCGGAACTGTTCGGCGGGCGGCACGTCGGCCTCTTCACGCCCACGGGCGTCATGGCGAACCAGATCGCGGTGCGGATGTCGGTCGGCCCCGGCGAGGAACTGGTGCTCGACGCGGACGCGCACATCGTGGCCCACGAGGACGGCGCGGCGGCGTGGCACGGCGGTGTGCAGACCCGGACGGCGCTGAGCCCGCGCGGGCTTCTGGAGCCCGCGGACGTGGCACGGTTGCTGCGGCGCGGGGACCCGTACACGGTCGGGACGCGTGCGGTGGCCGTCGAGCAGACCCACAACCGCGGCGGCGGGTCCGTCTATCCGCTGGAACAGCTCGCCGCGATCCGGGAGTTGACGTCGGCGGCCGACGTGGCGCTGCACTGCGACGGGGCGCGGATCTGGCATGCGCACGTCGCGACCGGGACGCCGTTGGCGGCGTACGGCGAACTCTTCGACACGCTGTCCGTGTGCCTCTCGAAGGGCCTTGGCGCGCCTGCCGGTTCGGTGGTGCTGCTGCCGGGCGACCGGATGCCCGAGGCGCGGCGCATGCGGCACCGCATGGGCGGCGCGATGCGGCAGGCCGGGATCCTCGCGGCAGGCGGACTGTACGCGCTCGACCGGCACATCGACCGCCTGGCCGAGGACCACGCGCACGCGGCACTTGTCGCCGACCGCCTGACCGAGGCCGGGCTCGACGTGGCGGCGCCGGAGACGAACGTGGTGCTGGTGCTGCTGCCGGAGCCGCGTCCGGAAGCAGCGGAGGTGGCGGCGCGCTGCCGCGAGTCCGGGGTGCTGGTATCGGCGTTCGGGCCGCGCCTGATCCGTTTGGTCACGCACATGGACGTCGATGCGTCGGCGTGTGCGAAGGCGGCCGAGGTCGTCGCGGTTTCCGCGGTGTGACGCAAGAGTGCGGCGCGGGGGCGCCGCACCGGGTGAGGGCCGACGGGACCTGACGGGCGGCGTGCGGTCAGGCGACCTGGGAGCCGGCGTCCGTCCGCACGACGGCGAGGGGTACCGCGACCAGCGTGACCGGCGAGGGCTGCGGCGCCGCGGTGCGGTCGGCCGGGTCGACGACGCCGTGCAGATCGAGCAGGTCGCCGCAGACGGCGGCCGTTTCGGTGACCGGCTCGGCGGCGGAGGAGCGGTCGGCTCGGCATATCCGGCCGCAGCGCTTCGTGCAGCCGTCGCATGCGCGGGTGTCGTCGCGGGGGATCATCGCGGAGATCGTCTTGACGCAACGACCGCAGTCGGTTCCGGCGCGGCACGAGGCGGCGATCTCGCGCATGCTGCGCGCGCCGCCGTCTATCTGAGCGGTGACCTGTGTGTCGGTCACGCCAAAGCAGATGCACACGTACACGGAACGTCCCCCCAAGGGTGAAGTTACTAAGGTAAGGGTAACCTCACCCCTGGTGGGAAGTGAAGAGAGGTCTCCGTCACGTGGCCGGAAGACATCCCTCGAAGAAGTCGGGCGGACACCCGTGCCGATCGCCGGGCCCCGCGGGCCCCGGCAGTACCGGGTGGCGAGCCTGGCTCCGGACCCGGGGCGCCCGGGTCAGCTGTCCGGCTGCTCGATGAGCTGGGCGACGTACAGCGGCTCGCCCAGCTTCTTCAGCAGGTCGAGCTGGGTCTCCAGGTAGTCGACGTGCCCTTCCTCGTCCGCGAGGATGTCCTCGAAGATGTTGGCCGACGTCGCGTCGCCCTTTTCGCGCATGAGCAGGATTCCGCCACGCAGGCGCTCGATCGCCTCCATCTCGACGGCGAGGTCGGCGCGGAACATCTCCTCCAGCGTCTGCCCGATGCGCAGCGCGTTGAGGCGCTGGTAGTTGGGCAGGCCCTCCAGGAAGAGAATGCGGTCGGTCAGCTTCTCCGCGTGCTTCATCTCGTCGATGGACTCGTGGCGAGTCCAATGTGCGAGCTTCGTGTACCCCCAGTGCTCCTGCAGCTTGGCGTGCAGGAAGTACTGGTTGATTGCCGTGAGCTCGGCGGTCAGCTGTTCGTTCAGGAGCTCGAGGATCTGGGGGTCGCCGTGCATCGCGATGCACCTTCCGACTCGGTGGGCGGCGGGATCCGTGAGGTACCAGGGACGTACGTGATCACGGTTATGTGAATGCTGTCACCTCATGCGCCTTAAGTTCCACGAAGGGAAGCCTTGCCTAGCAAGGGTTATTAATTGGTATTTGCCGTAAATGCCGTATACCCGACGAGGTATTCGGAGGCCTCGGGCGGCGCCGGGGGCGGTCGTGACCTGCCCCGGGGGTCTGGGACCATAGAGGACATGGGTCATACCGGAGCGGGGCAGGGGGGCAGCGATCCGGCGGGCGGCAGGGCCGCCACGGCGGGTGGGTCTGCCGGTGCGGCGGCCACCGGTGGTCCCGACCCCCGACTGCCCCCGGGGCAGCGTCTGCAGCGCGGTTGGCCGGTCCTGCACTACGGTCCGGTGCCGCGCTTCAAGCCCGACACCTGGGACTTCCGGGTCTTCGGCGCCACCGCGTCGGGCGACAAGCACGCGTGGAACCACGAGGAGTTCTCGGCGCTGCCGCGGACCACGGTCGTCGCCGACTTCCACTGCGTCACGAAGTTCAGCATGCTGAACAACGAGTGGGGCGGCGTGTCGGCCGAGACCATCCTCGCGATAGCGCCGCCGGCCCCCGAAGTCACCCACGTGATGGTGTGGGCCGAGTACGGCTTCAGCTCCAACCTGCGGATCCTGGACTTCGCCACCGAGCGCACGCTCTTCGCGACCCACCACGACGGCGAGCCGCTCACCGCGGAACACGGGTTCCCGGTCCGGCTGATCGTGCCGCACCTGTACGCCTGGAAGGGCCCCAAGTGGGTCCGCGGCATCGAGTACATGGTCGCCGACAAGCGCGGGTTCTGGGAGGAGCGCGGCTACCACAACATCGGCGACCCATGGCAGGAGCAGCGCTACTCGTACCAGGAGCGCGAGGGCGAGGGCCCGGACCTCCAGTAGCCGGGACCTCCAGTAGCCGGGACCTCCGGTAGCCGGGACCTCCGGTAGCCGGGACCTCCGGTAGCCCCGGCCCCCGTCGTACGGAGCCCCGGTCAGAACACGTTGATGGTCACCTTCGACCCGCGCGGCGCCATGTTGCCGCCACCCGGGTTCATGCTGGTCACGTTGCCCGGTCCGATCGGGAACAGCTTCTGCACGTCGACCTTGAAGCCCGCGGCCTCGAGGATGCTCTTGGCCTCGCCCTCGCTCTTGCCGTCGACCTTCGGCACCTCGACCAGGTCCGGGCCCTTCGAGATCGCCACGAACACCGTCGACCCCGGGTAGAGCGTGCCGCCCGTCGGCGACTGCGCGGCGACCATCCCCGCGGGGGCGTCGTTGGAGAAGACCGGCGTCGGGTCGACGACGAGGTTGAGCTTGCGGTCCTCCAGCGCGTCGCGCGCCGCGCCCTCGGTCAGGCCGATCAGACTCGGCACCTCCACCGGCCGGCCCTTGCTCACCACGATGTCGACCGTCGTGTCGCGGGACAGCAGGGTGCCCGTCGCCGGGTCGGTGCGGACGATCTGGCCGGGCTCCAGCGTGCTGTCCTCCTGCCGCGTGTCGCCCAGCACCAGGCCGGCCCCCTCCAGCGCCAGCTTGGCCTGGTCGGTCGTCTGACCGGTGAGATCGGGCACCGCGAGCCGCTCCGGCCCCAGCGAGACCGTGAGCGTGACGACCGTGCCCTTGTCGACGTTGCGCCCCGGGATGGGGTCGGTCCCGATGACCAGGTCGCGCGGGACCGTCTCGCTGAACGCCTCGGTGATCCGCACCTCCAGGCCGGTGTCCTTGACCCGCTTCTCCGCGTCGACCTTCGCCAGGTTCAGCACGGCCGGGACCTTCGCCGAGCTGTTGGCGCCCAGCCGCCACGCCACCACGCCGATCACCGCGGCCGCCACGACGACCGCGATGAACGCGAGCACGCCGCGCGACGGGCCGCGGCGCCGGCGGGCCGCACCCTTGCCGGGGTACGGGTCGTCCGGGTCGTCGGGGCCGAGGTGCTGGTGCGCGTACGCGCCGTGCGGGTGCTCGTCCAGGATCGATTCGGTGCCGAGCCCCAACGGGCCGAGGTCGAGCGGAACTTCGACCTGGCGGGTGAGGTTCGCGCCGTCTTCGGGGTAACTGCCGTAGGGGGGCGGCGGGTACGCGGAGGCGCCCGCATACTCCGAGGCGTACTCCGGGAACTCCTCGTACGCCGGGGCCGGCGGCGGCAGTACGCGCTCGGCCGCGCCGAAGTCCAGCTCCGCGTCCGACATCTCGTGCTGCCGGGTCTGCCGCACCAGCGACAGCAGCTGCTCGGCGTCGGCCGGCCGCTGCTCCGGGTCGCGCGTGGTCGCCTGGGCGACGAGGCGGTCGAGCGCGGGGGACAGCCCCGGCACGACGCGCGACGGCGGCGGCACATCCTCGTGCACGTGCTTGTAGATGATCTCGACGGCGGAGCGGCCCTGGTAGGGCTGACGGCCGGTCAGCATCTCGTACAGCAGGATCCCGGCCGCGTACACGTCCGAGATCGGCGAGGCCGCGCCGCGCTCGATCTGCTCGGGCGACAGATACGCCACCGTGCCGACGAGCACCTTGCCGGTGGCCGCGGAGGCCGCCGTGGCGGTCGCCCGGGCGAGGCCGAAGTCGGCGACCTTGATGCCGCCGTCGTCCGAGATCAGGACGTTCTCCGGCTTCACGTCGCGGTGCACGAAGCCGGCGCGGTGCGCGGCGCCGAGGGCGGCGAGTGTCGGCTCCAGCACGCCGAACGCCTCACGCGGCGTCAGGGTGCCGAGGTCCTGCAGCAGTTCGCGCAGCGTGCGGCCCTCGACGTACTCCATCGCCAGGAACACCACGTCGCCGTCGTGCCCCTGGTCGAAGACGCCGACGACGTTCGGGTGCGAGAGCCGTGCCGCCGACTTGGCCTCACGGATGAAGCGGTCGGTGAAGGAGGCGTCCGCGGCCATCGCCGGGTGCATCACCTTGACCGCGACCGTGCGGTCCAGACGGGTGTCCAGGGCCCGGTAGACGGTGGCCATGCCGCCCGCCGCGATCCGGGACTCCACCCGGTAACGGCCGTCGAGCAGTCGCCCGACGAGGGGGTCGTCCATAGTCATGTCCACGGTTGGGATTTTACGGTCACCCTGTCAGGGACGGGTCACACCACCGGTCGGTTCCGGCAACTGATGACCTGTCAGTCATATACCTTCTCCCCCTGGTTCCCGCTGGTGGGAAAGCTACGCGTGGTTCTCCAGGGGTTCCGTGACAATCGCCCGGAAGACCTCAGAAGGCGGGGATCTCGGCGAGTCCGTCGGCGGGTGAGGACGCCTCCGCATAGTGCCGCCGCGGGATGCGGCCGGCCCGGTACGCCAGGCGCCCCGCGTCCACCGCGTGCCGCATCGCGGCCGCCATGAGCGCGGGCTCCTGGGCCCGTGTCACCGCGGACGCCAGCATGACCGCCGCGCACCCCAGCTCCATCGCGAGCGCGGCGTCCGACGCGGTGCCGAGGCCCGCGTCCAGGATCACCGGGACTCCGGCCTGCTCGGTGATCAGCCGGATGTTGTGCGGGTTGCGGATGCCCAGGCCCGAGCCGATCGGCGAGCCCAGCGGCATCACCGCGGCGCAGCCGACCTGCTCCAGGCGGCGCGCCACCACCGGGTCGTCGTTCGTGTACGCGAGGACCGTGAAGCCGTCGTCGACCAGCCGCTCCGCGGCGTCGAGGAGTTCGACGGTGTCCGGCAGCAGCGTGCGCTCGTCCGCGACCACCTCGACCTTGACCCAGTTCGTCTCCAGCGCCTCACGGGCGAGGCGCGCGGTCAGCACGGCCTCGCCGGACGTGTGGCACCCGGCGGTGTTCGGCAGCGTCCGGATGCCGAGCCGGCGCAGCAGGTCGAGCACCGACCCGGAGGTGGCGGGGTTGAGGCGCCGCATCGCGACGGTGGTCATCTCGGTCCCGGAGGCCACCAGCGCGGCTGCCAAAATGTCCAGGCTCGGGGCGCCGCCGGTGCCGGTGATCAGCCGCGACGTGAAGACCTCGCCGCCCAGTTCGAGCTTGTCGTCGGTCCCGTTCGGGATCGTGGCCACGTCGTCATCCTCCCTGGACTGCGGTCAGCACCTCGACGCGGTCGCCCGCGCCGAGCACGGTCACGGGCCACGCGCTGCGCGGCACGACGTCCTCGTTGACCGCGACCGCGACGCCCTTGGCCGCGGTCGTCATGGTGGCGACGAGGGCGGCCACCGTCGTTCCGGGGGCGAGCGTGCGCGGCTCGCCGTTCACGGAGACCGGTTCGGTCGGCTGGACGGTCATGCGTACGACACCTCCTTGTGCGGCTCCTGGTCCGGTCCTTGGCCCCGGTCCTGGTGCGGGTCGCCCGGACCGGGTGGTGTGCCCGGCCGGGTCGCGGCGTCCCGCGGCGTTGCCGTGAAGCGGCCCGGGCCCCAGGGGCGTACGACCTCGGGGACGGTTCCCTCGGCCAGCAGTTCGGCGACCGCGTCCGCGGTGACCGGGGTCAGCAGCACGCCGTGGCGGTAGTGGCCCGTTGCCAGGACCAGGCCGGGCAGTTCGGCGGCGCCGATGACGGGGGCGTTGTCGGGGGTCCCCGGGCGCAGGCCCGCATGGGTCTCGACGAGCGGGAGTTCGGTGATGCCGGGGACGAGTTCGTGCGCGTCGCGCAGCAGTTCGTACACGCCGCCCGCGGTCACCTCGGTGTCGTAGCCCAGTTCGTGTTCGGTGGCGCCCACCACCAGTTCGCCGTCCTCGCGCGGCACCAGGTACATGCTGCCGCCCTTGACGACGCCGCGGACGTTGCGCGACAGGAACGGAGCGAAGATTTCCGGAACCCGCAGCCGCAGGATCTCGCCCTTCACCGGGCGCACCGGCGGCAGCGTGCCGGGCGGCAGCCCCTCGACCGCGTTCGACCAGCACCCGGCGGCGAGCACGACCTGCCCGGCGGCGAGTTCGGTGCCGTCGTCCAGGCGTACGCCGGTCGCCCGGTCGGCGTCGGTGAGCAGCGCCGCGGCCCGCGCCCGGACCAGCGTGACGCCGGCGCGCTCGCAGGCCGCGAGCAGTGCGGCGACCAGCCGCCGGTTGTCGACCTGGTGGTCGGCCTCGACGTGCAGGCCGCCCGAGACGGCCGGGGACAACATCGGTTCGAGGCGGCGGCACTCGCGGCTGGTCAGCCAGGTCGACGCGAGGCCCAGGCGCTCCTGGTACGCGTGCAGGTCCTTCAGGACCGCGCGGTCGTCGGCGTCCAGCGCGACCGCGAGGGTGCCGCACGCCCGGTACCCGGACGGCAGGCCCGAGGCGTCGGCCAGTTCCGCGGCGAACGCCGGGTAGCGGTCGGCGGAGGCCATGTTGAGGCGGAGCAGGGACTCCTCGCCGTACTGGAGCTCGGAGACCGGCGTGAGCATCCCGGCGGCGGCGTGCGACGCACCGCGCCCGGGGGCGGGGTCGAGGACCGTGACGGAAAGGCCGCGCAGCGCCGCGCGCCACGCGATGGAGAGGCCGATGACACCGCCGCCTATGACGACGGCGTCGGCCGAGGGGCCTGGGAAAGCCATGGTTGCTGAACACTCCCTTACGCCGGCATGACCCGGATCAGGTTCGGACGGTCGGGAGCTGACAGCTCCCCTCTCAGCCCGGTCCCACCGGGCTCCCGTGAGATGTCAACCCTACCTCCGGCCGCCGCGGGAACCCCGGCGCGATCCCCGGTGCCGGGTGCGGGGCCCGGGCGCGGTGCGGGGGAGGCGAACCCCCTTCCGCGTGATCCTTGCCTCAATCAAACTCTTGGCCGGTGGCACGACACGTGTCGCCCCCTAAGGTTCCGGCCATGGAGAACGTGCTTGTCGTGGGTGCCGGCATGGCCGGCCTGCAGACTGTCGTGGGGCTGCGCGACCAGGGGTACACCGGCCGGATCACCCTGCTCGGCGCCGAGGAGCACAAACCGTACGACCGGCCGCCGCTGTCCAAGGAAGTGCTCGCCGGGAAGACCGACGACACCTCGTTCGACGCCGACTGGAACGCCCTCGGCGTCGAACTCCTGCTCGGCCGCACGGCCACCGCACTGCGGCTGCACGACGGGGCCGAGGGCGGCGAGGTCGACACCGACGCCGGGACGATCGGGTTCGACCGGCTCGTGATCGCGACCGGATCGCGCGTCGTCAACCTGCCCGGTGCCGACGAAGTGCCCGGCGTACACGTGCTGCGCACCATCGACGACGCCCGCTCGCTGCGCGCCGCGCTCGTCCCCGACACACACGTGGTGATCGTCGGCGCGGGCTGGATCGGCGCCGAGGTCGCCACCGCCGCGGCCGCGCTCGGCTGCCGCACCACGGTCGTCGAGGCGCTGCACGTACCGCTCGCGGGCGCGTTCCCCGACGAGATCGGCGCGCGTTTCGTGCCGTGGTACGGCGAAACGGGCGTGCAACTGCTCCTCAACGCGCGCGTGGACCGGCTCGAACCGGGGGCGGTGCACCTGACCGACGGCACGCGCCTGCCCGCCGACGTGATCGTGGTCGGCATCGGCGTGACCCCGGAGACCGGCTGGCTCGCGGACTCCGGGGTGGACCTCGACGAGCGCGGCGCGGTCGTGGTCGACGACCACCTGCGCACCTCGGCGACGGGCGTGTACGCGGTGGGCGACTGCACGGTGTTCCAGTCGCCGCGCTACGGCACGCGCATGCACGTCGAGCACTGGGACAACGCCCTCCAGGCACCGCGCACGGTGGCGGCGAACCTGATGGGCGGCGACGCCGCGTACGACCCGGTGCCGTACTTCTGGTCCGACCAGTTCGGGCGCATGGTGCAGTACGTCGGCCACCACACCGCCGGCGACGAGCTGTTGGTGCGCGGGCCCGGCGAGGACGGCAAATGGACCGCGGGCTGGTTCGCCGGCGACGCGCTCGTGGCGCTGCTGAGCGTGGCCCGGCCGCGCGACCTGGCCCAGGGCCGCAAGCTCGTACAGAACGGAGCCGCGGTGGACAAGGCGAAGTTCGCGGACATCGGCGTCGCCCTCAAGGACGCCGTGCGCTAGTAGTGCTTTGTTATGTGGCCTTGGCAAGGGTTGTTTCCGGCGGTTTGCTGTTGGTATGACGCCGGGGGAACTGTCTTTGTTACGTGGGCGGTTGGAGTCGTTCGCGGCGGAGGTGTTCGCGCCGTTGCGGCGGGCGGATCAGCGGGTGAAGGGCCTGACGTACTTGCGCGGGCTGTT
>NZ_JBSFVE010000038.1:0-43638 GCF_053592165.1 Streptodolium elevatio
TCCGGCACGTCGTCCGCGCTGCTGCTGGCGCTGCTCGCGGCGCACGGCCAGCAGGCGGTCTATGTCCCCGGCCGGACGGTGAACCGCATGTCGGGTGCTTACCGCGGCGAGGCGAAGACGGACGCCCGCGATGCCTACGTCATCGCGGAGACAGCCCGCCATCGCGGTGACTTCGCCGCGATCGACGTGCCTGCCCAGTTGGCTGCGGACCTTGCGCTGCTGACCGCGCACCGCTCGGACCTGGTGGCCGACCGGGTGCGGATGGTCAACCGGCTCCGCGACGTGTTGACCGGCGTGTTCCCTGCGCTGGAGCGGGCGTTCGACTACTCCGCCCACAAGGGCGCCCTGGTACTGCTGACCGGCTACCAGACGCCGGCTGCGATCCGCAGGCGCGGTCGGGCCCGGCTCACGGCCTGGCTCGCGAACCGCGGTGTCCGCGGTGCCGACGCGGTCGCCGCCACCGCGCTGGAAGCTGCCGGGGCCCAGCAGACCGTGTTGCCCGGCGAGGACGTCGCGGGCCGGATCGTGGCCGACCTCGCCGGGCGGATCCTCGCCCTGGACGACCGGTTGAAGGACCTCGACCGAGAGATCCGCGAAACCTTCCGCACCCATCCGCAGGCGGAGGTCATCGAGTCGATGCCCGGTATCGGGCCGATACTCGGCGCCGAGTTCGTGGTCGCCGCCGGCGACCTGTCCGCATACGCGGACGCCGGCCACCTGGCCTCCGCGGCCGGGCTCGTGCCGGTCCCGCGCGACTCCGGCCGCCGCACCGGCAACCTGCACCGGCCCAAGCGCTACAGCCGCCGCCTGCGCCGGGTGTTCTACATGTCCGCGCAGACCAGCATCATCCGCGACGGACCGAACCGGGACTTCTACCTCAAGAAGCGCGCCGAGGGCTGCAAACACGTCCAAGCCGTCATCGCCCTCGCCCGCCGACGAGCGAGCGTGCTGTGGGCACTCTTGCGTGACGGACGGGTCTTCACCCCCGCCCCGCCGGCCACGCAAGCGGCTTGACTTCGTCATTGAGACTCCTGGATCAGTGGTGCGGCGAGCGCGCGGGGTCCGGCTCGTCGGCGGCTCGGTGGCGGTTCAGGGACGCCTCAGTCCGACGGCCACGCGTCCGTGACCATCGCCCGCGTCTCGGCGAGCAGTTGCGGCAGCACACGGGTGTGGCCGACGACGGGCATGAAGTTCGTGTCGCCGCCCCAGCGCGGCACGAGGTGCTGGTGCAGGTGCGCGGCGATCCCGGCCCCCGCGACGTGGCCCTGGTTCATGCCGATGTTGAACCCCTGCGCGCCGGACGCCTTGCGCAGCGCGGTCATCGCCCGCTTCGTGAACTCGCCGAGCTCGACGGTCTCCGCGGGGTCGAGGTCGGTGTAGTCGGCGACGTGCCGGTAAGGGACGACCATGAGGTGGCCGCCGTTGTACGGGTACAGGTTGAGCACCGCGTACACGGCCTCGCCGCGTCGCACGATCAGGCCGGACTCGTCGTCCATCTTGGGGATCTGGCAGAACGGGCACCCGTCGTCGGGCGCAGGACCGGTCGGCTTCCCCTCCCCCTTGATGTACGCCATGCGGTGCGGGGTCCAAAGACGCTGAAACGCGTCCGGCTCGCCCACCCCGGTCTGCTGCTCCGGCTCGCTCGTCATGATGGGAATCCTATGACCCCGGGCCCCGGCGATCAGCGCACGGGTGGACTGACGGCACACTGGTCCGGAGCGCGCGCAAGTGCCCGCGCGGACCGGTCCACCGGGGTGGCGCGGGGCCGGGCACGGCATACTCGTCCCCGTTGGCGCGGTGCGGTCGCGGGCTCGGGGGCGTTGATGGGAACAGGTCGACGGCTGCGCGCTTCCGTGGGAGTGCTCGGAGCGTTGGCGGTCGTCGCGGTGGGCGCGTACTCCGTCGCCGCCGTGGCCGAGAAGGCCATGAAGGACGAGGCCGCCGACGACGCCCTGTACCGCTGCGATCCGGTCGCGGACAACCCCGGCGGCCTCGCCGCCGCCTTTCCCGCGCTGGGCCCGATCCGGGCCGCGACGTGGTGCACCAAGGTGCCGGGCTCCCCCGCCTACGGGCGCATCAGCAAGGCGGATCCCGCCGACCTCGCCTACTACGCCGTGGTCCGCGCCGACCCCGCGCACGTGGAGTCCGCGCTGCCCGGCCCGTGGCTGCCGGCCGCCGCGCCCGGCGCCGTCCTCCCGGCGCCCCTCGCGGCCCTGGTGCCGGCCTCCGGGACCTGGGTGCGGGGCTCGGACTCCGCCGTCTACCTGCACCACGAGTCCGGAACCGTGGTGCTCAACGGGGTCGGCGCGGAGCCGGCCGCCACGCCCTCTCAGGCGCTCGCGCCGCCGTCGACGACCACGTCGGTGCCGACCGCGAACCCCGCTTCGTCCGACGCGAGCCACAGGATCGTGCCGGTGACCTCGTGCATCGCGCCGACCCGGCCGAGCGGGATGCGCGGCGTGATGCGGGCGTCGCGCTGTTCCGGGGTCTCGCCGGGCAGCGATGACATCGGTCCGTCGTTGGCGCCGGGGCTGACCGCGTTGATGCGTACGCCCTCCCCGATGTGATCGAGCGCGGCGGCGCGCGTCAGGACGCTGACCGCGCTCTTGGATGCCGCGTACGCCGAAACGCCCGGCAGGCGCACGTGGTTGCCGATGTTCGACGCGACGTTGACGATCGTGCCCCCGCCATTGCGGCGCATGTGCGCGATCTCGTGCTTCATCGAGAGGAAGACGCCGGTCACGTTGACGTCGAGCACGTGCCGGAACGCGTCGGTGTCGAGTTCGGCGAGCGGGCCGGCCGGACCGAAGACGCCCGCGTTGTTGACGGCCACGTCGAGACGCCCGTGGCGTTCGACGGCGGTGGCGACCAGGCGTGCGACGTCGTCCTCGCGCGTCACGTCGGCGACGACCGCGGTCGCGGCGCCGCCGGCCTTCTCCACGAGCGCCACGGTGTCGGCGAGTTCGGCGGCGGTACGGCCGGCCACGACGACCGCGGCGCCTTCCTCGCCCAGCGCGATCGCGGTGGCACGGCCGATGCCGCTGCCTCCGCCGGTGACGACGGCGACCTTGCCGGTGAATCGAGCGGACATGACGACTCCTTATTCAAGAACGATCGATCTAGTATTCGGACACAAAAACAGCCCGACGGACCACGCCGGAAACGTGTACGGGTCAGACGAGCACCGAAAGGGTCTGCTCCGCGGTCGCCCGCATCCGCGCGGGGTCGGCACTGGCCTTCCCCATCACGCGCATGCCCTGGAGCACCGTGAGCAGGAACCGGGCGATCGCGCGCGGATCGCGGTCCGGCGGGATCTCGCCCTGCGCCTGCGCGCGGGTGAGCCCGGACAGCAGCGCGGCCTCGATGACGTCCCACGTCGAGGCGACCTTGTGGGCCAGCCCGGCATCGTGCGCGCTCATCTCGACAGCCGTGTTCACCAGGAAGCAGCCGCGCTTCGCGGTGTCCCGGCCGGCCTCCTCGGCGAACCGCCCGACCAGCGCGCGGATCGCCGGCAGCACCGGGCCGGGCTGCGACATCAGGCCCACGAAGTCGATGCCGTTCTCCAGGTAGCGGTCCAGCGCCTTGGCGTACAGGTCCCGCTTGCCGCCGTACGTCGCGTAGACGCTCGCCCGGGCGATGCCCAAGTGCTCGACCAGATCGGCCATCGACGTCGCCTCGTACCCCTTTTGCCAGAACAGCTCCAGGGCCCGCTGCAACACCGCGTCCGGGTCGAACTCCTTGGTCCTTGCCATGCCGGAAACCTATCCCTATCCAGAACGCTTGGTCAAGAAAGAAGGCCGTCCGGGCAAACGACTGCGGGGTCGGACACCCAGTGGTGTCCGACCCCGCACAATGCACCGCGGCGGCAGGCGCCCGTCGGGGAGCCTGCCACCGGTTGCTCAGACCTGCACCCGCTCCTCGACCGCCTTCACGATCTCGGCGACCGCCTCGTCGACCGGGATGCCGTTCTTCTGCTCGCCGTTGCGGTAGCGGAACGACACGGCGCCGTTGGAGGCGTCCTCGTCGCCCGCCAGCAGCATGTACGGCACCTTCGCCTTCTGCGCGTTGCGGATCTTCTTCTGCATGCGGTCGTCCGCCGTGTCGATCTCGACGCGGATGCCCTTCGCGCGCAGCTTCGCCGCGACCTCCTGGAGGTACGGGATGTGCGCGTCGGTGATCGGGATCCCGACGACCTGCACCGGCGCCAGCCACGCCGGGAACGCGCCCGCGTAGTGCTCCAGCAGCACCGCGAAGAACCGCTCGATCGAGCCGAACAGCGCGCGGTGGATCATGACCGGGCGGGCCCGGTTGCCGTCCGCGCCCTGGTACTCCAGGTCGAAGCGCTGGGGCAGCTGGAAGTCGACCTGGATGGTCGACATCTGCCAGGTGCGCCCGATCGCGTCCTTCGTCTGCACCGAGATCTTCGGGCCGTAGAACGCCGCGCCGCCCGGGTCGAGCACCAGGTCGAGGTTCTGCTTCTCGGCGGCGGCGCGCAGCGTCTCGGTGGCCTCCTCCCAGTCCTCGTCCGACCCGATGTACTTCTCCGGGTCCTTGGTCGAGAGCTCGAGGTAGAAGTCGTCGAGGCCGTAGTCGCGCAGCAGGTTCAGCACGAAGGTGAGCAGCGAGTCCAGCTCGCCGGCCATCTGCTCCTTGGTGCAGTAGATGTGCGCGTCGTCCTGCGTGAAGCCCCGCGCGCGCGTGAGGCCGTGCACGACACCCGACTTCTCGTACCGGTACACCGTGCCGAACTCGAAGAGCCGCATGGGGAGTTCGCGGTAGGAACGGCCGCGCGCCCGGTAGATCAGGTTGTGCATCGGGCAGTTCATCGGCTTGAGGTAGTAGTCGATGCCCTCGTCGAGCTGCATGGGCGGGTACATGCCGTCGGCGTACCAGTCCAGGTGCCCGGAGAGCTCGAACAGCTTCCCCTTGGTCGCGTGCGGCGTGTAGACGAACTCGTAGCCGGCCTCCTCGTGGCGGCGGCGCGAGTAGTCCTCCATCACGCGGCGGATGATGCCGCCCTTGGGGTGGAAGACCGCCAGGCCCGACCCGATCTCCTCGGGGATCGAGAAGAGGTCCAGCTCGCTGCCGAGCTTGCGGTGGTCCCGCTTCTCGGCCTCCTCCAGGAAGGTCAGGTGCGCCTTGAGCGCGTCGCGGCTCGGCCACGCGGTGCCGTACAGGCGCTGGAGCTGCTTGTTCTTCTCGCTGCCGCGCCAGTACGCCGCCGCCGAGCGCATCAGCTTGAACGCCGGGATGTTGCGCGTCGTCGGCAGGTGCGGGCCGCGGCACAGGTCCTTCCAGCACAGCTCGCCGGTCTTCGCGTCGAGGTTGTCGTAGATGGTCAGCTCGCCGCCGCCCACCTCGACGTTCGCGCCGTCGTCGCTGGTCGCGTCAGACCCCTTGAGCCCGATCAGCTCCAGCTTGTACGGCTCCCCGGCCAGTTCGGCGCGCGCGTCCTCGTCGGCGACCACGCGGCGCGAGAACAGCTGGCCGCGCTTGATGATCTCCTGCATCTTCTTCTCGATGCGCTTGAGGTCGTCGGGGTGGAACGGGGTCTCGACGTCGAAGTCGTAGTAGAAGCCGTCCTTGATGGGCGGGCCGATGCCGAGCTTCGCCTCGGGGAAGAGCTCCTGCACGGCCTGCGCCATCACGTGCGCCGTGGAGTGCCGCAGGATGTTCAGGCCGTCCTCGGAGTCCATCGGGACGGGCTCGACCTCGTCGCCGTCCGCCACGACGTACGCGAGGTCCTTGAGCTGACCGCCCACACGAGCGGCCACCACCGAACGGTCGCCGTCGAAGAGGTCGGCGGCCGTCGTGCCCGTGGCCACCAAGCGCTCTTCCCGCTCCGGGTCGCGTTTGATGATCACTCGGGCGTCGGACACGGCCATCTCCTGACATGGGGGTGATTGGTGCTCCGATGCTATCGGGGTACGGAGGCACCTCGCGCCTCGGTCGATCCGCCGCCGGCGCCCTGCCGGCCGGCTAGTCCCGGGACGACGGCCGGTACTCCCGCTCCTCGCACGGCGGTCCGGGCCGCGGCGGGCGCTCGGCGAGCAGTTCGCGGGCCCGGGCGCGGGCCGCGTTGGTGGCGTACCAGGGCTCGTCCGCCCTGCCGAGGTCCGCGGCGATCGGCCGCAGCAGGCACGACCGCTGCGGCTCCGGGAGCCGGTCGAGCCACGGCACGGCGTCCGCGGACAGGCCGTGCAGGTCGCGGACGTCGACCACGCCCGTGTCGCGCTGGCGTTCGACACCGACGCGCGCAATCAGCTGATCGGGGGACGCGAGGCCGAGGCCGAACAGGATCGCCGCGCCCGTGACGCCCGCGAGCCGCGGGAGCTGCCGTGCGGCACGCTCCCACGGGCCGGTGGCCAGGACGAGCACGAAGAGCACGCCCAGCCACAGTTCGAGCGTGGCCGCGCAGGTCCGCAGGCGTGTGAGGCCGGAGTACTCGACGTACAGCTCAAGCCGGTGCAGCGCGGCGACGACCACCGCCAGGGCCAGGACACACAGTGTGGCCAAGAGCGCCTCGAACAGCCGTCGCCCGGGTGCGCCCCTCCGAGGCCCGAAGCGCGACGCCGTGGCGACGACCGCGAGCGTGAGCGCGGTGACCACCAGCAACGTGAAGAACCCCTGGCGGGCATAGTCGGCGTAGTTGACGCCCTTGCGCGCCAACACGTCCTGGTAGCCGTCGAAAACGACCACCGCAATCTGCACGTAGACGAAGACCGCGAAGACGGCGTTCAGCACGAACAGCGGCAACGCCCACTCGACCACCCGCAGAACGCGTCCCCGCCGTGCTCTGTGCTCGACGGTGTGCGGGCGCGCGGCGAGGGACGCGGCGGCCAGCACGAACACGAACGCCGTTGTGCCCGTCGTGTACGCCACCGGTTCCCGGGCCGGATCGACCGCCCCGAACGCGTCGTCGGCCAACGCCGCCACCACCGCGTCGGCAGCCGCGAACAATCCGCCGAACACCACGACCACCACGACAGTGGCGACAAGCGCCCACGCCAGGCGACGGGCCGAGGTACGCCGCGCGACCGCCGCCGCCAACCCCCGCCCGGCCCACCCCAGACCCGGCTTCAACGCCCCCACCACCGCGAACGGCCGTGCCAGCACGGCCCGCCACCCGACGCCCCCGGACAAGGCGAGCGAACCGAAGCCCAATGCGGCCATGGTCGTGTACACGTGCAGCCAGCTGTCGTCCCGCAAGGTGGGCAGCGCCGCGAACGCGAGTGCCACGACCGCCCACACGACTCCCCACCCGCCGCGCACCCGAAATTGCCCGGTACCCGCCCGCGACACCACCGCCGCACAGGCCGCGAGGACGGCCGCCACGAGCAGGTTGGCGCCCATCGCGTCATGGAACGTGGCCGCCGACCAGGCACCCGCGGCCACCGCAATACCGAGCACGGCAACAAGCGCCCCAGGCTGCGGCGCATCTTGGGTGCGTCGCAACGCCTCGCCGTCGTCCGGGATCACCGCCGCCCCGCCGGGACGTCCCCCGCGCGCGTCGTTCCGTAGCCCGGCGACAGCAGAGACGGGCAGCTCGCGCTCGCTCGCACCGGCCTATCGCGCAGGATCCGCTCGGCGCGCTCGCGGGCCAGGCTCGTCGCGTACCAGGGCCGATCGCCGTCGGCGAGATCGGCGGCTATGTCGCGCAGCGCGCACGACCGGACCGGCTCGGGCAGGCGGTCGAGGGCGGGGACCGCGTCAACCCCCAGCCCCCGCACGTACTCCAGGTTCAGCCGCCCGGTCCGCTCGTACAGGCTGACGCGCTGATCGGCCACCATCGCGTCCGGCGAGGCCGCCGCGACCACCACGACGGTGACCAGCGCGGCCACGGCCGTCGTACGCGGCAGCGCCGCCACCACCGCCCGCCACACCAACGCGGCCAGTACCGACACGAGCACGACGCACATCCACAACTCGGCACCGGCCATCACCAGGCGCGAGCGACTGAGGCCGAAGTCGTCGATGTACGCGTCCGTGCGGTACAGGCTCGCGGCACCGACCGCCAGCGCGAGCACCGCCAGTACGCCGACCAGCCGCTTCGCGAGGCTGCGGTCGGCCGGCCGGTCGCGCGGCACGACGTACATCACCAGCGCGATGACGACGAGCGTGAGCACCGTGACCCACAACAACTGCCAGAACCCCTCGCGCGCATACTCGGCGCGCGTGGTGTCCGCGTCGTCGAGCGGCCCGTCGACACCACCGAAGAGCACCACGACCTGGACCACGACGAAACCCGCGAACAGCACGTCGAGCACCGCCAGGGGCACCGCCCACTCCATGCGCCCCCGCACCGGTACGCGCGGAACGTTCGGCTCCCGCCACAGACCCCCGCGCGGCGGATCGAACGCGACCGACGCCGCACCCGCGGCAAACGCAACACCCAGCGCCGCCAGGAAGGCCCGGACGAATATCTCGCCCCCGGGCACCAGTCCGCTCAGCAACTCGGCGAACACCGCGTCGGCGGCCGCGAACAACGCCGCGAACACGGCCGTCACCAAGGCGGTCAGCACGACCGCCCGAAACGCCGCGCCCGCGCTGCCCCGCCTCCGCGGCAGGACCCTGGCCAGCCCCCGGTAGACCCACAGCACACCCCGCGGCGCGAGGAGCAGCAACGCGAACGGACGGGTGGCGATCTGCCACCAGGTCCGGCCGCCGGCCAACGCCACCGAGGCGGCCCCGAGGGCCACGGCCAGGGTCAGGGGGTGGAGCCAGGTGTTGCCGTGCCACAGCGGGACGGCGACGAGGGCCGCGCCTCCGAGGGCCCAGATCAGCGTCCACGGGCGTATTCGACGGCCGCGTACGCCCACCGCCGCCGTCACGGCGACAGCCGCAGCGATGATGAGCGCGTTGGCCCCCAGACCCTCCGACACCGCGAACACCGCAGCCAGCAGCGCCGTGACCACTGTGCCCGCCAGCACCGCCGCAGGCGCCCCCTGGGCCGATTCCTTGTGGCCGGATATGCCCGTTCCGGGCCCCTCGTCGTACGTCGGCACATGCGCGTCGTCCACGGCTCCCCCTGCATCGTCCCCGTCTGCCGATGCCGGGGGAACCGCCGAAGGCACCGCCCCCGTCGGCGACTTGACGAGAACCGTAGAAGGGCGATGCGCGGATTCCGGGGCTCTTCTGCGGAGCGCCCGTGAAGATCATGTGCGGAATCGGCGGACGATTCTCCGCCGGGAGTGACCCCCATCAACCGCTTTGTCGCATGTAACCGGCCGGCTCTACCCTTCCAGTCGGGTAAATATCCCTCCCGGCGTCGAGATCGCTCGCCCGTTCGGGTGAGAATGGGCGCGTGATGCATCGGACGGACCCAGAGGCCGCACCGCTGCGGCCCGCCGTCCGAGCGCTGGCCGTGGCGCTGCTCATGCTGGGCGCGCTGATCGGCGGGACCTTCCCCGCCCAGGCCGAGCCGGCCCCCGCGCCACCGCCGCCGTCCTCCGCCGGCCCCCTGGCCTGCCCGTACCACGCGAAGAGCCCGAGCGACTCGCAGGGCAACCCCCAGGGCTGCGGATCCGAGGTCAGTGTCTGCACGCCGTCGACGGTCCCGCCGATCCCGCCGGTACTCCCGGCACCGCTCGGCTCGTTCGTCCCGCCGTGGCTGCTCGACCCGGACGGCACCGGCCCCGCGCTCGCCAGCTCGCCCAGCGCGGTGCCCACCGATCTGACCGGCCTTTGCGTCAGTCGCACCTAGAAGCGGCCCCTGCGACCGCCCGGCCCCGCACCCGCAGGGCCAGGACGGCCGCGTCCGCACACCCGCTTACACCCACACACTTTTCCCCGGAGGGAACCATGGGGCCGCAGCAGCCGGGCAGCTCGAAGAAGCAGAACAAAGCCGCAAAGAACGCGAAGATGGCCGCCGCGCGCCAGCGCGTCGCGGAACAGCGCGAGCGCGAGGCCAAGGCCGCGCGCCGACGCTCGATATTCATCGGTTCGGCGGCCGCGGTCGTCGCGATAGGCGTGATCGCGGGACTCGCGGCGATCGTCATGACCTCCGACGACGGCGACAGCGGCCCCGCGGGCTCCATCGACGCCGAGGTCACCGTCGCAGGCAACGTCTCCAGCACCATCCCCGGCGTCGTCGCCTACACCGCGTCGCGCGACCACGTCGGCTCGGGCGTGGACTACAAGCAGGTCCCGCCGGTCGGCGGCAAGCACGACCAGCGCTGGCTGAACTGCGGCATATACGACAAGCCCGTCCAGAACCGCAACGCGGTGCACTCGCTGGAGCACGGGGCCGTGTGGATCACCTACGACCCCAGTTTGCCCGCCGACCAGATCGAGAAGCTGAAGGCGAAGGCCAACCAGCCGTACATGCTGCTCACGCCCTACTCGGGCATGCCCAAGCCGGTCAACGCCACCGCCTGGGGCCTCCAGCTCCCGCTGGACAGCGTCGACGACCCGCGCCTGGACGAGTTCATCAAGCTGTACCGCAACGGCCCGCAGACCCCCGAACAGGGCGCGGCGTGCACGGGCGGAGTGGGGAAGCCGGCGTGACCTTCCGCACCAAGGCGATCGCGCTCGCCGCGACCGCCCTCATAGCCCTGCCCGTACTCGCGGCCTGCGACTCCGACGACGGCAAGGCCTCGGCGCCTTCGGCACCGCCCACGGTCATCGGCCTGGCGCCCGCCGCGGTGGCGAACCCGCCCGCCGACAACTCCGTCGAGGCCGGATTCGCCCGCGACATGAAGGAGCACCACGCGCAGGCGGTGGACATGTCGATGATCGTCCGGGTGCAGACCGAGGACGAGGAGATACGCAGCCTCGCGTACGACATCGCGACCACCCAGAAGAACCAGGAAGGCCAGATGTTCGGCTGGCTGGACCTCTGGGGCCTGACCCAGACGACCACCGGCCCGCCGATGACCTGGATGTCACCCGAGGGCATGGCGGCCATGGGCCACCAGATGGGCACTCCGGGCCCGGACACCCCCCGCATGCCGGGCATGGCGACCAAGGCCGAGATGGAACGCCTCGCCCAGGTCAAGGGCCGCGAGGCCGAGGTGCTGTTCCTGCAACTGATGATCAAGCACCACGCCGCGGGCGTCGCCATGGCCCAGGATGCCGCCAACCGCGCCACGATCCCGCAGGTCAAGAACCTCGCGCAGAAGATGGTCAACGGACAGACGTCCGAGATGGACCTGATGCGCGACCTGCTGGCCAAGCGCGGCGCCTGACGCGAGAGGGCCGGGTACGCACCGCGTACCCGGCCCTCGCCGTCGGTCAGCCGGCCTCCGCCCCGGCCTCCGCAGCAACCTCTTCCTGCGCCGCCCCACCCCGCCGGCGCCGCACGACCTTGACGATTCGCGCGGGTATGCCGACCAGCAGCGGTACGGACGCCCCCAGCAACATGCCGCACACAGCCACGAACAGCGGGCTGTCGTGCACGTACTTGCCGGCGAGTGCCCCCAGGGTCAGCGCGTACGACACGGATATGCCGGCCCCCACCAGCGTCGCCGCGCGGAACTGTCTCGGCGGATAACCCACGCGCCCCGCGAGTATGTTCACCGCGGTACGCCCCCCGGGCAGAAACCGGGCCGCGACCAACGCGGCCATCCCACCCCGATTGAGCGCGCGTTCCGCAAGGTCGAAGGCCTTCTGCCGGCGAGGCCCCAACGTCATGTCGCCACCACGCCGCAATCCCGCGCGGCCCACCGCGTAAGCGCACTGGTCACCAACAAAGGCGCCGACCGCCGCGAGCAGCAGCACCAACGCCAAGTATCCGAAGTTTCCGCGCCCCACGGCCGAAGAGGCCATCACCAGTTCGTCGCCCGGAATCACCGGCACAACAGAGTCGGCGCAGACAGTCAGCGGAAGTACGAGCCACAGCCAAGGCGAGAACAGCAGGCCTGTCCCGGCCGCGGTCACTGCGTGCCTCCGGTCCACCGGTTTGTACAGGGATGGTCGGTGTCGGTCACCGACCGATCATCGCGCGCCGCCCGACCACCACCGACGGCGGGTCCCAAAACCCCACCCGCCAACGACACCAGCCCACCCTCGACACCCACCCACAGCAGACCCACGACCCCAGCCGTACCCCCACCTTCGGCCTTGCGACGGAGAGGGGGTTCGCTCGCCTACGGCTTCGGACTGGTGGAAGTTCTCGTTCGCGGGTCGCGTCCTCGGGGTTTGATCGTGGTGCCGAACAGTAGCGGCTGCTGTTCGAGGAGCAACTCGCATCGGCGAGCGCGGACTTGCCTCGAGCGACGGTCAAGACGTTGATGTCGACCGAGGCGCCGAGTACGGCGATTGCTCCGACCAGCGCATCAACACCGCGCGCAGATCGAGCTGCAGATCCCTGCGCCTCGGCCAACTGCCTCCCCGGCCAGCCGCTGAACCGCCGGCACAGATTCGCGCGGGCTTCGGAAAGCGTCGCGCAGGCAAGCCACCACGCGATGCCGAAGGCGAGCACCACCTATAGCCGCGAAGCCGAAGGCGAGCCCACCGGCGCGAAGCCGAAGGCGAGCCCACCGCAGCTGCCCACGCTTGCCGGGGCGCGGGGGTCTGCGCTTCACCTGACCAGAACCCCCGACAGGGGGTGCGGGTGGCGAAGCCCCCGCCGCGGCGAAGCCGCCAAAAACAACGAGGGCGACCCGGTCCGCGCTTTCTGCGGACATGGGTCGCCCTCGCGCTCGTGGGCGATACTGGGATCGAACCAGTGACCCCTTCGGTGTGAACGAAGTGCTCTCCCGCTGAGCTAATCGCCCGGGCGCGGTAAGAACCTTACCGCATGGCAGGGGGTCGTCGTGCCGCCCTCAGAAGGGCATGGCCAGGCCGTACTTCCACAGGTAGAGGCCCGCGGCCGCGGCGATGAGGACGACGCCGACGATCAGAATGATCAGGTTGCGGCGGCGCGTCTTGGGGTCGAGGGCCCGTTGCGCGGCCTTCGTCGCCTGGTCCTTCGTCCACAGCAGCGTGCGCTGCGCCCACACGAACTCGGTGCCGAGGATCGCCAGGCCCACCAGGACCGCGGGAATGCCCGGCCCCGGGATGACCATCATGATCAGGCCCGCGACGATCACCGCGAAGCCGACGATCGCGACACCGATCTGCCACGTCAGGTGCAGCGTGCGGGAGCGCTTGATGAAGTGAGGCGCGCGGGAACCGTGCCCGCGGGGCTTCGGCACCGCCGACTCCGCGGCTTCCGCGCCCTCCGTCGCCGCCGGCGCGACGGTGTCGGTCTCCTGCGCCTTGTTGGTGGCGCCTGCGGCCCCCGTGTCCATCGTGGGTCCCCTTTCTCGGTGCATATCCGTCGCGCTGTGCTTGTGCCGTGCTGGTTCGGTGCTGATGCGGTGCTGGTGGCGTGGGTTCGCGCCGTGTCGCCCACGCCGTCCCGGGCCCCGTAACGTGGGCCTTCGCGTGCGGGAGGGACCACGCTACAAGGGGGCGCCCTGAGGGCACAGGCCCCGTACGCACATCGGTTCGGATACAAGCGTCGCAGAACAAACCGTCCCCCTGTTGGGGTACACCACGCGACCGGCCCGCCACAGCCCGTATGCCACCCGTACGGCCCCTTCGGGACACATCCGGTACGCGTCCGGGACAGACCCGCAACACACCGCCGGAGAGCCCCCGCGATTCGCCTCGGGAGTGCCCGCGAGGCCCTCCCCCGATGGGCTGACCGGCCTCATTGCGGTGTTTCGCGGGTACTTCGCTCTTAAGGAGTACCCAGAGGCGCGTATATCGGGCAACGACGTTTACGAACCGCGCGTAGGTGGGATGTTGCGAACGCCGAGTGCGAATCCCCGAGCGCACACTGAGCGAAAGGCCATGGCGCTTATGAACACCACGGTCAGCTGCGAGCTGCACCTGCGCCTCGTCGTCTCCGCCGAGTCTTCGCTTCCCGTCCCCGCGGGACTGCGCTACGACTCGTCGGACCCCTACGCGGTGCATGCCACTTTCCACACCGGTGCCGATGAGACGGTCGACTGGGTGTTCGCCCGCGACCTGCTCGCCGAAGGGCTGCGCCAGCCCTCGGGTACCGGAGATGTCCGCGTGTGGCCGTCCCGAAGCCACGGTCAGGGCATCGTGTGTATCGCGCTGAGCTCCCCTGAGGGCGAAGCGCTCCTGGAAGCTCCCGCGAGGGCGCTCGAATCCTTCCTCAAGCGCACCAACGCCGCGGTCGCGCCCGGTGCCGAACACCGCTACTTCGATCTCGACCGCGAACTCTCGCAGATCCTCGCGGAGAGCTGACCTCCCGCCCGCCGCCGTCGGCCTGCACGGCCGGTCTCCACGGGCCGTCCGGACAGGCGCCTTGCGTCGGGTCACGGCGGCGGGATTTCGTCCTCCGCGGGACACCGCAAACGCATCACCCGAGGCCGACCGGGCCTCCCACTCGGGGAAGAGGGTCCGGTCGGCCTCGGCACATCCGGGGCCGCCGAGACGGTTGGCCGTCGGCGCGGCCGGGTCCCGTCCGGCGGTCGCCGGGCGGCTCGCGTACGACGTTTGGGTCCGCATTTTCACGGAACCGCGACGTTTCCGGTTCGAGTCCGGTTCGGGTCGCGTTCGACTTGTGCCCGAAAGCGATTGATCCGCGGCGAGATCCGGATCCGTCGATCGGGTGCGGGCGGCTGCCCGCGCAGGCGTCCGGAAGCCGCCCGGGAATTAGGTGAACTTCCCGGTTATTCGCGCATACATATCCGCACCCGCGCATCCCGCACGAGTGACCGGATTCACAGCGTGCATCGCGACATAGCGTTCAACGCTATCCGTGACGGCTATTTCCGGCGGATCGCCTCGTCAGATTCCGCGGCGGCGCAGGATCTCCTCGATGTCCGCGAACTCGTCGCCCAAACCGCTGTCCCCGCGCCGCGACCTGGGTTGCTTGGCGGGCTTGGCCTTCGGCTGCGCCTGCGGTTGCCCGGCGGTACGCGCCGCGCTCCCGGCAGTCGGCGGCAGTCCCCGCGCCGTCGTCCCGGCACCGGTCAGCGAGGCGGGACCGGACGCCTCCTCCTCCGCACCGCCGCGCCGCGAACCGATGGCGCGCACGAGCAGCAGCAGCGTCACCGCGAAGGCGAGGACCGCGACCCCGGCCCACGCACGGATGCCGAACACCAGGTCGGTCGCCCAGTCCGCGGCGGCGTCGCCCACCCGCCGCGCGAGGGTGGCCAGCCCGGTCAGGTAGAGGCCGGCCGGGATGAGCGCGATGCCCACCCAACGTGTCGCACGCAGATAGCTGCCGGCTTGTGCGGACCGTACGGCCAGCACGAGCCCGAGCCCGGTCAACGCCGCGCACACCGCCCCCGTGACAATGCCTGCGTCAGACATCTCGCGCTCCCTCCGCGTCGGACACCTCCCATAGTGCCCCCCGTGCACTGCTGTGGCGTCGTCCGCGCGTACGAGTCACGATCTCCGACCTGGGAGAATCGCGGCATGAGTGCTCCCGTTCCGCTGCGCCTGGACTTCTGGTGCGAACTGCAATGCCCCGACTGCCGTGCCGCGCTCGCCGACGTGGCCGTGCTGCGCGACCGGTTCGGCCCCGAACTCATGGTGGAGCTGCGGCACTTCCCGTTGGAGAAGCACAAGCACGCGCATCTCGCCGCGCAGGCCGCCGAGGAGGCGCGGGCGCAGGGCCAACTGTGGGCGTACGTCGAAGCCGTCCTCGTGCGCGTCGCGGAACTCGCGGCGGCGAAGGGTGCGGCGGCGGAGAAGCTTCTCGTGGACATCGCGCGCGGGCTGGGTCTGGACGCGGACGAGATGGAACTCGCGCTCATCGACGGCCGCCACATTCTGCAGGTGGATGCGGACGAAGCGGAGGGGGCGGCCATCGGCGTCAAGGGCACGCCCACCTACGAGGTGGCCGGCAAGTTGCTCGACGGCAGCAAGGACCAGACCAGGCTGCGCGAGCAGATCGAGGCGATCCTGACCGACCGCGCCGCGGACCGTCACACCTAGGCGCAGCTGGGCACAGCGGGCGCTGAGCAGGGCACTGCTCAGGGCGCTGACAACCACGGCGATACAGCCGCCGACGCACCTCGCGCTAAAGGATCATCTTCCCGAGTTGCCGCGCCTGCGTGCGGTAGCCGAGGGCCGCGGCTATGTGCCGTGCGGCCGGGACCGGGCCGACGAGTTCGAGGCCGAGTTCGCCGAGGCCGGCGGTGTACGCGAAGTGTTCGGCGGTGCGCAACAGCAGTCTGCCGTGCCCCTGCCCGTGCCACGCGTCGTACACCTCGACCGCGCGCACCTCGGCGCGCCCGGGAACCGTCGGGGACGGATCGAGCCACACCGCCCCGGCCCGCGCTCCCGCCGCGTCGCACAGCTCGTACGCGCTGGTCTCGCCGCCGGACAGCCGCGCGCAGGCACGTGATTCGGCGGCGCGCCGCGACCAGCCGAGGCCGGTGAGCAGGGCGACGTAGCGGCGCCATGCGTCCTCGCGCCACTTCTCGTGGGCACTCGCGGACATGGGGGCGAGCGTCATTCCGGAAGGCGGTTCGGGCGGCGTACGCTCGGCGCCGAGTCCGCCCCGCACCCGCGCGACCAGATAGCGGCTGTCGAACACGTAGCCCAGCGACGTCGCCAGGCGGAGCCCGGGCAGGTTCCCCTCCGGAACCTCGACGGCCACGCGCCCGCAGCCGAGGCGACGCAACACCTCCTCGGCGGTGAGCAGCGCGACGCAGCCGTGCCCGCGCCGACGGCGGGACGCGAGGACCTCGATGTGGTCGATCCAGCCGGTGCCGTCGCCCCAGCGCCCGCCCGCGGCCAGATGCAGGCGGCCGATCGGGCGCCCGTTGGCGCAGATCGCGTACCAGTCCCCGGTCTCGACCTCCGCCCGAGTCCCCGGCGGAGCGGGCCGCAGTGTGGTGGTCACCCGGCTTCCCTCCCCTCGTCCGTCGAGGTGGTGCTGCCCACGACGGGAGCCGGTCAATCAACGCGCGGCGACCGCGGCGGATGCCACCGGCGAATGACATGTGCACGGCCGAGAATTGCGCACGGCCACGACGGTCAGGGGTCGATGTCGGCCGCGGAGCGCGTCGCGAACACCTCGGCTGCTGCCCGCGTGAGCGGTCCCGGTGCGGCGAGGTCGCGGGTGTCCACGCGGTGCACCGCCTGCACGTCGCGGAGGGACGAGGTCACGAAGATCTCGTCGGCCTCGCCGAGTACGGAGTAGGGCAGGTCGGCCTCCTCGGCATCCGTCCACTCCAGGACCAGTGCGCGCGTCACGCCCGCAAGGCAGCCGGATTCCAGCCGCGGGGTGAGCAGGCGTCCGCCGACGCCGACGAACACGTTCGAGCCGGTCCCCTCGCACAGCAGGCCTGCGGTGTTCGCGAACAGCGCCTCGGACGCGCCCTGCTTGGCGGCGCGCGCGAGCATCACCACGTTGTCCGCGTAGCTCGTGGTCTTGAGGCCGGTGGTCGGGGAGTTCTCGTTGCGCGTCCAGGGCACGGTGGCCACGGCCGTCGTGGGCTGGTGGGTCTTCGCGGGAGAGAGCGCGACGACGAGTGTCGCGGGCGCCGCGCCGCGGTCGGAGCCGAGCGGCGACGGGCCGCCGGTGTACGTGATGCGCAGCCGCCCCATCCCCTCCAGCGCGTTCGCCCCCAGCACCTCCGCACACGCCTCGCGCACCATGGCGAGGTCCGGGTCGGGCAGGCCGAGGCCGCGGGCGGACCGGGTGAGCCGGTCGAGGTGCCGAGTGAGCGCGAACGCCTGGCCGCCGGTGGCCTTCATGGTCTCGAACACGCCGTCGCCGACGGTGAATCCGTGGTCGACGACGGAGACGGTCGCGTCCTCCTCGTGGACCAGGCCGCCGCCGGTGCCGTCGCCCAGCCAGATCTTCATACGTCTCCCTCGGTTCTGTGGCGGGTGTCGCCGGCCACGACTCTGAGCAGGTGCGCGGCCTTCAGTTCGGTCTCGTCCCACTCGCCTTGCGGGTCCGAACCGTACGTGATGCCGGCGCCCGTACCGAAACGCAGGCGCCCCTCGGCGTCGACGAAGAAGCTGCGGATGCCCACCGCGAGTTCCGCTTCGCGGCGGTCGGCGTCGACCCAGCCGACCGCGCCGCAATAGGGGCCGCGCGGGACCGGCTCGAGTTCGGCGATGACGCGCAGCGCGCTGGACTTCGGCGCGCCGCTGACGGATCCGGGCGGGAAGGTCGCGGCGAGGAGTTCCGGCCAACCGGCGTCCTCGGTGAGCCGCCCGTCGACGACGGAGACGAGGTGGACGAGGCCCGGGTGCTTCTCGACGATGCACAGTTCGGGCACCGTCACGCTGCCGACCTCGCTGGTCCGGCCGAGGTCGTTGCGGACCAGGTCGACGATCATGACGTTCTCGGCGAAGTCCTTGGGCAGCAGGTCGGCTTCGGTGCGCCCGGTGCCCTTGATGGGCCCGGACTCGACGTGGCGGCCGCGGCGGCGCAGGTACAACTCCGGCGAGGCGCATGCGACTTGCACGCCGTGTCGGGGCAGGCGTATGACACCGCCGTAGGGCGCGGGGTTGCCCAGCGCCAAGCGGCTCGCGAGGCCGACGATGTCCGCACGGGCGGGATCGGGCAGCGGCGCGGTCAGCATGCGGCACAGGTTGACCTGGTAGACCTCGCCCTGCTCGATGTATGCGCGGATGCGGCGCACTCCGTCCCGGTACGCGTCCGCGTCCAGCGATGTCGTCCACGCGTCCGGTTGCGGGCCGTGCCAGGGCGCGGGCGGGAGTGGGGCCTCGCGTACGTCGTCGAAGCGCGCGCACACGACACCGCCCTCGAAGTCGACGACGACCGCCCAGAAGCCGCGCGAGTCCAGCGCGGCGGGATCGTCGGTGACGTCACGCAGTCCGGTCGCGAGGCGACCGCCGAGGTGGGCGAGGGCGGGGAGTTCGTTCACGCGTTCACGGGGTTCCACGGGATTCGCAGGGCGGCGGATCCGACCGTCTGGGATCGGCCCGACGCCGGTCGGCGGCGGGCACCTTTTATGGTGGCGAGCAATTGTGGCGAGCACCTTATTGTAAGGACGTTTGTAAGGACGTTCCGGACAGATGCCGGTCCGCGAACGGGGTTCCGCGACATCGGGATCCGGCCACCCGTTCCCGCGGATCTCCGCGCACGGCATGATGCGGTGTCAGGGGGCGAGGGGAAACTGTCGCGCCCGTGCCGTCCGCCGGGGGCGGCGAGGGATCCGCGCCCAGTGGACCGCCCGACCGCCCCGGCCCCCGGCATATGTTGTCGGCTCTGCTCTCTGGTCTGCATGTAACTGAAGGGTTCCATTCGTGCTCTGTCCCGCCTGCGGCACCTGGTCCACCCAGGCCGACCGCTGCTCGCACTGCGGTACCGCGTTGGCCGCGCCCCCGCCGGCGCCTGTCCCCGTGGGCGGCTCGGCGGCTCCCCAGCCCCCGGCGGCCCCGTACGGGCAGCCCGGCCCCGGACAGGGTGCGCACCCGCAGAACCCCTACGCCGCGCCGAATCCTTACGGCACCGCCGGTCCGCAGGCACCCGGGTACGGCACGCCGAACCCGTACGCCGCGCAGCAGGCGCCGTACGGTCAAGCCCCGGGCCAGCTGCCTGGTCAGGTCCCCGGCCAGATGCCGTACGGCGGACCGGGCTACCCCGGCGCGCAGCAGCCGTACCCGGGTGCGCCCGGGTACCCGCAGGCCGGCTACACCTGGCGTCCGCCGCAGCCCTTCAAGCCGCTCAAGGGCCTGGCCGTCTCGCTGTACGTGCTGCTGGGCGTCACCTCGCTCGGTGCGGTGGTCAGCCTGGTCTCGTACTTCATGCGTGCCTCGCTGCTGAGCGACCTGATCGACGACCCCGGCTCGGTCACCGGCGGCGAAGCGGACAACGCGGACAACTTCGTCACCGCTGCGACGGCGTTCGAAGGCGTCGTGATGCTGGCGACGGTCGTGGTGTTCGTCATCTGGTTCTACCGGGCGCGCGGCAACGTCGAACTGTTCGGCCCGTCACAGCAGACGCTGGCCAAGGGCTGGGCGATCGGCGGCTGGTTCTGCCCGGTCGTGTGGTGGTGGTTCCCGAAGCAGATCGCGCACGACATCTGGAAGGCGAGCGACCCGCAGGCGGCGGAGCGCGGCGGTGCGACGCCGGGGCGCAAGCCGCTGCTGTGGACGTGGTGGATCCTGTTCGTGCTCGCGGTCTGGACACCCGTCGGCGCGGCCTTCCTGTACCCGTCGGAGGACGACATCGTCTTCGACGACGCGAAGGACCTGCGTACGGCCGACTACGTGTCCGGGGGGCTGACCGTCCTCACCATCTTCGCGGCGATCGCCGCGGTCTTCGTGGTCCGCAAGATCACCGCGTTCCAGCACGCCCGTGAGGCGCAGGCCTTCGCGGCGCTGGGCCTGCCGCACGACGCCGCCGCGGCGGCGGCGTGGACCGGCGCCCCGAGCCAGGGCCCGACGCCCGGTCCCCTCGCGGCACCCGCTTCCGCTCCCGTGCCGGCACCGAGTGCACCGCAGGACGCGGCGCCGCCCGCGCCGAAGGCGCCGCCCGCCATGCCGACCGCTCCCCCGACGGTCGCCCCCGTGGCCCCCGCGGCCGCACCGGCCGCTTCGCCCGCCGAGTCCGAACCGGCGGCCTTCGCGTCGGGCCCGGCCGAGGCACCGCCCTCCCTGCCGGAGGAGCCCGAGGCGTTCCCGACCGCGGCGTCGGCTCCGGCCCCGTCGCTGGAGAAGCCCGAGCCGCAGGCATTCCCGACACCCGAAGCCCCGGCCGAAACCCCGGCTGAGACACCGGCCGGGGCTCTCCCGGCGACCGAGTCGGCCGCAGCGGCCGAGTCGGGTCCGCACGAGGAAGAGGCTTCTCCCCTGACGCTCACCAAGCGTCCGGAAGAGCCCGCGGCCGAAGCCGACGCCGAAGCGGCAGCCGAGCCGGTACGCGAGCACGAGCCCGCGGCCGAGCCGGAGCCCGAAGCGGGCACGACCATCCTCCCCGCGATCCCCGTCACGCCCGACGAGCCCCCGGCATCCGCGTCCGCCGCATCCGCCGCGCCCACCGAGGTCGTGGACCGGGCTCCCGAGCCGGACGCGCCCGCCGAGACCGCCGAGACGCCGCGCGAGGAAGCGGCACCGACCGAAGTCGTCGCCCGTGACGACGAAGCGGCACCGAGCACCGACTCCGACCGCGAGCCCACCTCCAAGGCATCCTCCGAGGCATCCTCCGAGACCACCCCGGAGCCCACCTCCGAGGCGGAGCCGGAGGCCGGCACGATGATCCTCCCGATCGACACTCCGCCGACCGACGCCCCGTCGGAGGACACCCCGTCGGAGGACGCCCCGCCCGCCGACGAGCCGCCGACCACGAGGCCGTAGCCTTCGGCGACATCGGGCACGCCCGCGAACGCCCCCGCGGCCCTACCGGGCCGCGGGGGCGTAGCCGTTCCCACCCACCCCGCACGCACCACCCCGTGTTCCCCGCCGTGCCCCCGGCATGCCCACTGACGTGCCCGCCGCCCGTGATCGGTCCGCTCACGATTCGTGTCCCGGGTCGCGCATTCCGGGCGGCCCGGACGTGTCCTGACGTCCCGGATGTGTCCCGGTTGTGAACGGATGCGGCCCCCGAATACCCCGCCCGGCATCCCACGCGCGACCCGTCACCGGCTCGTTGACCTGCGGGTTCGAGGCGAGGACCGGGCAGCGGACATTTCACCCCGAGGGTGGACCGCAGGGAAACGGAATTTGTCCTGGCCTCGGTTTCCGCTAAAGTTCTTCTCGTCGCCGGGAAGCGGAAACGCCGCCCGACACGCGGACGTGGCTCAGTTGGTAGAGCATCACCTTGCCAAGGTGAGGGTCGCGAGTTCGAATCTCGTCGTCCGCTCGGAAGATGGCTGTGGGGTCGCCGTGGGTCACCACCCACCCGGTCCCGCGCTTGGTGGAGTGGCCGAGAGGCGAGGCAACGGCCTGCAAAGCCGTCTACACGGGTTCAAATCCCGTCTCCACCTCGAGAAGAGAGTTCCGGTCCGCCGGAATGATCTTCCCCGCGCGATTAGCTCAGCGGGAGAGCACCACACTGACACTGTGGGGGTCACTGGTTCAATCCCAGTATCGCGCACCACCCCGATCGATCGGGCCGCCTGGATCTCGTTCCGAGGTGGCCCTGTTCATGAGGGGCGCGGCAACCGTAGTAGCATCTGTGCGGATCGCAAGATCCGTCCCGCGCGATTAGCTCAGCGGGAGAGCACCACACTGACACTGTGGGGGTCACTGGTTCAATCCCAGTATCGCGCACCGACGAATGGGTCGTAGGAGGCAACTCCTGCGGCCCTTCTTCGTGTTCGCACTCATGCGGGCATGCGCACGGGCAGTCGCACGGGCACACGTACCGGCACGGGCACCGGGCATGCGGCGGTCCCGGCGCGGGCCCGGAGTGATACCGGGTGGGGGCATTCTCGGTTTCGGCGGCGGCGGCTTTGGCCCGGCTACCATGACATGCCCGTCCTCCGGGCCGTGACGAGACATTCCTCGACCGACAGGCACGCCGATGACCCTCAGACGCCTGCGGCCGGCCGCCGACCGGGGGGCGATCGGCCCAGAGCCCTCGCTCGGCGACCGCCGTGCGACGCTCGCCGCGTACGCGGCGATCCTGGCGATCGCCGTCATCGACGCCCTCATCGACCCGGCCATCCCCGGCGCCGTCGCCCTGGGCCTGGTCGCCCCGGCCGCCGCCGGCGTCTGCAGTCGGCGCCAGGTGGCGGGCGTCGCCCTGACCGCGACGGTGAGCGCGGTGGTCCTGGTCACCTGGTACGAATCGACCACCGTCACCTCCAAGTTCATCCACGTCGCGGTCATCGGCTCGCTCGGGCTCGTGGCACTGGGCGTGACCTCCACGCGCCTGCGCCGGGAAGCCCAGCTCAGACACGCCCGTTCGGTGGCGATGACGTTGCAGAGCGCGGTCCTCGAACCGGTCCCGCCCCGGCTGCCCGGGCTGGACCTGGCGAGCCTCTACATGGCCGCGGAGGCGGAGACGCTGGTCGGCGGCGACTTCTACGCCGTGGTCGACGGGCCGCACGGGATCCGCATGTTGATCGGCGACGTGCGCGGCAAGGGCCTGCCCGCGGTGAACACCGCGGCGGCGCTGATGGCGACGTTCCGCGAGGCGGCGTACCACGAGAAGGACCTGACCGAGGTGGCGTCGCGCCTGGAGGGGCGTATCCACCGCCTCACCTCGGAGCGCACCGGGCCGCCCGGCGAGCGGTTCGCGACCGCGCTGCTGATGGCGTTCGACGAGCCGGACCGGCTGCGCCTGATCACGTGCGGCCACACGCAGCCCATCATGTTGCGCGACGGCTCCGCGACCGAGATCGAACTCGGTGACATCGCACCGCCGCTCGGCCTCGCCCCGCTGTATCCGGGCGGGGTGAAGTACGTCGAGCACGAGATCGCGTTCGAGGCCGGCGACACCCTGGTGGCCACGACCGACGGCATCAGCGAGGCACGGGACGCCGAGGGACAGTTCTACCCCGCCGCCGCCCGGCTCGCGGGGTGGAGCCGCGCGTGGCCGCAGCACATCGTGCTGCACCTGTACAGCGACCTGCGCGGGCACACCGGCGGGCCGTTGCAGGACGACGCCGCGGCGCTCGTCCTCCAGCGCCCCCGCCGCGAGACTCCCGCCGGGACGCGCCGCCGCATGCTGCCCATCTGATCCCCAACTCGGGCAATTCGCCTGCCAGACAGGCGTGTTCACCCGCCCGTTCGGGTGCACCGTCAAATCTCTTTCACACATGCGCAACATGTGAGGGCGTCCGCGGAAACAGGCCGTCCCTCTACTAGGTCACGACCCGCCGCGACGGCGGGGCGCGGCTAGGGTTCCGCCGCTCGGTGCCGAGAGCGCCGGCGGGACTGGTCCGAGAGCCGCAGGCGGGGCCATGCGTCGGCCCCGTTCCACGGCGGGAGAAAAGCCCGGGAGGCCAGGTCGATCCGGCACGTCCGGATCCCGGTCCCGGGGAGCGCCCGTGACGCATCATCAGCACCTCCACAACGCGGCGGCCGTCACGCGCAGCAGGATCGCGTACGCCGACGCGCACCTCCCTCCCGGTTCCCGGGCACCCCATCGCCGCGCCCCTCACCCCTGCGCCGACCCGCGCGCGGAAAGGCCCATGCCATGACCACGCTCAGCGCCCCGTCCGGCCCGCCGCCGACCGCCCCCACCCCCGAGGCCACCGACGCCACGGACCTCGCGACCTTCGGTTATGAGCAGCAACTGCACCGCAAACTGGGCTCGTTCGCGTCGTTCGCGGCCGGCTTCTCGTTCGTGTCGATCCTGACCACGGTGTTCCAGCTCTTCGCGTTCGGCTTCACCTTCGGCGGCCCGGCGTTCTTCTGGACCTGGCCCATCGTGTTCGCCGGGCAGCTCCTCGTCGCGCTCTGCTTCGCCGAACTCGCCGCCCGCTACCCGATCGCCGGATGCGTCTACCAGTGGTCGCGCCGCCTCTCGACCGGTTTGACCGGGTGGTTCGCCGGCTGGCTCATGCTCATCGGCCAGATCGTCTCGGTCGCGGCGGCGGCGATCGCGCTCCAGGTCGTGCTGCCGCGCATCTGGTCCGGGTTCCAGCTCGTGGGCACCGACACCGCGCTCACCTCGACCGACGGCGCCACCAACGCCGTGCTGCTGGGCACCGCGCTCATCGTGGTCACCACGGTCATCACGGCGGTCGGCGTGAAGGTGATGTCGCTGGTCAACAGCGTCGGCGTGGCGTGCGAACTGGTCGGCATCGTGCTCCTGGTCGCGCTGTTGTTCTGGCACGCCGAGCGGGGCCCGTCGGTGGTCACCGACACCGGAGGAGCGGAGGGGAACGGCAGCTACTTCGCGGCGTTCCTGGTCTCGGCGCTGATGGCGGCGTACGTCATGTACGGCTTCGACAGCGCGGGTGAGCTCGCCGAGGAGACCAAGAACCCCCGCAAGACCGCGCCGCGGGCGATCCTGCGCGCGCTGGTCGCGTCCGGTGTCGCCGGACTCCTGCTGCTGCTCGGCGCCCTGATGGCCGCGCCCAGTGTGACCGACGGCGAACTGGCCGCGGGCGGGCTGCCGTACGTCCTCACCACCCAGCTCGGCACCGGGCTCGGCAAGGCCCTTCTCGTGGACGTCGCCATCGCGATGTTCGTGTGCACGCTGGCGATCCAGACGGCCGCGACGCGCCTGGTGTTCTCGATGTCGCGGGACGGGGTGCTGCCCGGCTCGGCGCGCCTGGCCAAGGTGTCACCGCGGACCGGGACTCCCGTGCTGCCCGCGCTCATCGTCGGGGTGCTGGCCGCCGCGCTGCTGCTGGTCAACGTCGGCCGCGCGGAGCTGTTCACGGCGCTCACCTCCGTCGCGATCGTGCTGGTCTACGTCGCCTACCTCCTGGTCACCCTGCCGATGCTGGTCGCCCGACTGCGCGGCCGCCTGCCCGCCCACGAAGGCTTCGGGCTGGGCCGGTTCGGGCTCGTGGTGAACCTGGGCGCGGTCGTGTACGGCGTGCTCATGGCCGTGAACATCGGCTGGCCGCGGGCCGAGGTGTACGACCCGGCGGGCGGCCACTGGTACCTCGAGTGGTTCGCCACCCTGTTCGTCGGCGGCGTGCTGCTCGTGGGCGCCGGGGCGTACGCCCTGCTGCGCCGTGAACACCGGCGCACCGCACCGGTCGCCGTCGCCGCGGGGGTGGCCTCGTGACCGCGCTTCCCGACACCGTCGGCACCGCGCCGGGTGTTCCGCTGTACGAGCACGAGATCGCCGCGGGCGCCGCATGGACGGTACGCCTCGGCCGCCACCGGGCTCTGCGCCTGACCTGCCTGGACGACGGCGCCAACGCCTCCGTACTGGTCTTCGCCGCCGCCGACCCGCTCGAACGCCTCAACGTCCCGGACACCCTCAAGGCGCAGATGTCCGCCCGGGTGCACCCGCCGATGGTCCTGATGTCCGACATGGGCCGCGCGCTCGCGTCGATGACCGCGTCGTCCCTCGACTGGCACGACGCGATCACCGGGCACAGCACCGACGCCCAGGTGCGGGACCGCTTCGGCCCCTCCGACTACGCGAACGACCGCAACGCGTGGCGGCGCAGCGCCCGGGCGGGGCTCCTCGACGAGTTGTGGAAGCACGGACTCGGCCGCCGCGACCTGCACGCGACGCTCAATCTGTTCAGCAAGGTCGTGCCGGCCGGGGACGCGCGCGGTTCGCTTTCCTTCACGCCGGGCCACGCCGCGGTCGGCGACTGGGTGGAACTGCGGGCGGAGCAGGACCTGTTGGTGGTGCTCTCGACCGCGCCGCATCCCCTGGACCCCATGCCGATCTGGGCGCCGGCCCGCCTGCTCGCGTCGGTCGCGGCCGTGCCGGCTCCGGGGGCGGACGACCCGTCGCGCGTGTTTCGTGCCGAGTCCGGGCGCGCGCTCGCCGCGACCGAGAGGAGCCTCGCGTGACCACCACCGACACCGCCGTGCTGTTGGACACGACCGTCGCGGCCGGGGACGGCTGGACCGGGGAGATCCCGGCCGGCGGGCGCCTGCGCATCGTCGACCTGTGCGGCAACCAGGCCGTCGACACGCTGTTCTTCGACGCGCACGAGTACACGAACCGCTACAGCGCGGTGGACACCGTCCGGGAACAGGGCGCGGTGTACCTCACCACCGGTTCCGTGCTGATGTCGACGGGCCTCGACCCGCTCGCGACGATCGTCGACGACACGTGCGGCCGGCACGACACACTGGGCGGCGCGTGCGCGCAGGAGAGCAACGTCGTGCGCTACGGCGAGCACACGCGGCACCAGCACGCGTGCCGCACCACCTTCGTACGCCAGGCCATGGCGTGGGGCCGCGGCCTCGACAAGCGCGACATCACCCACAACGTCAACTTCTTCATGAACGTGCCGCTCACCCCGGACGGCGGGCTCACCTTCGAGGACGGCGTATCGGCACCGGGCAAGTACGTCGAACTCCGTGCCGAACGCGACATCCTCGTGGTCGTCAGCAACTGCCCCCAGCTCAACAACCCGTGCAACGGGTACGACCCGACACCGGTGCGGCTGCTGGGGTGGTCCGCGTGACCGCCGTCGCGGGGGCGGAAAGCCCGCAGACCGCGCGGGTCGTACCGGCCGCATCGGCAACGCCGGTCGCGCCTGCCGCGCCACCCGGCTTCACGGTGGTCGCGCCGGGCGTGCAGTCCTTCGTCGTCGACCTGGCCGGACGCGGTGGCCTGTGGGGCGTCGGCGTGCCGCCCTCCGGGGCCTTCGACGACCGCTCGTTCGCCCTCGCCAACGCCGCTGTGGGCAACCCGGCTTCGGCGGCCGGCATCGAGGCCGTACTGCGTGGTCCGGTGCTGCGGTTCGAACGGCGCGCGCTGGTCTGCCTGGCGGGCGCGGTCGAGCACGCGACCCTCGACGGCCGCCCGGTCGTGCCCGGCCGCGTCACGGTCGTCGGGCCCGGCCAGGTCCTCGACCTCGGCGACACGGTCGGCCCGGGCCTGCGCCAGTACCTCGCCGTCGGCGGAGGCGTCGCGGTGCCGGCGGTGCTCGGCAGCCGGACGACGTTCCTGCTCGGCAAGTTCGGCGGCCACGAGGGCCGTGCCCTGGCCGCGGGCGACGTGCTCCCGGTCGGCTCGGCGGAGAACCTGGCGGCGCCGCTCGACGTCACCGCCCTGCTCCCCCGGCTTACCGACAGCTGGGAACTGCGCGTCGTACCGGGGCCGCACGGCGCACCCGAGCATCTGACGGACGCCGGGCTCGCCGAACTGTTCGCCGCGGAATGGCGCGTGGACCACCGTGCGGACCGCACCGGCGTGCGCCTGGTGGGCCCGGCGCCCGGCTGGGCGCGCGAGGACGGGGGCGAGGCGGGGCTGCACCCGAGCAACATCCACGACAGCGCGTACCCCGTCGGCGGCATCATGCTGTCCGGCAACACGCCGGTCGTGGTCGGACCGGACGGGCCGAGCCTGGGCGGCTTCGTGGTGCCCGCGGTCGTGGTGCGGGCCGACCGCTGGAAGCTCGCGCAGGCGCGGCCGGACGACCGCGTACGGCTGGTCCCGGTGACGCCCGAGGAGGCCGCGGATACGAACCGCGCCCGGGACGCCGAACTCGCCGATCCCCGGGCGGCCGCGGCGTGGCTGGAGGTGCTCGGCGGCCATGCCTCCGACCTCCCGCCGACCGGCGCCGGGCCGGGCCGGCCCGAGCCGCTGCTCGACCTGCCGGCGTCGGGGGTGCGCCCGTCGCTCACCGTCCGGCATGCGGGCGACTGCCATGTGCTCGTCGAGGCGGGTCCGCCGAAACTCGACCTGACGGTGCGCCTGCAGGTCCACCTTCTCGCGCGGGCGCTGGCCGGGCCGGCGACCGTCGAGGCGGCAACCTTCGAGTCGGAAACGGTCGAGTCGGAAACGGTCGAGTCGGAAACTGTCGAGTCGGAAACTGTCGCTTGGGCAACCGTCGAGTCCGCAACGGCCGTGTCCGGCAGGCCGGATCCCTCCCGGGAGGGCTGCTCCCCCGCCGAAAGCGTGCGGGCCGGTATCACCGAGACCGTGGAGGGCGTACGTTCCCTGCTGCTCGCGTTCGACCCCGGCGTCCTCGACGCCCGGGACGTGGCCGAAGCCGTCGGCGCCGCCTGGGCGACGCTGCCCGACCCGCGCGGCATCGAACTGCCGGTCCGCGAGGTCGTGCTGCCGCTGGCCCTCGACGACCCCGCCGCGCACGAGGCGATGCGGCGGTACCAGCGCGGGGTGCGCCCCGACGCGCCGTGGTGCCCCGACAACGTCGAGTTCATCCGCCGCGTCAACGACCTCCCGTCGCGCGAAGCGGTGTTCGAGGTCGTCGAGGCCGCGACGTACCTCGTGCTGGGGCTTGGGGACGTGTACCTGGGTGCTCCGGTCGCCGTGCCACTCGATCCGCGGCACCGCCTGGTGACCACGAAGTACGATCCGGCGCGCACCTGGACCCCGGAGAACGCGGTCGGCATCGGCGGCGTCTACCTGTGCGTGTACGGCATGGAGGGCCCGGGCGGCTACCAGCTCGTCGGCCGCACGATTCCGGTGTGGCGGCTCACCGACTCCGGGGAACCTCCGTGGCTGCTGCGCCAGTTCGACCGGCTGCGCTTCCGTCCCGTGGCGCCCGAGGAATTGCTGCGGCTGCGTGCCGAGGTCGCGGCGGGGCGGGCCGGCCCGGAGATCCGTGAGGCGACCCTGACCTGGGACGACCTGACCGCGGCGACCACCCTCCTGGATGCCGAACAGCGGCGCGAGGCAGCCGATTTCACCGCACGCCGGGAGGCCGCGTTCGCGGCGGAACGCGACCGGTGGGCCGCACGTTGACGCTTCGGATCCCCGGGTGACCGGGGGCCGAAGCCCGCGAGCGGTCCGCACCGACCGGCGGACCGCTCGCGGGGCCCGGCCTTTGGTCCTGCCCGGGCGTGACCATTCGGCATGTTCGGCCGCGCCCACGCCGGGTAGCCGGCAAGTGAGAGCGAAACAGGACACGGCAGGGCAAGTCGGCGGCCACGTCGACTGGTCGAGTCCTCGCCGACAGGACGGAGCGCCGCACAGGCAGAGGGCCGGTGCGGATGACGTAGGGCGGTGGGCATGCGATGGGTACCAAGGAACGCGGCGTGGGTGGCACGTGTGGGAGTCGGCCGATCGCGGTGAGCGCGACCTACCCGTGCGACGACCGGATCTCCCGGGCACGCGCGGCCACACGGGAGTTCCTGGTGGAGACCGCGCCGGTGTTCCCTGCGGACGCCCGCGTCTCCGAGGACGACGCCGACCTGGCGCAGCTGGTCGTCAGCGAGTTGGTCACCAACGCCCACAAGTACGCTCCAGGGCCCAGCCGCCTGATCCTCACCCGCACCTCGGACGCGGTGCATGTCTCCGTCGAGGACTCCAGCCGGGACCTGCCCCGTCCGCACGGCTCCGACCCCATGCGCTCCGGGCAGCACGGCCTGGAAATCGTGGTGGCGGTGTGCCGGAGCCTGGACATCCGCCGCGAGCCGGTCGGCAAGCGTGTCACCGCCGTACTCGGCCTTGCCCATTGCCAGGCGGCCTGACCCGACCGCCCGACGCGCCGCGCCGCGACCGGTCCCGCGCACACCCGCGTCGCACGCCGGTCGCGGCGGGTGTGCGCGCGTCCTGCGTTTGTGCCTACGCCTCGGGAGAGTCGCCCGTTCCGGCCTCGGGCTCGGCTGCGGGCTCGGCGGTTTGGGGCGGGGACGAGGCCGCCGGAACTTCCGCCACTGGTACGGGAGTCGCCCCGGCGGACGGCGGCACAGCGGCGGGCGCGGGAGTCGGCGCCGCGGCCGCGGCCGCTCGGGGCTTGGGCGGAGCCTTCTTGGCCATGGCCTTGCGGTCGGGTTCCGGGAGCCCGAGGCCCTTGAGTTCGTCGGCGGTCCAGCCGCCGGCAAGGGCCTCGGTCCAGGCGTGCAGCACCCGTTGCTCGCCTTCGGCCGCCGCGCGTTGCAACGGCTCCAGCTCCGAGGCGGCGGCGGTCAGTTCGCGGATCAGCTCGATGCGCTGGTCGAGCAGGGCCCGGGCCGCCGCCTCGGCCTTCATAATCATCGTGTCATCGGCCATGCACGCACCGTAGTGGATCGCGCCCGTCAGCCGAAATCTCCCACGCCGACTACCAGTCCTCCCCGAAAGCGACCGTCACCAGCACGCGTACGAACCGGTCGAAGGAGATCTGGCAGCTCTCCAACCTTTCGTACGTGCGCGCCGAGACCACGACGACTGCTCCGCCGTCTAATGCGAGGCTCCAGCTCCAGCCCCGACCCCCGTCTGCGCGTCCCATGAGCGGTCGCAGGTCCGCCACACGCGTGCGCAGCGCCTCCAGTTCCGCACGGCAGACTGCCGCGCTCGCGTACCCCCGGGCGGAGCGGGCGATGACCCGTCCGTTGGGCGCGATCATCCGCCACCGCACGCGGCGTTCGGCGTCCAGGTGGACGTCGTACCGCGCGGAGCGGTCGGACGAACCGCGTTCGGAGGCGCCGCGGTCGGAGGCGGTGCGGCCGGAAGTGATGCGTGAAGCCTCGGCCTCACCCGAATCGGCCGGCGACATAGTCGGCGGTCCGGGTGTCCTGCGGCGAGCCGAACACCCGAGTGGTCGGCCCCGACTCGACGATCCTGCCGGGCGTGTTCTCGGCGGCGAGGAAGAACGCGCAGTGGTCGGAGACGCGTTGGGCCTGCTGCATGTTGTGCGTGACGATCACGATCGTGACCTCCTCGCGCAGTTCGGCGATGGTGTCCTCGATACGCCGGGTGGATGTGGGGTCGAGGGCCGAGCAGGGTTCGTCCATCAGCAGGACGTCGGGGTCGACGGCCAGCGACCGGGCGATGCACAGGCGCTGCTGTTGTCCGCCGGACAGCGCCCCGCCGGGCTGCCGAAGCCGGTTGCGCACCTCGGACCACAGGCCGGCCCGGCCGAGCGCGGACTCGACGACGGAGTCCTTGTCGACGCCGCGCCGACCGGTGAGCTTGAGGCCGGAGACGACGTTGTCGTAGATCGACATGGTCGGGAACGGGTTGGGCTTCTGGAAGACCATGCCGACGCGGCGGCGGGTGTCGATGGGCCGCCGTGCGGGTGCGTAGATGTCCTCCCCGTCCAGAAGGACCTCGCCGGCCAATTGGGCGGAGGGGATGAGCTCGTGCATGCGGTTCAGGATGCGCAGGAAGGTGGACTTGCCGCACCCCGAGGGGCCGATGAGCGCGGTGACGCTGTTGGCGGCCATGGTCAGGTCGACGCGCTCCAACACCTTGTGGGCGCCGAACCAGGCACTGACCGAACGGGCCTCGAGCGTCGAGGCGTTGCGGATGCCGGTTTTCGGGATGAGCGGCGATGGGATGGGCTGGGTGGTCGCGGTAGTGCCGCTGGACACGAGGAGAACCTTCCGCTCCGGGGACGAATTGCGCTTTCCCGCCAGGGGCTTGGTCGTGGGTGGCGCTCGGGTGCACTGGCGGTCGTAGTCGCGCGGGCCGGACCCGGTGGTCCGGACGCGCACAGATGGTGCAGGCGGATCCGTTGCATGGGTCATTCGATCGTCGGTCACGCCGTACGTGGTCAGGCCGTACGTGGTCACGCCGTACGTGGTCAGGCCGTACGTGGTCAGGCCGTGTGCGCCCCACCTCATGTCATGCCATGCTGAAAACCCCGGTCCCCACCTCACTCGTTGACCGAACTCACGTCCATACCCGGCGTGTTGTGCTCATCGTGTTGTTCCGTCCCGCACACGGCTTGGTCACCTGCCGTTGACTTTGGGTGCCGGTGCGGGCCGGAGGCCCGGTCACAGCGTCGCCGGCAGGAGTCGCGCCGCCGCGTCGTACAGGCTCCACAGCACCGCGGTCGCGATCGGGACGCCCAGCAGGAGGGTGACGCGCCGGTCGTAGCGGCGCAGCGCCCAGACCGCCACGGCAACCACCAGGGCGAGCGCCTGGGCCCACAGCAGCAGCCCGATGCCGGCCCCGGACTCGCCGCCGGTCCCCTTCTCGTCGTCGCGCACGGTCCGGGGGCGTCCGGGCTCGGCGATCCGGAACTCGCCCTGGAGGTCGGCGACGACGACCGTACGCCCGCGCGGGCGCCACCGGGAGTCCGCGGTGACCAGGGTCAACTGGTGTGCTCCGCCTGGGGATATGGCGTCGTCCGCGCCATTGCGGATGTGCTTCTTCTCGCGGACCAGGTACGTGAAGTCCCCTTGTTGCGTGGTGACGTAGATGCGCTGGCCGGGTTTGAGCGCGTCGATGCGGCCGAAAGGGGCGCCGTATGTCCACGCCTTGCCCATCAGCACCGAGTTGCCGAAGCCTCCGGGCAGTGACGTGTTGCGCAAGTGGCCGGGACCGCCTCGGAGTTCACGGGCGGTGGTGCCCTCGACGACGACCTGCCGGAGGTCGATGGCCGGGATCTCCAGGACCGCGACCGGGGTGCCTTCCTTGATGGCGCCGCCGATCGGGGCGGTGTCGTTGTACAAGCTGTCGGAGACGCGGTCGAACAGTTCGCGTTGGGTGCGGGCCTGCTGCAGGTCGGAGGCGACGGCCAGGTAGCCGATGAAGCCGCCGAGGAGCACGACCACCAGGCCCATGGCGACGCCGGCGATGGTGACGGGGTCCCAGGGCGGCCGGACGTCCCCCGGCTTCCTCGGGATCGTCCGCGGCTCGGTGGGCCGGGCCGCCGCTCCGCCCGCGCCGGGGGCGGGCGGAACTGCCGTGTCGGGACGCGGGTCCACAGTGGTCATGTCAGCTTGCTCCGGTGGGCCTGCGGCGGACGATACGGGTCAGGGCGGCCACCGGCGGCGGCCAACTCCCGGTGCGGCGGCGCCAGCCGATGCCCAGCAGCACCGGTGCCGCGACGGCGGCGCCCAGGGACAGCACCGTCAGGACGAGGAAGAGGATCGCCGACGGGTCGCCGTGCAGCGCCTGCTTGATCCGCTCGGCGATCGCCGCGGGAAGGTTCTTCGGGCCGTCGTCGCCGGTCGCGGCGGCCGGACCGGTCCGCGGCGAGGCGCTGGGGGTCGGGCTGCCGGGGGGCGGCGGCGAGGCCCCGGCGCCACCCGTACCGCCGTTCGCCGCCGCGCCGCCGGTGGTGGCCCCGTCGTCCTGCGGCCCCCCGTCGACCGGGTCGCCGCCGGATCCGCCGGAACCGCCGGACGCGCCCGTGCCGTTCCCCGTGGTGTTCCCGGTGGCCGGCGGAGTCGGCGAGGGCGTCGGTGACGGGGAGTCGGCCGCCGCTGCGGCCTTGCGCACGGCCTCGCGGGCGGCGGCGATCTGCTGCTTCTGGCGGGCGTTCAAGGCGGCGTAGCCGTGCGGAAGCCGCCCCGGTTCGAGGCCCGGGACCTGGCCCGGCCCCGAGGCGTACGCGAGGTAGGTGTCGATCGAGGCCGCCTTCTCCTTGGTGAGTTCCTTGGTCGGGAAGGCGACGACATCGGTGGTGGTGAGCGGGTACGCCTTCGGGTCGGTCGCGGCGAAGTCGTTCGTGAGCGTCACTCCGTCGGCACCCGGCTTCGCGGCCGCGACCCCGGCGGCGATCGATTCGGCGGTCGGCGCCACGAACCGCCCCGCGGCGTTGCGGAGCCGCGCGACGGGGAGCCGCATCCGCTCGGCGGCCTCCAGGGAGGTCACGGCGATCACGGCACGCTTGCCGGGCACGTCGGAGGGCACGGACGTGGGCAGTCCGTTGTTGAGGTATTGCTCCGGCCCCTGCGACCGCACGAGGTTGTCGACGATCGTCCAGTACGAGCTGATCGGGCGATAGCGCAGCTCGTACTCCTCGATGCGGTTCGTGATCAGCCCGCTGGGGAGGTCGGACGCCCCCGTGCGCCAGACGTCCGGGCACGCGATGCCGTTCTCGTCCACCGCTCCGGCGAGCCACTCGCGGGTGGCCCGGTCCGAGACGAGCCACCGGGTCAGTTCGAAGATCGTGTCGTCGTTGGCACCCCGCACGGTGATGACGTGCAACGCGCTCCCCGGCGCGGGCACACCGGGGTTGATCGCGGTGAACTCCGGGTCCTCGAACAGGCTGTTGTAATGCTCGTACGTCGGCGGAAAGCCCGGCACTTCCTTCTTGGGCCGACTGCCCGTCCGGTACTTCACGTTCACGCCGTAGGCGTCCGTGAGCAGCTTTGCCACCAGCCGCGGTGTCAGGTTGAGCGGTGGCAACGGCACGGGCCGCCCTTCCGCGTCGGTCGACTCCAGATTGCTCGCGAGCACGACCGCGCCGTTGGTGACCGGGGCGTACACGACCTCGCCGGCCTTGCGTCCCGGGATGCCGTCGCCCGCCGTGCCGAGCCGTTGGTCCAACGGGCCGCCGAGCGGTTGCGAGGTGATCGCCGCGTCGACGTTCCCGGCGCGGAAGGCGTCCCGGCCTTCGGGTGAGGTCCCGGCGGTCACGGTCGTCATCATGGGCGCGGCCGCCCGGCACATCCCGCCCTGCCAGGACAGGCCGGCCGTGGTGTGCTCGGAATTGCCCGCCAGGCGGAGTGCCACGCCGTTGTCCGCGCAGTTCTCCGGCTCGGGGGCGAAGCGGATCGGCGCCCACCCGGCCTGCCCCGCCTCGACTGCGAGGTCGAACTCGGTGCTCAGGGGGCTGTTCGCGGACGCAGACCCCACGGACACGTTGGCGGGCCCGAAGTCCGCCACGGTGGCACCGATCTTGGGACGCATGACGACCGCGATGATGCACGGCGTGTCGGCGTCGCAGCCGAGGTAGGGCCGATCCGACTTGGGAAGGACCTGGATCCATCCCTCGCCGGAGGTCCCGGTCACGCCGTAGTTCGCGCGGTGCCCGACGACGATGCCCTTCTGCCCGGTCTCCGGTTTGACCTCCACGTCGCTGACACCGTCGCAGTCGGAGCCCTTGGGCACCGTGCCCCGGCACTGGTAGATGCCGAGGGCGTACTCGTTGGGCATGAAGCCGCTCCAGGCGACCTTGACCCGCTGGTTCACCAGATCGTTGGACTGCGACAAGGTCACCTCCAGCCCGCCGGATTCGGCGGCGGAGGCCGGCCCGGCAAGGTAGGCCACGCCGCCGAGCGCGCCGAGCACGAACGCCAGCAGCGCGGCGAGAAGCCCCGGCGCATGCCACGGACGGCTGAGGAACATGCGTTGCACGGTGTCTCCGGTCGTCGGTCGGGCCGCGCGTACCGCGGCGGCTCACCGCGCGCCGACTCGCGCGCAGGGCCCGGGACACACCTCACCGGTCGGTCGAACTCACGTCCAGACTCGGGAAGTTGTACTCATCCGTTCGTTCCCTCCCGCACACGGGTGCGTCACTTGCCGTTGAGATGCCCCGCGAAGATGCGCCGTTTGTCGGCATTCCACGGCGGCCTCGACCGGAATTCCCTGTCGTGGCGGGCCATTTGCGCGGCGGACATCTGGGCCATCGAGCGTTTCCGTCGCGGTCACACCGGACCGTCCGGACAGCGGCAAAGGTTGTGGGCGTTGCCACGGCAACACCCGATTCGGCACACGGCAGCCCATCGGGCTCCGGGAGGGAACTGCAATGATTCGCAAGCTCGCCACCGCCACCGCGGCCGTCGCCGCCGCCATCGTGCTGGCGGTTCCGTCGTCCGCCACCGCCGCGACCGACGAGTACGCGGGTGTCGGCTCCGACACCACGCAGGATGTGATGCGCGCCCTCAGCGAGGAGTACGCCCTCGACAACCCCGACTACCTCTGGACGAGCATCGACGCCGGCTCGACGTCGCAGACCGTGCAGAACCTCGGCACCTGCCCCGGCGTGACCTACTCGGCCGGCAGCCCCGCGCCGAACGGTTCGAGCGCCGGTATCACCGCCCTGCTGAACGACACCGACAACTGCATCGACTACGCGCGTTCGTCGCGTCCGCTGAAGCCGGCCGAGGACGTCACGCTGGACGCGGTCCGCCTCGGCGGCGACTCGGTCTCGTGGGCGGCACTGCCGCAGGCGAACGGCGGCTACGCGCCGAACCCGATGAACCTGTCGCTGGAGAACCTGCGCAAGATCTACAAGTGCGAGATCACCAACTGGAGCCAGGTCCCGAACGGCAAGGCGGGCGGCGGCACGATCGTCCGCTACTACCCGCAGTCCGGCTCGGGCACCCGTGACTTCTTCACCACCGGCATCCTCGGGTTCGACCCGACCAACCTGGCCACCGGCAGCTGCACCACGCAGCCGGTGATCGTCCAGGAGAACCGCGGCAACCAGGTCGCCGCCGGCGACCGCGCCACCGCGATCCTCCCCTACTCCAAGGCCGCCTGGACCGCGCAGTCCAACTCCGGCATCACCGGTGTCCCGGACAGCCGCGCCCAGTTCGCCCTCGGCACCGTCGACGGCGTCGCCGCCGGCGCGAGCGGCTTCGTGGGCAACCGCGACGTCTACAACGTCTACAAGACGGCCACCGCTCCCCAGGTCCTGAAGGACTTCCTGAACTGGGCCGCCACGCAGAACACCATCAAGGCGACGTACGGCTTCACCGCCTGACCCGAGCCACCTGCCCCGCACGCTTGGCCGCACCGCCCGACCACGCGGCCGAGCGTCACCACCCGGCACCGTTCCGCACCACCGCCGCCCCGGAGTCCACACCCGACCCCGGGGCGGCGGCCCGCGTGGAGACGCAACAGGCCTTCCGAACTGGCTCGTTCGTTGTCACCTCCTGTTTCCCTCGCAGTCGCCCCGGTCGCACTCGGCCACTGCTTGGCTCGATCCGATCTCGTTCCAGGCCCGCTGACTCCGCCAGCGCACCGACCCCGGGGGCTTACGCATGACCGCCGCAGCGCAGGACGCCGCAACCGACTCTCCGCGCCGCATCGTCGTCCGGCGCACGCGGGTCGACCTGGCGTACCGCTGGACCACCCGTATCGCGGCGTGCGCCGTCCTCGCGCTGCTCGGCGCCATCGGCATCTACCTGCTGCGCCGCGGCTACGACGCGATCGACGCGGCCGGCTGGTCGTTCTTCACCGAGGACGAATGGTCGCCGGTGGGCGGCTCGTTCGGGGTGAAGGGGCTGCTGGTCGGCACCGTCCTCGTCGCCCTCATCGCGCTCGCGGTGGCCGTCCCGATCGCGCTGACCGCGGCACTGTTCATCACCGAGTACGCCCCGGCGAACACGCGCCGGGTGCTCACCTCGGTCGTCGACATGATGGCCGCGGTGCCCAGCATCGTCTACGGCCTCTTCGGATTCTTCCTGCTGCAACCGCAGTTGATCCCGATCAGCGAATGGCTCGCCACCCACTTCGGCTTCGTCCCGGTCTTCGAGGTGCACAAGCTGGAAGGCGCAAGCCGGTACGTGGACGGGCAGTTCGCGTCCTCGCTGTTCATCGCGGGCGTCGTCGTGTCGTGCATGGTGATCCCGATCTGCTGCGCGGTGATGCGCGAGGTGTTCGCCCAGGCGCCCGCGGGTGAGAAGGAAGGCGCGCTGGCGCTCGGCGCGACGCGCTGGGGCGTGGTGCGGTCCGTCGTCCTGCCGTTCGGCCGGGGCGGCGTCATCGGCGGCGTCATGCTGGGCCTCGGCCGCGCGCTCGGCGAGACGATCGCGGTCGCGATCGTGCTGTCCTTCGACACCGGCTTCACCGTGCGGGTCCTGGAGGGACACGGCTCCACGATCTCCACGCTCATCATCCTCAAGTTCGGCGAAGCCGACGAGTTCGCGCTGTCCGCGCTCATGGCGGCCGGTCTGGCGCTGTTCACCATGACGCTCCTGGTCAACGTCGTCGCGGGCTGGGCCATCTCCAAGTCCCGCAGCGGCGGCGCCACCGAGGCGTGACGCCCGCACGCCGCCCGCCACCCGCTCGTCCCCGTCCCGCTAGGAGTGGAGAACCCGCAGCATGACGACCGTCACCGTGCCGCCGACGCCCCCGGCGCCTCCGCCGCCCCTCGGGCCGGAATCCCCGGAACGCCGGGTGCCGCTGCGGGGCGTACCACTGGAGGACGTCGGCGTCGCCATCGCGTCGATGCTCGCCGGCACGTCGTTCGCCTGGCTGCTGTACGGCCGGATCCTGCCGGTGTCGGGCCGACAGGGCTTCCTGATCGTCGCCTACGCGTCCTTCGTGGCGTTGTACGGGATCAGCACCTACCTGCGCTCCGACGGCGTACGGGCCCGCGACCGGATGGCCGGCACGGTCGTGACCACCGGCATGCTCGCGCTGCTCGGCACCGTGTTCACCGTCATCACCTACATCTTCCAGCGCGGCTGGAGCTCCATCGATCTCGACTTCTTCACCAAAACCCAGGAGTACTTCGGGGCGTTGAGCGGCCCCGAGGTCGCGGTCGGCGCCGGGCACGCGATCGTCGGAACGCTGGAGCAGGTCGCACTGGCCACGGTGATGACCGTGCCCCTGGGCATCGCCGCCGCGGTCTACCTCAACGAGGTCCGCGGACGCCTCGCCGGGATCGTCCGCATCGTGGTGGAGGCGATGAGCGCGCTGCCGTCCATCGTCGCGGGCCTGTTCGTGTACGCGGTGCTCATCATCGAGTTCCGGCAGGGCCGCAGCGGCTTCGCGGCGTCGCTCGCGCTGGCCGTCATGATGCTGCCCATCGTCACCCGCACCGCCGAGGTCGTGCTGCGCCTGGTGCCGGGCGGCCTGCGCGAGGCGTCTCTCGCCCTGGGAGCGAGCGAACTGCGCACGCTCTGGCACATCGTCCTGCCCACCGCGCGCAGCGGCATGGTCACCGCGGTGATCCTCGGGGTGGCGCGCGCGGTCGGCGAGACGTCGCCCGTGCTGCTCGTGGCGGGCGGCAACTCGCGGATGAACTGGAACCCGTTCCACGGCGAGCAGGAGTCGCTGGTGTTCTTCATCTGGCGCAACGTCAAGTCCCCCAGCGACCGGCTCAATTCGCTCGCGTTCGGCGGCGCGGTCGGGCTGGTCTCCATCGTGCTCACGCTGTTCGTGCTCACCCGCCTGGTCGCGGGACGCGCGCCCGGTGAGCTGAGCCGTCGTCAGAAGCGCCGGATCGCCCGCGCGTCCGAGCGGTGAGTCCGTTGCCCGTAAACCGAGTCACGTCGGGAGCCGACACCGTGTCCAGCAGCAGGTCCCCAGCCCGAGCCCTGTCCCGCGTCCTGCGCCTGGCCGCGGCGCTGGGACTGGGCGCCGTCATGACGGTCGCCTCGGCACCGCCCGCGAACGCCGCGATGGAGCCGATCTACGGATCGGGTTCCACCTGGAGCCAGGTCGCGGTGGACCAGTGGGCGCGCGACGTCGCCAGCCGCGGCATCAAGGTGAACTACGGCGGCGGCGGCTCGACCCTGGGCCGCAGCCAGTTCACCCAGCAGGCCGTGGACTTCGCCGTCTCCGAGATCCCCTTCCAGGGCGCCTACCGCACGCCGGACGGCCAGGTCGTCGACGAGCAGAAGATCCTCCGGGAGCGCGGCATCCAGTACGCCTACCTGCCGATCGTCGCCGGCGGCACGTCGTTCATGTACCACCTCAAGAACGGCAACGAGCTGATCCGCAACCTCCAGTTGTCCGCCCCGACGCTCGCCAAGATCTTCACCGGCCAGATCAAGGTCTGGAACCACCCGGACATCAAGGCCGACAACCCGCACATCCGCAGCCTGCCGCCGAAGCCGATCATCCCCGTGGTGCGCTCCGACGGGTCGGGCACCAGCGCGCAGTTCAGCCTCTATCTGTCCACCATGGTCGGCGACATCTGGAAGACCGGTATGACCTCGGACTTCCCGGTGCCGTCCGGCGGCAAGGCGCAGCCGCAGTCCGACGGCGTGGCGAACTGGGTCGCGGCGTCCTACGGGGACGGTGCCATCACGTACGTGGAGTACGCGTACGCCAAGCAGCGCAACTTCCCGGTGGCGTCGGTCAAGAACGCGTCCGGCAGGTACGTGCAGCCGACGTCCGACGCCGTGTCCATCGCCCTCACCAAGGCGGAGTTGGCGCCCGACTCGACGCAGAAGCTCGACGGCGTCTACCGGATGCCGGACGCGCGCGCGTACCCGGTGTCGAGCTACAGCTACATGATCGTGCCGACCAACTTCCCGCCGGGGTCCAGGTTCAACAACCAGAAGGGCGAGACCCTCGGGCGGTACATCAAGTACTTCCTGTGCGAGGGACAGAAACAGGTCGACACCCTCGGATACTCGCCCCTGCCACCGCAGTTGGTCGGCTTCGGCTACGCGGCGCTGAAGAAGCTCCCGGGCGCGCCCGATCCCGGCGCGATGCCGCGCAACCTCGCCGACATCACCCAGGCCGAGTACGACGCCTGCCCGAACCCGACGTTCAAACCGGGCTACACCAAGCCGATCGACAACCGGCCGGGCGGCACCACCGGCGGCACGAGCGGCGGCGGCACGGGCGGAACCGGTGGGACCAGCGGCGGCGGGTCGACCGGCTCCGGCGGCAACACCGGTGGGGCGACCGGCAGTCCGGGCACCAACAGCAGCACCGGAGGCAACGGCGCGACCGGCGGCACGGGAGGCACGCCGGCCGACGGCACCGCGGGCAACGGAGCGACCGGCGGCACCGGTGACGCCACCGGCGGGCAGCCCGCGTTCGACCCCGAGACCGGTGAGGCACTCGACGGCGGCACAGGCGGGGGCGACGGGGCCGGCGGCGGCAGCGCGAGCGGCGCGCAGAGCGCCGGATCGATGAACCTGACCGACCCGCCGCCGATCCCCGCGATCTGGTTCTACGTGCTCGCCATCGGCACCCTCGCCGTCGCGGTCGGCGGCGGCCCCGCCTTGTACTCCTACCTCGACAAGCGCCGGGCCTCCGCGCGCGACAGCGGCCCCTGACCGGGCCGCCCCCAGAACCGCTCACCCCCCTTCCGCCCCCGTACGTCGCACCACCCGGCGCGCCCCCACGCGCCTACAGGGCATGCCCGCGTCGCGGTGTGCTCCGGCCAACCCCGAAGGGAAGCACCACCATGATGTTCCTCCGTCCCCGTGCCCTGGCCACCGCCCTGCTGCCGATCGCGACCCTCGCAGCGCTCGCGGTGCCGGCGGCGGCGAGCGCCCCGACGGCCGCCGCGGCCCCGACGCCGTCGATCACCGTCACGCCGACGTACGGAGCCGTCAACGGGGGAACGGCGGTCGCCAAGACCAATGTCCCCTGCCCCGAGACCGCCACCTCGTTCCGGTTCATGATCGACGGACCGAACGTCTCCTCCTCGCCCTTCGGCAGCTCGCGCTTCGGCACGCCGCTGCCGGCCGACCGCGTCCCGGACACCTCGGTGGTGGGTCAGCGGCCGCTGTTCCCGGCCAGCCGGCCGCCGGTGAACGGCGCGTCCTACTTGCTCACGGCCGAGTGCCTGGACGCCGACCTGGCCATCACCACGCTGGCGACCACCACGGTCAAGGTCAACGAGAACGTCTGGACGACGCTGCGCCCCACGGTCTACGCGCTGCCGTCGAAGATCGGCTCGCTGCGCCTCGCCCTGGTCGCCTACACCGGGTTTGCCTCCGGTGAGCAGGTCACCGGCGTGGTGCGCGCGGCGGACGGCACCACCACGGCGGTGTCGCTCCAGCCGCAGGGCACCACCCCGCAGGGCAACGGCGCCGCGCTGCTCCAGATCCCGGCTTCGGTCGCGGACGGCTCGTACACGCTCGTGATCACCGGCAGCACCTCCAAGGCGACCGGCGAGGTCGCCGTGACGCTGGAGACCACGCGCGTCTGGTGGTGACCACCCGCACGCACGGCACCCTGACGCCCTAGTTGGGCGGCCCCGGCGGGATCGGACCACCGACACCGCCGGGGCCTCCGCCGCCCGGGCCGCGGCCCGTCGGCTCCCTCGTCCCCTCACCTACCGGAAGTCGCCATGCTGCTGGCAAAAATCCTCGGCGCGGCCGGAGCGGCCCTGCTCACGGCATCGCTCACCACCGCTTTGACGGCGTCGGCGGAAGAGCCCGCGCCCACGGCCAAGTTCGTCTTCGACCCCAGTACCGGCGAGGTGCCGGTGGGCGGGGAGGCCCCCTCGAACGGCACCGGATCGACCATCAGTGTCGTCGACGCCCCGTGCCCGGAAACGCACCGCTACAGATTCCGGCTGCAGTTGGTCAACGCCGACGAGTCGCAGATCAAGAGCGTGGCGTACAACCGTCCGGCGGCCGACGGCACCATCCCGGTGCAGACCAATATCAACTTCTGGAAGACGGCCGCCGTCCTGCCGCAGAGCGGCGAGGTGTGGCAGATGCGCGCGCTGTGCTACATCGACGCCGCGAGCGCTCCGCTGGTCCTCGCGAAGGCGATCGTGCAGGTGACCGGTACGACGTGGACCGCCGCCCCCCTCGCCAACGAGTACCACCCCGAGATCGTCAACATGGGCCTCACCTACACGGCGGGAACCGCCGGTGCGTTCCAGGCCAGGGGCTTCAGGCCCTTCGACCAGGTCGTGGTCGCCGCACGGCCCGAGTCGGACGCGGCGGCCACACCCGTCGAGATCACCACCTTCACGCTCGACGGTTCGGGCGGGCTCCCGGGGACGACGACGATCACCGTTCCCGGCTCCTGGACGACCGGGACGTACCGCTTCGTCATCACCGGTACGCAGACCGGCGGAGCCCCGCTGGAACGGACCGCGGTCATCCAGGCGAGCAACTTCGGCATCAGCCTGGCGCCGCAGAACGTCAAGGCGAACGAGCAGGTCACCGTGGGGCTCACCGGCTTCGCCCCGAACGAGCAGGTCGAGCTCAAGTTCCGGACGGGCGAGCAGGCGCCGCTGTGGCAGACCGTGACGGTCGACGCCCAAGGGGCGCATTCGCAGGCGTTCGCGCTGCCGTCCGGCACCCAGCCGGGCGCGCACGCGGTGCAGGCCGAAGGCAAGACGTCGAAGGCCTCGACCGTCCTCCAGTTGGGCGTACTCCCGGCGACGACCACACCGCCCACCACGCCTCCGCCCACCTCCCCTCCCCCGACGACGCCGCCGCCGACGTCGGAGCCGCCGACCTCGAGCCCGCCGCCCACCGGTACGGGCGACCCGACCGACACCGCGACGCCCACCGAGACCGGGACGCCGACCGCGACCGACACCGGCGGGTCCAACGGCGGTGGCGACAGCGGGGGTTCAAACGGCGGTGACAGCGGCGGCAGCGGCGGGTCGGGCGGCAAGGGCGGCGGCCTGGCGAGCACCGGCGCGATGAGCGACCCCCGACTGTTCGGCACGGTCGGCGGGCTGCTCATGGCCGGAAGTGCCGCGGTCTGGTACCGCATGCGGCGCCGCTCGGCATTGCTGGAGGCCGACGGCCAGCTCTAAGGGTTGTCCCGTAAATGATCTCCGTTGTCGGAGTGTGGCGGCTTGATTCGCCGGTCATCCGGCGAGGGTGAGGTTGTGCAGGCGGGCGATG
>NZ_JBSFVE010000039.1:0-37998 GCF_053592165.1 Streptodolium elevatio
CCGTGTGGTGGACCCCCGAACGCGGCGCGGCATACCGCCGATTCACCACGGAAGACCGGACCACCCTCCTGAACGCCTACACGGCACACGGCCGCGAGAACGCGCTGGACCTGTAACCGGGCGCGACAACGAGGCAACGAGGCACTTCAGTTCAGTTGCTCGGCAAGGCCGACGATGACTCCCTCCGGGCCACGCAGGTAGCAGAGCAGATAGGTGTCCTCGAACCGGGCGATCTCGCCGACGAGTTCCGCGCCGTGCGGGCGCAGGCGGGCGACAGTGCCCTCGAGGTCGTCGACCGCGAACATGACGCGGTGCGTGCCGAGAATGTTGTGCGGGCGGTTGCGCGGCCCGTCGCTGATCGCCGCAGGGCTGCGGTACTTCGCCAGTTCGAGTCGGCTGTGACCGTCCGGGGTCCGGAGCATCGCGATATCACAGCGGACGCCGTCGAGTCCGGTGCACTGGTCGGCGACGAGGCCCGAGATCTCCGCCCTGCCCTCCAGTTCCATGCCGAGTTCCACGAAGAATGCGATGGCAGCGTCCAAGTCCTCGACCACGATGCCGACGTTGTCCATCCGCTGAATCGCCATGCCGGTTTCTCCTTCTCCTCGTGTGGCCGGTGGCGGCCGCTGATGCCCCTGGGACGGAGCCGGTGACACGTTCTCGACATCCTCGTACCACCGAACTCGGAAAATTTCGCCGGCCGGGCTCCAGGAACAAGCTTCGGCACGTCGCGGCCCCGCCGCACCTCGTACGTCCACCTCGGCGAGTCGTCGGCGAGGTGGACGTACGGCAGCAGGCCGCGCCAAGCGATGGAGGCCCCGATGGTGCTGCCCGATCACCGGGGCCGTGGGTGGACGCGTCGGGGCCCGCACACCGCAACGTGTGCGGGCCCCGACGCCCAAACTCAGCTGCCGACCCTTCCGACCTCTCCGCCGTGGCCGTCTTGACTGTCAGGGCCCTCTCGGCCCTCTCGGCCGTCTTGGCCGTCTTGGCCGTCTTGGCCGACGCGGCCGGCGTTGCTGTCGTCCGCGTATGTGACGCGGCGTACCGCCGGGGCCGACACGACCTGGACCGTGCCGGTGCCGGGGACCCGGAGGTGGAGGAAGCCGCCGGCGATGGCAAACGCCGCCTCGACATCGGCGGTCGAGGCGCCGTCGGGCTTGAGGACCGAGTAGCCGGGCACCAGTTCGACGCGGGCCGTACGCCAGTTCTCGGGCGTCACGCGGACACCTCCGGGAAGTCGAGCTCCGGCTCGGCCAGGTGGTTGAAGTAGTTGCTGAGTGTGTTGAGCGCGATGTGCGCGACCACCTCGGCCAGTTCCGCGTCGCTCACGCCGGCTTCGCGGGCCGCCGCGATCACGTCGTCACCGACACGGCCGCGAGTGCGCACGATCTCGCGGGCGATGCGGAGGACGGCGTCGATGTGCGGGTCCTCGTCGGCCGCGTCGCGCGTCTTGGCCAATTCCTCCTCGCTGAGCCCCATCTTCGCGCCGCGCAGGGTGTGTGCGCTGACGCAGTAGGTGCAGGAGTTCTCCTGCGCGACGAGCAGGGCGAGTTGCTCGCGTACGCGGGCGCGCAGCACGCCCTTGATGAGCGCCTCGCGCATGGCGAGGTAGCCGGCCAGGGCTTGTGGGCCGTTGGCGAGTGCCCCGTAGAGGTTCGGGACGCGGCCGAGTTGGCGCCGGGTCGCCTCAAGGAGGCCATCGGGGTCGTCGGCGACGACCTGGATGCGTGGCATGGATGCGCTCCAAACGGTACTGATCGGTTCCGTTCCTGACGCCGAGGACGGTACCGATCGGTTCCGTTTGTGGTCAAGACCGATTACTCTTACGCGCATGCCGGTTCAAGCTCGCGAACGACTGCTCCGCACCGCCGAGGACCTCTTCTACGCCGACGGGATCCGGGCGGTCGGCGTCGAACGCATCCTCAGCGAGTCGGGGGTCGGACGCGCGTCCTTCTACCGCCACTTCCCCGCCAAGGACGACCTCGTCGTCGCGGTCCTCGAAGCCCGCGACGTGCGCTGGCGCTCGTGGCTCGTGGAACGGGTAGCCGCGCACGGCGGCGGGCCGCTCACGGTGTTCGACGCGCTGGCGGAACGCTTCGCGACGGCCGACTTCCGCGGCTGCGCGTTCATCAACACGATGGTCGAGTCCGCGGACCCGCAGAGCGCGGCACACGCGGTCGCCGCCCGGCACAAGGCGGCAGTCCGCGCGTACGTACGCGAGTTGCTGACCGCCGACAACGTCGCCGAACCCGACACACTGGCCGGGCGCTTCCTCCTGCTGATGGACGGCGCGATCGTCACCGCACTGCGCGAACGCACCCCCGACGCCGCCCACCAGGCGCGCGACGTCGCCGAGGCGCTGCTCGCCGCGGCGCGGCGCGAGCCCGCCCAGCCGAGTGACGCCAGGCCAATCTCCCCGACCGAACCCTGAACGGCATCCGCTCGCCCGAGCACCGCGTCCGTCGCCTCATCGCCGGGGCCGCCCCCCCGCTCCACCGCGACGCTCCCCTCGGGCGGAACGCCGACTACCGTGGGCACGACACGATCGGGAGTGGCGATGACGGACGATCCGCACGAGACGCAGGCCGAGGCGGCCGTACGCAGGAGTGTCCGCCAGGAGTTGCGGCCGCTTGCGGACACGATGCGCGCTCTGGGCCTCGACGTCCGTACGTCCGCCCGGAAGGTTGCCGAGCAGACGCCGACTTTTCTGACCGAGGAGGACCGGGCCGCACTCGCCGACCGCGTGAACGCCGAGACGGTCCGCCACGTCCTGACCGCCGCCGAAGCGGTCAGCGAGGTGCTCGCCGCACACCAGCGGCGGATGTACCGGATCTTCGCGATCGCCTTCGCGGCTCTCTTGGCAACGGTCATGACACTGGCGGCACTTCTCGTAGCGCGGTAGGACGGCAAGCGGGGCGGGTGCCAGAAACCGCGAGCACGGGAGCGCACGATGCACACGTTGGACACCACCGTCCCGATCACCGCCGTACCGGCCATCGCCGTGCAAGATCCGCGCGAGTCCTACGGCGACAAAGCCGTGCTCGACGGCATCGACATCGCCGTCGCCGTCGCCGTCGCCGTCGTCGAAGGGACGGTCTTGATCGTGCTGCTCCTGAACTGATCCCGGACGGCTACTGGAGTGATCCCGGACAGGTCCCGAAGTGCCTTCAGTTCCCCGGAGCTTCGAACGCGCGGAGCAGGTCCGCGGCGACGCTGACGGCGATGGTGGCGGGTTCCTTGCCGGTGATGTCGGCCAGCCCGATCGGGGTCTTGATCCGGCCGATGGCGCCCTCGTCGTGGCCGCCCTCCGTGGCGAGGCGTTGCCGGAAGCGCGCCCACTTGGCCGACGACCCGATCAGCCCGATGGAACCGAGGTGGCTCGTACGCAGGGCCGCGTCGCACAAAGCGGCATCCTCGGCATGGTCGTGCGTCATGATCAGAATGTGGGTGCCGTGCGGCAGGCCCGCGAGCACCTCCTCGGGCAGCAGCGGCGTGTGGTGCACCTCGACTTGGGCCACCGCATCAGCCAACACGTCGAGCCGTTCCTCGGTGAGCATGTCGGCACGGCTGTCGACCAGATGGAGGTCGAGGTCCTGGCGCGCCAGGATGCGCGCCAGTTCCAGCCCGACGTGCCCGACGCCGAAGATCGCCACCGCCCGTGTCACGGGCAGTGGTTCGAGCAGCACGGCGACCGTGCCGCCGCAGCACTGCACGCCGTGCCGGTTGGTCACCTTGTCGTTCAGGGCGAAGTCCATCAGCTCCGGCTTCGACTCGGACGCGGCGAGCATCTCCCGGGCGCGGTCGATCGCAACGGCCTCGACGTTGCCCCCGCCGATCGAGCCCCACGTCCGCGTCCGCCCCACCACGAGTTTCGCGCCGGCGTCGCGCGGGGCATGGCCGCGCACGGCCGCGACGGTCACCAGAACGCCGGCCTCCCGGCGTTCCCGCAACCCCGCGACCGCGGCGATCCACGTGCTGTCAGACACCGCTCAACGCTCTTGCGTGGGTGGGGACTTGGCCGTTGGCGGCGGTCCCGTCGACGGCGGCCGAGCCGTTGGCGGCGATGCCGCCCCGGCGAGCCGCCTCGATCGCCCAGTACACCGCTTCCGGTGTCGCGGGCGCTGCGAGGTCGACACCGACCCCGCTCGGGCCGAACGCGGCGGCGGCCTGGCGCAGAGCCTCGCGTACACAGAACGCCAGCATCAGCGGGGGCTCACCCACCGCCTTGGACCCGTACACCGCGCCTTCTTCGGTGGCGTTCGCCATCAGCGTGACGTTGAACTCCTCGGGCATCTCGGAGAAGCTCGGCAGCTTGTACGTGCTCGCGGCCTGGGTCAGCAGCCGGCCGCGGTGCGGCCCCTCGCCGGCGTCCCAGCGCATGTCCTCGAGGGTCAGCCAGCCCGCGCCCTGCACGAATCCGCCTTCGACCTGCCCGATGTCGATCAGCGGGGACAGGCTGTCGCCGACGTCGTGCACGATGTCCACGCGCCGGATGCGGTACGCGCCGGTGAAGCCGTCCACCTCCACCTCGGCCGCGGCGGCGCCGTAGCTGAAGTACTTGAACGGCGAGCCCCGGAACGTCTTCGCGTCCCAGTGCAGGCCCTCGGTGCGGTAGAAGCCGGCCGCCGACAGTTGCACGCGCTGGAAGTACGCGGTGCGTACCAGGTCGTCCCAGGCAAGTTCCTTGTCGCTGCCCAGAGTACGGGCGACGCCCTCGACGATGCGGACGTCCGAGGCGCTCGAACCCAACTGACTCGCCGCCACCTGGGCCAGCCGCACGCGCAATTGCTCGCACGCGTTCTTCACCGCCGCGCCATTCAGGTCCGCGCCGGAACTGGCGGCGGTGGCCGAGGTGTTGGGCACCTTGTCGGTCCGCGTCGGAGCCAACCGCACCTTGTGCAGCGGGATGCCGAGCGTGGTCGCGGCCACCTGCAGCATCTTGGTGTGCAGGCCCTGGCCCATCTCGGTGCCGCCGTGGTTGATCAGGACGGAGCCGTCCTTGTAGATCAGCACCAGCGCGCCGGCCTGGTTGAACGCGGTGAGGTTGAAGGAGATCCCGAACTTGATGCCGGTCATCGCGAGCGCCCGCTTGGTGTTCGGGTGCGCGGCGTTGAATGCGGCGATCTCGCGCTCGCGGTCGGCGACGGAGCCGACGTCCCGTACCTGCTGCCAGACCGCGGAGATCCGCTCCGGCTGGGTGACCAGTTGCCCGTACGGCGTCGACTGCCCCAGGCCCGGGCGGTAGAAGTTGCGTTCGCGCAGCTCCGCCGGATCCAGGCCGAGCAGCGGCGCGCACCGGCCCAAAATGTCCTCGGTCACCAGCATGCCCTGCGGGCCGCCGAAGCCGCGGAAGGCGGTGTTGGAGACCTTGTTGGTCTTGGCGATGCGCCCGACGACGCGCGCGTTGGGAATCCAGTACGTGTTGTCGATGTGGCACAGTGCCCGGGCCGTCACCGGCTCGGACAGGTCCAGGCTCCAGCCGCCGTCCGCGGTCAGGGTGGCGTCCAATGCCTGGATGCGGCCGTCGGCGTCGAAGCCGATCCGCCACTGGGCGTGGAAGCCGTGCCGCTTGCCGGACATGGTCAGGTCCTGGGTCCGGTTGAGCCGTACCCGGACCGGTCGGCCGGTCAGCTTGGCGCCGAGCGCGGCAACGGCCGCGAAGCCGTGCGGCTGCATCTCCTTGCCCCCGAAGCCGCCGCCCATCCGCAGGCACTGCACGGTCACCTCGTGGCTGTGCAGACCGAGGACGTGCGCGACGATCTCCTGGGTCTCCGAAGGGTGTTGGGTGCTGCTCTGGACGAACACCTGCTCCGCCTCGTCGATGTACGCCAGCGCGGCGTGCGTCTCGAGGTAGAAGTGCTCCTGGTCGGAGAACTGGAACTCGCCGGTGAACACGTGTGCGGAGTCGGCGAAGCCGGCGTCGACGTCGCCGGTCGTCATCACGGGCCGGGCGCCGTGGAAGCTCTCGGCCGCGATCGCCTCGCGAAGCGTGATCAGGGAGGGCAGTTCGTCGAGTTCCACTTCGACGGCCTCCGCACCGAGCCGGGCCGCCTCCAAGGTCTCACCGAGCACCCAGGCGACCGCGTGGCCGTGGAACATGACCTCGTCGGGGAACAGCGGCTCGTCGTGCTTCATCCCGGCGTCGTTGACCCCGGGCACGTCGGCAGCGGTCAACACGCGGACCACGCCGGGCACGGCGAGCGCGGGCCCGGTACGCAGCCCGGTGATCCTGCCGCGGGGCTTCATGACCTGCACCGGATAGGCGTGCAGCACGTCCTTGGTGCGGTGGACCAGGTCGTCGGTGTACAGCGCGGTGCCGGTGACGTGCAGGACGGCACTCTCGTGCGGCATCGGGACGCCGACGACCGGCTTCTCGGGACGCTCGGACAGATGGCTCATGCCGACACCGCCTCACTGGTCTGCGCGTACAACTTCAGCATGCTCTGGCCGAGCATCGCGGCGCGGTAGCCGGCACTGGCGCGGTGGTCGCTCATCGGTGTGCCCTCGGCCCGCAGCAGCGCGGCCGCGGCCTCGCAGGTCTCCGCCGACCATGCCCGGCCCTCGAGGGCCGCCTCCGCGGAGCGGGCACGGATCGGGGTGGCGGCCACGCCGCCCAGGCCGATGCGCGCCTTGCGGACGACGCCGTCCTCGATGTCGAGCGCGAACGCGACCGCCACGCTGGAGATGTCGTCGAAGCGCCGCTTGGCGATCTTGTGGAAGGCCGTGACGCGCGACAGCGGCAGCGGGATGCGCACCGCGCGGATCAGCTCACCGGGACGGCGTACGCTCTGCCGGTAGCCGGTGAAGTACTCCGCCAGCGGGACTTCGCGCTCGCCGTCGGCGTGCGCGAGTACCACCGAGGCCTCCAACGCGAGCAGCACCGGCGGGCTGTCCCCGATGGGCGAGCCGGTACCCAGGTTGCCGCCGAGGGTCGCGCCGTTGCGGATCAGCCGGGACGCGAACTGCGGGAACAGGTCCGCCAGCAGCGGGACCCCGCCGTCCAGCCGGCGTTCGATCTCGGTGAGCGTCAGCGCCGCGCCGATCTCGATGTGGTCCGACTCGACGCGCAGTTCCCGCAGTTCGGGCAACCGGTCGAGGGCGACCACGCAATCCGCCCGGCGGGAGCGGATGTTCACCTCCACACCCCAGTCGGTGGACCCGGCGACCGGTACCGCATCGGGTCGTTCGCTCAGCACCCGCAGCGTTTCGGCCAGCGTTTCCTTCCGCACGAACGTACGGCCGTCCCGGGTGTACTCGGTGGCGACCGGTGCGGGCGGTGCCTCCTCGCGACGCCGGGCGAGCGGGTCGTCGTCGGCGGGGGTTCCGACCGCGAACGCGGCGTCGCGGATCGGACGGTATCCCGTGCAGCGACACAGGTTCCCGCTCAGCGCGTGCAGGTCGAAGCCGTTCGGACCGTGCTCGGCGTCGGCGCCTTCGGGCGGCTCCGCGTGCGCGCAGCGGCCGGGACGGTAGTACTCGGCGGCCATGCTGCAGACGAATCCCGGTGTGCAGTAACCGCATTGGGAACCGCCGCGGACCGCCATCTCCTGTTGCACCGGGTGCAGCGTGGACGGCGTGCCGGGCTCGCCGGCGGTGGCGAGGCCTTCGGACGTGGTGATCTCCTGGCCGTCCAGCGCCGCGACCGGCACCAGGCAGGCGTTGACCGCCACCCAGTCGGTGGGCTTGTGCACCCCGGGACGCGCCACGAGGACCGAACAGGCGCCGCATTCACCCTCGGCGCAGCCTTCCTTGGTGCCGGTGAGACCACGGTCGCGCAGGAAATCCAACGTCGTGGTGTGGGGCGCGGCCGGTGAAATCGCCGTTTCTTTCCCGTTGACGGTAATGCGCGCCGCTACCATGACGGGTCCTCAATTCGGCACGTAGTCGATCGATTCATCATGTTCGCCAATTCAGGCAGCCTTCTGTGATCCGACGCGCCGCAGGACCGGAGTCGGGCGCAGACGCGGCACGACGCGACGGGGACGTGCCGGGAGGGGACGGCGGGCAAACCCGGGACCTGCCCGCGGACGGGCACGTCAGATCGGCGTTCTCAGCAGCCGTGTGCGATGCGACCGGAGACCCAGACCGTGCTGCGGGCGAGGCGACCGAGGTCGGAGCTGGTGTTCATCCGCGGGTCGCCTCCTTCCGGGTGGTCGTGGGTTGACGTTCCCCGGAAATTAGTGGGCTCGCACCATCGGGGTCAAGGGATTGCCGCCGGTCTCTGGCGAACCGACAGGAGCCGAGGCCGGGCCGCCACCGCCGTCTGGCCGATCGCACAGTCCCCGGCCCGCTGCCGCTCTCCGCACCGCACTGGCCCGGCCCCATCCCGTCCCGGTCCGTCCCGGCATCGGATGTTCCGATCGATCGGTCGGCGCGCCCGACCATAGAATACGTGCCTGCCGGTTTGTTACAGCTCTCGAGGCGGAGCCCGGGAATTCCCTGCGCCGCCTCGGGCGGAAAGGGAGGCCATGTGGTGAGGCAGGAACGTGCGGTCAGGACGCGCCAGGCGATCGTGGAGGCGGCGGGAGCGGTTTTCGCGGAGCAGGGCTACGGCTCCGCGAGGATCACCGAGGTCTACGAGCGCGCCGGAGTGACGAAAGGGGCGTTCTACTTCCACTTCGACTCCAAGGAGCAGTTGGCGCAGGAGGTTCTGGACGGCCAGGTGGCTCGGCAGACCGCCTTCCTCGCGCTGCGTCCTCGGGAGGTCAAGCTTCAGGAGCTGGTGGATTCGGCGCTGCTCGTGGCCCACCGGCTCACCTTCGACGGCCTGCTCCAGGGCAGCGTCCGGCTCTCCGTGGACCAGGGCAGCGAGCTGGACCGGCGTCCGCCGTACCGCTCGTGGATCGAGTTCCAGGTCGACGTGCTCAGGGAAGCGGACGCACGGGGCGAGTTGCTGCCGGGGGTGGACGTGGCGGTGGCGGGCGAACTGCTCGTCGGCGCGTTCTCCGGGGTGCAGTTGCTCTCCGAGGTGATGACGGGGAGAGCTGACGTACGGGAGCGGATCGCGGAGCTGTACCGGTTGATCCTGCCCTCGCTCGCCGTCCCCGAGGTGTTCGCGAAGCTCGACATCTCGCCCGACCTCGGTGCGCGGCTGATGGCGGGCGAGCCGGGCTGAGCCGGGTGCCCGCTTGCCGGGTTACCCGCTTGCCGGTTACCCGCTTGCCCGGTTGCAGGTTGTCCGCCTGCCCGGTCGCCTGATTGCCCGGCCGTTCGGGCGCCAGTGCGCCGACCGGGTCATCGGAGTTTCCGATGGCTCTTGAAAACACGCATGCTGGTTTGTTTTGATCGTACGGTCCCTCCGGGGTCGGGATGCGGGCGGACGTCCGCTCGCAAAACAAACCAGCATGCGTGTTTCTTGTGGCGAGACGAGAAGGCGCACGAGCCACCGAAGGGAACTCCAGCCATGCAGTTGCAGCAGTTGCGCGCGTTCCGCGAAGTCGCGAGGGAACGCAGCTTCACGCGCGCCGCGCACAACCTGCACTACTCCCAATCGAGCATCACCGCGCAGGTCCAGAACCTCGAAGCGGCCTTCGGCGTGCCGCTGTTCCGCCGCGGCGGACGCCACGCGACGCTCACCGACGAGGGCCGGTGCCTGCTGCCGTACGCGGAGCGCATCATCGAGACCGCCGAGGAGGCCCACCGCCACTTGGCCACGACCCATCCGGCCGACCCGCCCCGCACCGCCCCCGCGCATGCCGCCGTGCGCCCCGCCGCGAACCGCGCGGCCTAACCCCGCCCCGGCCCCCGCCCGCCGATCAGGGCCCGGTCCATCCGCGGGAAACGAACTCCCTTGCCCTGGCGGCGTCTTGCCGTGGCCTTCGCTTGGCCTTGCCTTCGCTTGCCCTGGCTGCCGCTTGCCCTGGCCGCTTGCCCGGGGCGCCGTCCGACCACCTTCCCTCCTCAGGAGTATCAGCGTGCACGCCGCTTTCCTCACCGTCGCCCTCCTGGCCGGCTGCCTGTTGGCGGTCCAGGCCTCCGTCAACCTCCAACTGAACTCCGCAGTCGGCACACCGTACGGCGCCTCGACGATCCAACTGGGCCTTGCCACCGGCCTGTTGACAGTCCTGGCCGTGGGGGTCGGCGCCTTCGGCGCACTGGGCAGACTGCCGGACGCCGAGGTCTGGCAGCTGCTCGGCGGACTCGCCAGCCCGCTCTACATCACCAGCGGCATCCTGTTGTTCCCGCGATTGGGAGCGCTCGCGGCCGTCGGCCTGTTCGTCACCGGGCAGATGTTCGCGTCGCTCGCCCTGGACCTGTTCGGCTGGTTCGACCTGGAGCAGAAGGACCTCAACGCGGGCATCGTGCTCGGCGCTGCCGCGGTCGTCGCCGGCATCGTCGTCATCATCAACGGCCAGAAAGCGTCGGCCGGTTCCGCGGCACCGAAGGTATCCGGCGCCGCCCGACTCGGCTGGCTCGCCCTCGGCATCGTCGCCGGTGCGGTGCTGCCCGTCCAAGGCGCGATCAACGCCGAACTCAAGGCGGAACTCGACGCGCCGATCGCCGTCGCGGTGATCAGCTTCGCCGTTGCCACGTTCGCCATCGCCGTGGTCCTCCTGGTGCTCTACGCCACGCACCGCACCCCCCGGCCCCGGGTCGTCACGCTCACCAAGATTCCCTGGTGGGGCTGGCTCGGCGGGGCCTGCGCAGCCGCGTACGTCACCGGGACCTTCCTGCTCATCCCGGAGATCGGCGCCGCGGTCACCATCGCCCTGACCGTCACCGGCCAGCAGGTGACCTCCGCGCTGATCGACCACCGCGGCCTGTTCCGGCTGCCCCGGCGGAAGCTCACCGCGCCGCGGCTGGCGGGGCTCGCCCTGCTCGTCGCGGGCTCGCTCACCATCCAACTCGTCTGAGAGCTCCCGGTTCCCGGTGCGCTGTTGGAGGGCCGACACCGTCTGGCGTGACGGGGTCGGCCCTCCGGGATGACGCTGATGTGCGTCAGATGCGGTCGGCAGCGATCAGGACGTACTGGAACGATCCGTCCTCGTACGAGTTGACGAAGGCGTCCTCGATGCCGGTGACCAGGGATGTGGTGGCCCTGAGCTTCCAGTACGGGAGGGTCTGCGGAGTCAGGTCGACGACCGCCTGCGGGACGAGACGGTTGTCGATCATGGCGCGCAGGTACTCCCGCCGGGAGTGGATGTTGCATTCGAAGTGGGCGTTGATCTGCGAGACCCACTTCGAGGGCTGGCCGTAGCGCGGGTTCCAGCAGCCGGTGATGGTGACGTACCGGCCGCCTACGGCCAGGACGCGGGAGTGCTCGGCCATGAGGTCGTGCAGGTCGACGTACATGCTCGACTCGTTGTTCCAGGAGGCCGCGGCCTGCCCGGTCTCGAACGGGGTGTTGAGCATGTTGCAGACGCGGGCGCGGACGTAGCTCCCGATGCCGAGGTCGCGGGCACGCTGGTTGGCGAAGTCGGCCTGCTTGGCCGACAGCGTGACGCCTTCGACCTTGCAGCCGAAGCGCTGGTGCGCCATGACCATGGAGCCGCCGCGACCGCAGCCGGCGTCGACGAGGGTGTCGTCGCGGCCGATGGCGCCGAGGTGGTCCAGGAGGACGTCGGTCTGCGCCGACTCCAGGCGGTGGAGCTCGGCGATCACCCTGTCCTCGTAGGCGACGTCGCCGGAGTCGCCCAGCGCGGCATGGTCGACATCGCCGATGCCGTAGTGGTGGTGGTAGAGGCCGTCGACGTCGCCGAGGCGCAGGTTCACCGGCCTGGCCTCGTTGTTCCAGTACCGGGCGATGTCGCCCTGGTACGGCGTCGCCGGACGTGGGACGACCGCAGAGGAGCCGGTGCAGCCCGGCATGGCCGACGTGCCGGAGGTGCCGGTGGTGGCGGAGTCGGCGGCGGTGAGGTCAGCGTTGCTCACAGATGAGTCCGTCCTTACCAGAAGTCGGGCAGGCTGTAGCGGTACGTGTTGGTCTGGTGCCAGTAGTGGTTGCCGTCCACCCACACCGCGACGCCGCGCAGGAAGCGCAGCACGCGGGGGTCGGGGCACGAGGCGGCCAGTTCGGCGGCGGCCGCCTCGAACTCGTGCATGAGGTCGTTGTGGACCTCGACCGCCTTGAGGTACCCCTCCTTCGGGGAGAGGTTCTCCTTCTCGGCGATCACCACCGGCAGGTTCAGGTGCAGGCCGGGGCTTTCGAGTTCCTTGGTGTACGAGTACAGGTCGTTGGCCACGGTGGTGGCGTTGCCGGCGAGCGCGATCACCCGCTGCATGGCGGGCAGGGCGTGCAGTTCCGCCGGGAGTTCGTAACCGCCGACCGTGTCGGTGATGGTCGGACAGGGCCGGAAGTTGTTGAACTGACGCATCGCGAGGTACTCGAACACCTCGGGGACGTACTCCGTCTCGGCCCAGGCCGCCTCGGCGAGGTAGCCCATGTGCAGCCGGGCCATGTCGTGCCGGAACCGGTCCGCCTGGGACGGGGTCGCGGCCCGGACGAAGTACTCCATGGCGGAGCGGTAGGAGCGCCGCGGGGCGTCCGACAACAGCGACTCCTCCCAAGCCGGCTGGTACTCCTTGGTCGTGTGCACCGGGTCGAGGGCGGTGTGTGCCAGCAGGAGCCTTCCGCCCAGACCGACAGGCGAGCCGCCGTGGTCCTCGCAGTAGCAGTCGTCGACCACGTTCTCGGCGACCATCAGCCGCGTGGCGATCATCAGGTGGTCGACGGTGGGGGCGTCCGGGTGGCAGGCGACCATGTAGCGGCCGACCGAGAAGCCGTCGAACTGGTCCTCCCACTCCGGGGGGTACGCCTGGACCTCGTCCACCGCCCACCGCTTGATCCGGCGGCCGACTTCCGCCACGCGTACCGGGTCAGGTTCCGGCACGGGGTGGTGGTAGAGCCCGGGGATGGGGCTGCCCGGCGCCGGGCGCCCCGAGGTCTCCGGCGGGTCGGGCGCGGGCGCGGGAGGCGGCGTACGGGGGGTGAAGCGAAGTCCCGTGGTGCCCAGACCGCTTGGGCCCTGGCGGAGCCGTGCCACGAAGGCGGACGCGTCCGGCGGCGCGGTGGTGGGCACCGACGCGGGGGGCGAGGACGTGGGCATGGACGTAGGCGGTGGCGGTGGGGCAGGCCGGGGGCCGGCGCCCCGGGCCGAGAGGCGGCCCAGGACCTCGGCCAGACTCGGTGGCGGGCAGCAGGGACCGGGGTCGGGCATCGGTGGCTCCTTGGAGAAGTGGGTGGGTCGTTCCCGGGCCCCGGGCGTGCTCGAACGGCCGACGACGCTCCGGGCTGATGCGGCCGCCGTCGGCCGGTGCGGCAAGGGGCCCGCCGCCCGCTAGTGCTGTGGCCGGGAAGGTTTGCCGGTTCTCGTCGTTCAGTGCGGTGCATCGCAAGGCGCGGGCCCGAAGCTCGTACTCGGTCGTACTCGCGAGGGTCCGCAACGCCGCGAGGCGCCGTGCTGGGCGGCGAGAACCGGTGAACCTTTCCGGTCACAGCACTAGTCGGTCCTGCGGCCGATCTGGACGTTCTCCAACACGCCGAGCGCGTCGGGCACCAGGATCGCCGCGGAGTAGTAGGTCGTGACCAGGTAGGACATGATCGCCTGCGCGTTGATGCCCATGAACCGCACCGACAGGCCGGGCTCGTGCTCCTCCGGCAGGCCCGTCTGGTGCAGGCCGATGACCCCCTGCTTGTCCTCACCGGTACGCATGGCGAGGATCGAGGTGGTGTTGTCCTCGGTGATCGGGATCTTGCTGCAGGGCAGGACCGGGACTCCGCGCCAGGCCGGGACCGACTGCCCGCCGAAGTCCACGTGGTCCGGGTACAGCCCCCGTGCGTTGAGCTCGCGCCCGAACGCCGCGATGGCCCGGGGATGGGCGAAGAAGAACCTGGTGCCGCGCCGGCGGCAGAGCAGGTCGTCCATGTCGTCCGGCGTGGGCCGGCCGTCGTGGGACTGGATGCGCTGCTTGAACGCGGCGTTGTGGAGCAGACCGAACTCCCGGTTGTTGACCAGTTCGTACTCCTGGCGCTCGCGCAGCGCCTCGATGGTCAGCCTGAGCTGTTCCTCGGTCTGGTCGTGCGGCCCGTTGTAGAGGTCCGCGACCCGGGTGTGAATCCGCAGAACGGTCTGGGCGACGGAGAGTTCGTACTCGCGCGGGTTCAGCTCGTAGTCCACGAACGTGCCGGGCAGCGCGGGTTCCCCCGTGTGGCCGGCCGACAGCGCGATCTCGGCCTCGCCGTGCTTGTTCTGGCTCTGCCGCGACAAGGACGCGAACTGCCGCAGGTGCTCCCGCAAATGCGGTGCCGTCGCGGTCACCGCGTCGAAGTCCGCGCGGGAAAGCGTGAGCAGGGTGCCGGCGGTCTCGGCGGTGGCCGTGTAGTCCCAGCGCGCTTCGGCGTCCAGCAGGGTGTTCTCACCGAACCGGTCGCCGTCGGCGAGCACGGCCACGACGGCCTCGTCGCCGTACTTGCCCACCGAGGTCTTCCTGACGCGACCGTGCGCGATCAGGTGGATCGCCTCGGCCGCGTCCCCGTGCCCGACCAGCACCTCACCGGCCCGGAAGTCGCGCTGCACGCACCGGGCGGCGATCGCGTCCAGCACCGGTGGGTCCTCGAAGCCGCGCAGCAGCGCGAGTTCGCCCAGTTCGCGCGGAATCACCCGGACCCGGGCACCATCCTGCACGAACTCGATCTTTCCGTCGCCGACGGTGTACGTCAGTCGGCGGTTCACCCGGTAGGTGCCGCCCTTGGCCTCCACCCAGGGAAGCACGCGCAACAGCCAACGGGACGTGATCCCCTGCATCTGCGGGGCGGACTTGGTGGTGGAGGCAAGGTTGCGGGCGGCCGCCGTGGCCAAGCTGGACTGCTGCGGCGCCTCTTGCGCCTCGGTACCGGTGTCAACGGTCATCGGGTCAGACTCTCCTTCGCAAGAGCGGTGAACCGCGTATCCACGCGCCTCACCGGATGAAACAAAGAGGGACTGAATTTCCGGGCGATATGCCAACCGCGTAGTTCTCTCAAGCCATGAGAGACGTTAACGGCCTGCGGCCCCGCTCGTCCCGGGCGATTCCGCCAAATACCCCGATGGTGTGGCTCTGGTTTGCGCACGCGAAATTGCCGAATCGACCGGCCACGCATACCGCCGGGCACCCGCGGATTCGTTCTCCGAACGCCCCGGCAGAGCACGCGGTTTGCGGCCAAGACATGGGAGAACCGTGGTGCACGCCCTGCGGAGCGCGGGCACCACGGCTGATCCTGGCCACCCTCACGGTCAGGTTGTAGTCGCCCTTGCCGTCCGTGAAGCGCCGTACGACGTCGTACGACTTCCCCGCGAGGGCAACTGCTTCGCGACCAGGGCGCCGGGCGCCAGACGCCGAACGCCGGCCATGTCACAACTCGGCGGGCTGTCTTGTCCTGGGTGACAAGGCGTGTGTTCGCGCCGGTGGCACGGCAGAGGGAAGGTGACGGCGATGAGGGCTTTCGCGGCGGGCGGCACCGGGATTCCGGGACGAACCGGCGTACTCCGACCGGGGAGGCCGGAGAAACCCGAGGAGGCACTGGCCGGGGAGTTCGAGGAACTGCGGCCGCTGCTGTTCTCGATCGCGTACCGGATCCTCGGCAGCGTGGCCGAGGCGGAGGACGCGGTCCAGGAGACCTGGCTGCGCTGCGCGGAGTCCCCGACCCGCCCGGACTCGGCCAAGGCGTTCCTGTCCGCCGTGGTCACGCGCATCTCGATCAACGTGCTGCGCTCGGCGCGAGTGCGGCGCGAGGAGTACGTCGGGCCGTGGTTCCCCGAGCCGCTGCTGACCGATCCGTACCAGGACCCGGAGCGCTCGGCCGAGTTGGCCGACTCGGTGTCGATGGCGGCCCTGTTGCTGCTGGAGCGGCTGAGCCCGCTCGAACGGGCGGTCTTCGTGCTGCGGGAGGTGTTCGGGTTCGGCTTCCCGGAGATCGCCGCCGCGGTGGGCCGCTCCGAGGCGGCCTGCCGCCAGCTCGTGGTCCGGGCGCGCCGGCACATGGACGCCGGCAGGCCGCGTTTCGAGGCCGACCGCCGCGAACGCGACGAACTCGCGGGCCGGTTCTTCGACGCCCTCGCCCGCGGCGATGTCGACGCGTTGCGGGAATCGCTGGCCGCCGACGTGCAGTTGGTCGCCGACAGCGGCGGCAAGGCTCCGCAGTGGGCCACGGGCTTCTTCGGCGCCGAACGCGTGACACAGGTGATTGCCGCGCTCGTCCCACCGTTCCTGCGGATCGGCGGGGTCGTGCAGCCGCACCAAGTCAACGGCCAGCCGGGCGCGATCTTCCGAGACCGCGCCGGCGGAGTCGTCAACACCTGGGCGCTCGACATCCTCGAAGGCCACATCCAGGCGATCCGCACAGTCAGCAACCCCGACAAGCTCGACCACGTGGGTCCCGCGGCCGACGCCTTCGCGGTCCTGCGCGACACGCAACAGGCACACCGGGACGACGCGCACTGACCGCAATTGCCGACCGCCCGGCGGCCGTTCGCGTCGCCTGGCAACCGCTACCCGAGCACGTAACGACCAAGGACGAACCATGCGCATCGCAGTATTCGGGGCCAACGGTCCCACCGGCCGTCTCCTCACCGGACAAGCGCTCGCCGCCGGACATCACGTCACCGCGGTCACCCGCCACCCGGACTCCTTCCCCCTCCGGCACGACCGGCTCGACGTCGTCCGCGCCGACGTGACGGATCCGGCGGCCGTCGACGGCGCCGTGGCGGAGCGTGACGCGGTGCTGTCGACTCTCGGAGTGCCCCCGGCGAAGCAGCCGATCCACACGTACTCGCGCGGAGCCGCGAACATCGTCGCCGCGATGAGGCGGCACCGCGTACGCCGACTCGCCGTGGTCAGCTCCAGCGGCGTCGACCCGCGCCCGTACAGCGATGGCGGGTTCCTGTTCAATCGCATGTTGCTGCCGTACGTCACCCGAGTGTTGGGCAAGACGCTGTACGACGACATGCGCCGCATGGAGGCGCTCGTCCGGGAGAGCGACCTCGACTGGACGATCGTCCGCCCGAGCGGTCTCTACCATCTGCCCGCAGCCACCGACTACACCGTAGTCGAAGGCCACGCCGACGCCAGGTTCACCGCTCGCGCGGACCTGGCCGCGAGCATGCTGGCGATGCTGGCCGACGACCGCCATGTCCGCAGCACCGTCAGCGTTGTCACCACCGCGGACAACCCCACGCTGCCGCAGTGGATACGACGGGAAGCGCTCGCGAAGCGATGAGTGGTCCCGGCCGAACCGCCCCGCCCCCTGGCACGGCCTGCACTCTCACCGAGCGTGACCGCACCATCAGCCGCAACCACGAGCGGCTACCGCGTCGGGCCCGCACACCGGCTGGCGTGCGGGCCCCACAAAGAAGGTGGACGGTGAGCGGGCCGCCTCTCGGCGGAAGGCTCACCGAGGCTCCAGCCTGACGGTATTCCTCGGCGGCAATAGGTGAGGCCCGGGGGCACCGAACTCACCGACCATGCTGCACAACACCTTCACCACGGCGGCCATTCCCACATCGCAGGCCGGTTCGGGTCGGGCCGGCCGTGGCCGTAGGGATTCGCCTGACTTCCGAGTCCCGCGATGTCCTCGGCGGGCGGGAGCCGCCGGCGCGACCCCGAGCACGCTACCGACCAGGGGCCCACGCCGTGGTTGTCGGTCAGCAGGCGCGGTGCTCAGTCGTCGGATACGGGCGTACGCGGTGACTGCGCGCCGAACGGGTTGCTGCCGACCTGCTCGGACGCGGTGGGCGGTGCCGACCCCGCGAAGGGGTTGTGCCCGAACGCACCCTGCGACGCGCCGTCGGCCGCCCGCCCGGACCGGCGCCCGCGTGCGCGGCGCACCCGCAGCGCTACGAAGGCGACGACGAGCAAGACGAGGAACACAATCTGCGCCTCGTCGGCAATTGCGTCGGGCAGGAGGAAGAACGCCACATTGGCGACGATGTCGGCGACGAAACTCCCCACACCAGCTTCGGACACAACGGATCCCCTCAAGACGCCCGATGATTGACTGACGATCAGATGACGACGGGCCAGCATAGAGGCCACCTGCGGTCGCCCCGCGAGCGGATTTCGGCCCGACCGCCTACCGGTCGCCGCTCAGGCATGAACTCAGGTGCTGTGCGGGAGGAATGACCGCTTCAATTCTCCGGAGCCGTAGCAGAGCCTCACGCCGATAGGTCGAAGAGTGGAACATCCATCGGTGGGAGCAGCACTGGCGCAGGCCCGGGCCGTCGACAAGTGGCGCGGCGGCGAGGTACCGGCGGCCGCGCCGCCGGCGGGCGATCCCGGCACGACGAGTCCGACGTACCTGCCCCCGGCATACCTGCCCCCGCCTGGTCTTCCGCCGCTGGGTGTGACCTCGCTGGGCGTGCCCTCGCACGCCGCCGCCGGGCCGCAGGGGGGCGACACCACCCACACCTTCGTTCTGCACTCCCCTACGGCCTCGGCCCCGGACGACGCACGGCTGCCCGCGGCGGCGGGCCAGGACAGCGTGCCTCCGCCGCTCACACCCCCGCCGGGCCTCGCGGCCGACTGGAGTGGACCCCCCGACGACGACCACCCCCTGAGAACCACCACCAGCCCGCTGGACGCCGACCCGCCCCCGCTCCCCCGGATCCGCCGCACGCCGTGGTGGCGCCGGTTCCGGTGACCAAGGGGTCAATCGCCGTTCTCCTTGCCGACAGAGCCGCTTCTGACCTGACCTGCACAAACACCGACCGCAACCACAGAGTGCGCAGCCGTGTCCCACCGGCCCCGCGTATCGCCGTTTGCGATCGACTTCATTGCCTTCCACAGAAAGCCCGCGCCTCGCACCCCCGCGTCGACAGGCCGGGTAGGGGTCGTGGAGATCCTTTCCGGATCCGCGGCCGAGGAAGCTGGTGCAGGGTCATGGCAGGACCAAACGACGTCGACCGGGACGTGACCCGGGAACTGACGGCCGACCACCGCGAGGTCGACCACCTCTTCGACTCACTGGACGCGGCCCCCGCGGGCGACCCTGAGCGCAAGCGGCTCGTGGACACGCTCACGGTGGAACTGACCCGCCTCGCGGCGGCGGAGGAGGAAGCTCTCCACCCCGCCGTACGCCGGCACCTCTCCGGCGGCAAGGCGCTCGTCGCCCATGAGGTGCACGACCTCGGGGCCATCGAACGTACGCTCAAGGACCTCGAAGGCCGCGACGCGGACGACCCCGCGTTCGACCCCTTGGTCGCCACCCTCCACGAGCAGGTCAGTCGGCACGAACACGAAGACGAGGAAGGCCTGTTCGTCGAACTGCGGCGCAACCTCTCCAAGGAGGAGCTGGACACGCTGGGCGCCGACGTACGCCGGGCGATGGCCTACACCGAAGCGCACCCCCACCTCCGCACCGCGGACACCCCGCCTGAGTACGAGCCGCTGTCCATGGCCGCGATCGAATTCGTCGACCGCCTCCGCGCGCTCTTCCACGGCCACATCCGCACCTGACCCGCGCGGCCGACCACCAGACCGGGGCACCCTCCGCCGGCACTGCTGTCCGCCCGTCGCTGCCCGTCACCGGAGAGCTTCGAGGACGATTTCGCAGAACGGAGCGTCCCGCACATCGTCGGGGACGAGCCGGTCCGCCTCGGTCAGCAGTTCGGCCGCGTCGCGGCTGACGTCGACGTGGTCCGAAAGCTCCTTCAGCGTCATGCCCTGCCGAATGAGCTCCAGGCCCCGGGCGGCGGACCTGTCGAAGTCGCGGGCCGTCCACCACAGTCCATCCAGGCGGTACACCGCGGTGATTGCGAGGCATGCCTCCAGACGCCAGGAGCGGGCGACCAGCCCGCAGACGGTGTCCCAGAAAGGCGGCACGGCCAAGTCCCCCATGCCCTGGCCGACTTCGACGGCAAGCCGGGCAACCAAGCCGTCGACAACCTGCTGCGACGACGCCCCCGCCGCAAGTTCCCCGAGAGCCGGCCAGTCGCAGCCAAGGCGTATCAAGGACAGCGCGATGTCACGCCACCCGTCACCGTCGACAAACCCGTCGACCGGGCAGGAGGCCAGAGACCGAGTCACCTGTGCAAGGCCGAACCGAGCCATAAGCCCGAGCGTACGCACCCCCAACAAAGCCACGCACGGTCACGTGAGTTCGAGGTATGCGAGTCGGTCAGCGGGTCAGAGTGAGGGCGATGTCGACGATCATGTCCTCCTGGCCGCCGACGAGGCGGCGGCGGCCGCATTCCATGAGCAGGTCGCGTACGTCGACGCCGTAGCGTTCCGAGGCGGCTTCGGCGTGGCGGAGGAAGGAGGAGTAGACGCCGGCGTAGCCGAGGGTGAGGGTCTCGCGGTCGACGCGGACCGGCCGGTCCTGGAGGGGGCGGACCAGGTCGTCGGCGGCGTCCTGCAACGCGAACAAGTCGCAGCGGTGCTCGAATTCGGACAGGTCCGCGACCGCGACGAACGCCTCCAGAGGGCAGTTGCCCGCCCCCGCGCCATGGCCCGCGAGCGACGCGTCCACGCGGAAGCAGCCGTTCTCCACCGCCACCACCGAATTCGCCACCGACAGCGAGAGGTTCTCGTGCGCGTGGATGCCGATCTCGGTCTCGGGCCGCAGCACGTCGCGGTACGCGCGGACCCGCGCGGCCACGTCGTTCATGGTGAGCCGGCCACCGGAGTCGGTGACGTAGACGCAGTGCGCGCCGTACGACTCCATCAGCCGTGCCTGCTCCGCCAGTTCGGCCGGCGGTGCCATGTGCGAGAGCATCAGGAACCCGGAGACGTCCATGCCGAGTTCGCGGGCGGCCGCGATGTGCTGGGCCGAGATGTCGGCCTCGGTGCAGTGGGTGGCCACGCGGACCGAGCGCACCCCGAGGTCGTACGCCTGCCGCAGCTCGCGGATGGTGCCGACGCCCGGCAGCAGCAGGGTGGTCAGCCGGGCCCGCTCCAGCACGGAGGCCGCCGCCTCGATCCAGGCCCAGTCGCTGTGCGAGCCGGGGCCGTAGTTGAGTGAGCTCCCGGCGAGTCCGTCGCCGTGCGCCACTTCGACGGCGTCCACGCCGGCCCGGTCGAGTGCCGCGACGATCCGCTTGACGTCCTCGGTGGAGATCCGGTGCCGGACCGCGTGCATGCCGTCCCGCAGGGTGACGTCCTGGACGAAGATCGGGGTGCTCACGGGGTGGCCTCCTGGGGGTGCCGGTCGGTGGCGCGGAGGGCGGCGCGTGCGGCGGCGCGGCGGGCCGCGATCCGGTCGCCGACCCGGAGTGCGGCCGAGGTCATGATGTCGAGGTTTCCGGCGTACGCGGGCAGGTAGTGCGCGGCGCCCTCCACTTCCAGGAACACCGAGACCTGGTGGGTCGGCCGGTCGGCGCCCGGCGCGACCAGGGTCTCCAGCGGCTGGTCGTCGGGCACCGCGGTGACCTGGACCTCCTGCTTGAGCCGGTAGCCGGGCACGTACTCGGCGACGGACGCCACCATCGACGCGACCGCGCGGCGGATGTCTTCAGCGGCGTTCGGTTCGGGTGCGCGTACCAGGGCGAAGACGGTGTCGCGCATGATCAGCGGCGGCTCGGCCGGGTTGAGGACGATGATCGCCTTGCCGCGCCGCGCGCCGCCGACCTCGACGATCGCGGCCGAGGTCGTCTCGGTGAACTCGTCGATGTTCGCGCGGGTGCCGGGCCCGGCGGACTTGGAGGCGATGGACGCCACGATCTCGGCGTACTCGACCGGGGCGACGCCGCAGATCGCCGCGACGACCGGGATGGTCGCCTGGCCGCCGCAGGTCACCATGTTCACGTTGGTCGCGTCGAGGTGTTGCTCGAGGTTGACCGCGGGGACGACGTACGGCCCGAGGGCGGCGGGCGTAAGGTCGACGAGCAGCTTGCCGAACGGCCGGAGCCGGGCCGCGTTGTGCTCGTGCGCCTTCGCCGAGGTGGCGTCGAAGACGATGTCGATGTCGTCGAAGCCGGGCAGCGCGATGAGCCCGTCGACCCCCTCGTGGGTGGTCGGTACGCCGAGCCGACGCGCGCGGGCCAGGCCGTCCGAGTCCGGGTCGATGCCCACCATCGCACCCATCTCCAGGTGCTCGCCGGTACGCATCACCTTGATCATCAGGTCGGTGCCGATGTTGCCCGACCCGATGACCGCGACTTTGGTCCTGCTCACGAGTCCCCCCTCGTCGGCATCGGTGAAAGTGCTGTTCATGGCCCATATCGTCGGCATCAGCCGAAGGGGGTCGCAAGCAATTCGTCTCGCTGAGCAATACGCTGGGCCGGTGTCCGCCACCCCCGACCGCGCGCCCACCGGCCCCGCCCCTGCCCGCGACCGCGACCCCACCCCCAGCCGGGACCCCGATCGCAACAGCGTGCTGAGCAAGGCGGCCGCGATCCTGGAGGCCTTCGCCGCCGACGACCGCGCGGTCCCGCTCGCCGAGTTGGTCCGGCGTACCGGCCTGCACAAGGCCACGGTGCACCGGCTCGCCGCGGAGTTGGTGGCCCTGCGGCTGCTGGACCGGCTGCCGGACGGATACCGGCTCAGCGGCACGCTGTTCGAGCTCGGCATGCGCGCTTCGGTGGAGCGTGGCCTGCTCGAACTGGCGATGCCGTTCCTCCAGGACCTGTACGAACGCACCCACGAGATCGTGCACCTCGGCGTTCGCGAGGGAACCGAGGTCGTGTACATCGCCAAGATCGGCGGGCACCGGCAGGCACGCAGCCCGTCCCGGCTCGGCGGCCGCATGCCGATGCACTGCACGGCCATCGGCAAGGCGTTGCTCGCGTACGCCGGCGACGGTCTGCGCCGCGAGGTGCTCGCCGGCCCGCTGCCGCGCCGCACGCCGCACACCGTGGTCGCGCCGGGGAAGCTCCGCCGCCAGTTGGACGCGGTGGTGGAGGCGGGCGTGGCCTTCGAGCACGAGGAGTCCGCCGTCGGCCTGGCGTGTGTGGCCGCGCCCGTCCTCGGCCCGGACGACGAGCCCGTGGCGGCGATCAGCGTGGCCGGGCCGTCACCGCGCTTCCGCCCCGAGGCGCACGTCGCGGCGGTACGCGCCGCGGCGACCGCCCTGGGCACGGTCCTGGCCCGGCGCGACGCGCTGTCCTGAGCGAGCGCAGAGCCTCGTCGGCAGGCACCGCGCAGCTCGCCGCCTGCGCAACCCGGGCGGCGGACGCCTCGCCGACCCGCCGCCGGGAGGTGGTGCGCCAACACCCAATGGCGGGCGGAAAACGGTGCATCGGGGCCGTATCGCGGGCAGCCGGGTTGGTCCTATCGTTCCCGTCACGATCGCGCGGTCGGGATCATGAGGCCCTCTGCCTCACGGTCCATCCTCCCTGTAGCACGCCGCCTCCGGCGGCCATCCCACACGAGGTGGGCTTCCATGAAGCTGCGCAGCAAAATCCTGAGCGTCCTCAGCACCACGGCGGTGCTGGCGGGCGGCGCGACGGTCCTCGCCTCCCCGGCGAGCGCCGAATGCACCACCTGCGAACCCCTGGTCCGCGCGACCGTCTTCACCAACGGCACCCCGGCCGGCGAAGTCCGGTTCAAGTCCTACGGCGAGCACCTCTACGTACGCGACTTCAAGCAGGACGGCATGGCCGTCGTCGCCGAGTACTACATCGGGAACTCCGACCCGCTGTACCGCGCACGCAACACGGTCGGGGTCGGCTACACCCTCGATGTGGACCTGAACGTCCCGGAACGGTGGATGGTGCAGTTCCGGGCCTGCGTCTACAAGGGCAACACCCGCGGGTCCTGCAGCGGATGGATCACCGACTACGCCTGACGGACCGGCTTTGCCCGTCCGGGTTCCCGCGGCGGCGCCGCAGGAACCCGGACGACGACGGCGCACGTCAGTGGACGGGAGCGGCTTCCATCTTGGACGAGCCGTTCGTCCCGCGGACGAGGAAGGAGACGGCCACCGCCAGGATGCCGAGGCCCGCGCCCCACAGGAAGGCGTCCTGAATGCCCGTGGCCTGGGCCTCGACCGAGGTGGCCCCCGAATCGGCACTGCTGTTGGCGCTCTTGGTCATGACCGTGACGAAGAGCGCGGTGCCCGCGGCGCCGGAGAACTGCTGGAGCGTGTTGAGGATGGCGCTGCCGTGCGAGTACAGGTGGGCGTCCAGCGACCCCAGCGCCGAGGTCATCAGCGGGGTCATGGCGAAGCCGATACCGATGCAGGTGAGGACGTGGGTCGTGATGACGTAGGCGATGTGCGTGTGGAGGTCGATGGCGCCCATCATCCCGAGGCCGGCGGCCATGATCATGGTGCCGGGGATGACGAGGGGCCGGGGGCCGAAGCGGTCGGCGAGGCGGCCGACCACCGGGCCGCACAGGCCCATGGCCAGGCCGCCGGGCAGCAGGGTCAAGCCGGTCTTGAGGGTGCTCAGGTCGCGCACGTTCTGGAGGTAGAGCGGCAGCAGGATGAGCGCACCGAACAGAGCCGCCATCGCGAAGAGCAGCACGATGATGCCGACGACGAACGAGCGGGTCCGGAACGTCCGCAGGTCCAGCAGGGCGGCGTCGTCCCGCTGGAGGCTCATCTGCCGGAGGACGAACAGGGCGAGCGCGACCGCGCCGATGACGAGCGGTACGGCGGGCGGGACCGGCGCGTGGCCGGCGGCCGACTCGCCGATCGCGCTCAGGCCGTAGATCAGCCCGCCGAAGGCGACCGCCGACAGGAGGACCGAAAGCGGGTCGAACCGTACGGGCTTCGGCTCTCCGGCATTGCGGACCATGACGGCGCCGACGACGAGCGCCAGCACCGCGATCGGCAGCACGGACAGGAACAGCCAGCGCCAGCTGAGGGACTTCAGGATGAGTCCGGAGAACGTCGGGCCGACGGCCGGGGCGACGGCGATCACGATCGTCACGAGGCCCATGGTCCGGCCGCGCCGGGCGGCCGGCACGAGCGTCATGATCGTCGTCATCAGCAGCGGCAGTATCAGGGCGGTCCCGGATGCCTGGATGACGCGCGCGACGAGCAGCACCCCGAAGGCGGGCGCGATGCCGGCGAGCAGGGTGCCTGCGGCGAACAGCGACGTCGCGCTCAGGAAGACGGCCCGTGTGGTGAACCGCTGGAGGATCAGCCCGCTCGTCGGGATGACCACGGCCATCGTGAGGAGGTAGCCGGTCGTCAGCCACTGGGCGGACGAGGCGTTGACGGAGAACTCGTCCATGAGCTTCGGCAGCGCGACGCTCATGACGGTCTCGTTGAGGATCATCACGAAGGCGGCCATGATCGGCAGGCCGATCGCGATCTTGACGTGGCGGGGCATCGCCTCGTCCGCCGGGGCGCCCCCTTCGGTCGCCTCTGCCAGACCCACACTGTGTTCCACGGGAGTGCTCGCCTTTCTTTCGTACGGTCGAGGCGGCGGAACCGCGCCGAGGCGGATCGAGACCCCAAGCAAGGCAGTTTATGTCCTTGGTGTCAGCGACTGCCAAAAGGGTCCGGGTCCGGCCCGGTCCAGCCCGGTCCAGCTCGGTTCAGCTCGGTCCACGCGACCGCGCTCCCCGCACGGGCGGCGGCCACCCGGAGCCCCGAACCACCTGCCGAACCCACTGCCGAACCGACTGCCGAGCCGGGCGTCGAACCGGGCGCTCCGCCCCCTCAACGCGGCAGTCACTGCAAGTCGCGTCAGCTGCTAACGTTCAGTTCATGAGCAGTTTGCGCGAACTGTCCCGGCAAGCCGTGCGAGTCCGCATCGCGGAGGCCGCGGAGGACCTGTTCCTCGCAAAGGGGTTCAACGAGACGACGGTCGACGAGATCGCCACTGCCGTCGGCATGTCGCAGCGCAGCTTCTTCCGGTACTTCGCGTCGAAGGAAGACGTCGTGCTGGAGAAGTTCGACCGGCAGGGCGAGGAGTTGTTCGCCCGCCTGAACTCGCGTCCCCTCGACGAACCCGAGTGGGACTCGCTCCGCTCCTGCTTCGACGTCTTCATCGCCCACCTCACCGACGACACCGGACGCGACCGGGCGCTCCAGGAGATCATCGAGAGCTGCCCCTCCCTGCTCGCCGCCCAATTGGAGCGAGTGCACCGCATCCAGGAGCAACTGGCCCAGCGCCTCGCCGCCCGCGCCGTCGCCCGGGATCCGGGTGCCATTCCGGACACCCTGGTGCTCAGTGCGCTGGTGGGTGCGGCGTTCGCATGCATCCAAGCGGCGGTACGCCAGGCATTGTGCGGCGAGGGCACCTCCGCGCAGATGGGTGCCTTCCTCGACCACGCGATGGAGGCGCTCCGGCCCCTCGCGCCCGTCGGCCGCGGCGCCGACCTCAGCACCGGCGTCACTGCCGAACGGTGACGCGCCCCCTCGCGCCCCCTCGCGTCCGCTCGCAGCCCCGTCGCCCTCAAGGCCGAAGGCTTGACACGCGCGTACGACGTGTGGTCCGCAGCGGACCCGGCGGCGTGCGGCTGCGGGCGGGCCACACACCGCCGGCGTTGCCTACAGGTGCAGGGGTCCCAGGCGTTGTCCGCGGTCGCCGGTGGCCTGCGGAAGGTTCTTGGCGAACGCGGCCAGGTAGTTGCCGATGAAGTGGTCCCTGACGCCGTCCGAGGCCGGGGCGAACGGGTCGGCGGTGAGGCCGCGGGCGTGGTCGACCAGGCCGGAGACCACGGGCATGGAGTCGTGGAGCTTGCCGTCCGCGTCGAAGTAGCGCAGCGCGTCGACGTGCGTGAACACGGGCGCCGGGGGGACCTGGGGGACGATGTCGTTGTTGACGAAGCGGTAGCTGCGGCGGTCGAACGCCTGCTTGTGGGCGCGGGCGAGTTGCTGTTCGCACGTGCGCGGCTGACCGAAGGTGTAGACGCCGTCGGGGAGTTGCCGGGGGTCTCCGAAGTACAGCCGGGCGCCGGCGAGCATCGCGGGCGCGCCGCCGAGGCTGTGCCCGGTGAACCAGACGGTCTGCCCGTCGCCGCGCAACTCGTGGATCGCGTCCCGGACTTCGGGGTAGACGGAGGCGAGAGCCTGGTTGAAGCCGCAGTGGACGAAGCGGCTCATGGGGGCCGGAACACCCCGGGACCGGCCGGAAGAGGGGCTGCCGGGCCGCCGCCTTTCCTTGAATCCGCACGTCGGTGCCTGTAGGGGTGATGCGTTGTGATCGATTCCGTGCCGACGCGCGCCTCCGGGCGTACGGCCGCGGCACTGGACCGGTCGCGTGCCCAGGCCCCTGGGCGGTCGGCGAAAGCGGAGGACGAATATGTCGATGGTGCGTGTCGAGCGGCCCGAAGCCGGTATCGCGGTCGTCACACTGGACCGGCCGGAGCGGCTGAACGCCCTGTCCTTCGAACTCGTCGACGACCTGCACGCCGCCCTGGACGAGGTCGGCGCCGACAACTCGGTACGCGTGGCCGTGCTCACCGGCGCGGGCCGGGGCTTCTGCTCCGGACTCGACCTGCGCGGGATCGGCCCGTCGTCGGTGTCGGCCGGGCTGCGCCCACCCGCCGGGGGCATGCGCTCACAGGCGCACATCGCGGACCTGGGGCCGCATCTGCGCCGCATCCCGCAGCCGGTGATCGCGGCGATCAACGGCCCGGCCTTCGGCGGCGGGCTGGCCTTGGCGTGTGCCTGCGACCTGCGCATCGCGGTCCGCTCGGCGCGGCTCAGCGTGCAGGCGGTCAAGCTCGGGGTCAGCGGTTGCGAGATGGGCGTCAGCTACACCCTTCCCCGCCTGATCGGCGGCTCTCGGGCTCATGAACTCATGATTACCGGGCGGGAGTTCGACGCCGTCGAGGCCGAGCGCATGGGACTGGTCGCGCGCGTCGTCGACGACGGAGAGGCCCTCGACGCGGCGCTGGAGACCGCCCGTACGCTCCTGTCCTACAGCCCGTTCGGGCTGGCCATGACCAAGGAGGTCATGTGGGCCAACCTCGACGCGCCGAGCTTCGAGTACGCCGTCCACCTGGAGAACCGCACCCAGATCCTCGCGGGCACAAGCGGCGACATCATCGAGGCGGCGAAGGCCTTCGCCGAAGGACGCCCGCCCATCTGGGGGTCGTGACCCTCCGCGCCCCACGGGCCCCACTCACGGGGAAGCGCGCAACGTACGCCCGAACAGATCGAGCAGGGCCTCCCAATGGCGCTCCGCCGCCCGCTCGTCGTAGGAGTCGGTGTCGACCTGCGTGTAGCCGTGCAGGGCCCCGGTGTAGACCTCGGCGCGATGGCGGACGCCCGCGGCGGTCAGCGCCGCGGCGAGGCGTTCGACCTGCTCGGGCGGCATGGAGGGGTCCTGGTCGCCGTGCCCGAAATACAGCTCGGCGGTGATCCGTTCGGCCGACAGGTGCGGGCTGTCGGGCGCCTCGGACGCCAGGTGCGAGCCGTGGAACCTGGCCGCGGCGGCCACCCGGTCCGGATAGGCCCCGGCCGTACGCAGCGCCAGCGCGGCACCCATGCAGTATCCGGTGACCCCGACCGGCGCGTCGGCGGTCTCCGGGCGGGCGGCGAGCCAGGTGAGAGAGCTGTCGGCGTCCCGCATCGCCGACTCCGGCGTCAGCCCCTGCACCATCGGGATGATCCGCGGGATCAACGCGGCGCGCTCCCCCGCACCGATGTGCGCCGGCAGCTCCAGTACCGGCGCCGGGCCCTTGCGGTAGAACGCGTTGGGCAGCAGCACCGCGTACCCGGCCGCGGCGAGCCGGTCGGCCATGCGCTTGAGCGCGGGACGGATGCCGAAGGCGTCCATCCAGAGCAGCACCCCGGGATGCGCGGCGCCGTCGTCGGGATGCGCCAGATAGGCATCGGCCGTCCCGTCATGGGTTGGCACCTCGACGGCAAGTCCCCGGACAACGGTCATCGGCGGGCCCTCTCACCAAGCCGGAACAAACACACGGCCGCGACGCTAAGGGCACAGCTCGCAAAGATCCAGCACCCCCGGTCGAAGCCGACAACCGAGGGCTTCCGATCACCCGGTCCCGCGGGTACGCATGCGAATGCGGTGCCGCCGCACGGGATCGTTCGGGCCGTGGAGCGATGGGCCTCAGGCGGGGTCGAAGCGCAGGCCCGCGCCGCGGGTCTCGAAGATGTCGGTCGCCATGCGTTCGCCGATTTCCGCCGCGTCCCAGCGGCGGCCGCCCGCCGCGGTGGACTTGCGCTCGCGCCAGCCCTGCATCCAGATGATGCGGTCCTCGATGGACCGGATGACCTGACCGGTGACGTAGTGCGCCTCGTCGCTCGCGAGCCACGCGACCAGCGGCGAACTGTTGGACGGGTCCATCGGGTGCCACGCGTCGTCGGCGACGTCCTCGGGCTCGATCACCTCGCCGGCCCCGGGCATCGTCGCGGTGATCCTGGTCAGGCCCGAGGGGCCGACGGCGTTGACGGTCACGCCCGAGCGCCGCAGTTCTAGGGCCAGGGTGAGGGTCATGCCGACGATGGCGGCCTTTGCGGCGGCGTACCCGGTCTGGCCGAAGTTGCCGCCGAGGCCGGCTCCGGAGGTGGTGTTGACGATGCGCCCCGTCGAGGCCGGGTTCTCCTTGGCGCGCCGGCGCCAGTACGCGGCCGCGTGGTGGCACGGTGACCAGGTGCCCGCGACGTGGACGCGCAGTACGGCGTCGAAGTCCTCGCGGGGCATGTTCCAGATCGCCGCGTCGCGGACGATCCCGGCGTTGTTGACCAGGATGTCCAGGGAACCGTACGTGTCGACCGCGCACGCGATCATGTCACCGGCCTGGTCATGGTCGGCGACATCCCCGTAGTGGACGCGCGCCGTGCCGCCCCGCTCCTCGATCAATTTCACCGTGGTGTCCGCGGCGTTGCCCGCGCCTTCGCCGCGCACGCTGCCGCCGAGGTCGTTGACCAGTACGCGGGCGCCCTGCCGGGCCAGTTCCAGCGCGTGCGCGCGACCGATGCCCCGGCCCGCGCCGGTCACCACCGCCACCTTGCCGTCCAGAAGTCCCATGACGTTCCCCTCCAGCACTCGCCATCGGCGACCCACGGCATTGTGGATTGGCTATTGTATACATTCTATTGACGCCGAGATCAACGGGAACTCCCTTGCGGGGGCGGTGATGCGCGGAGGACGGCCGACCACGAAAGATCTCGGTCGGCCACTTCGTCAGGCGTGATTGCGGTCGACCTCAGGCCGGTCCCGACGGCAGCACTCCCCCGCCTGTCGGACCGCCGAGTCCCTGGGGGTCGGCCACGCCGGCGAGGGCCTGGAAGTGCGGGTCCGGGGCGGCGCGTCGGGTCAGCCGGTCCAGGACCACGAGGCGTTCCAGCAGCGGCGGACGGCGGACCTCCGGGGCATGGGCGGCAGTCCGCTCGGCCAACGCCCTTACTCGACGCGCCACTTGGGGATTCGCGGCGCCGTAGAGGAGGATCTCGTCGAGCCCCAGAGCCACCAGGTCGCGCCAACTCGGCGCAGGGCAGCGGACGCGGATCGCGCCGGCGTCGTCGACCAGCCCGAACGTTCCCAGGGCGCGCCCGGACAGCTTCAGGAGCGCGTCCTCGATCTGGTCCAGGGCCTGCACGGCGGTGGTGGGATCGTTGACCGCCGGGGACAGCGCGCGGATGGCGATGTCCGCGAGCAGGCGCACGCCGTACGCCGGATCCTGCTCGAAGGTGCGCGTCGGGCCGCACCGCACCGCGCCGGAGACCAGGGACGGCAAGTCCTGCGGTACGTCGCCGCCGCGCGGTACCAGGATGCGCGCGACGCGTGCCTCGGTGCCCACGAAATCGCCGACGGTGACGGTCATTTCGATCGTGCACCCGGCGTGGGCAGCCAGGCGCACAAGTTCCTTCTCGTCCAGCGAGCGCACAGTGCCCGGACGGCCGCGGAAGTGGACGTCGACCGGCGGCCGGTCGACGGCGCGCGAGTCGGACCGCGGAAGGGCGGCCGGTTCCCGAGGCGTGGGGTACACGGCGTCGACAACGTGGTGCAGGCGGTCGCCGACCGCGCGCGAGAGCCCGCCGCCGGTGACGACCGAGCGCAGGGAGGCGAGCATGCCGAGGACCACGATGGCGTCGAACAGCACCAGGGCCACCGCGAACGTGACGGCCAGGCGCGGGGTTTCGTCGGAGCCGACCTGGCTGAGGGCTACCAGCGCGTACAGGGCGGTGCCCACCAGCAGCGCGAAGACGGTGAGGAAACGTCCGAAGTAGTGCAGTGCGCCGACCAGTCGGGGCGACATCGCCTGGATGGTCTGGATGACGAGGGTGACGGCGGTCAGCACGAAGCCGGCGAGGGTGATCATGGCGGCCGCGATGGCACCGAGCGCGGCTTGGGCCGTGGATACGTCGAACCCCAGTCCGGTCGACGGCAGATGGGCTTCGAGATTGGGCAGCACCCAGCCGAGCACCGCCCCTCCGAGGATGATCGCCAGGGAACCCGGGCGTCCACCCTTCTCGAATTGCGCCGACCCGCGGCTCCGCGCGCGAGGCGGCCGGACCCGCTCGACGTCCATCGGTGCTCCCGTCTTGTCGTCTGCCCAGGGGATCGTGGGTGTCGGTCACCCGCGGCGGGAGCGCGCCAGAGCGCCGGTCGAGGAGAGGTCGATGGCGAAGCCGACCGCGACCAGCACCCACCCCACACCGCTCACGCCGGCGGAGGGCCGGTAGGCCAGGACGTACATCAGGGTCGCGAGCGGGAAGAAGATCAGGCCCAGCAGCGGCACGATGACCCCGGCCCACGCCCGGTCGACCAGGTCGGTGAACAGCCACACCAGGATCAGGGCAAGGCGTGGGGACAGCGCGGCGAGCAGGCCGAACAGGCAGCCGCATCCCATACTTCCTCCCGGTTCACAGCCCGTGGCCGTACACCCATGGCGTGCCGCCTGCTGCTGCGCGACCGGCGTGTGGACCGGCTTGGGCGCCGAAGCCATGGCGATAGATTTGCACTATTTGCCACATATCGCACTTAGGCGCACGCGTGTCCGCGCTCCTGATTCAGCACGCTTCCGAAGGCGCGGAGCTCCGCGCAGCTCAGCCGCTGAATACGGGTACGCGGATCCCGCCACCCGACACCGTGGTCACACCCACACGGCGTGATCGATCCCGGGTGACGCCAGCCGGGGCGGCAAGCCCGGTTCACGCGGGATTGCGGATCCAGCGGCAGGTGGCGCAGTACATGCCCGCGTTGCGGCCGTAGCGGTGCATCGAGTCGCCGCAGCCGGCGCACGGCCCGACTTCCCAGCCCGGGCAGTCCAGGAGTACCGCCGCCGCTCGGCGCTCCGCGTCGCTGAGCCGGAATCGGTCGAGGTCGACGGTCCCCGACCGAGGCGTCGAGTCGGTGGCTGCCCGGAACGGGGCGTGCGGATCGGCGAGGTCTCGCAGGGGCCCGGCGCCGTTGCGGTGGATCGCCCTCTCACCCCAGTGGCAGTCCAGGTCGATGTCCTCGTCCGGGTAGTCGATCTCCTCGGCCTCGTCCCCGCCGTCCTGCCCGGGCTCGGCGTCCTCGATGCCTTCGAGGCCGCGCCAGGCGTCCAGCTCCTTCGGCGCGACCCACATGTGGAAGCCCGACCGGCCCCGGCCGCGGCTGCGGATGAAATGTGGGACGTGCTCCCCGCACGCGGTCGAGACCACCAGTTCGTCGATCGTCGTGTTGTCCTTCGCGGGGCGGCACTGCGCGGGCGCCATCCAGGCGTGGTGCCACGCCCCGCAGGTGCCGCGGTGGTACGGGCAGGTCCAGTCGCTCCTGGGCGTGCACCGCCACATCTGGAGGTGCCGGACACCACTGCGGACCATGAGCTCGCGCCCGTTGGCGATGTCCTGCCACGGCATGTCGTCGATGCGTGCCCACGGCGCCCGGTCGATGACTTCCGACCTGGCATCGTGCGTCACCCACGACGGGATGGCCCCGTTGCGCACGGTTGTCTCCGAGCGCCGCCGTACGCTGCCCGCGGAGACCGGCGCGTACTGGACCTCCCAGCCCACGCGTATGCCACCGGGCCCGGTCACCAGGGCGTCGAGCACCCCGTGCCCGTCGGAGGTCCGGGCCTCGACCTCGACATCCAACCCCCGCGCGGCGGCCGCCGCCGCGATGCGCTCCTTCGTCGCGCGGTGCCGGTTGCTCTCCTCGGGCGTGGCCCGGTGCGTCGCGGGCAAGTGCGCGGCCACCCAACGGAGCCGGCCGCCGGTGCGCCCTCGGCGGATGAACATCCAGTGCGACTTGCCGACCCGTTCGGACCCGCACACGCCGTACAGGTGATGGGACATGCACTCGAGCATGCGCGGATCCCGCTCCGCGACGCCCGCGGTGATCTCCTCGAGCAGGCCCTCGACTTCCGGATGTCCGAGATCACTGCGGGTCAGGTTGATACTGATCTTGCGCTGCGCATGCCACACCCCGTTGGCCATGACAAGAGCATACGAACCGCACGCGAAACACCCAACACCCCATAATCACCCCCGACTTTCGATCTTTCGGATACGCACGGGACCAGGTGGTCAACCATGCCGCGTCGCCCCCTCCTTTGCGGCCTTCGGGCGATACAGGTGACGCCGGCGACAATTCGACCGCGCCGGGCTGATGGGTATCCGTCAATTTGGAGAACCGGCCTGGCCCCGTGCGGCCCCGCTGTGTCACGCTCGCGAGCTTCGGAGGAAGCGGACGAGGACGGGACGGGATGACTGACAGGCGCTTACGCAGGTGGGTTTGGCTCGTTGTATGGCTGCTGGTGCCCGCGCTCCTGGTGGGCTGCAACCGCCGGGGAGGCGGCACCCACCACAACGGGTCCTCCGGCAACTCGGACTCGTCGGGACGGTCCGGCGGTGCGGACGGGCCCGACCTGGGAGATCTCCCCGTACCCGACCTCGGCTCCACGGACGGCGGCGCCGGCGGGAGCACCGACGACCAGGAACGCACCTCCGACGGCAGCGGGGAGACAGCACCAGCCGCCGAGCCCTCGCCGGAATCCGAGCCCGAGCCCGCGTCTGAGCCCAGGGCCGAGCCCGGGCCCACCGACCCAACCGAGGACGCCTTCCGGGCAGTTGCCCAGGGGACGTGCATTCCGACCTACCGGGACGGCAAGGACTGGGTGGTCCCCGCACCACCGCCCGCCGTGTCCTGCCAGACCCAACGCGGCGAACTCTTCTTCGTGACGCGTGTCGCCGACAGCAGTTCGGCGTGCCCGTCGGGCCCCGGACGGGACGCGTGGACCTACTCCTCGTCCGTGACCGGAAACACCACCGCCGTGTGCCTCAATCGGGTCTGGGTGAAGAACTACTGCGTGCTCGCGGAGCAGTACGGCGACAACACTTCCATCGGGACCACCACCTCGGTGCGATGCGACGCCACCCGGGTGCCCGCGCCGTACAACCAAGTCCTCGTCATCGCCGGCGCCTACCAGGTCCCCTCCACCGGCGCCGACACCTCGAACTGCCCTACCGGCCCCGGGGACAACCGCCGCTTCTGGTCCGTGTACGCCGACGACGGACGCACCCTCGTGTGCTTCACCGTCCGCGGCTGACGGCCGACCCGCCCCGCGACCGAACCGACTCCGCCGTACCGCAACCGCGGCAGTACCGCTCGGAACGGGAGCCGTGCGGGCAGTCCGTTTGCGCAGGGGTTCCAACGGCTGTCGGGCGGCGCGCCGTTGGCATGCGGGCGGCGGTCGGGTCAGTGGCAGTGACCGGGATCGGTCTTCGGGCGGTCGGTGGCGGCGGGGGCAGTGGCGTTGGCGTCCAGGTTGTCGGGGCGGGCGGCGGCGACGCGCGGCCACTGGGCCGTGGGACGTCCCCCCGGCCACTCCAACAGCGGGGGCCAGTCGGGGGCGCCGCCGAGGGTCCGCGTGGCATGCCCGCGGCGCTCCCAGCCTGCCGGTGAGTCCTCCCAGTCCTCCTGACGCCCGTACACCGTGAGATCCATGAGTGCGTAGCTGTAGTCCACCGCCTCGGCCCCGCGGCGTTTCGTCCAATACGTCTCGAAGACCCGGTCGCCGTCGCGCAGATAGCACACCAGGTGGAACAAGCCGAGTTCCCGGCCGACAAGAAGCGAGTCGAGCGAGGGCTGCGCGGAGTACCACGGCATCTCCCAGCCCATGAAGGCCCGGTACCGCAGGCTCTCGTCGTACGACGCCTGCGCATCAGCGAAGCCGTAGGCGGTGTTTCGCCCCTGGGAGAACACGGCGAAGGTGATGTCACGCGAGTGCAGATAGGCCAGCTCACCCACGTGGCTCATCACCCAAGTACAGCCTTCGCACTGCTCGGCGGCCGGCCGACCGGGCCACCACATGAAGTAGTAGGCGATCAACTGACGTCGCCCTTCGAAGGCGTCCAGCAGTGTCGTGGGGCCGTTCGGGCCCAGCAGCGGGCTGTCCGCGGCCACCTCCACCATCGGAAGCCTGCGGCGTGCGGCCGCGATCGCGTCGCCTTCACGGGTGTGGGCCTTCTCCCGCGCCCGCAGTCCCTCCAACTGCCGCTCGAAAGCCGCACGGTCGACTACCGGCGGCTGCGCCGCGCTCGGGTTCTCGGACATCTTCGGCTCCTGTGGAATCGCTTCGCTTCGACAACGGGTCACCAACGTTGTCACCGATCCACACCGTCATCATGCGCAACACGACCCCGCTCCACCCGTCTCCCGGGAAGCCGATGGCAGCGCCTGGTCCGCGACACCGGCGGCGCGGTCAGTGGCTCCCGATCGCCTGGTCGTAGCGGAACGCGCCGGCGGGGTCGTAGCGCCGCTTGACCTCGACCAGGCGGCCGTAGTTGCTCCCGTAGTAGGCGTGCCGCCAGTCCCGCAGGTCGGGGTCGGGGAAGTTCACGTACGCCGCCGAGGTCGCCAGCTCGCGGCGCAGAATGCGGTGCATGGCGTGCGTCTGGGCCAGCAGGTCCTGGACCGTGTCCGGCTCGGTGCCGGGCGTCCAGTGCGTACCGATGTCGATGACGTACGTCGCGGCGCGGTGCGGGTAGGCGGTGTCACCCGGCGCGGGTTCGGCGCTGCGGCCGCCCATCGCGAACAGCGTGACGTAGCCCGGATTGCCGGCACCGCCCGGGCGCCACCCGCGGACCCACTCGACGATGTGCTCGACCGCCCGCGGGCCGAGCGGGCAGGTCGGCACCAGGGATCTGGACGCGCCGGCGCTGGGCTGCCCCGGCTGCTCCATGAGGTAGTCCTGCGCGGACCAGAACTGGCGCTGCTCGACGAACGCCTTCGACGGGCCCAGTTCCAGCAGCGGGGCAATCAGCTCGCGCAGCCGGTCCTCGGTGCCGAGCCGCTGCCCGAGCAGCACCACGGCCGGGTCGCGGCCGTCGCCGGGGTTCTTGAAGCCCACCCGTACGTCGAAGTCGTTGCCCCGGTCACCGGCCAGGATCTCCTGCACGCGGTCGACCACCGTGACCGCGGAGCCGAGGTCAAAAGCCAGGTCGAACACGGTTGCCGTCTGCTCGCCGACCGGCGTGGCATCGAAGACGAAACCGGTGTTGATGCCGAAGTTGCCGCCCGCACCGCCGCGCAGCGCCCAGAACAGGTCGGCGTTCTCGTTCTCGGCGGCGCGCACCAGCGACCCGTCGGCGAGCACCACCCGGGTCTCGCGCAGCCGGTCGCAGGTCAGCCCCCACTTGCGGTCGTTGAACCCGAGGCCGCCGCCCAGCGTCAGGCCCGCGACCCCCACCCCGGGGCAACGGCCGCCCGGAAAGTACAGGTTCGCCGAACGTGCCGCGTACACATCGGAGTTGGTGGCTCCGCCGCCGAGCGCCAGGCGAGTGCCCTGGACCGCCACCGTGTTCATCCGGCGCAGGGTGATGAGCAGGCCACGGGTGGTCGAGTAGCCGGCGTAGTTGTGCCCGCCCGAGCGCGGCGTGAACGGCACACCGTGCGCCGTCGCCCAGCGGACGGCGGCCTGGACGTCACTCTCGCTCGCGCAGGCCACGATGCCGGCCGGCAGCACGTCGGCATAACGCCGGTTGTCGGGCACCGCGAGCGCGCCGAATCCGTCGCTGCCCGGGAGGTAGAGCCCCGCGCCCGGGGTGAGTTCGGCCGCGAGCTGCCGCCAGGCACCCGGGCCCGGGACGTCGCCGCGTCCATCGGCCGGCCTTCCGGCGGTCACGGCCGCGGCGCGCCCGCCCGCCCACGCGGTGGCCGCACCGACCACTGCGGCCTGCGCACCCCGGCGCAGCACCTCCCGACGACTGATCGGCACCGACGGTCTCCTCCCGTGGACCGCGCAGCCGTTCGACCACCCGGTGCCGTCATCGTCGTCAGGACGACGCCCGGACGTCCCTGCGACCCGCGGGCCACCGGACGGGATTCATACGAACGGTCGCAACGACGCAAACGCGCGCACGAGCCCACGCGCCGCCGACGTCGCCCGGGTTGCCGCAACTCCGCGAGGCCACCGACCTGATGCACCAGCGGCTGCTGCCCGCCGCCGACCGGTTGCTCGGCGGCGACGCGGCGGCGGACGAACGGGCCTTCAGCGGTCGCGGCGCCGTGTACGCGGGCCTGCTCCTCGGCCTCGCGGCCATCGGCGTGCGCCCAGGCCGGCTGAGCCGCCGCCCGTCGCCCCGGACCTGATTCAGGCGTTGCCGCTCTCTCCGAGACCGGGGACGTTCACGACGTTGGTGTTGTGGACCGCGTGCACCCACCAATCGCCGTCCCGCTTGACCAGGACCCAGGTGCCCGCGTTGGCGAAGTCGCCTGCCGCGGTGGACGCGTTCTGCCGCACGCACACGACCGCGGTGTCGGGTGCCGGGAACGTCACGCGTTCGAGGGCGATGCGCGTACGGAATCCCTCGACCGGGTTCGCGAGTTGGCGGCGGTGGTGGGAATTGACGGCTTCCCAGCCGTCGAACCGCTGCCCGGCCGGCGTCGTGAACGACGCGTTGGCGGTGAACCGCGCGCCGACTCGGTCGGCGTCGAACTCGCTTACCCCTGCCTGGATTTCCGCGAAGACCTCGTCGATTGCCCGCAGATCCTCGCCGGACGCGACCTGTTCAGGTACCACCGGACGATCCATTCGTACGCTCTCCCATGTTGCCCAGTCCCCCGACTGTGATCATCGCGCGGTTCCCCACCGCGTCGCCACCGCGCCTCATGTGAGATGTGGAGCTTGCCGGACCGGTCAGGCGTACATCGCCACGTTGTAGAAGGTCGCAAGCGCGTCGTCGATGGGGTGGGGCTGCGGCCTACCGGAGGCGTCGAGCCTGTTCCACCT
>NZ_JBSFVE010000040.1:0-35971 GCF_053592165.1 Streptodolium elevatio
AACAGCCCGCGCAAGTACGTCAGGCCCTTCACCCGCTGATCCGCCCGCCGCAACGGCGCGAACACCTCCGCCGCGAACGACTCCAACCGCCCACGCAACAAAGACAGTTCCCCCGGCGTCATACCAACAGCAAACCGCCGGAAACAACCCTTGCCAAGGCCACATAACAAAGCACTACTAGCGCGTGTACTTGCGGATGCGGTAGCGCAGGCGAGACGTCGACGACTGCCAACCGGAGTCCTCGGTGACGGTCCACGCCGCGTCCGGGATCGGGGCGTACGTGTCGCCTGCCACCGCCGAGTCGACGTCGGTCACCCACAGCGTGGTGGCGTACTCCATCGCGGCGCGGTAGATCTCGCCGCCGCCGATCACCCAGATCTCGGCGGAAGCGCCGTCGGGCCGCGGCGGCTCGGCCGCGAGCTCCAACGCCTGCTTGACCGACCCGGCGCGTTCCGCGCCCTCGGCCGCCCATTGCGGATCGCGGGTCACCACGATGTTGCGCCTGCCGGTCAGCGGACGGAAGCGCGGCGGCAGCGAGTCCCACGTCTTGCGGCCCATGACGACGGGATGGCCGAGGGTGGTCGCCTTGAAGTGCGCCATGTCCTCGGGCACGCGCCATGGAATGGCGTTGTCCGCGCCGATCACGCCGTCGAGGGTCTGCGCCCAGATCAGCCCGACGTTCACACCGCGACCGGGGCTTTGATGGCCGGGTGGCAGTTGTAGTCGACCACTTCGACGTCCTCGAAGGCGTAGTCGAAGAGCGAGTCCGCGCGGCGCAGGCGCAGCGAGGGGAAGTCGTACGGCGTGCGCGAGATCTGCTCGGTCACCTGCTCGACGTGGTTGTCGTAGATGTGGCAGTCGCCGCCCGTCCAGATGAAGTCGCCCGGCTCCAGGCCGACCTGCTGGGCCACCATGTGGGTGAGCAGGGCGTAGCTGGCGATGTTGAAAGGTACGCCGAGGAACAGGTCCGCGCTGCGCTGGTACAGCTGGCAGGACAGCTTGCCGTCGGCGACGTAGAACTGGAAGAAGGCGTGGCACGGGGCGAGCGCCATCTTGTCCAGCTCGGCGACGTTCCATGCGGACACGATCATCCGGCGGGAGTCCGGGTCGCGCCGCAGAGTGTCGAGGATGCCGCTGATCTGGTCGATGTGCCGGCCGTCCGGGGTCGGCCAGGACCGCCACTGCACACCGTAGACGGGGCCGAGGTCGCCCTTCGCGTCGGCCCACTCGTCCCAGATGGTGACCCCGTGCTCCTTGAGCCAGCCGATGTTCGAGTCGCCGCGCAGGAACCACAGCAGCTCGTACACGATGGAGCGCAGGTGCACCTTCTTGGTGGTGACCAGCGGAAAGCCCCGCGCGAGGTCGTACCGCAGTTGGTGCCCGAAGACACTTTGGGTGCCGGTGCCCGTCCGGTCGGCTTTGGCCGTCCCGGAGGAGAGCACCAGTCGCAACAGGTCTTCGTACTGGGTGTCCGCCACAACCATGGAGTCTACTGATCACCGGCACCGCACAACGACGAGCGCGCGGGTGCGGCACGCGGGGAGCTGTGCGTGTCGGCCGAATCACGTAACGTGCGATGCGGCTCGGGTGCGGGGACGCGGTGTGTCGGCGTCGGTGTCCGCGTCGGTGTCTGCGTTTGTGTAGGCGTTTGTTGTCTGGGCCTGGACCGCAATGGGGAACCGTGCCGAGTCTCCTGTACTACCCGTCGATCGTTCCGCCGCCCGAGGTCGTCCACCAGGCGGTCCTGTATTGGGACGGATTCGGGTCGGTGGTGCCGGACACGTCGGACCTGCGACAGGCCGGGGTGGCCGACGACCTGGTGGAACTGGAGGCGCACGGCCTCTACCAGCCTCTCCAGCTGGCCGCCGAGATGTTCGACGAGTACAGCCCCTCGGCAGCGGTGCTGGTGGACGAGCTGCGGCGGCTGGCCTCGGCGGGGAGCCCGTCTCCCCCCGATTCGTTCATCTACGTCGGAAAGCTGGGTGCCTGGCTGGAAGACGAACTGGTCGCGCTGGGGTTTGCGACGCCGGGACGGAGCGCCCGGTCCGGCGGTCCGCGGCTCCAGGTCGGCAAGGACGTCGAGACGCTGGTGCTCGGCGTGGTGGCGCGGGAGCTGGCGCAGTACTGGTCGGATCGGGAGCGTCCGTACTTCCCGTACACCACCAGCGATGACGCGTACCGCAGGTCGCTGCGGCCTTCGCCGGATGGCACGGTGGTGCCCGCCTGGCAGATGGAGATCGGGAAACTGCTGCCCTTCCCCGCGTCGAACACGCCGCTCTCCGAGGTGCTCAAGTTCCGTGAACGGTACGCGGACGAGCGAGGCCGCCTGATGCGGGCGCTCCACCGCATGCTGGACGAGCTCCGCCGCTGCTGGGAGCACCCGAGCGACGTCCTGGCGCAGTTCCAGGACGAACTGGCGCAGGCGTCCCGCGACTATCAGGCCGCGCAGCGGAGCCGCTTTCGGACCGTGGCGTCCGAAGGCATCACCTGGACCGGGGGGATAGCCGCCGGATCGGCCGGGGTCGTCATGGGGTTGCCGGCGGAGATCGTCGCGCCGGCCGTCGGCGGCCTCACCGCGATATGGCTGCGCGCACGCGCCGCGAAGGACGCCGGCACCCCCGCGACGGACGACTTCAGCTACCTCCACCAAGTGCGCAAGACCTTGGGCTGACGCGGTCCTTCGGGGCCCTGGGTGAGCTGTCGCCGCCCGTGGCTACCCTGCCCGCATGACGCTCACTGTTGACCAACTGACCGGGTACGTGGACCGCGATCTGGACGCCGATCTGGCGCGCTGGCTCCCGGCGGAACCCCCGGCCGAGATATCCGCCTCGACCCGCCCCGTCGAGCCCTTCCTCGCCCGGCTGCCGCAGGCCGCGGCGACCGCGCTGGCCGCGTTCGACCGCAGGGTCCGGTCGGGCGCGATGCCGCGGTGCCTCGACATCTACGACTGGTCGTACGCCTTCGACTTCGCCGCCAACGACTGCACCATCCTGGACTCCGACTACGAGACGGAGCTTTCCGACGACGATGTGTGGTCCCTCGGCGCCGACGGCGCGGGCAACCTCTACGTGATGCTCACCGACGGGCGCATCGCGGTGTGGTTTGCCGAGGAGGAAGTCATCGAGGAGGGAACGCAGTTCGACAACCTCGACGTGTTCCTCTGGTCGGCCGTGCGGTACCGCGCGGTGCGCGCCGGTGTCCTCGACCTCGCCGCCGTCGAAGCCGACTTCCGCTCGCTCGCGCAGCCGGGTGTGCTGGCCCCGGAGATCGGGCTCCTCGCCTATATGACCTGACCGTCGGCCGACGAGCCGCCGCGCGCGCAGCTCCCCGGCGCTGCGGTCAACTCCGCGGGCCGGGGGACAGCGGCAGCGACACGTCCAGGCCCAACGCCTGGAAGCCGTAGTCGAGTTCGTCGCACCACTCGGGCAGCACCCGATCCCACGCCGCCTCCGCGTCGCGGCTGCCGTGGGGGAGCAGACCGGTGACCACTTCGGTGGTGTCGTCGGCGCCGTCCATCCGCTGAAATACCTGGAACTCCCAGACCAGACCACGCTGTTCGGCCACGTCGGCGCGCACCCGCAGCGCGTACACCGGACGGCGTCTGCGGACCTGGAGCGGAGCGCGCACCGCGGCGCGCCCCGGCGCCAGTACTCGCCACGGCGGTTCGGGGCGGTGGACGTGGTGGAGATCGGAGAACACCGCGCGGCACAGCCGCTCGTACTCGGTGACGATGCGGGCCAACGCGGCGAAGTCGTCGGAGACGTCGCCCGAGGTGTCCGCGGAGTCGACGGCATTCTCGCGGCGACGCAGGTCCTCGCGTACCTGTTCGGCAAGGAACGCGCGGAGGACACCCGCGGGATGGGCGCGCTCGATGTGCGTACACGCGATGAAGGCGCTGTCGTACAGCGCCTGGTACTCCTGACGCAGACCCATCCCGGCCGCACCCGCCTTCCAACCCCCGCAACCGACCACCGGCCCCGCCCGAGGCGGTCCCGACATCAATCGCAGGATTCCATGGCCATGCCGATTCGCGAGTACATCACCCGCCGACAAGAGGCAGTCACGCGCGAGCGGCATGTCGCGGAGACCGAGGCGGCACAGTGGATCTAGGCCTTCACCCGGTACGCCCCGACCGGCAGGCCGCTGACGGTTCTCGAGATCGACGCGTTCGCTGCCACGTGCGTCAAGGCCGGCGGCGACATGGGCCTCGAACCTCCGGCGGAGTCCGGCTTCGGGTTGATCGGGGTCGAGCGTCGGCGCCAACGGATCGCGCGCGATCTCGGCGCGTACGCCGACGAGTTGCGGCACCGCGCGCTGCCCGGCCCGGGATGGATGGACCGGGCGCACAGCATCGCCGGGTTCGCGGTGATGGACGCGGCTATCGCGGCGGATCCGAGCTCGGGGCCGATCGAGGAAGACTTCGACCTGCTGATGGGCGGAGCGGTCCTGGTACGGGCCCCCGGGACGCCGTGGGTTGGCGGGTCGGCGGGAAGGTGCGGCTGGGGGTCAGGGGGTTCGGGTTTTCAGGTGGGCTCGTTCGCCTTGTAGGCCGAAGAGTACGAGTAGTTCGACGGTACGGTCGCCTTCCGCGCCCAGCCAGTGCGGTACATGGGTGTCGAACTCGGCGGCCTCGCCCGCCTTCAGGACCAGGCTCTGGTCGCCGAGAAGGAGACGCAGGCGGCCGTCGAGTACGTAGACCCACTCGAATCCCTCGTGGGTCTTCAGGTCCGGTTCGGTGCCGGGCGGCGCGGGCGGGATGAGGAGTTTGTGGGCCTGGACGCCGCCGGGCCGGCTGAGCGGTACGTACGTCATGCCGTGCCGCGTGACGGGGCGCAGGTGGATGCGCGGGTCCCCGGTGCGGGGCGCGCCCACGAGGGCGTCGAGGGGGACGGCGTAGACCTCGGCGAGGGGCAGGAGCAGCTCAAGCGTCGGTTTGCGGGTGCCGCCCTCTAGGCGGGAGAGCGTGCTCTCGTTGATGCCGGTGCGCTCGGTCAGCTCGGCCAGCGTCAGCCCGCGCCGACGGCGCAATTCGCGCAGGCGGGGGCCGACCGCTTCCAGGACGTCCTTCGCCGCGTTCGCCATGCGTCCCAGCTTGCCGAAACGGCAAGAAGGCTTGCAACTCCGGAGGGGCAGGGCGCACGGTCGTCCGAGCGGGCCGCCGTGCGTCGCCGGGCGGGTGACCGGCCGGTCCGGCGCAGTGCCTGGCAAGCAGTGCGCGGCGAGCAGTGCGCGGCGAGCAGCGTGCTGCCGGCCCGCGAGCGAGCGCCTAGGGAGGGCACCACATGCAACAGGCCGACAGAGACACCGACACCGACTCCGCGGTGTACTGGGAGAAGCACTACTCCCGGCTCGACACCCGGTGGGGCACCAAGCCGAACATCGTCCTGAAAGACCTGGTCGCCGACCTCGCGCCGACTCCCGGCGCGGCCCTGGACCTGGGCTGCGGCCACGGCGGCGACGCGATCTGGCTCGCCGCCATCGGCTGGGACGTCACCGCCGTCGACGTGGCGCGTACCGCCCTCGACCGTGTCGCGGAAGGCGCGCGGGCCGCGGGCGTCTCCGACCGGGTCCACCCGGTACGCCACGACCTGGCCCGCACCTTCCCCGAGGGGGAGTTCGGCCTGGTGAGTGCCAGCTACTTCCACACACCCGTCGAGATCCCCCGCGTACAGGTGCTGCGCCGCGCGGCCGAGGCGGTGGCCCCGGACGGGCTGCTGGTCGTCGTCGAGCACGCCTCGGCGGCGCCCTGGTCCTCGCATGTGGGCCCGGACGTGCGGTTCCCGACCGCCCAGGAGTCACTGGACTCGCTGCAACTCGGCGAGGGCTGGCACACCGAGCGCTGCGACGCGCCGCGGCGTACGGCGACCGGCCCCCAGGGGCAGACCGCGACTGTCACCGACAACGTCATCGCGCTGCGCCGCACGGGTTGAGGCGGGCACCGGCGTGGAACCCGCGTCAGTGGTCCGCCGTACCGACTGCACACAAGGAGAGAAAGCCGTGCCCAACACCCGCCGCCGAAGGGACACCCCTCCGCCGCGCACCGCGAACAGCGAGGCCGACGTTCTGCGCGGGTTCCTCGACTACCTGCGGGCCTCGGTCGCCGCGAAAGTCGAAGGAGCCGCGGAGCCGCAGGTCCGCGCGCCCGCGGTGCCCTCCGGCACCAGCCTGCTCGGCTTGCTGAAGCACCTGATCGCCGTCGAGAGCGCGACGTTCCTCGGCGCAAAGGTCACCAACTGGCAGGCGACGTTCAAGCCTGCCGACGAGGACGGCGTCGCCGACCTCGTCGCCCGGTACCGGGACACCGTCGACCGCGCCAACGAGGTGCTCGACGCGCAGACCGACCTCGGCGCGCCGCTGCCCCGGGCGGGACGTCCGGGCGAGGGGCCCAGTGTTCGCTGGGCACTCACCCACATGATCGAGGAGACCGGACGGCACGCCGGTCACGCCGACATCATCCGCGAACTCGTCGACGGTACGACCGGCCGCTGAGCAGTCCGATCCCGTCGGCCGTGCGCAGCGCCGCCTCCGCCCGACCGCCCGCCGACCGCCACCCGGCCTGCCGCCGACCGCCACCCCGGCCGCCTCCGCGCCTCCATACGTCCGGACGGCCCATTGCGGGCATGACGCGGCGTCCCCCCGGGCACGAGCCGCGCGCGAGGCGACCGCCGGATCCCGGCGGACGGCGACGCGACACGACGCGAACGCCCCCGCCTCGGGAGGGCGGCGCGACGGCCGATACGGGCACCACGGAGAAGCGGAGGCGTTTGCTGTGCACGAAATGGTCCTGGACGCCGGCGACGGTGAACGGCCTCGCGCCTGGCACGTTGCCGCACCCGGTACGGCCGAGCCGTTGTGCGGGGTCCCGATCGATCCGGTGGCACCCGCGCACGTCAGCGAGCGCGACGACGGCGCACTGCACTGCGCGGACTGCCTGGCCGCATACGCCGCCCTCGTCACCGCCGGGTGAGGGCCACCGGTCAGGAAGGCCGGCGTAGTGGCCGCCCGGATCCAGCAGGTCGTCGGAGAGTCGCGGTGGACAGATCGGCGGGTCCGCTCGTACGCCTCCGCCGAACCGTCGAGTCCCGCGCGCAGCAACCGGCGCAACTCGTCGTCGTCCATGCCGGTCATCGCTACATGTGGCAGCACGGCGGCGATTGCGACTGCTCTTGTGTGCAAAGTGCTTTGTGCTCAACGTCGTTGGTACCCGGCGGGCCGACGGCGCGTCGGCCGCGCGGTGCGGGGCCGACACCGCTACGGACCCCGGCTCCTGCACACGTACGACCACTCAAGGGGCGACTGCCCGATCGAGCACGTGGTCGCGCGCCTCGGCGTAGCGCTCGCGAACGCCGGTGCCGGGCAAGCCTCCGTCGTCGTACTGGAGCGTGCCCAGATACGGCTGGCAGTCAGGAGGCGCGGTGCCCGGGCCGGTGAGGGCCCACGCGGCTTGGCGGGCGGCGCCGAGGGCGACGTACTCGGCCGGGCGCGGCACCGAGACCGGCAGGCCCAGGACACTCGGCGCGATCCGCCGTACCGCCTCCGCCCGGGCGGCGCCGCCGATCAGCAGGACCCGCTCGACGGCGACTCCCGCCGAGCGCAACGCGTCCAATCCGTCCGCGAGTCCGCAGAGCATGCCCTCGACGGCGGCCCGCGCCAGGTGCCGGGGAGTGGCGTTGGCCATGGTGAGGCCGTGGATCGCGCCCGACGCGTTCGGCCGGTCGGGGGTGCGTTCGCCCATGAGGTAGGGGACGAGCACGACGCCGCCGGCCCCCGCGGGCGCGTCCAGGGCGAGTTCGGAGAGGGCGTCGTGGTCGACGCCGAGCATGGCCGCGGTGGCGTCCAGTACTCCGGCGGCGTTCAGGGTGCACACCAGCGGCAGGAAGCGGCCGGTGGCGTCGGAGAACCCGGCGATCGTCCCGGTGGGGTCGGCCGACGGTTTCTCGCACACCGCGAAGACGGTGCCCGAGGTGCCCAACGACACGACGACATCGCCCGGTTCGACGCCCAGGCCGAGCGCGGCGGCCATGTTGTCACCCGTCCCCGCGCCGACCGTGATGCCGCGGATGTGGCCCGCGGCATCGGCCGCGCCGGTGAGCCGGGGCAGGGCGGGTACGCGTCCCATCGCCAGCGCCAGTAGGTCGTCGCGCCACGCCCCCTTGGCCGGGGAGTAGTAGCCGGTGCCGGAGGCGTCGCCGTGGTCGGTGGTGAGGCCGTCGAGCCCGCCCGCGCGCTCGCGCAGCCGCCAGGTGAGCCAGTCGTGCGGCAGGCAGACGGCCGCGGTGGCCGCCGCGGCGTCCGGTTCGTGCTCGGCGAGCCAGCGCAACTTGGTCACGGTGAACGCCGCGAGCGGGACGCTCCCGGTGTCACGCGCCCACGCCGCCGGCCCGCCGTGCTCCCGTACCAGGTCGCGCGCGGTTTTAGCGGACCGCGTGTCGTTCCACAGCAACGCGGGGCGCACCGGCGAACCGTACGTGTCCAGGCAGACCATGCCGTGCTGTTGCGCGGCCACGGACACCGCGTCGACGCCGTCGAGGCCGCCGGCCCGGTCGAGCGCCGTGAGCAGGGCCTGCCACCAGTGTTCGGGGTCGACCTCGGTGCCTTCGGGGTGTGCGGCCCGGCCGGACCGTACGACGGCGCCGGTCGTCGCGTCGCACACAAGCACCTTGCACGATTGTGTGGACGAGTCGACCCCCGCGACCAACCGACGCCGCCGCATGTCAGCGGGTTCCGAGGAGGTGTTCGAGGGCGAGTTGGTCGAGCCGTTCGACGTTGCATTCGCGTGCCCCGGCGACCTCGGGGTCGAAGTCGTCGGCGGCCAGGTCCGCGAGGGTCTCGCCGGCGGCGAGTGTGGGCACGGACAGCTCGGGCACCTGGGCCGCGGCCAGCGCCGCCTGGACGTCGGGGTCGGCGCGGAACGCCCGCACGCGCTCGCGCAGGATCAGGTACGTGCGCATGTTGGCGGCCGCGGCGTCCCACACGCCGCGCGGGCCCTCGGTGCGCAGCGGCTTGAAGTCGAAGTGCCGGGGGCCGTCGTAGCCGCCGTGCTCCAGCAGGTCGACGAGGAAGAACGCGCCGCGCGTGTTGCCGTGGCCGAACACCAGGTCCTGGTCGAAGCGGGCGCCGTTCTGGCCGTTGAGGTCGATGTGGAAGAGCTTGCCCGCCCACAGCGCCTGGCCGACCCCGTGCACGATGTTGAGCCCGGCCATCTCCTCGTGGCCGACCTCGGGGTTCACCCCGACCATGTCGGGCCGGGCCAGCTCGGCGATGAACGCGAGGGCGTGGCCGACCGTGGGCAGCAGGATGTCACCGCGCGGTTCGTTGGGCTTGGGTTCGAGGGCGAAGCGCAGGTCGTAGCCCCGGTCGACGACATACTCGCACATCAGGTCGACGGCTTCGCGGAAGCGGTCCAGCGCGGCCACGATGTCCTTGGCGGCGCCGGATTCGGCGCCTTCGCGGCCGCCCCACATGACGTACGTGCGCGCGCCGAGTTCGGCCGCAAGGTCGATGTTGCGCATGACCTTGCGCAGCGCGAAGCGGCGTACCGTCCGGTCGTTGGAGGTGAACGCGCCGTCTTTGAACACCGGGTGCGTGAACAGGTTCGTGGTCGCCATCGGCACGACCAGGCCGGTCTCGTCCAGCGCGGTCCGGAAGCGGCCGACGAGCTTCTCGCGCGTCGCCTCGTCGGCGCCGAACGGGATCAGGTCGTCGTCGTGGAACGTGACGCCGTACGCCCCCAGTTCCGCGAGCCGGTGCACGGTCTCCACCGGGTCGAGCGGAGGCCGGGTGGCGTCCCCGAAGGCGTCGCGCGCGGGCCATCCCACGGTCCACAGGCCGAACGAGAACCGGTCTTCCGGCATGGGGCGGTACTCGGTCACCAGGGCCTCCGCAATGATTAGTCCAGTTCATGGACTAATTAAGTGGCTGCGGTCGGCGGAGTCAATAGCCCGATGGGACCCCCGCGGTCGCCGCGACGTGTCGCCGGGACCGGCCGGCGCGTCGCGCACGTGCCGGTGCCGACGGGAAACCGGGCGCGACCCCGCATCAACTTTGTCCTTCACAAGTGAAAATCTTGGACCGGAATCGCGAAACTTCTTCAACTGACGAGCGAAAGTGGCTAGGTTCGGCCCCGGTCACCCCGGCAAGGACCCCGCAAAGAGACGATGGACGTCGCCCGGCGCAGCGGCTCGGGCGGGGGACATCCACACGGACGTGATTGGGGAACGGTGCACGATGGAGCGGGTGTTGCGGACATCGACGCCATGCGCGTGACGACCAGGCCGGAAAACGGGCATCAGGCGAGGCTGCTCGCTCTCCTCCGGGACGGCGGTCCGCGGTCGCGCGCGGAGCTGGGCGACCTCGTGCACATGTCGCGTTCCAAGGTCGCCGTGGAACTGGACCGCCTGACCGAACTCGGCCTGATCGAGAACGCGGGACTGGCGGCGTCCCGGGGCGGCCGGCGGTCGGGCATCGTCTGCCTGGCCCCGTCCCTGCGCTTCGTCGGCGTCGACATCGGCGCGACGTCGATCGGGGTCGCCGTCACGGACGGCGAACTCAACATCCTGGGCAGGCTGTCGGAGCCGTGCGACGTACGGCAGGGCCCCGACATCGTGCTCGGCCTCGCACTCTCCCTGGTGGCGAAACTACGCGATCAGGGACTGCTGCCCGAGGTGCACGGCCTCGGGCTGGGCATACCGGGGCCGGTGAGCTTCAGCGAGGGTTTCCCGGTGGTTCCGCCGATCATGCCGGGCTGGGACCGCTACCCGGTCCGCGAGGCGCTGGGCCGCGAACTGGGCTGCCCTGTCCTGGTCGACAACGACGTCAACATCATGGCCGTCGGCGAGCGGCACGCGGGCTCGGCCCGCTCGGTCGACGACTTCCTGTTCGTCAAGATCGGCACGGGCATCGGCTGCGGAATCGTCGTGGACGGCGGCGTGTACCGCGGGGCCTCGGGCAGTGCCGGCGACATCGGGCATATCCGGGTCTCCGCGAACGGGCCGACCTGCGCCTGCGGCAACATCGGCTGCCTGGAGGCGTTCTTCGGCGGTGCCGCCCTCACCCGCGACGCCCTGGCGGCGGCCCGCTCGGACGCGTCCCCGCACCTTGCCGCGCGACTTGCGGAGGTCGGGGAGCTGCGGGTCGAGGACGTCGCCCAGGCGATGATGGCGGGCGACACCGCCGCGATGCGCCTGGTACGCGCGGGCGGACAGCGGGTGGGCCAGGTCCTCGCCAGCCTGGTCAGCTTCTTCAACCCGGGCCTGATCGTGCTGGGCGGGAGCGTGCCGGGGATGCTCGGGCATCCGCTGCTCGCCGAGATACGGAGCGTGGTGTACCGCCAGTCGCTGCCGCTGGCGACCGGGAACCTGCCCATCGTCCTGTCCGAACTGCGGGACAGCGCGGGCATCATCGGCGCGACCCGCTTCATCAGCGACCACATCTTCTCGGCGCCCTGATGCCCTGACTCCTTGAGCCCTCGCGGCCTTGAGGCCCTGACAGCCGGGCGCCCCGGCGACCGTACGTCGCGGCGCCCGGACGCGGCACCGACACGAGCGAGCACCACACGAGCCGAACGACCCAACCGACAAGCCCGGCCACCGGGCACGGAACAGGGAGAAGGCACCATGGCGCGACCGATCACGCTGTTCACCGGCCAGTGGGCCGACCTGCCCTTCGAGGAGGTCTGCCGACTGGCGTCCGGATGGGGCTATGACGGCCTCGAAATCGCCTGCTGGGGCGACCACTTCGAGGTCGACCGTGCCCTCGCCGAGGACGACTACGTCGCCGGGCGCCTCGCCCTCCTCGACAAATACGGCCTCAAAGTGTGGGCGGTCTCGAACCACCTTGTCGGGCAGGCCGTGTGCGACGCGGTCATCGACGCCCGGCACGAGGCGATCCTGCCCGCCCGGATCTGGGGCGACGGCTCGCCGGAAGGCGTACGCACGCGGGCCGCCGAGGAGATCAAGGACACCGCACGCGCCGCCGCCCGACTGGGGGTTCGCACCGTCGTCGGGTTCACCGGATCGTCCGTCTGGCACACGGTCGCCATGTTCCCGCCGGTGCCCGAGTCGATGGTCGAGGCGGGGTACCGCGACTTCGCGGACCGCTGGAACCCGATCCTGGACGTGTTCGACGAGGTCGGCGTGCGCTTCGCTTTCGAGGTGCACCCGAGCGAGATCGCGTACGACTACTGGACCACCGTGCGCATGCTCGAAGCCGTGGAGCACCGGCCGGCGTTCGGATTGAACTGGGATCCGTCGCACTTCGTGTGGCAGGACCTGGATCCGGCAGCGTTCCTGCTGGACTTCAAGGACCGGATCTACCACGTCGACTGCAAGGACGCGCGCGTACGCACCGGCGACGGTCGCCGCGGCCGACTCGGCTCGCACCTGCCGTGGGGCGACCCGCGCCGGGGCTGGGACTTCGTCTCCACCGGATTCGGCGACGTGCCCTGGCAGGACTGCTTCCGGGCGCTCAACACGATCGGCTACACGGGACCCATCTCGGTCGAATGGGAGGACGCGGGCATGGACCGGCTGTACGGTGCCCCGGAAGCGCTCGCGTTCGTACGCCGTTTGGGCGCCATCGAGTTGCCCTCGGCGTCGTTCGACAGTGCCTTCTCGTCCGGGCCGGCCAAGGACTGAAGTCCGAGGCTCGACCTGCGGGCCCCGATCTGCGGGCTCCGATCTTCGCGTCCTGGATCTTCGGGCCCTGATCTTCGGGTTCGGATCTTCGGGTTCGGATCTTCGGTTCTGGGCCTTGGGCCCTGATCTTCAGGTCCTCACCGGGGCCTGGCCTTCAGGGCCGACCCACTCCGGCACCGTCTGACCGGCCGTCCTGACAGTGCTTTTCGCGGCCGCTTCCGGGACAAGGGACACCCCTGTCCGCAACTTCTTCCTCTTCCTGGAAAAACGCAGAGTTTTTCTCCGCGAAGAACTTCCACTCCAAAGACAAAGTCTCTAGCGTGGCCGACCACACGGTGGGCGTGGGCGTTCGGCTCCCCGCCGTCGAACCGGCTTGCACCGCACCGCGCTTCCGCAAGGCACGGCTGTTCAGCACGGCACCGCCCGAATTCACCGCACCGCCGATCGTGAGAAGGAGCCCCGCATGCCATCGGCCCCGTCCGCCGAGCACGAACCGCCGCTCCTGGCCATGCGCGCGATCGTCAAGCAGTTCCCGGGAGTCCGTGCGCTCGACGGTGTCTCGCTGGAGGTCCGCGCCGCGGAGGTGCACTGCCTGCTCGGCCAGAACGGCGCGGGCAAATCGACCCTGATCAAGATCCTCGCCGGAGTTCACCAGCCCGACGAAGGCGTCCTGGAATGGCGCGGCGAGCAGGTACGGCCCGGGAATCCCACCGCCGCGATCCGGCTGGGGATCTCCACGATCTACCAGGAACTCGACCTGGTGGACGGCCTGTCCGTGGCCGAGAACGTCTTCCTCGGCCACGAGCGTGCCCGGTTCGGCTTCACCCGGCGCGGCGAGATGAACCGCGCCGCGACCGCGCTCCTGGACCGCCTGGGCCACGGCGAGATCCCGCCCACCACCCGGGTCGGGCGGCTGCCCGCGTCCGGACGGCAGATCGTCAGCATGGCCCGGGCGCTATCCCACGACGCACGGTTGATCGTGATGGACGAGCCGTCCGCCGCGCTCGCCCACGACGAGGTGGAGAGCCTGTTCCGCACCGTGCGCGAACTGACGTCGGCGGGCGTCGCCGTCGTGTACATCTCGCACCGCCTCGACGAGATCCGGGAGATCGGCGACCGGGTCACCGTGCTCAAGGACGGCCGAACCGTGGCCTCGGGACTGCCCGCGCGTGAGACGCCGACGCAGGAAGTCGTCGCGCTGATGACGGGCCGCCGCATCGAGTACGTCTTCCCGGCACGCGCCGGGGACGCGGACACCGCGACCGCCGCCCCCACACCCACTGGCGCCATACCCTCCGGCGCCACACCGCCCGACGCCACGACACCGGACACCGCAACTATCGTCGCCATGAAGCCCGGCACCGCCACCCCCGAGTCGGCCGAGATCCTGCGGGTCGAGCACCTGTCCGTCCGCGGGCGCTTCCACGACGTGTCGTTCACGGTGCGCGCCGGCGAGGTCGTCGGTCTCGCCGGACTCGTGGGCTCCGGCCGATCCGAGATCCTCGCCGCGATCTACGGCGCCATCAAGCCGACTTCGGGCCGCGTGGTGCTGGACGGCGAACGCGTCCGGCCCGGCAGCACGCACGCGGCGGTCCGGCGCGGCATGGGCCTGGCACCCGAAGAGCGCAAGTCTCAGGGCCTGTTGATGCTCGACACCGTCGGGCGCAACATCACCATCGCGTCCCTGAGCCGCTACGCGCGCTTCGGCTGGTTCGACCGGCGCCGCGAGATCGCGGACGCCCGGCGGCAGGCCGAGGCCCTCGACATCCGGCCGCCGGACCCGTACCGCCCGATCCGCACGCTGTCCGGCGGCAACCAGCAAAAGGCCGTGTTGGCCCGCTGGTTGCTGCACGGCTGCCGGCTGCTGCTGCTCGACGAGCCCACCCGGGGCGTCGACATCGGGGCGCGCAACGAGCTGTACACCCAGATGCGCGCGCTCGCCGACAGCGGCATCGCGATCGTGCTCGTCTCCAGCGAGATCCCCGAAGTCCTGGGCCTGTCCGACCGGGTCCTGGTGATCCGCGACGGCCGCATCATCGAACACGCGCCGGCACGCGACCTGGACGAACACCGCGTACTGGACCTGGTCATGGAAGGCAGCAGCCTGTGAACCGCGACGTACGCGACGATCCCGCGACCAACGAGCCGCCCGCCGCCCGGACCGGGGACTCCGCCGAAGCGGGCCCGGACCTCACGAAGGCCTCGTCGCCTCCGCCATCGGACGTGCCCGTGGGCGTCGGCAAGGCGCCGCTCGACCTGGGCGGCGCACGACGCGGCCCGCTGGGCTTCCTCTTCACGCACGCCGGCGGGTCGGGGGCCACCCAGCACATCGCGCTGCTGGTCGCGCTGGGCCTGCTCTTCGTGATCGGGCTGACCACCAAGGGGGACCGTTTCGCGACCAGCAGCAACATGGTCACGATCCTGTCGCTCGCGGCCGTTGTCGGCGTGATCACGGTGGGCATGACCTTCGTGATCATCGGCGGCGGCATCGACCTGTCGGTGGGCGCCATCATGGCGCTGTCGTCGGTCTGGGCGACCACCGTCGCCACCCAGGACACCGGGCTGTTCGGCATGTTGTTCACGGCGATCGTCGTGGGCCTGGTGTGCGGCCTGCTCAACGGGGTGCTGATCGCGTTCGGCGGCCTCGTGGCCTTCATCGTCACACTCGCGGTGAGCGTCTCGGCCCGGGGCCTCGCCGAGCAGATCTCCGACCGGAAGTCGCAACTGGTCGAGGTGGACGGCTTCCTCAAGATCGCCGAGAACAAGTACTTCGGCATACCGATGCACGTGTACCTGTTCCTGGTCGTCGTGGTGGTGGGCTGGATCGTCCTCAACCGCACGACCTTCGGCCGGCGTACGTTCGCCGTCGGCGGCAACCCCGAGGCGGCCCGGCTCGCCGGTATCAACGTCCGGCTGCACACCTGCCTGCTGTACGTCGTGTCCGGCCTGTGCTGCGGAATCGCCGCGATCATGCTGACCGCGCAGGCGAACACCGGTGCGAGCACGCACGGCCAGCTCTACGAACTCGACGCGATAGCCGCCGTGGTCATCGGCGGGACGCTGCTCACCGGCGGCTTCGGGTCGGTGGTGGGGTCGATCCTCGGCGTGCTCGTGTTCACCACGATCCAGGACCTGTTCATCCTCAACAACCTCGCGTCGCCGATCCAGCAGATCGCCAAGGGCGTGATCATCATCGCGGTCCTGCTGATCCAGCGCTGGGGCGGCGTGCGCAGGCGCGTGAACGCCTGACGGCGCGTGCCCGGCGCCACCCCCGCCCGCACGACGCGGCGCGCCCCTCCGGCCTCGTACTTCCGTACCTCCGGCCTCCGTACCTCCAGCCCTCGTACCTCCAGCCCTCGTTCCCCTCGGGAGTCATCCATGTCCCAGCTCCATCGCAGAGGCTTCATCCTGGGCGGCGCCGCGCTGGGCGCCGGCGCCCTCGTGGCGGGATGCACCAGCAACTCGTCGGACAAGGACACCGGCCCGCAGGTCAAGGCGCCGGCCGCGGCCTCGGGCAGCCCCGAGCCGCCCGGAAAGCCCGTCACGATCGGCTTCTCCGCGCCGGCCGCCGACCACGGCTGGATCGGTGCGATCAGCCTCAACGCCAAGGCGCAGGCGAAGGAGTTCTCCGACGTCACGCTCAAGGCGACGGAAGGCACCAACGACGTCAACCAGCAGATCCAGCAGGTGCAGTCGCTGATCGACTCCAAGGTCGACGTGCTGGTGATCCTGCCGTACGACGGCAAGGCGCTCACCGCCGTGGCGCGGCGCTCGATGGAGGCCGGCATCCCGGTCGTCAACCTGGACCGCGTCTTCGCGAACGCGCTGTCGTACCGCACCTGGATCGGCGGCGACAACTACGGCATGGGTGTCAACGCCGGCACCTACATAGCCGCGCAGATGAAGCAGGCCGGCAAGACGAACCCGGTCGTGGTCGAGGTCGCCGGGCTCGACAACCTCGAACTCACCCAGCAGCGCAGCCAGGGCTTCCGCGAGGCACTGGAAGCGGCCGGCATGAAGGTCGCGGCCCGGCAGGCCGCGGACTTCACCGCGGCGGTCGGCCAGCGCGTGGCGGCCCAACTGCTCCAGGCCAACGGCAAGATCGACGCGATGTGGAACCACGACGACGACCAGGGCATCGGCGTCATGGCGGCGATCAAGCAGGCGGGCCGCGACAACGAGTTCCTGATGGTCGGCGGCGCCGGGTCGAAGAAGGCCATGGAGGACATCAAGGCCGACAACACCCCCATGAAGGCCACCGTGCTCTACCCGCCGAGCATGGCGTCGTCCGCGATCATCCTGGCCCGCATGATCGGCCAGGCGAAGTCGCTCGCCGACCTGGCCGAGTTGGAGGTGCCGGCGTCCATCACCACGTACTCGGCCGTGGTCACCAAGGAGAACGTCGACCGGTACCTGCCCACCGCGTTCTCGTAGCCGACTTTCTGCGGCGGCGACCGGGGCGTCCGGTCGCCGCCGTGTCACCGTCACGCGCCGGCGTCCCGAACCGAAAGGCACCCCACACCCATGTCGTCACTTCCCCAGCACTCCCGAACCGCACGCCCGCCCCTGGGTGTCGGCATGGTCGGGCACTCCTTCATGGGGCGTGTCCACTCGCACGCATGGCGCTCCGTGGACGCCTTCTTCGACCTGCCCATGCGGCCCGAACTGCGGGTCGTGGCCGGTCGGGACGCGGCGCGCGTCGAGGCCGCCGCGGCCCGGCTGGGCTGGGCCGAGTCGACCACGGACTGGCGCGAACTCCTCGACCGGGACGACATAGCGCTGATCGACATCTGCGCCCAGGGCTCGGTGCACGCCGAGATCGCCGTCGCCGCACTCGAGGCGGGCAAGCACGTGTTGTGCGAGAAGCCGCTGGCGAACACGCCGGCCGAGGCGGAGGCGATGGCCCGGGCGGCGGCCGCGGCCGCCGAGCGCGGGGTCCTGGCCATGGTCGGGTTCAACTACCGCCGCGTCCCGGCTCTGACCCTGGCCCGTACGCTCGTCGCCGACGGCAGGCTCGGCACCATCCGCCACGTCCGCGCCCGGTACCTCCAGGACTGGATCGTCGACCCCGAACACCCGCTCGTGTGGCGGCTCGTCCGCGAAGAGGCCGGCTCCGGGGCGCTGGGCGACATCGGCGCGCACATCATCGACCTGGCCGAGTTCCTGACGGGCGATCACATCACCGGGGTCAGCGCCGTCACCGAGACGTTCGTGCACAAGCGTCCGCTGGGCACCGCCGGATCCGGCATCGGCGCGCAGGCCGCCGGCCCGACAAGCGGCAGCGCCGACGGAATCGGCACGGTGACCGTCGACGACGCCGCGATCTTCCTGGCCCGCACCTCCGGCGGCGCGCTCGCGACCTTCGAGGCCACCCGCTTCGCCACCGGCCGCAAGAACGCGCTGAGCATCGAGCTGAACGGCTCGCGCGGCAGCCTCTCCTTCGACTTCGAGGCCATGAACGACCTGTGGTTCCACGACCACGACGAGCCGGCCGCCACCGCGGGCTTCCGCCGCATCACCGTCACCGAGCCCACCCACCCGTACACCGGCGCGTGGTGGCCGCCCGGCCACGGCCTCGGCTACGAGCACAGCTTCACGCACCAGGCCCGCGACCTGGTCGAGGCCATCGCGACGGGTACGACTCCGCAGCCCTCGTTCGACGACGGCCTGCGGGTCCAGCGGGTCTTGGCCGCCGTGGAGGCGAGTGCCGCCGACAGCAGCCGCTGGACGCCGGTCGACGGCTGACCCGCGGGGAGGCGGGGGGCCGCCGGGTCAGGCGCGCGGACGCTTCGCGGCCAGGAACTTCCGCAGCCTGCCCAGCGGCCAGGTGTTGATGACGTCGTCTTTGGTGAGCCAGGCACGTTGCGCGGTGCCGACCCCGAACCGGATGTACGGCAGGTGCGTCGTGGAGTGCGCGTCGGAGTCGATCGAGAACTTCACGCCGTGTTTCCTGGCCCGCAGGATGTCCTCGTCGCGCAGGTCGAGGCGTTCGGGGTGCGAGTCGATCTCCAGCGCCGTGCCGGTACGCGCGCAGGCCTCGAACACCGCGTCGAAGTCGGCGTCGATACCCGGGCGTTTGCCGATGCGGCGGGTGGTGGGGTGGCCGATGACGGAGACGTACGGGTTCTCGCACGCGCGGATCAGGCGGCGCGTCAGCTCGTCCCGGCTCTGCGTGAAATGCGAGTGGATCGAGGCGACGCACACGTCGAATCCGGCGAGCACGTCGTCCGGCCAGTCGAGCGAGCCGTCCGGCGCGATGTTGAGCTCGGTGCCGTGCAGCAGCCGCATGCGCCCGTGCGTGCCGTCGAGGGCCCGCACCCGGTCGCGCTGCGCGAGCATCTTCTCGGTGGTCATGCGCTGCATGTAGAGGTTCGGCGCGTGGTCGGTGACGGCGTAGTACGCGTACCCGCGCGCCGCCGCGGCCGCGACCATCTCCTCCAGCGTGGAGACCCCGTCCGTCAGATCGGTGTGCGTGTGCAGGTCGCCGCGGATGTCGGCGTCGGTCACCAGGTCCGGCAGCTCGCCGCGCTGCCCGGCCTCGATCTCGCCGCGGTTCTCGCGCAGCGGCGGCGGGATCCACGGCAGGTCCAACCGCTCGTAGATCTCCCGCTCGGTCTCGGACACGATCATCTCGCCGCTCTTGGCGTGGAAGAGGCCGTACTCGGACAGCTTGAGCTTGCGGCGCACCGCGATCTCGCGGATCCGGACGTTGTGCTCCTTCGAACCGGTGAAGTACTGCAGCCCGGCACCCCACGCGCTCGGCGGCAGGACCCGCAGATCGACCTGAAGGCCCTTGGTGGTGCGCACCGAGGTCTTCTTCGCGCCGCCCGCGATGATCTCGGCGGTCTGCGGGAGCTCTCCGATCGCGGCCATGAACGGCGCCGAGTCCTCCGCCGCGACCAGGATGTCGATGTCGCCGATCGTCTCGCGCATGCGGCGCAGCGAGCCGGCGTACGTGCACCGCACACACCCGTCGATCGCCGACAGCTCCGCGACGATCTGCTCGGCGACGTCCATCGCGGAGCTGAGCAGGATGCGGCCGCCCGCCTTCTGCATGAGTTCGATGCCGTGCCGGATATTGTCCTCGGTCTTGGCGCCGAATCCCTTGAGGTCGCGCAGCCGGTGCCGGGTGACCGCGTCGAGGAGTCCGTCGACGGACGAGATTCCCAGGTCCTCGTACAGCTGCATGGCCTTGCGCGGGCCGAGGCCGGGGATCGCGACCAGCTCGCGGACCCCCGGCGGGATCGCGGTGCGGGCCTCCTCGACGACCGCGATGCTGCCGCCTTCGAGGTACTCGGCGACCTTGTCGGCGATCGACTTGCCGACGTTCGGGATGTCGCGCAGGCCTTTCGCGTCGAGCCCGGCGACGTCGGAGGAGTGGCCCGCGATCGCGCGGGCGGCCTTCTCGTACGCGCGAGCCTTGAAGGCGTCGCCCTGCGTGATCGACAGGAGGTCGGCGTACTCCTGGAGCAGCGCCGCGACGATCTCGTTTGCCCGTGCCATACCCCCAGCCTGCGTCACGGGCCGGGGGTACGGCACGTCGGCCGAGCCGTGCGTGTCGCGACCGGGTCAGGCCGCCCGGCCGCGGTCGGCACGTCGGGTGCCGGTAAGCCCGGCGCTCATGCGTTCAGCAGCGGCGCCACATCGGTGTGCCAGGCCGACATCTGGTCCTGGAGCTCGCCCGGCGACCGGTTGCGGAAGCGGATCTGGAGGTGGTTGACCCCGATCTCGCCCATGGCGCGCATGTGTTCGGCGATCTGCTCGGGGCGGCCGGTCAGCACCGGGGCGTCGCCGAGGTCCCAGGCGGGCGTGCCGATGTGCACCGCCTCGGTGATGAAGCCGATGTCGAGCGGACCGGTGCGGCCGGCCTCCTCACGCAGCTGCCTGATGTACGCGATGTCCTCCGCCATCTGCGCACGCGGCGTGGCCTGCGGGATCCACCCGTCGCCGCGCAGCGCGACCCGGCGCAGGGCGGGTCGGGCCTTGCCGCCGATCCAGATCGGGATGGACGCCTGCACCGGCCGAGGCCCGAGGCCCAGGCCGCCGTCGGCGAAGCGGGGGCCGTCCAGCTCGGGGTACTCGCCGGTGAAGGCGGCCCGGATGCCGTCGAGGGCTTCGTCGGTGATCGCCCCGCGCTGCTCGAACGGCACGCCCAGCGCCTCGAACTCGCCGCGCAGGTGCCCGGCGCCGACGCCGAGCACCACGCGGCCGCCGGAGAGCTGGTCGAGCGTCATGAACGCCTTGGCGGTGGCGAACGGGTGCCGGTACGCCACGATGTACACGTTGGACAACAGCCGCACGGTGCTGGTGACCCCGGCCAGCATGCCGAGGGTGGCCACGCAGTCGTACCACGTGGTGCTCATGTGGTCGGCCTCCGGCCCGGCGGGCACCCCGATGTGGTCGCAGACGCCGATGTAGAAGAACCCGGTGTTCTCCGCGTGCCGGGCGACGGTGACGATCTCCTCGACGCCGGCGTCGCGCTCCCAGGGCTCGGCGGTGCTCTTGCTCTTGGTCTGGACCGGCAGTTGCATGCCGTAGACGAGGCGGCCGGGCGGGACGATGGAGGCCATGGGCGGATGCTCCGTTCTTTCGCAGTGGGGACGACGGGTGGTGGGAGGTTCTCCGCGGCCCAGAGGGCGTCCATCCACTGCGCAAGCAGGTCACCGAGCCGCCGACCGCCGGGTGACCCGGGCATCGACATCAGGTTCCGAAGTCGACACCGGCAGTTCTATGCGGTGCACAGTAGCGGCGGAATCGTCCGCCCATTCGACGGGCGGATCTGATATTCGGCGGGGCGGCCCTCCCGGGCTGCGCCCACGAGACGGGCACACTGGTGCGCATGCCCCGACACCACCGCGCGCCGCGTCCGATCCATGTCGACGGCGAGGCGTACCGCTGGCATGTGGGAGGCGGTGGAAGCGGCGAACTGCTCCTGCGCGTCTGGCGGGCGGACGGCGGCAAGACCCGGCGCCTACACGTCACGATCGAGTTCTTCGACCTGTGGCTCTACTTCCCGTGGTACGCCGGTGCACCTGAGGAACGCCGCGCCGCGCTCCAGGTCGAACCGGTTCGCCCCCGGTTCGTTGCCGCCGCCGTCCGGGAGGCCCGGGCCGCGGGCTGGGATCCGGGCGACCGCCGCAACGTACCCCCGGCGTGTCCCTGGCCCGACGCCGTGAAGCCCGACCCCGACGCCCTGCCCCGCCCGCTACCCGTCCGCTGACGACCAGACGCGGGGGCGGTCCGATCACGTGGTGGGCACGTGGCCCGCCCACGAGCGGACTCCAGCCGCGGCCGCGGCATCCTTTCATGCCTTGACAGGCATATAACCATAGAGGAATGTAGAATCATGGCAGATACCGCCATATGGGCCGCCCTCGCCGATCCGCATCGGCGGGCGGTCATGGCTCTCCTGTTGGAGCGTCCGAGGACCGTCGGCGAGATCGCCGCGGCGTGCGGGCTGAGTCAGCCCGGCACGTCGAAGCATCTGCGGGTGATGCGCGACGCCGGCCTGGTGCGGGTGCACCGGGACGCGCAGCGCCGCGTCTACGCCCTCGACATGTCGGCGGTCGCCGCGCTGGACGCCTGGCTGGAGCCGTACCGTCGGCGCTGGAACGCCGGCCTCGACGCACTGGGCGCCCGGCTGGACGAGGCGCCCGAGTGACCGCCCGCGATCGCGCGGGACCGTACCGCCGCGGCGCGGGGACGACGCGGCACCGATCCGCTCAGGGAAACACCATGACGAACGCACCTTCCGCATCCGGCACCGGGACGTACGTGCACCTCGGCGACGGCCGCCCGGCTGTCCGGTTCACCCGCACGTACCCGCATCCGATCGAGCGCGTCTGGCGGTTCGTGACCGAACCGGCCGAACTCGCGCACTGGTTCCCGTCGCGGGTCGAGGTCGACCTGCGGCCCGGCGGCGAGATGCGCTTCAGCTTCGACCCCAACACGCCCGACTCCGTCGGCCGGGTCCTGGCCCTCGACCCGCCGCGCCACCTGTCCTTCGCGTGGGACGCGGACGAGCTCCACTTCGATCTGGAGCCCGTGGGCTCGGGCGGGACGCGCTTCACGCTCACCAACGTGCTCGCCGAGGACGACACGGCCGCGCGCAATGCCGCCGGGTGGCAGGTGTGCCTCGACGCCCTGGACGCCGCCGCACACGGCGAGCACCGCGACGGCCCGCACGCCGCCGGTCCGACCGGTGACTGGAAGGGCTACTACGACGCGTACGTGGCCCAGGGCGTGCCCTCCGGCGCGCACATCCCCGGCGTCGACGACGTGCAGTAGGCCCGCTCGGGCGGGCGGCCGGTGCGCGGCCGTCGTTGGCGGTGCGGTGACCACGGGTTTTCAATGGGAAGGGCGGACCTGTGATCCAGGGAGGCCGTCATGCCCGCGCACGCCGGAGACTTCGACCCGTCCCGGGTCGCCCATCTCGTCGGACCGTTCGCACCGGTCACCGAGGAGGTCGATGCGGTCGACCTGCACGTCGAGGGCCGGCTGCCGGACGAACTGGACGGCGTCTACATCCGCAACGGCCCCAACCCGCGGTTCACGCCGATCGGCTCGTACCTCTACCCGATCGACGGCGACGGGATGCTGCACGGCGTCTGGATGTCGCAGGGCCACGCGCGCTACCGCAATCGCTTCGTGCGCACGCCCGCGATGCGTGCGGAGGAGAAGGCCGGGCGGGCGCTGTGGGGCGGCCTGGAGTCGATGGTCCTGCCCGGCAAGGAGCAGGTGGGAGCGGAACTGGCCGACACCTTCAAGCCGCTGCCGGATGTGAACGTCGTGGAGCACGCGGGGCGGCTGCTGGCCCTCGCGGAGTCGGACTGCCCGTACCGGATGGCTCCCGACCTCGACACCAGGGGCAAGGAGACGTTCGACGGCCGTCTGCCGGCCGGCATCACGGCGCATCCCAAGGTCGATCCGGTGACCGGCGAGATGGCGGTGTTCTGCTACGCCCTCGAACCGCCCTACCTGACCTGGTCGGTCATCGGCCAGGACGGAGTCGTCACGCGCGGCCCCACGCCCGTGGAGGGGGTGGCGGACGCGTCGATGATCCACGACATGGCGCTCACGAGCCGCTATCTCGTCCTCGTGCTGGCCCCGGCCTTCTTCGACCTCGAAGCGGCCATGAGCGGCGGGTCGTTCCTCGCCTGGCGCCCCGAACGCGGCACCCGCATCGCGTTGATCCCGCGCGGCGGCGGGCCGGTGCGGTGGGCGGACGACGAGGCGTTCTGGCTCTGGCACACTGTCAACGCCTTCGACGCGCCGAACGGCCATGTGGTGCTCGACTACGTGCAGTGGCCGTCGCTCGACCTCGGCGGTGGGGCCGTCGGCGGTACGGCGCACTCCGGCCTCACGCGCGCCGTCGTCGATCCGGCGGCCGGCTCGGTACGCCGCACCCAACTCGACGACGCCCGCGTGGAACTGCCGCGCGTGGACGACCGGGTGCTCGGGCGGCCGCACCGGCGCATCGGCGTCGCCGCCGGCAGCGGCAGGCGCGCGGGGCTCATCGCGGGCGAGTACGACGCCCTCCGCTGGTACGACATCGACTCCGCGGGGACGGGCGCCGGATCGACGCCTGCGGCGACCACCACGACGACCACCGTGCTCTGGGATGCCGGCGACCTCGCCGTGGGCGAGCCCGCGTTCGCCCCGACGCCCGGCTCCGGGGACGAGGCGGGCGGCCACTGGCTGGCCTTCGCCACCAACCGTACCGAAGGCGAGAGTTGGCTGCTCGTACTCCCGGCCGACGACCCGGCGCAGGGGCCCGTCGCCCGCATCCGCATCCCGGTCCGGGTGCCCCTCGGTCTGCACGGCGTCTGGTTGCCCACGGACGAGTGACCGGTCCGACGACGCGGGCCGCCGCCGTGGGTCACCCGTCGCCGGCCGGGCAGCCCGGGATCGCGAGCATCATGGCCAGGTCCGCGGTGGCGCGTACGTCGCCGAACGAGCGGTACACGGTGCGCAGACTGGCGTTGTGGGCGTGGTCGTCGCCCGTGGCGGTGGCGTCGGCGGCGACGATGACGCGGTAGCCGAGCGTGAACGCGTCGCGGGCGCTGGACTCGCAGCACACGTCGGTCGCGGTGCCGGTGATCACCACGGTCGTGACGCCGCGTTCCCCGAGGAGATCGGGCAGCGGGCAGCGGCCGGGGAAGAAGGCGCTGTGCGCGGTCTTCTCGGTGAGCAGGTCGCCCGGCATCATCGTCAGGCCGCGGCTCAGGCGCTGTTCCAGCGGACCGCTGCCCCCGCTGGCCGCGTACCGGGCGGCGATCTCGGTGCCGTAGAACTCGTCTGCGGCGGAACGGTTCGGGCCGGGGGCCGGAAGCACCCAGGCGACCGTCCCGCCCGCGCTGCGTACGCAGGTTGCCAGGTATTGGATGCGCGGGACGATTCCGCGGGCGTACGGATTGGCGTCGGTGTGGAACGGCACCATGTCGACCACGACCAGCGCCGTGCGGTACGGATCGAGGTCGGGGTACGCCCAACGCCGCCCGCGCCGCGCCTGGTGCCGTTGGTACTCACGGTCGGGAACACGCCAGTCGTGCACCAGTTCTCGGCCGGTCGCGCTGGTCGACTGCACAAATGCCTCCTCGGCGATGCGAACGCCGAACAGAATGCCCGCAGTCGGCCCTTTCCGGCTGCCACTGCGGCAGACAAGTCGGCCGAAGGCCCGCGAACGGTCGTCGCGTGTGGACGTGTCAGACCCGTCGAATCGGGCGGTCCGCGGAACTGCCCAGACGCTCAGCGGGACTGAGGCAGCGTCAAATCCGGTGCCGGACTGTCGCCGCACTGAGGCATGCCTTACCTTACTCAGATGTCTGTCGAAGTCGCGGCCGCACCCGGACGGCGCCGGCGTGTTGTCGTGTTCGGGGTGCTGCTCGCCGCGCTGGTCGTGGCGGCGTTCGCGTCACTGGCGATCGGAACGCGCACCAACCCCCCGTCCGAGGTGTTCGCCATGCTCGGCGGGGACCGCGAGGATGCCGCCGGGCTCATCTGGGACCTGCGGGTGCCGCGCACCCTCGTCGGGCTGATGGTCGGTGTGGCCCTCGGCGCCGCGGGCGCGGTGGCGCAGCAGGTCACCCGCAATCCGCTGGCCGATCCGGGGTTGATCGGCGTGGCTTCCGGGGCGGCGTTCGCGGTCGCGTCGGCGGTCGCGCTGTTCGACCTGACCGGGCCGTACAGCTCGGTGTGGTTCGCGTTCGCGGGTGCCGCCGCGGCGGGGGCCGTGGCGTACGGAGTGGGCGGCCGCGGCCGCGGCGGTGCGACCCCGGCAAAGCTGGCCCTGGCCGGCGTCGCGGTCTCCGCACTGTTGGACGCCGCCACAGGTGCGCTGGTGCTCTCCGACCCCGAGGCGTTGTCGCGCTACCGCTCCTGGGCGGTCGGCTCGCTCACCGGCCGCGACACCGGCCAGGCATGGCAGTTCGTGCCCTTCGTGGCCGCCGGACTCGTCCTCGCCTTCGTGATGTCGCCCCGCTTCAACGCGCTCGCCCTCGGCGACGACACGGCGACCGCGCTCGGGGCGCGGGCCGGGATCACGCGGGCGCTGGGTGCGCTGGCGGTGGTGCTCCTCACCGGGACCGCGGTGGCCGCCGCCGGACCCGTGGTGTTCCTCGGGTTGGCGGTGCCGCACATCGTCGGCGCGTTCACCGGGCCGGACGCGCGCCTGCTGATCCCGGCGTCCGCGATCGGCGGCGCGGTGCTGCTGCTGTCGGCCGACGTGGTGGGGCGGGTCGTGGCCCGGCCCACCGAGGTCGAGGTCGGGGTCGTCACCGCCTTCCTGGGGGCACCCTTCCTGATCGCCCTGGTCAAGATCGGCAAACTGCGGGAGCACGCACGATGACCGCGACGACGAGCCCGGGGAACCGGGCACCCGAAGGCACGGTGAAGGAGCGCTCGAAGGGCCGGGCGCTTGGCGCGTTCAAGGGCAGGGGCGGTGGGAGAGTGCCCGTGACGGTGCGGTTCGCGGCCGGCCCGGTCGGCTTCGCGCTGCGTCTGCGCGTGCTGCTGACCTGCGTGGTCCTGCTGGCGCTGGCGTTCGCCGCGCTCATCGCGTCGCTCGCCATGGGCGACTACGAACTGCCGTGGTCCGATGTGGTGACCGGCCTGTTCAACGCGGGGCCGGAGGACGCCGAGCTGGTCGTGCACGAACTGCGGCTTCCCCGTGCGCTGGTGGCCATCATGGTGGGCTTCGCCCTCGGCCTGGCCGGCGCGGTGTTCCAGGCCGTGACGCGCAACCCGCTCGCCGGCCCCGACATCGTGGGCATCACCGCGGGAGCGGGGGCCGGCGCGGTCGTCGCGATCCTCGCGGGCGGAGTCGGTACGGGCGTCTCCGCGACGTACGGCCCGGTCCCGCTCGGCGCGTTGGTCGGTGCCGTGACCACCGGCCTGATCGTCTACTTCCTGGCCTTCCGGCAAGGCACCATCACCGGCTACGGGTTCGTCCTGGTCGGCATCGCCGCGAACGGCATGCTCGTCGCGTTCACCCGCTGGGCGCTGGCCCGCGTCGACATCGACGCCGCCACCCGCGCCACCGCGTGGCTCACCGGCAGCCTGGAGAACCGCGACTACACGCAGGTCCGCTGGATGGCCCTGGGCCTGCTGCTGCTGGTTCCGCCGCTGGTGGCGCTCGTACGGCCGTACCGCATGCTGCAGTTCGGCGACGACATCGCGACGGGGCTGGGCGTGCCGACCCGCGCCGCCCGTACCGCGCTGCTGTTGGTCGGCACCTGCCTGGCCGCGCTGGCCACGGCGTGCGCCGGGCCGGTGGTGTTCGTGGCGCTCGCCGCGCCGCAGATCGCCCGAGGACTGGCCGGAACGGCGGAAATCCCGCTGTTCGCCGCGGGTTTCGCCGGGGCGGTGGTCGTCGGGGGAGCCGACCTGCTGGCCCGGACGGCGTTTCCGGAGACGGTGCCGGTCGGCATCGTGACGGGGCTGATCGGTGCCCCGTACCTGCTCTGGTTCCTCGGACGCGCGAACAAGGTGGGACGCGGGGGCTGACCCCGCTCGGAAGGTCCGGGTGGCGCACGGCGCGAACCGGCCGAGGCACCAGGGCGGGCGGCCCGGGCCTCGGCCGGAGTGTGGTGGCGGTCGGGCGGCGTCAGGTCGCCGGGACCAGGTGCTGGGCGACGGACCGCAGCTTCTCGCAGGTCTCCTCGAACTCCCGGTCCGGAGTCGACTGTTCGACGATGCCCGCACCGGCCTGGAGCCAGGTGCGCGTGCCGCGGCGGAATACCGTGCGCAGCACGAGGGCCGCGTCGATCGCCCCCGTGTGGTCGGCGGTGATCACCGCCCCGCTGTAGAGGCCGCGCGGGTGCGCCTCGTTGCGGTGGATCACCCGGTACGCGGCGGGCTTGGGTACTCCAGACGCGGTCACCGCGGGGAACAGCGCGGCGAACGCGTCCCACGGGCCCACGTGTTCGGCGAGGTCACCGGTCACCGACGAGGCCAGGTGCTGCACGCTGCCGCGTTCCTTGACCTCCATGAACCCGCGGACCGTGACCGAGCCGGGCTCGCACAGCGGCAGCATTTCGTCGTACGCGACCTTGACCGATATCGCGTGCTCGAATATCTCCTTGGCGTCGCTCAGCAGGTCGGAGCGCCGCGCGGCGTCGAGGCCGTCGGACGCCAAGGCGCGTGTGCCGGCCAGGGGTTGGGTGACCACGTGCCGGTCGGCGTCGACCGAGACCACGATCTCCGGGCTGAACCCGGTCGCCCGAAGGTCGCCGAGCCCCAGGAGGAAGGAGCGGGTCGGCGTGTTGCCGCGGCGCCCGGCCAGGTAGGTGCCCGGCAGGTCGACGTCGTGGAGTACCGGGACGACGCGCGACAGGATTACCTTCTGCAACTGCCGCGAGCGGATGTCGTCGATCGCCGAGCCGACGGCGGACCGGTAGTCGTCGGGGTCGGTGCCGGTGACGTCCAGGGGCTCCGCAGATTTGCGGGGGACCGGCTGGTAGCCCGTCAGGAGCCCGACCACAGCACCGAGTTCGGCGGCACTGACGGAGCGCACCTCGGCGCGTCCGTCGGCGAGGCGAACCTCGGTACGTGGCAACAGCAGGTGCAGCAACCGCGCGTCGCCGGCCAGCTCGGGCATCCCCGCGTGCACATACGCCAGTTCGAAGCCCGCCCAGCCGTACGCGCGCCACTCCGGGATGCGCAGGCGGTCCAGAGCCGCGGAGACCGCGGGCAACGGCGAGCCCGTCCACGCCACCCGGTGCTCGCCCGGTCCGGCGGCGCCGGGGACCAGCTCCGGATCCGGTACGCGGGTCACGACGTGGCCCGACGTGGCCTCGATCTCCGCGAGAGTGCCTAGGGCGACGAGCCAGCAGCCGTTCCGTTCGTAGACGACGTGTGCGTCGGCGCCCGAGGGCGACTCGGCAAGGGCCGCGGCGAGCTCCAAAGGATCGGCGGGGACGGCGAGTTCGCGGCGGAGAAGGGGCACGGTGGCCTCCGGTGTGCAGGCAGGCAGGGCCGGGAAGTTAGGTGAGCCTACCCTAAAACATGGCCTCTCCGGCAGGCCTGGTGACGCGCGTTTGATTAGGTTAGCCTCACCTTCATGCCTGACCTCGCCCACGCGCCAGACTTCGTCCATGACTTCGTGGGCGTCGGCTTCGGCCCGAGCAATCTCGCGCTCGCCGTCGCCGTCGCCGAACACAATGCGACGGCGGACGATCCGATAGACGCCTTGTTTCTGGAAAGGCAAAGGCAATTCGGGTGGCATCGCGGCATGCTCGTCGACGGTGCCACCATGCAGGTCTCCTTCCTCAAGGACCTGGTCACGATGCGCAATCCGACCAGCGACTTCAGCTTCGTCTCGTATCTGCACTCCGCCGGACGCCTGGTGGCGTTCGTCAACGGCAAGTCCTTCTTTCCGCTCCGCGCCGAATTCCACGGCTATCTCGAATGGGCCGCCGCGCGCGTCGCCGACTCGGTCCGATACGGAACCGAAGTGACAGCGATAACACCGGTGATGACGGATGGTCAGACAGACGCGTTCGACGTCACCGCCGCCACGGCCGACGGCGGCACCCGCACGTACCGCGCCCGCAACGTCGTCATCGCACCCGGTCTCTCCCCGCGCCTGCCCGAAGGCGTCGTCGCCTCCTCCCGCATCTGGCACAACAGCGAACTCGTCCCGCGCGTCGCCGCTGCCGACCCCGCAACGATCCGGACCGCGGTGGTGGTCGGCTCCGGCCAGAGCGCCGCGGAGAGCGCCGACTATCTGCACCGGCGCTTCCCCGACGCCGAAGTGCACGCGGTCTTCTCCCGCTACGGCTACGCACCCGCGGACGACAGCCCGTTCGCCAACCGCATCTTCGACCCGTCAGCCGTCGACGACTACTTCGACTCACCCGAAGACGTCAAGGACATGCTCACCGCCTACCACCGCAATACCAACTACTCGGTGGTGGACGGGGATCTGATCGCCGACCTCTATCGCACCGTGTACGAGGAGCGAGTCCTCGGCCGCGAACGCCTGCGCATCCGGCACGCCTCCCGCATCACGGCGATGCAGGACGGGCCCGAACGCGCGCGCCTCGACATCGAGTACCTGCCCACCGGCAAGACCGAGACGCTGGACGCCGACGCCGTCGTCTACGCCACCGGCTACCGCCCGCACGACGCCCTCGCGTTGCTCGGCGACACCGCCGACGCCTGCCTGCGCGACGGTTTCGGACGCCCCCGCCTCGGCCGGGACTACCGCGCGGCCACCGCACCGCACGTCACCGCCGGCATCTACCTGCAAGGCGGCACCGAGCACACCCACGGCCTCAGTTCCACCCTGCTCTCCAACATCGCGGTCCGGGCCGGCGAGATCCTCGGATCGGTCCGCGACCACCGCGGCGCCGACCAGTCCCCGACCCGGAAGAACTGACCATGCGGCTCGGGGAGATCGCCGCGGACACCACCCCGCTCCGCGAAAGCCGGGAATTCCGGCTGCTGTTCGCCGCCTCCGCACTGTCGATGCTGGGCACCGCGCTCACTTCGGTGGCGGCCAGCATCCAGGTCTACGACATCGGCGGATCCTCGCTGCACGTCGGCATGGTCAACATCGTCATCGCGGTGAGCCTGTGCGTCGGCCTGCTCACCGGCGGCGTGGTCGCCGACCGCACCGACCGCCGCAAGATCATCCTCGGCACCCGGGCCGGCGCCGCGGTCGTGGTCCTCGCGCTCGCCGTCAACGCGCTGGCGGACAACCCTCGGCTGTGGGTCATCTACCTCCTGGCCGTCGCCGCCGGCCTGGTCAACGGGCTCGGCGCGCCCGCGCTCATGGCCGTGACCCCGGCACTGGTCGGACGGAAACAACTGGCCGCCGCAGGTGCGCTGCTCACGCTCACCACGCAGTTCGGCGCGATGGTCGGGCCCATGGTCGCCGGTCTGGTCGCGGCCGGGCCCGGCGTCGCGACCTGCTACCTGCTCGACGCGTCGGGCTTCGCGGTGGGCGCGGTGCTGCTGTGGCGCCTTCCCGAACTGCGCCCGGAGCGGCCCGAACCGGCCGGGCAGGCCGGGCAGCCGGGGGAGCCCGGTGCGAAGCCGGCGGAAGCGGCGGACGCGGGGGCCGCGGAAGCCCCGGCGGCCGGTCAAGCCGACGTGAATGCCGGCACCGCAACAGCAGGGGATCGGCTCGCGCCCGAGGTCGAGGCGAAGGCCGTGCCCGAAGTCGTGGCCGAAGTCGTGCCCCGAGCCGTGTCGGAGGATGAGGCGGCCGAGCCCGAAGGCAGTCATCCGCTGCACGAGATCGCCGCCGGATTCCGGCACGTGCGCGCCGATCCGGTGATCCGCGCGCTGATGCTCGTCGACCTGTTGGCCGTCGTCCTGGCCATGCCGTTCGTGCTCTTCCCACAAATGGGTGAACACGTCTTCGACGGCGGCCCGATCACCGTCGGGCTCTTGTACAGCGCCCCGTCCGTCGGCGCCTTCCTCGGCGCGCTCACCAGCGGCTGGACGGGCCGCACCACCCGGCCGGGCGTCGCGCTCGCCGCCGCCGCGGCCGGATGGGGGCTCGCGGTCGCCGCCTTCGGCGCCGCGGAACTGCTTTGGCTGGCACTTCCGTTGCTCGCGCTCGCCGGATACGCCGACACCATCTCGGAGATCCTGCGGCGCGCGCTGATCCAGGCGTACACGCCCGACCACCTGCAAGGCCGGGTGGGCAGCCTCTGGCTCGCCCAGGCCACCGCCGCACCGTCGGCCGGCAACGCGCTGGCGGGCGTCGGCGCCAAGCTCGTCGCCCCCGGCACGGTCCTGATGGCCGGCGGCGTCGCCTGCGTGGCCGCCGTCGGCGCTGTCGCGTCGGGTTCCCCCGCACTCCGCAAGGCCACCCTGACCGGCGGCGCCGACGACGGCGACGGAGCCGCCGGTGAACGTACCGGTGACACCCGGGACCCCCGCGACGCCACCGACTTCGCCGACACCGGCACAGACACCGTCGACGTCGACGGCGCCGCCGTCCCGGCCCTCGCAATCGACTCCCTCGCAGAAAGGCAGGACCCCGATGACCGCCACCAACCCGTTTGACGACGAGGACGGCGAGTTCCTCGCCGTCGTCAACGACGAAGGCCAGCACGCGCTGTGGCCGACGTTCCTCGACGTCCCGGCCGGCTGGCGCACCGTGTACGGACCCGGCGCCCGGGCCGCGTGCCTGGAGTACATCGACGCGCACTGGACCGACCTGCGTCCGCGCAGCCTGGCCGCCGCAACCGCCGCCGCCGCAACCCCCGGCGCCACCGCCGCGAACGAGGACTGAGCGAGGACCGATCGTGCTGCGCAACCTGCTTTCCGGAAAGATCCACCGCGCCCGGGTCACCCAGGCGGACCTGCACTACGTCGGCTCCCTCACTGTCGACGAGGACCTCCTCGACGCGGCCGGGATCGTCGCGAACGAGGTCGTCCAGGTCGTCGACATCGACAACGGATCCCGCCTGACGACGTACGTCATCCCCGGCCCGCGTGGCTCCGGCGTCATCGGCGCGAACGGCGCCGCCGCACGCCTGGTGCACCCCGGCGACCTGCTCATCATCATGGCCTTCGGCCTCATCGACGACGCCGAACTGGCCGCGCACACCCCGCGCGTCGTGCACGTCGACGCCGACAACCGCATCGTGGCCCTGGGTGACGACGCCTCCGAGCCGGTGCCGGGCGCGCCCGACCAGATCCCGGGCACGGTGCTCGCGGCGGGCGTCTGACCGGGCGTTGCACCCCGCGCGACATGAGGCGGCACACCCGCACAAGGCTGATGGGCGGCCCCCACGAGGGGGGCCGCCCATCAGTCGTCTCTCCGTCCGTCCGTCAGCCGGGCGGCCGTTCGTGCGCGCAGCCGCAGCCGGTCAGGTACGCGGTGCCTTCGCCGCCTGCGAGATCCGCGGCATGATCTTGTCGATCACGTACTCGACCGCGAGCGGAGTGGGGGCCCGCAGCGCCCAGAAGTCGTTGGAGTCCAGCGGGATGTAGGACCCGCGCTTCACCACGTTCAGTTTGGCGAACTGGGGGTTGGCCTCGATCGCCTTCTGCAGGTCGGCGTCCGCGTTGTAGTTGCTCAGCAGGATGTCCACTTCGAGCACGTCCAGGCGCTCCATGCTCAGTTCGGCCGCGAAGCCCGCGCCGGGCAGGTTCGCGACGGTGTCGGGGAAGGTCATGCCGAAGCCGGCCAGGAGCTTCACCGAGGTGTCGGACTTGTCCTTGAGCACCGCGATGGTGCCCGCGTTCTGCGCGTTGGTGAGCGCGAACGACTTGCCCTTGATCTCCGGGTAGGTGGTGCCCACCGCGGCGACCTTCGCTTCGAGGTCGGTGACCAGCTTTTGCGCCTCGGCGGACTTGCCGAGCGCCTTGCCGACCTGCAGGGTCACCTGCTGCCAGGTGTCCTGCGACGGACCGGTCTCGAACGCCGTGGTGGGCGCGATCTTCGAGAGCTTCTCGTATTCCTGCTCGATCCAGTAGTCGGTGTTCGCCAGGATCAGGTCCGGCTTGAGGGCGAGCACCTTCTCGATCGGCGCGCCGTTCTCGCCCATGGTGATCAGCTCGGGCTTGCTGCTCCCGAGCTTCGGCTTCGCCCAGGGGGCTATCCCGTCCGGCGGGGTGGTCTCCACCATCCCGGCGAGCGAGACCGCGAGCGCCAGTGCGGCGTCCTGGTCGCCCTCGCCGAGCGCCACGATGCGCTTGGGGGCCTCCTTGATGGTGGTGGTCCCGAGCTTGTGCGTGATCGTGACCGGGTACGCGGCGGCCGCCGGCGCCGAATTGGCGGGCGCGGACGCGGCAGGCGTCGACGTGGACGCGCTGCCGCTGTCGTCCTTGTCGTCGTCGCCGCAGGCCGCGAGCCCAAGTGCGAGGGCCGCGGCGACACCCGCGGCGGCCAAGCGGCGGAAGCCGCGGTGGGTACCGGTTCTGTGCATGTCGTGAAGTCGCCTTTCTGGACGGGGTGGTGCGAGGACACGCGGCGTGGCGGCGGCCGGTCGGGCGCGCCGCCACGGCACACGGGGATCAGGGCGCGGCAAGGCGCGCGAAGGCGTCCCGCAGCAGCGGGCCGATGACGGCGACGGCATCGCGGGACAGGAGATCGTCATGGTCGTACGGCACTTCGTGTGCATGGACGGTGCCGCGGATCCGCTCGCGCCACGCCGCCGCACCGGCCTGCCGACCGTTGCCGGCCGCCACCACACAGAGCAGATCGCCGCTGAACGGTTCGAAGGGCGTTGACGGCGACAGGTATTCGTGCACCGACCGGGCCGCGAGGAGGCGGTCGACCACGTCGTCGCCGAGCCCCGCGAGCACGTCCGCATCCCCGGGCACCGCGCGGGTCAGGTGCTCGCGCGCCACGCCGGCGTCGAACCCGTCGGCCCCGGAACGGCCTTCGCCACCCGCAAGAGGTACAGGCGGCAGGGCGTCCAGGACCGTGAGGAACCGCACCTCCTCGCCGGCCCGTTGCAGCAGCCCGGCCAGCGCGTACGCCATTTCGCCGCCGAACGACCAGCCCAGCAGGTGGTACGGCCCGTGCGGCTGCACACGCCGGATCCTCGCCAGGTACTCGGCCGCCAACTCCTCCAGCGACGCCGCGGGTTCGGCGCCGGACACGACCGGCGACTGAAGCCCGTACACCGGACGGGAGTCGGGCACGAAGGGCAGCAGCGCGGCGTACGGCCAGGCCAGGCCGAAGCCCGGGTGGATGCAGAACAGCGGCGGCAGTGCCCCGTCCGGACGCAGCGGCAGCAGCGGCGCGAACGCCGCGTCGCCGCGTTCCCGGCCCGCGCCGAGGCGTTCGGCGAGTGCCGCGGGGGTGGTCGCGGTGAGCACGGTCGCCACCGTCACCGCCGCCGGATCGGCCGCGAGGCCCGCGTCCCGGATCAGCGACACCAGGCGTACGGCGAGCAGCGAGTGCCCGCCCAATGCGAAGAAGTCGTCGTCGACGCCGACCCGCGGGAGGTCCAGCACCGCCGCGAAGATCCGGCACAGCTCGGCCTCGTCGTCGTTCCGCGGGCCGCGCGCCGACACGGCGTCGGCGAGGTCGGGCTCGGGCAGCGCGTCCCGGTCGAGCTTGCCGTTCACGGTCAGCGGGAGCACGTCCAAGGCGACGAAGATGCCCGGCACCATGTAGTCCGGCAGCCGCTCGGCCAGCCAGGACCGCACCTCGTCCGGGTCCGCGCCGCCGACGATGTACGCCACCAAGCGCTGCCGGTCCGCCGTGGGCGTCACCGCCGCGTGGGTGATGTGGGGGTGGGTGGTGAGGGTGGTTTCGATTTCGGTGGGTTCGATGCGGTGGCCGCGGATTTTGGTTTGGTGGTCGGTGCGGCCGAGGTAGTCGAGGGTGCCGTCGGGGCGGTGTCGGGTGAGGTCGCCGGTGCGGTAGAGGCGGGTGCCGGGTGGTCCGTAGGGGTTGGGGACGAAGCGGGCGGCGGTCTGGCCCGCGTTGTCGTGGTACGCCCGCGCCAGGCCGCAGCCGGCCACGTACAACTCGCCCGGCACCCCGGGCGGGACGGGCCGCAGATGGCGGTCCAGGACGTACACCTCGGTGTTGTGGATCGGGCGGCCCAAGGCGGGGGTCGGTGATTCGTCGGTGCCGGCGCCGAGGGTGTTGATGGTGTATTCGGTGGGGCCGTAGAGGTTGTAGCCGAGCACGCCCGGGGTCTCGCGAAGGGCCGTCCACACGTCCCCGCCGACGGCCTCGCCGCCGAGCAGGACCAGGCACGGGCGGTGGCCCTGGTCCAGCAGGCCCAGTTCGATGAGCTGCGCGGCATAGGTCGGCGTCACGTTGATGACGTCGATGTGGTGGTGGTTGAGGTAGTGGGTGAGGGCGTGGGCGTCGCGGCGGAGTTGTTCGTCGCAGATGTGGACTTCGTGGCCTT
>NZ_JBSFVE010000041.1:0-34979 GCF_053592165.1 Streptodolium elevatio
CCGGACGGCCACTCCTGGGAAGCCACGAACGGCAAGGAACCATCAGCCACATCCGGCCCTCCCGGGCCACCCAACAACTTACGGAGGAACCATGACCACGCGACCGGTACTGGTGTTCGACGGTGACTGCGGCTTCTGCACGAAGTCCGTCGAGGCCATGGAGCGCTGGATCGACCCCGACATCGAGATCACCGCCTGGCAGTTCGCCGACCTCGGCGAGCTCGGCGTGACCGAGGAGCGGGCCATGCACGAGGTCCTGTGGGTCACGCCCACCGGCGACGTGTACGGGGGCGCCGAAGCGGTCGCCAAGTTGCTCGCGTACCGCCGGGGTGTGTGGACGGTGCCCGGCGCGGTGTTGCAGATCCCGCCGGTCAACCTGCTGGCGGAGAAGGCGTACCGGCTGATCGCCGACAACCGCTACAAGCTGCCCGGCGGGACGCCTGCCTGCGCGCTGCCCCCGGATCAGCGCCCGGGGGCCAAGACCGCCGCCTGAGCGTCCTCCCGGCGGCGGGAGCCGCGGAGCCCGGAGAGTCGCGTCCCGACCTTCTCCCAGGGCACGAACGCGGTCAGGCAGATGATCGTCGGGAGGAAGTGGATCCCGATGGAGAGCCACGTGGCCAGGTGGAAGCCGAGCCAGAAGACCAGTCCGGCGGCCAGCCACCAGCGCCGCAGGAACAGGATGACGGGGGCGCACAGCTCGGCGAGGAAGATCACCCACTGCCCGAAGCGCAGCAGTTCGGGGTGGTCCAGGAACCACTTGCCGAACGGAGTGCCGCGCCGCTCGATGGCCCAGTAGAACGTCGCCCCGCTCGCCCATCCCCAGCCCGCCTCGCGGATCTTGGCCCAGGCCGCGAGCGAGTACGTCGAGATCGCCGCGACCTGCATGCAGCGCAGCGTCCAGGCCGCCGCCTCGCTCGGGGTGTCGTCGCGGAAGCGCGCCTTCCCGGCGGTGGGGAGCACCCATACGGCGATGACGATCGCGAAGTGGTCGTGGTCGACCTTGCCGTAGCCCATGTTGATGAGCTGCCACCACGTGAACGCGCCGGCCACCACCAGGCCGAGCGAGCGGTGGAACCGGCCGGTCGCGGCGAGCGGCGCGGCGATGAGCAGGATCCATTGGAGCGTGTCGGCGATGCCCGTGGTCGGGGTGGGCAGGTGCAGCCAGCGCGCCACCATCGTGGGCTGGTAGAACTCGGCGGGCAGCGCGGCGGTGCCCTTGACGTCCTGCGTGATGACGAGGATGTCGTACGGCACGAACAGGTACACCAGGGCGCGCACCCACGCCAGGCGCGAGCCGGGCACCGGATCGAACCACCAACGGCGGACCGCCTTCGCCGCCCCGCGCACCGGCGAACCGCCGCCGCGTGCGCCGACCGGCTCGGGCACCGCCTCGGCGGCGGGGGGCGGTCCGGAGGTCTGCGTGCTCATGTGACCTTCCAATCCGCCAACTGCTCGGTGACGACGTGGTCCTTCGCGCCGTCCCGCAGCACCGTGCGGTCGCGCATGACGTAGATGTGCACGTAGTGCGGAGTGTCGGGGTGCAGGCGGCGCTGGGTGTCGGCGAGGTTCTGGAGCAGCGAGGGGTCGGCCATGATCTTGAAGAGCTGGCCCTCCAGCTCGGCCCGTCCCATGCCCGCGCCGTTGCGCGACATCGGCACCTTGACGCGCGTGCCCGCGTCGGTGTCGGCCTCCAGGTAGTGCGAGTCGATGTTGCCGTTCGGGTCGGTGCGGAACGCGAACATCGACATCGGGGCGAACGGGAACTGGTCGTCGTTGCCCAGCAGGCTGCCGTGCACGATCAGCGCGATGCCCAGCGCCGCGGCGACGGCGCGCCACCAGCGCTGGAACGCGGACAACGACTTCGCCTCGGCGGGCGCTGAAGTCACTGGTCCCCCGTGGGAGTTCGGTCGGCACGGCCAGTCGTCGAAACTACGGGCCCGCCCTCGTACGGAGGTGGGCGGCCCGGCCAACTGTACCTACCGCGTATGCGTATGGGCGGTCGGCCATCCACAAACGGGCGTACACGCCACGCAGCTCGACCGAAGGCGTTCGTACACTGATCACATCAGTCTTGCCCGCCGACCCGAGCCGCGGCGACGGGGCGCGGAAGGGCGGCGGCGGATGTGGCGCGGAGTTCGATGGATCGCTTTCGCGGTGGCCTTCGCCATGGCCTGCGGCGGCGTCGTGGCGGCCCTCGCGGCGAGCCCCGCCGAGAAGCCCGTGCCACGGCTCCTCCAGGGCGGCGTGGCCGCCGATCCCGGGGCCCCCGGCGGTAGGCGCTCGTTGCCTGCCGACACGGCGCCGACGCCGCCGGACGCCGCCGAGACCGAGTGGCTGGCCGCAGGGTGGGTGCCCGGCGGTGACGCGTACCGCGGCATGGCCGAGCGCGCACTGCTCGACCTGCGCCTGCTGACCTCACTCGACGGCACCGTCGCGGCGGCATGGCACCCGGTCTGGGACTACATGTGGCCGCGAGACGCCGCCTGGGTGGCCGCGGCCTACTCCGCGACCGGGCACGGCGACAACGCCCTGACCGTGCTGCGCAGGCTCGCCGCCCTGCAGAACCCGCAGGGCACCTGGGAAGCCCGCTACCGGCTGGACGGCGGGCACGTCGGAGACGGCCGCGACGCCCAACTCGACGGCAACGGATGGGTGCCGTGGGCCGTGTGGTTCTGGTACTCCCACCAGGATCCGGCCGACCCCGCCACGGCCGCCGCGCTGGACGAGCTGTGGCCCGCCGTCGCCAAGGCCGCGGACCGCGCGGCCGCCGCACTGCGCGGCAACGGCCTGCCGCCCGCCGGGCCGGACTACTGGGAGACCCGCACCGACCAGGTGACGCTGGGCACTGCCGCCCCGCTGCTGGCCGGTCTGCGCGGTGCCGCCGCGTTGGCCGCCGCCCGCGGCGACCGGACGGCGGCCGAGCGGTGGTCGCACGCCGCGCGGCGGCTCGACGAGGCGATACGCACCGAGTTCGGGCCGTACGGCTACCCGCGCACCGCCGACGCGGGCAGCGGCGCGGACACCGCGGTCACCTGGCTCGGCCCGCCCTTCGCCGCGCCGTCCGCGGACGTGGCGGCCGCGGTGCGCGGTGCCGAGAGCGAACTCACCCTCGCCAACGGCGGCATCCTGCCCGGCGGCGACTGGGGCGGGCGAAAGGACGTGGCCTGGACCCCGGAGACGGCGTCATTCGCGCTGTTCGACGCGGCGTCCGGGCGGCGCGAGGCCGCCGACCAGCGCCTGGCGTGGCTCGACCGGCACCGCACGGCACGGGGCTCGCTGCCCGAGAAGGTCGACCCGGACGGCCGTCCGGCGTCCGTCGCCCCGCTGGCGTGGACGGCAGCCGCCGTGGTCTTGGCCCTGACGGCACAGGAGACCCCGCTGCCGGTTCCGCCGCCCTGACCGGTTCCGTATGAGCAGCCGAGGCAGGGCCGCGCGACAACCGGACCGACCCGCGGACGAGCGGCGCGGCCGGAGACACCGTCGTACGCGCCCCCGGCCACGACGGCTCAGGACGACAACTCCGCCTTGACCTTGGCGGCGAGCTGGTGGGGCATCGGCTCGTGGCGGGCGTACGAGCGGCTGAACTGGCCGGTGCCGTGCGACAGCGAGCGCAGGTCAATGGCATACCGGCTGATCTCGATCTCGGGGATCTCGGCGCGCACCAACGTGCGGCCGGAGCCGACGGGTTCGGTGCCGACCACGCGCCCCCGCCGGGAGGACAGGTCGCTCATCACCGCGCCGACATACTCGTCCGAGATGACGATCGACGTCTCGGACACCGGCTCCAACAGGTGCACCTCGGTGGCCGCGGCGGCCTCGCGCAGCGCGAGCGACCCGGCCATCTGGAACGCCATGTCGGACGAGTCGACCGAGTGCGCCTTGCCGTCCACCAGGGTCACGCGCAGGTCGACGACGGGGTAGCCGGCCGCGACACCGCGCGCCATCTGGGCGCGCACGCCCTTCTCGACGGACGGGATGAACTGCCGGGGCACCGAACCGCCGAACACCTTGTCGACGAACTCGAAGCCGCCTCCGTTGGGCAGCGGCTCCACCTCGATCTCGCACACCGCGAACTGGCCGTGCCCGCCGGACTGCTTCACGTGCCGGCCGCGCCCGTGCGCCTTGGCGGCGAACGTCTCGCGCAGCGACACCCGGTGCGGGATCGCGTCCACGGCGACGCCGTAGCGGACGCGCAGCCGGTCGAGGAGCACGTCGACGTGCGCCTCGCCCATGCACCACAGCACCAACTGCCGTGTGTCGGCGTTGTGTTCGAGGCGCAGCGTGGGGTCCTCGGCGACCAGCCGGGCCAGGCCCTGGGACAACTTGTCCTCGTCGGCCTTGCTGTGCGCCTGGATCGCGATGGGCAGCAGCGGGTCGGGCATCACCCACGGCTCCATCAGGAGCGGGTTGTCCTTGTCCGAGAGGGTGTCGCCGGTCTCCGCGCGCGTCAGCTTCGCGACCGCGACGACGTCGCCGGCGATGCCCCGGTTGAGCTGGCGCTGCGTCTTGCCGAGCGGGGACGACAGCGCGCCCACCCGCTCGTCGACGTCGTGGTCCTCGTGGCCGCGGTCGGCCAGTCCGTGCCCGGACACGTGCACGGTCATGTCGGGGCGCAGCGTGCCGGAGAACACGCGTACGAGGCTGATCCGGCCGACGTATGGGTCCGAGGTCGTCTTGACCACCTCGGCGACCAGCGGGCCCTCCGGGTCGCAGGTCAGCGGGTCGCGCGGCTTGCCCTCGGGCGTCGTCACCGCGGGCACCTCGTGCTCGGGCGGCGACGGGCACGCGCGGACGATGCCCTCCAGCAGCTCCACGGTGCCGAGGCCGTGGACCGTCGACGAGGCCAGGATCGGGTAGAACGAGCCGCGTGAGACGGCCAGCTCCAAGTCGGCGACCAGCGTCTCGACGTCGATCTCGTCGCCGCCGAGGTAGCGGTCCATGAGGGACTCGTCCTCGCTCTCCGCGATGACGGCCTCGATGAGCCGGTTGCGGGCCTCCTCGATCAGCGGCAGGTGCTCGGGGTCGGGGTCACGTGTCACCCGGGTCCCGGACGAGTAGTCGTACACCCGCTGGGTCAGCAGGCCCATCAGGCCGACCACCGACTCGTCGTCGCCGTGCAGCGGCAGGTAGAGCGGCAGCACGCGGTCCGAGTCGCCGTCGCCGAACACCCGCTGGCAGATCGCGGTCATCTCGTCGAAGTCGGCGCGCGGCGAGTCCAGCTTGGTGACCACGATGGCGCGCGGCATGCCGACCGCCGCGCACTCGTCCCACAGCATGCGGGTCGAACCGTCGACGCCGTCGGCAGCCGACACCACGAAGAGCGCCGCGTCGGCGGCGCGCAGGCCGGCCCGCAGGTCGCCGACGAAGTCCGCGTACCCGGGAGTGTCCAGGAGATTGATCTTGACGCCGTCGAACTCGACCGGCGCGAGCGACAAGGCCACCGAGCGGTGCTGCCGGTGCTCGATGTCCTCGAAGTCCGACACCGTGGTTCCGTCCTCGACGCGACCGGGGCGCGAGATGGTTCCGGTCGCCACGAGCAAGGACTCCACGAGCGTCGTCTTTCCGGCGCCCGTATGACCGACGAGTACGACGTTGCGCACCCTGTCGGGGCCGTCCACGGTAGGGCCTGCTCCTGCGGCCCCGGTTGAACCACCAGACCTGTCCGCCAATGCGCCCACCTCCTCCAAACGTCGTGGAGGCGCGGGAAAGGCCGGGAAGTCGGCCTCTCAAGTCCGCACATCCGGTTCCTCACGGGAAGCTTTCCGCCCAAAGCGGGGCGAGCACAAGAGCAGCGGCCGAACCAGTCACGACGGCCGCCGCGGACCCGCACGCCGATCGGACTTCAAGTCTCCGCCCGGAACCGGTCCGCAGCCAATACGGCGGGCCCGGCGACCCGCCTACCGCCATTTCGGCGTGCGCCGGGGCCCACCCCGCGGCTGATTCGGGGGGCCGGGCGCCACGCGCGGACATCCGGGGGACATCCGAGTGTCGTCGCGTCAGTACGATGGCGTGACCGGGCGGGGTGCGGCGGAGGTCCTTCGGATTCCGCGGCCTCCGCGTTCCAGACGGTCCTTAGGCGATCCTTCGGGAAGGCGATGCTCAACAAATACGCACGCGCTTTCTTCACCCGCGTGCTCAATCCGTTCGCGAGCTTCCTCGTCCGCAAGGGGGTCAGCCCCGACACCGTCACTTTGCTCGGGACGCTCGGTGTGGTGGCGGGTGCTCTGGTGTTCTTCCCGTTCGGCCACTTCTTCGTCGGAACGCTGGTGATCACCGCGTTCATCTTCTCCGACCTGGTCGACGGCAACATGGCCCGGCAGATCGGCAAGTCGACGAAGTGGGGGGCCTTCCTCGACTCGACGCTCGACCGCGTCGCGGACGCCGCGATCTTCGGCGCGCTCGCGGTGTGGTTCGCGGGCGACGGCGACAACCTGCGGCTGGCCGTGCTGTGCGTGTTCTGCCTGGCGTCCGGGCAGGTCGTGTCGTACACGAAGGCGCGGGCCGAGAGCCTGGGCCTCAAGTGCGACGTCTCCGGGCTCGTGGAGCGCGCCGAGCGCCTGGTTGGCGTGCTGGTGGCGACCGGCTTGGCGGGGCTGGGCGTGCCGTACATCCAGGAGGTCGCGCTCTGGGCCATCGCGGTCGGCAGCTTCGTGACGATCTTCCAGCGCATGCTGGCGGTCCGCAAGGAGGCCGACGGCCTGGAGATGACGCGGCCCGGCGCCGCGCCGGAGGGCGGTGGCACGGCGTGAGGCAGCGCCTGGTCGACGCGGGGTACGGACTGGGCTGGTCGCTCGTCAAATGGCTGCCCGAGGCCGTCACGCGCCCGGTGTTCAACGCCGCCGCCGACGTGGTCTGGTACCGGCGCGGGGGCGGCATCGAGCAGTTCGAGGCGAACCTGCGCCGCGTGCTGCCGGACGCGAGCGACGAGGAGATCAAGAAGGTCTCGCGCGAGGGCATGCGCTCCTACCTGCGCTACTTCCAGGAGGCCTTCCGGCTCCCGGTGTGGGACGAGAAGACCGTGCTGGAGCGCATGACCATCGCGCACATGGACCGCCTTGAGGAGGCATCCGCGCGCGGCAAGGGCGTCATCTTCGCGCTGCCCCACATGGGCAACTGGGACCTCGCCGGCGCGTCCATCACGGCACGCGGATACCCGTTCACCACGGTCGCCGAGCGCCTCAAGCCCGAGTCGCTGTACGAGCGGTTCCTCGAGTACCGACAGTCGCTCGGCATGGAGGTGCTGCCGCTGACCGGCGGCGACGGCAACATCTTCGGCGTACTGGCCCGCCGCCTGCGCGAGGGGCGGCTGGTCTGCCTGCTCGCGGACCGCGACCTGACGCGCAACGGCATCCCGGTGCAGTTCTTCGGTGAGCAGACGCGCATGCCGGCCGGGCCCGCGGCGCTGTCGATCCAGACGGGTGCGGCGCTGATCCCGGCGACGCTGGCCTACCGCCGGGTCGGCATCCACGCGACGCTGCACCCGGTGGTCGCGGTGCCGGAGGAAGGCGACCGCAAAAGCAAGATCGCCGCGATGACGCAGGGGGTCGCGGACGCCTTCGCCGCCGGGATCCGCAAGCACCCGCAGGACTGGCACATGTTGCAGCGCCTGTGGCTGTCCGACCTGGACGCGGAGCGACTCGCGCGTATCGAGGGCGCCGTCGACGCCAACGGCAACGGCACCGCCCCGCAGCGGAGCGACGCGTGAAGATCGGCGTGGTCTGCCCCTACTCGTGGGACGTCCCCGGCGGGGTGCAGTACCACGTGCGCGACCTCGCCAACTGGCTCATCGCGCACGGCCACGACGTGTCGGTGCTCGCGCCCGCGGACGACGACACGCCGCTGCCGCCGTACGTCGTCGGCGCGGGCCGCGCGGTCCCGGTGCGCTACAACGGCTCGGTCGCGCGGCTGAACTTCGGCTTTCTGTCGGCCGCGCGCGTACGCCGGTGGATCCACGACGGCGGCTTCGACGTCCTGCACATCCACGAACCGGCCACGCCCAGCCTCTCGTTGCTGGCGTGCTGGGCGGCGTCGGGGCCGGTCGTCGCGACATTCCACACGTCGAACCCGCGCTCGCGCGCGATGATCGCCGCGTACCCGATCCTGCAACCCGCCCTGGAGAAGATCAGCGCGCGCATCGCGGTGAGCGAGTACGCCCGCCGGACCCTGGTCGAACACCTCGGCGGCGACGCGGTCGTCATCCCCAACGGTGTCGAGGTGGCCTTCTTCGCCGACGCCGAGCCGGAGCCGTCCTGGCAGGGCACCGCCGACGCACCGACCCTCGGCTTCATCGGCCGCATCGACGAGCCGCGCAAGGGCCTCCCGGTCCTCCTGGACGCCTTCCCGGGCATCGCCGAGGCCTTCCCCGGGGCCCGCCTGCTCGTCGCCGGGCGCGGCGACACCGAGGAGGCCGCCGAAGGCCTGCCCGACGCCGTACGCGACCAGGTGACCTTTCTCGGCATGGTCAGCGACGCGGACAAGGCCCGGCTGCTGCGCAGCGTCGACGTCTACGTCGCCCCCAACACCGGCGGTGAGAGCTTCGGCATCATCCTCGTCGAGGCGATGTCGGCCGGCGCCCCGGTACTGGCGAGCGACCTCGACGCCTTCCGCCAGGTGCTGGACGGCGGCCGCGCCGGCGAACTCTTCCCGGTGGAGGACTCCGCCGCCCTCGCCGACGCCGCGATCGGCCTCCTGCGCGACCCCGACCGCCGCGCCGGCCTCCGCGAGACGGGCCTGCGGCACGTCCGCCGCTACGACTGGCAGACCGTCGGCGCCGACATCCTCGGCGTCTACGAAACGGTCACCGCGGGTGCTGTGCTGCCGGGCCGCGCGGACTGACCCGGCATCGTCCGCGGCCGTCCGCCACCGGTTTTCCTCCCGGGCCGGTCGTGTTCGCCCTCGAATCGCACGCCTGGACAGGCGGGTTGGGGCTCTACGCACCGGACGCCGGCGGATGGACGCCTGCGCGCGCGTACCTGATGAGCGCGGCGCAGTTCTCCGACGTCGCCGCCCAGGAGATGTACCGCGAGACGGGCTCGGACCTCGACCTCGGCCGCGTTCTGGCCGAGGGGCGCGCGACGTTCGGGCCCGGGCGCTACGAAACCCTGGCCTGCGCCGGGAACCTCCACGAACACCCCGTGCTCACCTTCACATGCGCAAAGCCCCCGCGGGCGGCCGAACTCAACGGGCCGGCTCCCGACTACCTGCGTCATCTCGCGTCCGGACTCGCCGAGGCCCACGGCTGGGACGCCCGGCGCATCGCCGCCCATCTGGCCCGGCGCCCCGGTGCGGCGGACCGCTGGCGCGCCGCCGACATCGCCGACCTGATCGGGTCGCCGGCCGCCGTCGCGCGCAACCACGCCTGAAAGTCCGGACGTTCGACCGCGCGTGCGCGCGCAGTGGATGCCACGCGGGCGGGCCGTGGGGGGACGGGGGTGGCGGCCGGAGATAATGCTCGGTGTGATGACAGCCGTGTGGATCATCGTCGCCGTGATCGCGATCGGGATCTACCTCAGTTGGACCGCGGGGCGGCTGGACCGGCTGCACGCGCGGGTGGACTCCACGCGCGCCGCGCTCGACGCGCAGTTGGTGCGGCGGGCCTCGATCGCGCTGGAGATTGCGACGTCGGGGCTCCTGGACCCGGCCAGTTCGCTGGTGCTCGCGGGCGCCGCGCACGACGCGCGGGGTGCGGAGGAAGACGACCGCGAGATGGCGGAGAGCGAGCTGACCCGCGCGCTGCGGATCGTGTTCGAGGAGCCGGGGCAGGTCGAGGACCTGCGGGCGCGGCTCGGCGGCGACGAACTGGTGGGGGAGTTGCAGACCGCGGTGCGGCGGGTGCCGATGGCACGGCGCTTCCACAACGACGCGGTGCGGTCGGCGCGGGCGGTTCGTCGGCACCGGCTCGTGCGGTACCTGCGGCTCGCGGGTCATGCGCCGTACCCGGTGACGTTCGAGATGGACGACGAGGAACCGCCGACGCTGCTGCCGGGCGGGAGCGCGGCGACCTGAGCGCGGTCGCCCTGCGGTCGCCGGAACGGCCGTCGCTCGCGCGGCGGGCCGGAGTGGTACGCCGCGGGCATCGCAAAGTGGTCCGGTTTTTCGCCCCTCGAGTGGCGTGAGAAGGCAGTACCGATCACCCGTACGATGGATTCGTACCGTCATCCACGTCGTGTGAGGTCAAGCGTGTCCACCACCCCTGCAAACCCCGAGTCGTCCGGCAACGCCCCCAAGACCGGCACCGAACTGGTCAAGCGCGGCATGGCCGAGCAGCTCAAGGGCGGTGTGATCATGGACGTGGTCACGCCGGAGCAGGCCAAGATCGCCGAGGACGCCGGCGCGGTCGCCGTCATGGCCCTCGAGCGGGTCCCCGCCGACATCCGCAAGGACGGCGGCGTCTCCCGGATGTCCGACCCGGACATGATCGACGGCATCATCGAGGCCGTCTCGATCCCGGTCATGGCCAAGGCCCGCATCGGCCACTTCGTCGAGGCCCAGGTCCTGCAGTCGCTCGGCGTCGACTACATCGACGAGTCCGAGGTCCTGACGCCGGCCGACGAGGCCAACCACATCAACAAGTGGAAGTTCACGACGCCGTTCGTGTGCGGCGCCACCAACCTGGGCGAGGCGCTGCGCCGCATCGCCGAGGGCGCGGCCATGATCCGCTCCAAGGGCGAGGCCGGTACCGGCAACGTCGTCGAGGCGACCCGCCACATGCGCACCATCCTGGGCGACATCAAGAAGCTCGCCGCCCTGGACGAGGACGAGCTGTTCGTCGCCGCCAAGAACCTCCAGGCGCCGTACGCGCTGGTCAAGGAGGTCGCCGGGCTCGGCAAGCTCCCCGTGGTCATGTTCACCGCGGGCGGCATCGCCACGCCGGCCGACGCCGCGATGATGATGCAGCTCGGCGCCGAGGGCGTCTTCGTCGGCTCGGGCATCTTCAAGTCCGGCGACCCGGCCAAGCGCGCCAAGGCGATCGTCGACGCCACGATGCACTTCGAGGACCCGGACATCATCGCCAAGGTCTCGCGCGGCCTCGGCGAGGCGATGGTCGGCATCAACATCGACACCCTGCCGGAGAGCGAGCGGTACGCCGGCCGCGGCTGGTGACGCCCCCGCGCACGCGGCGGTAGCCGCACCCTCCGGGCCCGGTCGCCGTACGGCTGCCGGGCCCGGTCCCGTGCCGCACCCCGCGGATCCGCCCCCGGCCCCGCGCAGTCGCACGCACCGAACTTCAGCACCGAACTTTCCCGAGGTCGCAGTGTCTTCACCCACCATCGGCGTACTCGCCATCCAGGGCGACGTGCGCGAGCACGCCGTCGCACTCGCCGAGTCCGGCGCGCTCGCCCGCCCGGTCCGCAAGGCCGAGGAGATCGCCGAGGTCGACGCGCTGGTGATCCCGGGTGGCGAGTCGACCACCATGTCCAAACTGGCCGTGTCCTTCGGCCTGTTGGCGCCGTTGCGCGAGCGCGTCAAGGCCGGCATGCCGGTGTACGGCTCGTGCGCCGGGATGATCATGCTGGCCGACAAGATCCTGGACGGCCGCGAGGACCAGGAGACCGTCGGCGGCATCGACATGACCGTGCGCCGCAACGCCTTCGGCCGGCAGAACCAGTCCTTCGAGGCCGACGTCGCGTTCGCGCACGCCTCGGGCGCACCCGTGCACGGCGTGTTCATCCGCGCCCCGTGGGTCGAGTCGGTCGGCGCCGGGGTCGAGGTGCTCGCCACGCTCACCGCCGAGCCGCATGCCGGACGCATCGTCGCGGTCCGCCAGGGCAACCTGGTCGCCACCTCCTTCCACCCCGAGCTGACCGGTGACCGCCGGGTGCACGCGTACTTCGTGGACCTGGTCCGCGACGCGGTGTGACGCCGACGTCTCGGTAGGATCTTCCGCGTGGCCTTCGCGGCCGCGCGCATCAGCAGGTGACCTGAAGGAGTAGAGGCGGATGTCCGGCCACTCAAAGTGGGCGACCACCAAGCACAAAAAGGCCGTCGTCGACGCCAAGCGCGGAAAGCTCTTCGCCAAGCTCATCAAGAACATCGAGGTGGCGGCGCGGACCGGCGGCGGTGACATCTCCGGGAACCCGACGCTGTACGACGCCATCCAGAAGGCGAAGAAGAGCTCGGTCCCCAACGACAACATCGACCGCGCGGTCAAGCGCGGTTCCGGTGCCGAGGCCGGCGGCGCCGACTACCAGGCGATCACGTACGAGGGCTACGGCCCCAACGGCGTCGCGGTCCTCATCGAGTGCCTGACCGACAACCGCAACCGCGCGGCGTCGGACGTGCGCGTGGCGATGACCCGCAACGGCGGCTCGATGGCCGACCCGGGCTCCGTCTCGTACATGTTCACGCGCAAGGGCGTCGTGATCGTGCCGAAGAACGAGCTGAGCGAGGACGACGTGCTCGGCGCGGTCCTGGACGCCGGCGCCGAGGAGGTCAACGACCTCGGCGAGGCTTTCGAGGTGGTCAGCGAGGCGTCCGACCTGGTCGGCGTGCGCACCGCGCTGCAGGAGGCGGGCATCGACTACGACTCCGCCGACGCGAACTTCCTGCCGAGCGTCACCGTCGAGCTCGACGAAGAGGGCGCGCGCAAGATCTTCCGGCTGATCGAGGCGCTGGAGGACTCCGACGACGTGCAGAACGTCTACGCGAACTTCGACGTGTCCGACGAGGTCATGGAGAAGATCGACGCCTGACCGCCGGCACCGCCTGGCGAGTGCCGGGCAGCGCTGTACGCGAAGGGGGCCGACCGCACCGCGCGGTCGGCCCCCTCGCATGTGCGCGTGGCTGCGCGGCGGGTCAGGGGTTGGTGTTGACGACGTACAGCAGGTAGCTCACGTACCAGCCGGAGAACGCCGCTCCGGCCAGCAGTACGACGCCCGCGACCTTGCGCGGCCACCGGGCCATCAGCGCGGCGAGCGGCAGCGCGATGGTGAAGGCGGGCAGCATGAAGCGCGGCTTGGACTGGAAGAACCAGCCGTTGCTGGTGGTCAACGCGAGGAACATGACCAGGGCGCCGTACACGTGCACGGGCAGCGGCACCTTGCGGTTGCGGAACGACCACACCATCAGCGCGACCGACAGGATGATCACGAACGTGCACACGACGTAGATCGGCCTGCCCAGGTGGGTCAGGTACTTGTTCATCCACTGCACGGTGCTTATGCCGAAGTCGAACCGCAGGTTGAACGCCTTGTCCTGGATCCAGAACCACGCGTCCCAGCGCTTGCCGATGAAGCCGACCCACACGATGAACCCGAGCACGCCCAGCGGCGCGAGCACCGTCGCGATGACCGGACGCCGCGCCTCGGCACCCAGCAGCCCCACGCGCGTGCCGTCGTCCCGCCTGGTCAGCATCACCTGCAGCGCCGCCACGCCGAGTGCGGCCACCAGCGCGAACGCGGTGTTGCGGGTCAGCCCCGCGCACAGGCACAGGATGAGCGCCGCGGTCCACTGCCGCTTCACGATCGCCAGCAGTCCCCACGAGGCGAACGCCACGAACAGCGCCTCGGAGTAGACCATCGTCAGCACCATCGAGCCGGGGGCGACCGCCCACAGCAGCGCGAAGATCGTCGCGGTGCGGTGGCTGCCGGTCAGGTGCTTGCCGAGCGCGTACAGGCCCCACGCCGCGACCGCGCCGGACGCGAACGTCACGACCATGCCCGCGTTGAGGCTGTCGAGACCGGTGATGTTGGAGACCAGCCGCACCAGGTACGGGTAGCCGGGGAAGAACTCGACGTTGACCCAGTAAGGCTTGCCGGCCGGCGAGACCGGCAGCTTGTCGACGTAGCCGAAGTCGGCGATGTCGCGGAACCACTTGCCGTCCCACGAGCCCACCATCGACCAGAACGGCTTCTTCGCGGCGTGCGCCATCAGGGCGAGCACCACGAGGTTGACCGCGCGGGCGATGAGGTACCCGATGATCGCGGGGAGTGCGGGGCGTACCGCCGTCACGAACCGCCTGCCCGACGCAACCGCCGCCGCCCGCGCCCGCTCCTTGAGGTCGGCGCCCCGGGAGGTCGGGTCAGCGGGCAGCTTGGCCGCGTCCGGGGCGACCGGAGTTGACGGTGACGGCATGAGGGCCCTTCTGCAAACTCGGGGTACTCGGGGTCGCCGGCCCTGCTACGCGGCCCGGCCAAGGCCACGCGGGCGCGGGACGCGCCGGGCGTGATCGACCGGACACAGCCTAGCGCCGCAGGTGGCAGCCCCGGCCCGGGTCCCGAGCGGTAACCGCCTGCCGGAGACCGATGGTGACGCACCCGTCACCTGGGTGTTATCCGCGCGCAGCCCGCTTCCCAGTTGGCCGGGGGCGGTGAGGCTGCCTCGGCCGCGGCCAAGTCCCGGAAAGTTGCCAAGCCCCTGAAAGCTGCTTGCTCCCCGCTGCGGCCGACCGTCGCAATTCGGCGCCGACGTACGTCCCGTCGCGTGCCGCGGGCGGTCAGCGGCGGGTGCTGAGGGGGAGTTCGGGGCGGCCGTCGGGGCCGTCGGCCCACGCGACGGGGGAGTCGGCGATCTGCAGGCGCTTGCGCATCGCGGCGGCGACGCGGCCCGCCTGCGCCACGGCACGCCGCGCGGTCGGACCGCTGTGGCGTGCCTCGACGGCGTCCGTCCACAGGCGCATCCAGCGCTCGAAGTGCTCTGCACTGAGAGGGAATTGCGTGTGCAGCGCGCGGTGCGGCTCCAGGGCGTTACCCCGGTACTCGCCGCTGCGCAGCAACGTCACTTCCCAGAAGTCCGCAAGCCGGGGGAGATGCGCTTCGAGGTCCATCTGCGCGACCTCGACGAAGATGTGGCCGAGGGCGTCGTCCGCGAACGCGGCGGCGTAGAAGTCCTCCAGCAGCAGGACGATGTCCTCGCGCGTCTCGATGTCGGGACGCCGAACCGCGGGGTCGTCGTGGGACACGGACTCGCCGTGGCGGGGCTGCGCTGGCATGGCCACCAGGGTATGCGGCGTGGCAGCGCCGCGACGAACCGATCCTTCGCTAGGCTCTCGATCGAGGCGAACAGATGTTCGCATGAGGCGTTCGGTCAGGCCCCGCGTGAGAGGTTTGCGCGAGGTGTTCGGGTGAGGCTGCCAGGGGAGTGCGCGTGCGGGTGTTCGGAGTCGACCCGGGGCTGACGCGCTGCGGGCTCGGGGTGGTGGAGGGCGGTGTGGGGAAGCCGCTTCGGCTGGTCGAGGCCGGAGTCGTACGTACGCCCGCCGACGCGGCCATCGACGCCCGCCTGCTGGGCGTCGAGCAGGGCATCGAGGAGTGGCTCGACCGGCACAGGCCCGACTGCGTCGCCGTCGAGCGCGTGTTCAGCCAGCACAACGTGCGTACCGTCATGGGTACCGCCCAGGCCTCCGCCGTCGCCATCGTCTGCGCGGCCCGCCGCGGCCTGCCGGTGACGTTGCACACGCCCAGCGAGGTCAAGGCCGCGGTCACCGGCAGCGGACGCGCGGACAAGGCGCAGATCGGCGCGATGGTCGCGCGCATCCTGCGCCTCGACTCGCCGCCCAAGCCCGCCGACGCCGCCGACGCGGTGGCCCTCGCCATCTGCCACATCTGGCGTGGCGGCGCGACGAACCGCCTCGCGGCCGCGGTGGCCGCGGCCCGCACACCTGCGCCGCGCCTGCCGCGCGGTACGCGAGGATGACCCCGTGATCGCCTTTGTCAGCGGCCCCGTCGCCGCGCTCGGTCCCGAACTGGCCGTCGTCGAAGTCGGCGGCGTCGGAATGGCCGTCCTGTGCACCCCCGCCACCCTCGCCGGCCTGCGCGTCGGGGAGCCCGCACGCCTGGCCACGAGCCTGGTCGTGCGCGAGGACTCCCTCACCCTGTACGGCTTCGCCGACGACGACGAGCGCTCGACCTTCGAACTGCTGCAGACCGCGAGCGGCGTCGGGCCGCGCCTCGCGCAGGCCATGCTCGCCGTGCACAGCCCGGACGCCCTGCGCGCGGCCGTGGCCGGCGGCGACGAGAAGGCGCTCACCGCCGTGCCCGGCATCGGCAAGAAGGGCGCGCAGAAGCTGCTCATCGAGCTCAAGGACCGGCTCGGCGCGCCGACGGGTGGCGCGGGGGCGGCCCGCATCGGGGCACCCGTCTCGCTGTCGTGGCGCGACCAACTGCATGCGGCGCTGGTCGGCCTCGGTTATGCGACGCGTGAGGCCGACGAGGCGGTCGGGGCCGCGGCTCCGGAGGCCGAGGCGGTCGTCGCGGAGGGCGGGACCCCGGACGTGGGTGCGTTGCTGCGTACCGCGTTGCGCAGCCTCAACCGCCGGTGAAGAGGGTGTTCGCGGACATGGCGGTCAGTCGATATATCTGTGCGGAGGGTGGTACGCACAGGCGTACGGACAGTCGGGCGCAAAGCCGTGCGTGTGTCCGGGCGGAAGGTCTTCGTGGCATCTGCGTGAGCGGCGGTGACGGCGCGACGTGTCCGTCGGGTGCGCAAGGATGGCGCTCGGGCACGCACGACGACGGGAGCATGCCCGCGCGACGCGACTTCAGGGGATTCAGGGGCGAGACGGCATGACGCACGATGGGGACCGCCTCGTCACCGCCGAGGCCGACGGCGATGACCAGGCCGTCGAGGCCGCGCTGCGCCCGCGCAGCCTCGACGAGTTCATCGGCCAGGAACGTGTCCGCGAGCAGCTGTCGCTCGTGCTGCGGGCCGCCAAGGCACGCGGCGGTACGCCCGACCACGTGCTGCTGTCCGGCCCGCCCGGGCTCGGCAAGACCACTCTGTCCATGATCATCGCGGCGGAGATGGGCGTACCGATCCGCATCACCTCGGGCCCGGCGATTCAGCACGCCGGCGACCTCGCGGCCATTCTCTCCTCGCTCGCCGAGGGCGAGGTGCTGTTCCTCGACGAGATCCACCGCATGTCGCGGCCCGCCGAGGAGATGCTGTACATGGCGATGGAGGACTTCCGCGTCGACATCATCGTCGGCAAGGGCCCCGGCGCCACCGCCATTCCCCTGGAACTGCCGCCGTTCACGCTCGTCGGCGCGACGACCCGGGCCGGCCTGCTGCCGCCGCCGCTGCGCGACCGGTTCGGCTTCACCGGCCACATGGACTTCTACGCGCCCGCCGAGCTGGAGCGCGTGCTGCACCGCTCGGCGCGACTGCTGGACGTGCCCATCCAGGAGGACGGCGCCGCCGAGATCGCCGGCCGGTCGCGCGGGACGCCGCGTATCGCCAACCGCCTGCTGCGCCGCGTACGCGACTATGCCCAGGTCCGCGCTGACGGGGAGGTGACGCGCGAGGTGGCCGGGCTCGCCCTCGACGTCTACGAAGTCGACAAGTCAGGACTGGACCGGCTGGACCGGTCGGTGCTGCGCGCGCTGGTGACGCTGTTCGGCGGCGGCCCGGTGGGGCTGTCGACGCTCGCGGTCGCGGTCGGCGAGGAAACGGAGACCGTCGAGGAGGTGGCCGAGCCGTTCCTGGTGCGAAGCGGTCTACTCGCCCGGACGCCGCGCGGCAGGGTGGCGACGGCCGCGGCGTGGACGCACCTGGGGCTCGTACCGCCGCAGAACACCGCGAGCGGACAGTCGGGGCGTACCGCTCAGCCGGGATTGTTCGGGGACGAAGGCCCCTCGGCCGGATCGGGCGGCGGCGCGGCGAACGGGTGACCGCCGGGAACGCCTGCGCCCCGCGATCGTTGTTCCTTGTGTATCCGTCCGTCTAGACTCCGCCGAGGCCACACGTCGGCCTTGATCAACGTCATGATCCGAGCCGCCGAGCGGCCCCGGAAAGGAACCGTTTCCAGCCGTGGACATCCTCAGCCTTCTGCCCATCCTGCTCATTTTCGTCGTGATCTATTTCTTCATGATCAAGCCGGCGAAGAAGCGCCAGCAGGAGGCAGCGCAGACGCAGAACTCGTTGCGCCCCGGGTCGGAGGTCCGTACGATCGCGGGTCTCTTTGCGACCGTCACCGAGGTCGAGGACGACTCCGTCATCCTGGAGATCGCCCCGGACGTCCACTGCCGCTACCTCAAGAGCGCGATCGCCGCGGTGCTGAGCACCGGCGAGGACGACGGCGACCACGGCGACGATGACGAGGACGACCACGACGAGACTCCGGCGGGCGGTACGGACGGAGCGCAGGACGGCTCGGACGCCGACCCGATCGACCTCGGCAAGAAGCCGGGCAGCGGGGCGGCCAACGGTGACAACGGCGAACAGCCGCGTAGGGACGCCTAGTTCCTGAAATCGCGGTGAGGGCGGCGGCCCGCTGGGCCGTCGTCGGCAATACAGTCATGTCCAGGCCACGGATGCACCCGGATACGGGTCCGGGCGCTGTGCCGTGATCCGGCGACGTACCGGACCGGCACCAACAGGGAGATGGGCGAAGGTGGCAGCACCGAAATCAAGCACACGAGGGCACCCCGGACGGGCCCTGGTCTTCATCACGGTGGTCATCGCCGCCCTCTACGGGATCATGTTCGCGACCGGCGACACCACGCCGCGGCTCGGCATCGACCTTGCGGGCGGCACCAGCGTGACGCTGAAGGCCAAGCCCGACCAGGGCGCGGGCAAGAACGCCGTCAACCCGGACAACATGAACACCGCGGTGGCGATCATCCGCGACCGCGTCAACGCGTTCGGCGTGTCCGAGGCCGAGGTGCAGACCCAGGGCAGCGACCACATCGTCATCAACATCCCCAAGGGGAAGGGCGAGAAGGAAGCCGCCGCGCAGGTCGGGCAGACCGCCAAGCTGTACTTCCGGCCGGTGCTGAAGGCAGAGCAGCAGGCGGTCGTCGACACCCCCGCGACGACCCCGCCGCCGAGCCAGACGCCGGGCACGACGCCGCCCGCGTCCTCGGCGCCGCCCGCCGCGTCCAACCCGCCGCAGGGTCAGGGCGCGGCCTCGTCGCCGCCGCCCGCCGCCGGGACGCCCTCGGGTTCCACCCAGCCGACCGCCACGGGCTCCGCGACGAGCACCGCCTCGAACAAGGCGACCCCGACGTCGAGTAGCTCGACGTCGTCGAAGCCGCAGGGCCGGGTCATCCCGGACCTGAAGGAGGCGACCCCGCCGCCGTCCGCGAACCCGCCGGGCAACCCGACGCCGACGCCGTCCGCCACCACCGCGGCGCCGTTCGACATGACGCAGCCGATAACGGAAACGCCCACGCAGCCGAACGCCGACCTCGCGGCCTTCGGTGTCTCGCCGGAGCTGCAGGCCAAGTTCGACGCGCTGGACTGCTCGAACCCGGCGAACCGCGGTATCGGCAACACCACCGACCCCGCGCAACCGACGGTCGCGTGCGACAAGGACATCAACAAGGAAACGCAGACGATCGAGAAGTACATTCTCGGTCCGGCCGCGATCGACGGCACCGACCTCTCCTCGTCGCAGGCGCAGCTCCCGGGCGCCGGCCAGGTGGGCGGCTGGGAGGTCGCGCTCAACTTCGACGGCACCGGCACCGACAAGTTCACCAAGATCACCGGTGAGCTCGCGAGCAGCCAGTACCCGACGAACCGCTTCGCGGTCGAGCTGGACGGCGCCGTGGTCGTCGCGCCGACGGTCAGCCAGGAGCTGCCCGGCGGCCAGGCGGTCATCACCGGCGACTTCAGCCAGAAGGAAGCCAAGTCCCTCGCGAACGTCCTGAAGTTCGGCGCGCTGCCGCTGTCCTTCGAGCAGAGCGAGGTCAGCACCGTCTCCGCGGCGCTCGGCGGCGACCAGCTCCGCGGCGGTCTGATCGCCGGTGCGATCGGCCTCTTCCTGGTCGCGCTGTACTCGATCATGTACTACCGCGGCCTCGGCATCGTGAGCCTCGTCAGCCTCGCGATCTCCGGCCTGCTGACGTACGCGATCATGTGCCTCCTCGGCCGCGGCATCGGCTTCGCGCTGAACCTGCCCGCGGTCTGCGGCGCCATCGCGGCCATCGGCATCACCGCCGACTCGTTCATCGTCTACTTCGAGCGCATCCGCGACGAGGTACGCGAGGGCAAGTCGCTGCAGCCCGCCGTCGCCCGCGCCTGGCCGCGTGCCCGGCGCACCATCCTGGTGTCCGACTTCGTGTCGTTCCTCGCCGCCGCGGTCCTGTACTACGTGTCGGTCGGCAAGGTGAAGGGCTTCGCGTTCACGCTCGGTCTCACCACGCTCCTCGACGTCGTGGTGGTGTTCCTGTTCACCAAGCCGCTGATGGTGATCCTGGCGCGCAAGAAGTTCTTCGCGTCCGGCCACCCGTGGTCGGGCCTCGACCCGTCGCGCCTGGGTGCCAAGCGGGCCCTGGCGTACCGTGCGACGCGCCGGCCCCGGCCCACCGTCGAACCCAAGGAGGCCTGATGCGACGCCTCTCCGGCCTGCGCAGCGTCGGCCACAAGCTCTACACCGGCGAGCTCGAGTACGACTTCGTCGGCAAGAAGAAGCGCTGGTACGCGCTGTCCGCGCTGATTCTGGTGCTCGCGGTGGCCGGCCTCTTGGGCCGCGGGCTGTCGCAGGGCATCGAGTTCAAGGGCGGCGCGGTCTTCACCGTCAACAAGCCCGGGATCTCGGTCTCGCAGGCGCACGACGCCATAGGGGAGTTCACCGGTTCCCACGAGCCGATCGTCCAGAAGGTCGGCGGCGACCAGGTCCGCATCCAGATCGCCAGCAAGGACACCGGCAACTTCAACAAGATCAGGGACGCGCTGAGCGAAAGGCTCGGCGTCGCGCCCGACAAGATCGACAGCGAACTGGTCGGTCCGAGCTGGGGCAAGGAGATCTCCAACAAGGCCTTGCAGGGCCTGCTGATCTTCATGGTCCTGGTGGTGATCTACCTCAGCATCGCCTTCGAGTGGCGGATGGCGATGGCGGCGCTGGTCGCGCTCATCCACGACATCGTCATCACGATCGGCGTGTACGCGCTGGTCGGCTTCGAGGTGACGCCGGGTACGGTCATCGGCCTGCTGACCATCCTCGGTTATTCGCTCTACGACACCGTCGTCGTGTTCGACACGGTGAAGGAGACGACCCGGGGCATCACCAAGCAGAACAAGATCACCTTCAGTCAGGCCGCCAACCGGGGCCTCAACCAGACCCTGGTCCGGTCGATCAACACCTCCGTGGTGGCGCTGCTGCCGGTCGCGTCGCTGCTGTTCGTCGGCGGCGGCCTGCTCGGCGCGGGCATGCTCAAGGACATCGCGCTGTCGCTGTTCGTGGGCCTGGCCGCGGGTGCGTTCTCGTCGATCTTCATCGCCACGCCGATGTTCGCCGACCTCAAGGAGCGCACGCCGGAGATGCGGCAGCTCGCCAAGCGGGTCGCGCAGCACCGGGCGGCGCAGGCCAAGGCGGCCGCGCGCGGCGAGGGCGACGCGTCCGCGAAGCCCGCGGCGTCGTCGGCTGCCGACGCCGACGAGGACGGCGACACCGACGAGGAGGAGGGCGACGGCGAGCCGGCCGCCGCCGGGTCCTCGTCGCGGGGCACGGGTTCGGGAGGCGTACGCCGCCAACCGTCGCGCAACCGCTCGCGCAACCGCCCGAGCGGCAAGCGCAAGCACTGACCACCGGAGACCGGGTGGCGTACGGGACAGCCCTCGTGCTGCACCGCACGCCACCCGGTCGCCGCTTTTTCCGGGAAAGGACCCCCGAACCGTGGAACTGAGCGACCTGCTCACCAGCCGAATCCGCGACGTCCCCGACTGGCCCAAGCCCGGCGTGGTCTTCAAGGACATCTCACCGCTGCTCGCCGACCACGAGGCGTTCACGGCACTCGTCGACGCGCTCGCCGACCAGTGCGCCGAGGCCGGGGTGCAGAAGGTCGTCGGCATCGAGGCCCGTGGCTTCATCCTGGCCGCACCGGTCGCCTACCGGGCCGGCGCCGGGTTCGTGCCGGTCCGCAAGCAGGGCAAGCTGCCGTGCGCGACCTTCGCGGAGAGCTACGACCTGGAGTACGGCTCCGCGACCTTGGAGGTCCACCAGGACGCGTTCGCGCCCGGCGAACGCGTGCTCGTCATCGACGACGTGCTCGCCACCGGGGGCACCGTGGCCGCCACGATCGCCCTCGTCCGGCGCGCCGGAGCCGAGGTCGCGGGGGTGTCCGTGCTGCTGGAGCTGGGGTTCCTGGCGGGGCGCGCGAAGCTCGACGGGCTGCTGCCCGACACGTCGGTGCGGTCCTTCCTGACCATCTGAGACCCGCGGACGCGAACCCGCGCCGGGCCACTCTCGTTACGATGGAGGTCCAGTGAGGTTTTTCGACGATGACACAGCGGAGCGGCCGAGCCACCAGGCCCCGCCTCCGGCGGGTCGCCCGCGGAAGACGACGCAGCAGTAACCGGCGGGAGGAGTGCCGTTGCCGGACGAGGTCGTGCCCGTGGCGCCGACACCGGGAGAGTCCGCACCGGACACCTCCCGTGCCCCTTTGCGGGCCGCGTCGGACCGGGCCAACCGGCAAGCACCGGGAGACGGATCCGACCGCGCGGACGATTCGACGGGCGGATCCGCCCCGCCCGCCGACACCCCCGCGGCACCCGCTCCCGGTGACGCATCCACCGCCGCCGTACGCGCGCCGGAGGCGCCTTCCGGCGCCCTGTCCACCGCAGGGGAGGGGGCGTCGGCTCCCGAGCCTGCCTCGGCCTCGGAGCGGGGCTCGGGGCCGGACCCGGAGCCCCGTACGGAGCCCGGCACGGGCATGAACGCTGAGTCGGCCCCGGAGTCGCCCGCCGAGCCGGCCCCGGACCGCTCCGAGACGGTAGGTACCGACCACGGCGCCGCGGCCGCCGGAGCCCCCGGCCCGGAGTCACGCCCCGCACCCGCGCGCCCGCCGGTCGTCCGCCGTACCACCTCCGGCGACCGCGTACGCAGCCTGCGCGGCGACACCGGCGGCCGAGTGCGGGCCCGCCTCGCCCGGCTCGGGGTGCAGCGCAGCAGCGTCTACAACCCGGTCCTGGAGCCGCTGCTGCGGATCGTGCGGGTCAACGACCCCAAGGCCGACCTGCGCCAGATCGAGAGCGCGTACACGACGGCGGAGCGCTGGCACCGGGGGCAGCGGCGCAAGAGCGGCGACCCGTACATCACCCACCCGCTGGCCGTCGCCACGATCCTGGCCGAACTGGGCATGGACCCGCCGACGCTGATGGCGGGTCTGCTGCACGACACGGTCGAGGACACCGACTACGGCCTGGAGACGCTGCGCCGCGACTTCGGCGACACCGTCGCGATGCTCGTCGACGGCGTCACCAAGCTCGACAAGGTCAAGTTCGGCGAGGCCGCGCAGGCCGAGACCGTGCGCAAGATGGTCATCGCGATGGCGAAGGACCCGCGTGTCCTGGTCATCAAGCTCGCCGACCGCCTGCACAACATGCGCACGATGCGCTACCTGAAGCGTGAGAAGCAGGAGCGCAAGGCGCGCGAGACGCTGGAGATCTACGCGCCGCTGGCCCACCGCCTGGGCATGAACACCATCAAGTGGGAGCTGGAGGACCTGGCCTTCGCCATCCTCTACCCCAAGATGTACGACGAGATCGTGCGCCTGGTCGCCGAGCGCGCCCCCAAGCGCGACGAGTACCTGGCCGTCGTCATCGACCAGGTGCAGCAGGACCTGCGCGGTTCGCGGATCAAGGCGACCGTCACCGGTCGGCCGAAGCACTACTACTCCGTGTACCAGAAGATGATCGTCCGGGGCCGCGACTTCGCGGAGATCTACGACCTGGTCGGCATCCGCGTACTCGTCGACTCCGTCCGCGACTGCTATGCGGCGCTCGGGACCATCCACGCGCGGTGGAACCCGGTGCCGGGGCGGTTCAAGGACTACGTCGCGATGCCCAAGTTCAACATGTACCAGTCGCTGCACACGACGGTGATCGGGCCCGAGGGCAAGCCCGTCGAACTGCAGATCCGCACCTTCGACATGCACCGGCGTGCGGAGTACGGCATCGCGGCGCACTGGAAGTACAAGGCGGAGGCGGTCGGCGGCAACCGTGCGGCGACCGACGCCAAGGCGTCCAAGAAGGACAACGGCCAGGTCGGCGACATGGCGTGGCTGCGCCAACTCCTCGACTGGCAGCGGGAGACCGACGATCCGGGCGAGTTCCTGGAGTCGCTGCGGTTCGACCTGTCCTCGCAGGAGGTCTTCGTCTTCACCCCCAAGGGCGACGTCATCGCGCTGCCCGCGGGATCCACGCCGGTCGACTTCGCGTACGCCGTGCACACCGACGTCGGGCACCGCACCATCGGCGCCCGCGTCAACGGCCGTCTCGTGCCGCTGGAGAGCCGCCTCGACAACGGCGACCTGGTCGAGGTGTTCACCTCCAAGGCCGAGAACGCCGCGCCCAGTCGCGACTGGCTGGGCTTCGTCAAGTCGCCGCGCGCCCGCAACAAGATCCGCCAGTGGTTCTCCAAGGAGCGCCGCGAGGAGGCGATCGAGCACGGCAAGGACGCCCTGACACGCGCGATGCGCAAGCAGGGCCTGCCCTTGCAGCGCCTCATGACCAGCGGCGACACACTCGTGACGCTGGCCCACGAGCTGCGCTACCCGGACATCTCCGCGCTGTACGCCGCGATCGGCGAACAGCAGGTCTCCGCCCAGCACATCGTGCAGCGCCTGGTCGCGTCGCTGGGCGGCGAGGAGGGCGCGACCGAGGACCTGGCCGAGGTCACCACACCGACCGCGACCCGGCGTTCGCGGCGGGCCAGCGGCGACCCGGGCGTGATCGTCAAGGGCGTCGAAGACATCTGGGTCAAGCTGTCACGGTGCTGCACGCCGGTGCCGGGCGACCCGATCATCGGCTTCGTGACGCGCGGCAGCGGCGTCTCGGTGCACCGCAAGGACTGCGGCAACGTCGAGTCGCTGTCGCAGCAGCCGGAGCGCATCGTCGAGGTCGAGTGGGCGCCGACCGCGTCCTCGGTGTTCCTGGTCGCGATAGAGGTCCAGGCGCTGGATCGGTCGCGGCTCCTGTCGGACATCACGAGGGTGTTGTCCGACCAACACGTCAACATCCTGTCGGCGTCCGTGACCACCAGCCGCGACCGGGTGGCGCTCAGCCGCTTCACGTTCGAGATGGGCGACCCCAAGCACCTCGGACACGTGCTGAAGGCGGTACGCGGCGTCGAGGGCGTCTTCGACGCGTACCGCGTCACGAGCGGGCGGCAGCAGGGCTGAGCCGCGGGCTTCGCGGCGCTCGTAGGTTCCGTGGCCCCGTTGTCTCTCGTGGCGTTGTGCGCTGCGTGGGCTGCGTGGCTGCGCGGGCTGCGTGGCCTTCAGGGCCTTTGGGGGCTCCTGTCGGCTTCGTGGTCGCCAGGAGCCCACGCCTATGCGGGACGTGACGGGGGGTCAGGCCGCCCCGCGGCCACGTGGGGCCCGCCACAGCGCGTACGAAGGCACCGCAGGCCACGGCGCAGCGCGTACGGCATAGGGGCCGGGAACAAGCGTTCCAGGCCCCTTCACCACGTCTCCGCACTCCCGCACGGGATCCGGGGATCCCGGGGGATCCCGCAGAGCCTCAGCCCCCGAACTCCTCCAGGGCCTTGCGTGCCTCGGCCAGCCACTCCTCACGGGCGGCCACGGCCTCGTCGGCCTCGCGGACCTTGCGCTCGTTGCCTGCCGCCCGCGCCTTCTCGCCTTGCGCGCGCAGCTTGTCGATCGACGCCTGCAACTGGTCGACGGTGGCCTGCGCACGGGCCCGGGCCTCCGGGTTCGTACGCCGCCACAGGTCCTCTTCCGCCTCGCGGATCGCGCGCTCGACCGCGTGCAGCCGGGCCTCCATCTTGGGACGCGCGTCGCGCGGCACGTGCCCGATGTCCTCCCAGCGCTCGTTGACCGAGCGCAGCGCGGCGCGGGCGGACTTGACGTCCTCGATCGGCAGCAGCGCCTCGGCCTCGACGAGCAGCTGCTCCTTGAGGTTCTGGTTGTCGCGCTGCTCGGAGTCGCGCTCGGCGTACACCTCGCTGCGCGCCGCGAAGAACACGTCCTGCGCGGCGCGGAAGCGCTGCCAGAGCTGTTCCTCGACGTCGCGCTGCGCGCGGCCCGCGGCCTTCCAGTCGCGCATCAGGTCGCGGTAGCGCGCCGAAGTGTCGTTCCAGTCGGTCGAGGTGGACAGCGCCTCGGCCTCGGCGACCAGGCGCTCCTTGGTGCGGCGCACCCCTTCGCGCTGCTGGTCCAGCTCGGCGAAGTGGCTCTTGCGGCGCTTGGCGAACACCGAGCGGGCCTGCGAGAAGCGGTGCCACAGCTCGTCGTCCGTTTTGCGGTCCAGGCGCGGCACGGCCTTCCAGGCGTCGACCAGCGCCCGCAGCCGCTCGCCGGCCTGGCGCCAATCGGTGCTCTGCGACAGCTGTTCGGCCTCGGTGACGATCCGCTCCTTGGCGGCGTGCGCCTCCTCCTGCGCCTTCGCGCGCGCGACCTTGCGTTCCTCGCGGCGTGTGTCGACCACGCCGGTCAGCGCGTCGAGGCGCTTGACCAGGGCGTCGAGGTCGCCGACCGCGTGCGCGTCGACGATGTTCGCGCGCAGGTGCTCGATCGCGGTGGCCGCGTCCTTGGGAGCCAGGTCGGTGGTCCGCACACGCCGTTCGAGGAGCTCGACCTCGACGACGAGCCCCTCGTACTTGCGCCGGAAGTAGGCAAGGGCCTCGTCCGGGGAACCCGCCTGCCACGAGCCGACGGAACGCTCACCGTCCGCGGTCTTGACAAAGACGTTTCCCTGCTCGTCGACGCGGCCCCACGGGTCGCTGGTCACAGCGGCCTCCTTCGATGCTGAATGCGGCGCACTTTACACAGGAGTCGGGGGCGGCGGGCGTGCCGCCGCCCCGTTGCGGATGCGATTTCGGCTGCATTTTCGGCTGGACGGAGCCCGACCGGGGTCAGGGCTTCTTCGCGACGGTCACCGAGTTCAGCACGACGTTCTCGTGCGGGGCGCCGTCGCTGCTCAGGTCCGCGGTACCGGAGGACACGATCTTGTCCAGTACTTCCATACCGCCGGTGATCCTGCCGAACGGCGTGTAGTTGGGCGGCAGTCCGGACGCCTCCTTGACCAGGAAGAACTGGCTTCCGTTGGTGCCGGGGCCGGAGTTGGCCATGGCGACGGTGCCCGCCGGGTACGTCGCGCCGTTCAGGTTCTCGTCCTCGAACTGGTAGCCGGGGCCGCCCGACCCCGACGCCGTCGGGTCGCCGCACTGCAACACGGCCATCGCGCCCGTGGTCAGGCGGTGGCACGAAGTGTGGTCGAAGTACTTCTTCTCCGCCAGGAAGTTGAACGAGTTGACCGTCTTCGGCGCCTTCGCCGCGTCGAGGGCGATCGTGATGTCCCCGCACGTGGTCTTGAGGACCATGTCGTACGCGGCCTTCGTGTCGATGGTCATCGCCGGCGCGCTCGGGAAAGTCTGCGGGACCACGTCGCCCGGCGCCGGGGCCGCACACGTCTTGGGCGCGGTGTTGGTCGCCTGCTCGGTCGGCATCGCGGTCGGGTTGTCGGCCGCGTTCGTCGCGTCGCTCTTCTTGTCGTCGTCGCTCATCGCGGTCGCGATCCACGTTCCGCCGCCCGCGACGACCAGGACGGCGACCACGGCACCGATGAGCGAGTTGCGCTGCTTGGCGCGGGCGCGGGACTGCTCCCGGCGTAGCTGCTGCCGCTCGTGCTTGGCGCGCGCGAGATGGCGCTGGCGCTGCTCCTTGCTGACCACCGCGTGTTCTCCTGGTTGGCTTGTGGTTGTTCGTGGACGGCGATAGTGGGATGGCTCAGTTGACAGGTGTGTTGACTGGCTGTGTTGACTGGCTCGGTTGACTCGCTCGTGCGCCCGGCAGGACGGGCCGGTTCGGTCGACGTACTCGGGTGACGCTGCGGTGTCCGTCGCCCGACTGTCGGACGGCCGGGCGATCGACCGGTCATCCGGGTCTCGACCTGCGGTGATGTACCGGCACGGCGAAAGCGGGCGACTGGCGCACAGTGTAGGCGCGCCGTCCGAACCGGTTCGCTAACCGCCCCCGCGCGCCGGTACCCTCGGACGAGGATTCCCACGTCCGCCGCATACTGCCGTCTGATCGTCCGCCCCGGAAGACCCTCGGGTCGTCGTACGGGTCGCGATCTTCCTTCGAGACAGCCGAGGACCAACGTGATCATCGCCGGGTTCCCCGCCGGGGCTTGGGGCACCAACTGCTACGTGGTGGCCCCCGCCGCAGGCGAGGAGTGCGTGATCGTCGACCCCGGTCAGGACGCGTTCGACGGGGTCCAGGAGATCATCCGCGAGAACCGGCTGCGCCCGGTCGCCGTGCTGCTCACGCACGGCCACCTCGACCACATGTGGTCGGTCGTCCCGGTCTGCGAGGAGCACAAGGTGCCCGCGTGGATCCACCCGGACGACCGCGAGCTGCTGTCCGATCCGGGCAAGGGCATCTCGCGTGCGCTCGGCCGGCAGATCTTCGGCGGCATGACGTTCACGGAACCCGACGAGGTCCGCGAGCTGACCGACGGCGCCAGGCTGGAGCTCGCGGGGCTGGAGTTCCAGGTGAGCCATGCGCCCGGCCATACCGAGGGGTCGGTGACGTTCGGCACCGGAGCGGAGGCGGACATCCCGCCGATCCTCTACTCCGGAGACCTGCTGTTCGCCGGCTCCATCGGACGCACCGACCTGCCCGGCGGCGACCACGCGAAGATGCTGACGTCGCTGTCCCGGGTGGTCCTGCCGCTGCCGGACGAGACCGTCGTCCTGTCCGGGCACGGCCCCCAGACCACGATCGGCCGCGAGCGCGCCACCAATCCGTACCTGCAGGAGCTGGCGCCCGGGTCGGGACCTCGCCGAGGAATGTGACGGAACGCAAGACGTGAGTACCTTCTCCGCCCCCAAGGGCACCTTCGACATGCTCCCGCCGTATTCGGAGACGTTCAATCGCATCCGGATCCAGTTCGGCCTCGAACTGCGCGACGCGGGCTTCCAGTACATCGAGACGCCGGCGTTCGAGGACACCGGCCTGTTCGTGCGCGGCGTCGGTGAGTCCACCGACGTCGTCTCGAAGGAGATGTACACCTTCAACGACCGTGCCGGACGCTCGCTCACCCTGCGGCCCGAGGGCACCGCGGCGGTCGTGCGCTCGGTGCTGCAGCACAACCTCCAGGCCCAGCGCCTGCCGGTGAAGTTGTGGTACTTCGGCCCGTTCTTCCGCTACGAGGCGCCGCAGGCGGGCCGGACCCGGCAGTTCCACCAGGTCGGCGCCGAAGCGATCGGCAGCTCCGACCCGCTGGTCGACGTCGAGATGATCGCGCTCGCCGTCGAGGGCTTCCAGAAGCTCGGCCTGCGCGACTTCCGGCTGCTGCTGAACTCGCTCGGCTGCAAGGAGTGCCGTCCGGTCTACCGGGCCAAGCTCCAGGAGTTCCTGCGCGGGCTCGACCTCGACGAGGACACGCGTGCCCGCATCGAGATCAACCCGCTGCGGGTGCTCGACGACAAGCGGCCCGAGGTGCAGGCGCAGCTGACCGACGCGCCGCTCATCACGGACAGCCTGTGCGAGGCGTGCGCCGCGCACCACGCGTTCGTCCGGTCGATGCTCGACGACCTGAAGATCGACTACGAGGACGCCCCGAAGCTGGTGCGCGGCCTGGACTATTACGTCCGCACCATCTTCGAGTTCGTGCACGACGGCCTCGGCGCGCAGTCCGCGATCGGCGGCGGCGGCCGCTACGACGGCCTTGCGCAGGATCTCGGCGGACCCGAACTGCCGTCCGTGGGCTGGGCGCTGGGCATCGGCCGCACCATGCTGGCGATGGAGGCCGAGGGCCAGGAGATCGAGACCGGCGCCGACTGCGACGTCTACGGTGTGGCCCTGGGCGACGCCGCCCGCCGCGAGGTGTTCAAGCTCGTCACCGCGCTGCGGCTGGCCGACATCCCGGCGGACATGGCGTACGACGGGAAGAAGCTCAAGGGCGCCATGAAGGCCGCCGACCAGTCGGGCGCGCGCTACGCCATCGTCGTCGGCGAACGCGATCTCGCCGAAGGCGTCGCCCAGTTGAAGGACCTCACGACCGGCGACCAGACGGCCGTCCCCCTGGACGCCGTGGTCGACACCCTGAAGGAGAAGCTCCAGTGATCCGCACCCATGACGCCGGCACGCTCCGCGCGGAGCACGCCGGAACCACCGTGACGCTCGCCGGCTGGGTCGCCCGGCGCCGCGATCACGGCGGCGTGGCGTTCGTGGACATCCGGGACGCCTCCGGGACCGTCCAGGTCGTCTTCCGCGACCTGGACGCGGTCCACGACCTGCGCGGCGAATACTGCGTCAAGGTCACCGGCGACGTGCGCATCCGCCCCGACGGCAACGAGAACACCGAGATCCCGACGGGCGCGGTCGAGGTCCTGGTGACCGACTTCGAGGTGCTGTCGGAGGCGGCCCCGCTGCCGTTCCCGATCGAGGAGTACACGCCGGGTTCGGTGAACGAGGAAGTCCGGCTGCGCTACCGGTACCTCGACCTGCGCCGCCAGCAGATGTCCCGCAACCTGCGCCTGCGCTCGCAGGTCACGCGGATCATCCGCGAGGTGCTGGAGGAGAACTCCTTCCTCGACATCGAGACGCCGTACCTCACGCGCTCGACGCCCGAGGGCGCCCGCGACTTCGTCGTGCCGGTGCGCCTGCAGCCGGGCACCTGGTACGCGCTGCCGCAGTCGCCGCAGCTGTTCAAGCAGCTGCTGATGGTCGCGGGCATGGAGCGCTACTACCAGATCGCGCGCTGCTTCCGCGACGAGGACTTCCGCGCCGACCGGCAGCCCGAGTTCACCCAGCTCGACGTCGAGATGTCCTTCTGCGACCAGGACGACGTCATCGCGCTCACCGAGGCGCTGATCGCGCGCATCTGGCGCGAGGTGCACGGCGTCGAGGTCGAGCTCCCGCTGCCGCGCATGTCCTACGCGGACGCGATGGCCAAGTACGGCTCGGACAAGCCGGACCTTCGCTTCGGCGTCGAGATCGCGGACCTGACGAAGTACTTCGCGGGCACCGAATTCCGGGTGTTCCAGTCGGAGTTCGTGGGCGCGATCGTCATGCCCGGCGGTGCCTCGCAGACGCGCAAGGAACTGGACGGCTGGCAGGACTGGGCGAAGGCGCGTGGCGCGCGCGGGCTGGCGTACGTGCTCGTCGACGCCGAGACCGGCGAACTGCGCGGCCCGGTGGCCAAGAACCTGTCGCAGGAGCACCTCGCGGGGCTCGTGGAGGCGGCCGGTGCGGCCCCGGGCGACGCGATCTTCTTCGCCGCGGGCCGACGTACCGCGTCGCTCGAACTCCTGGGCGCCGCACGCCTGGAGATCGGCAGGCGCGGAGGCCTGATCGACGAGTCGGCGTGGAACCTGCTGTGGGTCGTCGACTTCCCGATGTTCGAGCCGATCGAGGACGACAAGGGCGTGTTCCAGGGGTGGCACGCGATCCACCACCCGTTCACGGCACCGACGGCGGAATACCTGGACACGTTCGACAAGGACCCGGGGGCCGCGCTGTCGAACGCGTACGACCTGGTCCTGAACGGCACCGAGGTGGGCGGCGGTTCGATCCGTATCCACCGGGCGGACGTGCAGAAGCGGGCGTTCGAGGCCATCGGGTTGTCGGACGAGGAGGCGCAGTCGCAGTTCGGGTTCCTACTGGACGCTTTCCAGTACGGCCCGCCGCCGCACGGCGGGATCGCCCTCGGCCTCGACCGGCTCGTGGCGCTCTTGGCGGGCGCGGACTCGATCCGTGACGTGATGGCGTTCCCGAAGACGGCCACCGGCGGCGACCCGCTGACCGGCGCGCCGACGCCGATCACCGCGGCCCAGCGGCGTGAGGCGGGTATCGACGCGAAGCCCAAGGACGAAACCAAGGACGCGGTCGGGAACGGGGCCAAGGACGCGGCGAAGGACGGATCCAAGGACGGGTCCAAGGCTGCGGCCGTGGACGGCGCCAAGTCCGAGTAGCACTTCAGCAGATGGCCCGGTCTCCAGGTGTGGGGGCCGGGCCATCCGTGTATGGCGGGTGTGCATGGCCGGACGGCAAAGGCGGGCTTTTGCCGAATCGATTCTCCACAGATTCGCGCTGCGTCGCTTTCCGAGGCTGTCCGACTCCGTAGCGTTGTCTCCGTGCCCGGTCGATCGGCCGGGCGGGACCGACGGGGAGGTGCCACCGTGCCGAACACCAAGGCGGGCAGGGCGGATACGGAAGCCAAAGACGGTAAGGCGGGCAAGGCAGGCAAGGCGGGAAAGGCCGGCAGGGTCGCAAGGGTCGGCAAGGGACACGAGGTCGGCAAGGGAAGCGAGACCGGCAAGGGAAGCGAGACCGGCAAGGCGCGCAAGCAGGAGCGGCCTGAACGCCGGCAGCGCAAGGACGCCGAGGCGCGCGGGACCAGAGGCACCGACCGTCAGAAGGACACCGAACCAGCTTGCCGCAGACCGCTGTTCCTACCGCGCGGCAGTTTGCGCCGACGAGGCTGGACCGACAGCGGCATCCTGCGCTTCCTCGGCGAGCCCGACGCCCACGCGCCGAATCCGGTCGTGCCGTCGGCGGCCCGCATGCGGCTGTACGACGAGGCGCGCGTCGCCGCCGTCGAGGCGACCGAGACCTGGCGCGAATGGCGTGTCGCGTCCGAGCACCGGCGCGAGGCGGCCCGCATCCGGGCTGAGGAACGCGCCCAGGAACGGGCGGAGCGCATCGCGCGGACAGGTGTCTACGCCGAGTTGGCGTCCCATGTCGCGAACCGCTGACGCCCGCCCACACGTTCGCCGTGCGGCGCGCCTGACGACACGTCAATGTCCTTCCCGTGCACGATCATGGGGCGGGGGACTCGGGACGGAGGGACGCATGAGCACGACCGTGCACGTCAACGCGCTGCGCTGGTTCGCGGAGCAGGACGGTGGCGCCGAGTTCGTGAGATCGCACGGTGACCCGCTCGACGACGACGCGATGGCCCGCGCCCAGGCATCGGCGTATCCCGACGCGATCCAGGTCGTCACCACGCTGCGGGAGGCCGGCGTCGGTGCCGAGTGCTGGTTCACCCTGTCCGCGCCCGATACCGCGCGGGGGCTCCTCGACCCCGGTTCGGACACCGTGTCGCTCGGCGGGCTCGCACTGTCGGTAGGCGGCGACCGCGAACACATATCCGCACACGTCGCCGTCACGGGGCTGACCTGCACCGACCCCGACGACGAGGCGATAGCCCGCGCCGCGACCGCGTTGGCGCGCGCGTTCGGTCCCCAGGTCGTCTGGGACGACGGACTCGCCGACGTCATGCTGGTCGACTCCGACATGCCGATCGAGAACGTCCGCGCCCGCTGGCGCACCCACTGACACCACTACGCCGACATCACGGCGCTCCCATGCGCCGATCACGGGGGAGAACACCATGAGCGACTCCGCCATGCCCGTCACCGCCCAGACCCTCGCCGGCGCCGTTCGTGCGGCTCTCGGCACCGACCAGCGCGTTGTCTCACTGACCCGGTTGCCGGGTGGGAGCAAGAAGGGGGCGTACCGCCTCAGGCTCGCCGACGACTCGACCGCCGTCGCGTATGTCTGGGACGACGCGGAGAACTACTGGCCGGATTCCGGCCCGGGCAACGACGACGCCGACCCGTTCGCGCCCGCCACCGGGCACGCCCTGTTCGAGAGCGCCCACCGCCACCTGCGTGCCGTCGACGTGCGCATTCCGGAGCTGTACCTCAGCGACGACACGCACACCTACTTCCCCGCCGACCTCGCGATCGTCGAGGACATCCGCGGCCCCGGGCTCGCCACCATCCTGCGCGAACGCGCCCAGCGCGCCACGCCGATCATGGACCGCCTCGCCGCCGCCCTCGACCGCATGCACGCGCAGACGTCACCGGCCTTCGGCCGGCCGTCCGCGATCGCACGCGGCCGCCTTCCGGACGCCGACTCCTGCGAAGAGCTGGTCTTCGACCGCGCCCGCACCGACCTGGCCGAAGCGGCCGACCGAGAGCCGTCCATCGCCGCCGCGCACGACCGCCTCGCCGAAGCCCTGGCCGCGCTCCGCGCCGCCGTGGCGCCCCGTACCAGGTACGCCCTGATCCACGGCGAACTGGGCCCCGAACATGTCCTCGTCGACGCACACGACGAACCAGTGCTCATCGACATCGAGGGCCTGATGTTCTTCGACGCCGAATGGGAGCACGTCTTCCTCCGGCTCCGGTACGAGGACTACTACAGCCACCTCCAGAGCCGGGACCTCGACGACGCTCGCATGGCCTTCTATAGCCTGGCCATGCACCTGTCCCTGGTGGCCGGCCCCCTGAGGCTCCTGGACGGCGACTTCACCGACCGCGGTGCCATGCGCGGGATCATCGACCACAACCTGGGCAAGGCCCTCCGGTTCGCGGCATGACGCGGCAGCGGTGGGTAGCTCCCGAAGATCGGGGTACGCGTAGGAACCGACATCAAGGAGGACGACCATGGACAACGTCGCCGCCCTGGCACGCGAACACCTGCAGAAGGCCGCCGCCTCCGAGCACGGCCGCAGCGCTCACCTGTTCCTGCACGAGGGACCACTGCGCCAGACCGTGATCGCGCTGACCGCCGGGTCCGCCCTGGACGAGCACAACGCCCCTGTGGCCGCCAGCATCCACGTCCTGGTCGGATCGGTCCGCATCACCGCCCCGCGCGGCGACATCGACGTACCGGAGGGCGCCGTGCAGGCGATCCCGCAGGAGCGCCACGGTCTGACCGCGTTGGAGGACGCCGCAGTTCTCCTCACCGCCGTTACGGAGGTGGCCGGCTGACTGCCGACGCATGGGCAGGACGCAGTCCGAGCGGGCGGCGGTGACGCTGATCGGCGGGCCGTCCCGGTGAGCGCGCGGTCCGGCACGTCATCTACTCCGATGCCGACCCGGTGTTACGAAAGCGGCGCCGTGCCGCACATGATCCGGACGGACACCGGTGACCCGGTGCGGGGCGGGGGGGGCGGGGCGGGCGGGAACCGCCGGTCGAGGCGATACAGGACACACCTGGTGTGCCCGTGCCGTTGTCCGCCACCGGATCGTTGGACACGGCACGGGGGGTTGCGCGGGGCCGCCGCCCGGGGGGGGCGCGCGCCCCCACCGGCCCCCCGGCCCGGGGGGGGGGCCCTAGTCC
>NZ_JBSFVE010000042.1:0-33574 GCF_053592165.1 Streptodolium elevatio
CCGCCCACGCAACAAAGACAGTTCCCCCGGCGTCATACCAACAGCAAACCGCCGGAAACAACCCTTGCCAAGGCCACATAACAAAGCACTACTAGAAGGTGAGCAGCTACTCGGACGCAGTCCGCGCGCACTGTCCCACATTGCGGGTGATCGCCGCGTCCAGTGGCTTGCAGCGCTGCCCGGCGTCACGACCTGCTGGCGTAGGACAGAGAGCACGCCCCGGAGCGCAGCGTTCGATGGCACGGACCGCGGCCGAAGGATTCCGCCACGTGCCCCGGGTGCGCGACGACGGCCGCAGCGGCCGTCCTGCCTGCGACGGCCACGGGTCGTCGACGTAACGCCGGCTCTTGCGGTGGGAGGGCCGTGGATCTCGAAGACGACCGCGCGGCCGTTGCCGAGGACCAGCAGGTCCGGCGTCCAGGTGTAGCCCGCGTACAGCCGGACCCCGGCAACGGCGCCGCAGCGTTGGTCCGATGGTGGGGTGACACCCCCATCAGCAGGTTCCCACGCTGCGGACCTGCCGCCCGGCCCGCCGACACCGCCACCTCGTGGCCGGGGCCGACCGCTGGGTGTGTTGGTTCCGTTTGATCAGGGACTCGGACTCACCGCGAAGTTCTGGGTGTTGTTCGTGGCCACACCCGGGCTGAAGTTGTTGCTGCCCGTGTTGATGTTGTTGTAGAAGGGCAGCAGGCCGCTGAGATCGAGGGGGAGAATGGACGTGCCCCCGCCGTTCCCCGTAGTGCAGCCTGGGCCGGGGATGTTGGTGGGATCGTTGGCCGCGACGAAGTCCAGCGACGTGAAGAAGCGGGCGGTGTTGGTCACCGTGCACGGGGCGTCGGGGGCGACGAACACCGTGATCTCCACGATGAAGCCCTGGCCAGGACCGAAGGGAACGACGCTGTCGCAGGTCACGCTGGTGCCGCCGCGGACGTATTCGCACTGGACCCCGGGGGGCGACTGAATTCGCCGCACCTCCGCGACCGTGAGCCCCTCCGGGACGCCCCCCGCCGCCGAGCACGAGGGTCGGTTCACGTCGGGAAGCCTGCACATCCAGGAGGGTGTTCGGGCTCGCAAGACACGGCCGTCGCGAAGATCTCACTCATTCGCCACGGGGAGGAGATCACCCTCGGCGCCGTCCGAGTGAGCGCAAGACGTCCAGCGTGGTCTTCAACGCATCGAACGCGGCCTTCACCCGTCCAGATCAAGCGGACGGTGCCCGCCCAGTCCGGTCAACACGTACAGGCTTCACCCCCGTCACCGTGCCGCCGTCCGCCGCCGCGTCCCCATGGCCTCCATGTTCGTGGTGGGCAGACCGGGTGACGCCTGACACCCGTGAGGCGAACAGCCGTGCGGCACCTGCGGCCTTCCTGGGTTCTTCGCTGGCACCGGTGACCTTCGACAGCGCCGTCCGTTGAGCAAGTCATGATCAAACGAAGCGTCCTGACCACTGCCGTTCTCACCGTCGGCGCAGCCGTCCTCGCTGCCGTACCGGCACACGCGGGAATCATCGATGGCAGCGGCAACAACCTCGACGTCATCGACCACATCGCGGCCCTGAACACGAACATCAACAGCGACCCGACGACCAGCGAAGTCCGAAACGCCAACACCCGCGCGGACGGGCACAAGAACAACAGCGCGTTCGAGTGACGTGCTCTGCACGTACGCAGCTCTGTGAGGCAGGCCGTGGAGGTGGCCGGGGCAGCGCAGACCCGCGGGCGGCTGGACCCGACGGTGGGGTGATCCGGCAGCGCGGTAAAGGCCCGGCGTGCTCGGGCAACGTGAAAAGGCCGTGTCCCCAATGCCCGTGGGCAGGAGCGCGTACGACGCGCCCACGGGCGGCCCGGCCCGGGCAGGCCCTGGCGGCGGACGCACACCGTCGGACGTGGGCGCGCGACGGAGTCTTCCAGGCCCTGATTGACGCGATGATCACGGAGACTAAAGCCCGCGGCGGCGTCGCCCTCGGCCTGATCAACGTCGACTCGACCACCGCCCGCGCCCACCACCACGCGGCCGGGATGCCCGTCGACCCCGCTCTCCTGGAGGAGCTCGTCACGGAGGAAAAGGGGCTTTACGAAAGGCGCAAAGCGAGGCTGACAGGGCTGTAGGCGGGGCACCTACGTGGCGCAATGCGGCGGCGGATCGAACCCGCGGACCGGACCGTGGCGGAACTGCGGGACCTACTCGCACGGGGCCGGCCCGGTGTGCCTGTCGCGTCGGAGATCTCCCGCACGCCCGCAACACGCTTTGGGACGTTAGGCGTTTCCTTCGGACATCGACCACCGTCCGTACCGAGCCGGCGGGGTTCGGTTGCTCCGAACCCCGAAGCGTACGTCGGTGCCCTGGCTCTGCCAGACCGCGTCCACCACCGCGCTGTTCGGCTGGGTGGACATGAGCGGCAGGGAGGCGTTGCGAATCGGGTCGCCCGAGTTGTCCGGGGCGGGATGCGGGGACCCACCGCCAACGGGGCCGGAACGTTCAGTGTCGGCGCCGACCAGGTCGCGCCGCCGTCGGTCGACCGGATCACCTGGGTGAAGCCCTCGGTCGCCGTCTCGAAGTGCATGCCGATCTGCAGCGTCCCGTCCGCGAGAGGCACCAGCCGGGTGCCGATGGCGCGGCTGTTGGTGGGGACGTCGTACGCCTTGCTCGTGATCCACGTACGGCCGTCGTCGGTCGACTTAGCCAGGTAGACCGGCTGCAGCCAGTTCGACTCGGTGCCGGTCGACTGGTCGTCGACGCAGGCCCACACCGCGTAGACCACGCCCGGGTGGTAGGGGTCGGCGGTGACGGTCGGACGGTCGTTGAAGAACCGCGGATTGTCGTCGCGCTGCAGGGTGGCCGGCCAGGAATTCGGGGCACCGTTGGCCGGAGAGCCACTGCCCGACCGGCCTGTCCAACGCGGTGGCGGTCCTGGGTGCGGCGAGGGCGCCGTGGTCGGCGAAGTACGCCCGGGCGGCGGCCGGTCCGTCGTCGAAGGCCGCGTCGGCGTAGTCCCAAACCGTGCATGGCCTGGCCTTCCAGACGCTGGACGCGCAGCCCGGCCAGCGTCCCTGCGGCGTACGCGGTGCGCTACCGGTTGATCCAAATGCCCAGGGGCACGACTTGCCCTCCGGGCCCTCGCGGTGGTCTCGCGCAAGGCAGGGCGGGACTGGGTTGCCGCAGGTCGGACGGCGCGCTGTTCCGCTACGCCCGCAATGAGCGGCAAGCCGGTATCCCGATTGTCGGAGAGAAGATCTTATGAGGGGTCGGCGACCGCAGCGACTGCGGTGCCCGCGGCGAAGTCGGCGGTCTGTGCGTCCAGTCGCGATCCGGACGCCGCTGCGGGACCCGGCGCAGGTCCGGTGAACGGTGGTCGGCGACCGCGAAACCGGGTCCGTTGCTGTCGCGTTCCTCCATGACCGTATCCGAGCGGTCGCTTAGAGTGAGGACGTCCGGTAGATCAACTTGCAGGGGATGTGCGATGCGAACTGAACGCCGTGGGACCCGTGTTGTCGCGACGACGCTGATGGCGGGCGCCCTGGCCACCTTGGGCCTGGTGGCGACGCCGGGAACGGCCTACGCCGAGCCGTACGACTGCAGCGCCGACTCCCGCCGCGACGTCGCCTCCGCCTACTGCAACAGCGGCACCGGCCAGTACCGGGTCGTGGCGACGTGCCGCGGCGTGTCGGGCCTCCAGTACGGCCCGAACCAGCGTCCTGGCACGGCGAGCACTCTCCGCTGCCCCAACGGGGCCCAGGTGTCCTCGGTGAGCTGGGAGATCACCGAGTGGTGAGCGCCTGACAAGCTGCCCCGGGGGGCGGCGTCTTGGAACGCCGTCTCTCGTCGTGGCTTACATCGACGTCCGCAGCGAACGGCGCGTACTGCGACGACCTTGCTCACGCCTTCGTCGGCGCCGCCTGCAGGATTCGGCGCGGGCGAGTTCGCCCATAACCGCGAGCCCCCGGCCGTCGGATCTTCGCCACCCGGCACCGGGTTCCAAGAAGGTCTGCCGATCGGGGTGTTCGCTGCCTACGCCACAGAACGCGGACACGGGCCGAGGGGCGTTACCGACGAAGTCCCGTACATCGTCGCTCAAGCCGTCCGCGCCCCAGCGGGCACCGTTCAGGTGCTGGAGACACGCAGGGTCACGATGCCCCGCCCACTCAGCCAACATGCCAGCCGTTGTCTCGTCGGTCTCGCCCACCTGTGGGGATCAGCGAAGGGCCTCGTCCTGCTGTGGCAGGGCTGGCGGTGAGCGAGGGGGATTGGCGGGGAAAGCCCGCCAGTTGCTCCTGCTACGACGTCCTCGTCGGTCGCGTCGTCGGGGATCTTGGGGAGGGCGTAGCCGTAGGGGAGTTCGGCGTCGTCGGTGGTGGGCGTCACGGGCACGGGGCTCCTCGTCCATCGCTGAAACCTGGTTCTACAACTCAGCTATAGCGATGCTCGGGTGGTGCTCGCGGCGGATTCGCGAGAAGCGACGTCTGCGCTGGTGCGGCATGCCGGGCTCGTGCAGACGGCGCCCGGTAAGTGGCCCGGCACCCCACCTCGCTGCGTTGCAGACCCTGGCGCGCGACGGACGGCACCTGACCGTCGACCTGACCGCAGTCACCCACATCGCCGCGGAGGGCGCAGCGGTACTGCTGGTGCTGGCCCGCAAGACCGCCGGACCGGACGGCACGCTCACCCTCGTCGGCCTGAGGGACGGGCAGCCCGCCCAACGTCTCGACGGAACCGGCCTGTCCACGCTCCCACACGTTGTCGTCGGCTGAAGCCCCCAAGCGTCCGCTCGCCGCCGGGGGACTGCCCGCAGACCAGAGGCTCTTGACCGGGATCGCCCGACTCCGCCCCGGCCGCGCCGGGACGGCACCGCGCTGATGCACCACGGCTAGTCGCTCCATGACCTCAGCAACGTCGGCGCCCCGGAGGCCTCAGGGCGGAACCGGCGACAGGCGGCGCCGAGAGCAGCTGTAGCAGGGCTTCGGTGTCCGCGGTCAGCATCAAGGAGGCATCGAACATTGCCGGGTTCCGGCAGTGATTCGAGCGCGCTGCAGGTGCGACGCTTCGGGCGACGGAGACCGGGGCGTGGAAGGAGGTGCCACCCGTGAACGTGTTCCTCGCCCTCGGCATCGCAGGGATCGTCCTGCTCGTCCTCTCGTTGGTGTTCGACGGCGTCCTCGAGGGTCTCTTCGACGGGGTGCTGGACGGGGTGTTCGACGGTCTGCTGTCTCTTCCGGTGATCGCCGGATTCGTCTCCGTGCTGGGCTTCGGCGGCGCCATCGCCCTGGGCGCCACCCCGCTGGGTGCCGTCGGCGCGACCGCCGTCGGCGTGCTCGCCGGGGTCGTGACCGGCGGCCTCGTGTGGAGGTTCAGCCGGATGCTGATCCGCGACCCGGCGGTGACGGCCGTGCGCGCAGGCGACCTTGTCGGTACGGCGGGCTCGGTGGTCACCGCGATTCCGGCGCACGGCTACGGCGAAGTCCTGCTGCGCGTGGGCGGGCAGCCGCTCAAGCTGGCCGCCAAGAGCACCGGACCGGTCGAGCGCGGCACGGAGGTGTGGGTGGAGGCCGAACTCTCCACCACCTCGGTGCTCGTTCGACCGGTCAACCGCTGACCGTCCGCCCGCCTTCGCCTGTCCTCGAACACCCCTTCATCCGCCCGCCGTTCTCTCGTTCACCAAGCACCCTGACATCACTCGAATCGATCTGCCGCCCCTCGGGAGGCAGGGGGGAATGCCCATGAGTCCGGTTGTCGGAGCAGTCGTCGGCATCGCCGTCCTCTTCGTGCTGCTCGCCCTCGTCGTCATCACCCGCTACAAAGTCGCCGGTCCGAGTGAGGCGTTCATCGTCACCGGCCGCAGGGGCAAGAAGTCGGTGCACCCCGAGACCGGCCTGGTCAGCACCGACAACAGCGGCCAGAAAGTCGTGGTCGGCGGCGGCGTGTTCGTCGTCCCGTTCATCCAGCAGAAGTTCTCCCTCGACCTGTCCAGCCGCCACATCCCCATCTCGGTGCGCGGCGCGGTCACCTTGCGCGGGGTGAAGGCCAACCTGGAAGGCGTCGCCATCGTCAAGGTCGGCGGCAGCGAGGACGCCATCCGGGCCGCGGCCCAGCGTTTCCTCCAGCAGCAGGCCGGCATCGTCGGCTTCACCCAGGAGGTGCTCTCCGGCGCGCTGCGCGCCATCGTCGGCCGGATGTCGGTGGAGGACATCATCCGCGACCGTGCCGCGTTCGCCGGGCAGGTCGCCGAAGAGGCCGAGGCCAGCCTCTCTGGTCAGGGCCTGATCCTGGACGCGTTCCAGATCCAGGACATCAGCACCGAGGGCTCCTACCTGGAGGACCTCGGACGCCCCGAGGCCGCCCGCGCCAAGCAGGTCGCCGACATCGCCGAGGCCAACGCACGCCGCGCGTCGGAGGAGGCCCGGCTCAAGGCGGAGGAGGAGATCGCCGTCGCCCAGCGGACCTTCTACCTCAAGCAGGCCGAGATCCGCGTCGAGACCGAGGCCGCCACCGCGCAGGCCAACGCCGCCGGCCCGCTCGCGGAGGCCGCCCGGCAGCAGGAAATCCTCAGCGAACAGGAGAAGGTCGCCCAACGCCAAGCCGCACTGACCGACCGCCAACTGGACACCCAGGTACGCAAGCCCGCCGACGCCGCCCGCTACCAAGCCGAACAGGAAGCCGAAGCACGCAAGATCGCCCTGGTCAAGCAGGCCGAGGCGGACGCCGAACGCGCCCGGCTCACCGGCCTCGGCGAGCAGCAGCACCGCGCCGCACTCGCCGAGGCGGTCCGGATCGAGGGCGAGGCCGAGGCCGCCGCGATCGCCGCGAAGGGCGCGGCCGAGGCCGAGGCCATGGACAAGAAGGCGGAGGCATTCTCCCACTACGACAGTGCGGCCGTCATCCAGATGCTCGTCGACGCACTGCCGCAGATCGTCGCCAAGGCCTCCGAACCACTCAGCGCCATCGACAAGCTGACCGTCATCTCCACGGACGGCGCCAGCCAACTGTCCCGCACCGTCACCGACAACGTCGCCCAGGGATTCGAACTCCTCAACTCGGCCACCGGGATCGACCTCGCCGAACTCCTCACGAGCATGACCCAGCGCAAAACCACCGAAGCTGCGGCGGCGTCCCCGGCCGCGGTCTCCGCCCCGGACGCGCCAGGCAGCGACCGCAAGCGGATCGCCGTGGACTGACACGGCCGCTGCCCGCCGTTTCGGCTGCACGCGTCGGCCCACGGCCCGCGGACTGCCCTTTCGCTTCGTCCCGCTGAACCCCGGGGTCCGGCGGGGCGAAGCGCCGACGCCGAGACACGGGTGCGCCAGCCGCAGGACAGCGATCGAAGCGACTGCGGGCGACCGCCACCCGGCGACCAGTGCACGGCAATCGTCGTCAGTCGCTGGGGAAGACCCCTGAGTCGCGGGTACGTTTGGGCAGGTCAGCGCACTGGTCTGTACGGTTTGGCGACTGAAGCGACCCAACTCTCCAATTGCGGGACAGAAATGCGGGTCGGCCGCGGCAGCCGAACTCATGCTGCCTCCGAGCAGTCCCCGACACGGAGGACCGGCTTCTTGTCGGCGGCGGCCAAACATGAGCACCGCCAGAACCTCCCTGCTGTTATTGGGCCCAGCCCAGAAGCCCCGGAGTTGTCTGTCGCAGCCTGACAACGCGTCACCCACGCGGGTTCCCGCCGATCCCCAGCTCGCGGTGACGCCCGTTGACCACCTGGATGCGCTGTCCAGGCGCCGCGTACCCGGCCAAGATTTCACCGTCAGGTCGGCCAGGACGTACAAGACAACGGACGTCTGGTGCGGGTCACGGGGCGACGTGGACCAGATCCGGCTTGCCCACGGTCGCGGTGAGTCGGGTGCGTTCTCCGGTGGCGGTGCCGTCCGTCGCGAGGACGCGGGTGGCGACGCGGACCGTGGCCTCCGCCGACCAGGCCCCGCACGCCACGGTGACCGTCCAGTCCGCGGGGACCACGTTGTCGATGGCCAGGAAGTTGGTGGGGATGCCGCCGACGTCGGCGGTTCCGTTGCTGACGTCCTTCTCCTGCTCGGGGGCGAGGGTGACGCCGAAGCGGACGAGGTCGCCGACGTAGGTCGCGGTCGCGGTCACCGGCTGGTTCGGCTCGACGCCGGGCGGGTGCACGACGTCGATGGACAGTGAGCCGAATTCCGGTACGTGGAATCCGGGTTGGCACTTCGAGCAACCGTCGTAGCCGACGGTGAGGGCGGCGTCCGTGGTCACGAACTTGCGGAGGTTGGCGGCACCGATCAGGTCGCCGAACTCGCACCCCTTGATGTGGAACTGCCTGCTGGCGAGGTGGCCCCGGATGTACGGCGGCATGATCTCCGGCGGCGTTTGCACGTTCACGTCGAAGCGGATGCCCATGCCGTTGACGAAGATGACCGGTAGGGAGTCAGCCCTGGCCGGCGCGGACTCGCCGGGGCCGGGGGTCTCGTCGGAAAAGAAGTCGAGTCCGTTGATCGCACCCAGGGAGAGTCCGCCGATGGCTTCGGGAAGCATCCGTTCCATCAACCGGGTCAGTGCCCCCGCACTGAGGAAGTCGGCGAAGGCCGTACCCGCGCCGACGAGGTCCTGTTGGGTGGAGATCACGTGGATGCCGATGCTGCCGTCCGCGTTGACCAGAGGCTGGACGAAGGCGGTGAAGGTGAAGTCGGTGTCGACGGGGATGCCGAGGACGTCGGTGGTCTTGGTGCCGGAACCGGCGATGCGGATGTGCCCGTTCTGCAGCGAGACCTGCAGGGTGTTCACCATGACGTCCGGGTTGAGCGGGGCCGGCAGTGAGTCGAGCCCGGCTTGGGCCAGTCCCCGGGTGATGGCCGGGTTCACCAGGTCGTCCGGTACCAGCAGCATGGCCTCGGAGGAGAACATGCGATCGGGGACGGTCGGCGGGGTGGGCGGCTCGCCGAACGCCGCGATGAACATGACGAGCATGCCTTCGGGCCGGTTGGGTATGTCGAAGTAGTTCCGGTAGAACCGCTTGCCGGTGGCGTCGGAGAGCGGGCCCAGCGCGAACGGCTCCTTCTGGAGCGTCTTCGTCACCGCGGGCAGGACGAACGGGTCGTAGGCGCCGTTCGTGGTCAGCGTCTGCGTGAAGTCGCCGGGCCCCGACTCCGCGAAGTCCACCGACGGGCATGCCCGAGGCGTCGTGTCGACCATCAGTTTGCGGTCCTTGATGGTGCCGCGCGCGGTGATGAAGACGCGGGCCTCGTCGTCCCGTCCGGTGAGCCGGGCGAACAGCCGCAGCGTGACCTCGACCTGGGGGGCGGTCGGGGCGGCGTCCTTCACCAGCGCGACCACGGGCCGGTCGAACCACATCGACAGGTCCCCTTCGGGCAGCTGCATCTGCACGAGTCCGGCGCGTGTCAGGAAGTTGGCGGCGAAGATGTCCTGCACCGTCATGGTGCTGTACTGCACTTCCCCGAAAAAGCCGTGGCTGAGGTCGAGTGACATAGGCCCCGCTCCCGCCGCGAGATGATGGTGGACCCCTCTTGGCAGTCTCGCGCACCGCCGTCACTTCGGCAGCTCAGATAGGGCACACGGCCCGTGCCTCAGCACGCCGCTTCCTCGGCGGGCGCAGTCCTCAGACCTGCTGAGCCACACACCGAACCTCAGTCGTCGTCGGTGCCCTCGTCCTCATCGGGTGGCGCCACTTCGCTGGCGTGCCCTCATGCCGGGACGCTCGCGGCAACTCCGTCGACAGACCCGCCGACCACATGCCTTGGCTCCATTGCCGCGAGAGCTCACCGAATACGATCGGGCAACGGGGACCTTAAACACCTCTCCCGCGTTGCCACCCAGCGATGCGCCAACGGGGACAACCTGGACCTGAGAGCCGAGCCCGGCTAGGTAGCCGGCGTCGCAGGGCGAGTAGCCGCCGGATGACCGCTGACGCTTTGAACGCCGTTCCCACGCGGCAAAGCCTGGGTCATCGGGCAGCGCGGCCAGGTCGGTGATCTCGCCGCGAATCTCGGTCACGGGTCAGACCGTGGCACCACAAGCGATCCCAACATTCTGTGACGCGTGGGAGCGCGCTGTGATTAACCGTGACCTGTCGCCCCGCCCGCGATAGGCGAACTACTCGGGCTGACGCACGACCGTCCCCATCTCCGCGATCAACGGCTCCGGATACCGCGAGCTGCAGGAGAACCAGCGGGAGTCCTTCGACATCACCCAGGGTCAGAAGGGCCCCGGGCAGAGAACGTCACCGCCGCGTAGCCCCACTGGGGGACGGGGGCGGTCTCGACGATGAGGCGCGGCGAGACCGCACGGAGGACCCACCGTCGGGCGGGTCCTCCGTGCGGTCCGTTGGGTGGTAGGTGCGTTCAGGGGTGCACGGTTGGCGTCTCCTCCCGTCTACCGTGTGGCGCACGTACCGCGGTTATGCGACCGGGTAGAAGTGGTTCGGGACGACCACGCCGTTCCACCCGTGCCAGGTGCCCTTCCAGCGGTTGGTCAGGAACTCCTTGGTGTGGCCGGGGACGAACAGGTCCAGCGTGCCCACTTGGTGGCTGACCACGATCGGTGTGGACGGGTTGCGGTAGACCCCGGTCGAGGTGAAGGGCTTCGGGAGCTTTTCCCAGTTCCAGCCGTCCGCGTCGCGGTACCACGCGTTCCACACATGTCCGTCGACGCCCATTGCGAAGATCTCCTCGGCCCACCAGCCCCAGTTGACGGCGGTGGGGGCGCTGGCGAGCTTCACGGGCTGGTTGCCGACTCGGTGCCACGCCTCCCAGCTGGACGGCACGGACTGCCGCCCCTGGGTGCGATACAGGTAGCCGTCCGTACCGCGGGCGTAGAGCCTGAACACGTTGATCTCCGGACTGGCGCCCGCGCAGGCGGAGTTGAACCCGACCGGGCCGACGCGAGTGAAGCCCCATCCGGAGTTGGCGAAGGTCGACTCGTTCCACGTCGCGGTCCAGAACTGGCCGTCCGTGCCGCGGACCGCGTAGTGCAGCAGGTGTTCGGCGGACGACCAGACCGTGGGCATCGAGGTGTTGTCCGGCGGGCTGTGCGGTCCGTTCCAGCCGGTATGGCCTTGTTGGTGGTCCCGCCAGTGGTGCCACAACGCCGAGTCGTTGCCGCGCACGAACACGTCGATGCGCGTGCGGTTCTTCCACAGCGTGGCTCCGGGGGCCGAGGTCAGCGCCCCGCCCAGGGCCGTTTCCTGGACGCTCTGGAACCCCGGCGTCCAGTCCATGGCCACGAGTTGCTGGGAGCCGCCTACGTGCCAGCCGCCCACCTTGAAGACCCGGAACCAGCCGCTGGTCGGCCCGGGCGGGCGTACCGCGACTCCCATGTAGGAGTTGTCGAGCGCGAACGCGTTGTTGACCAGTGCCTCGTCGGGCTCGCCGGGCGGATCGGCCGCCTTGATGTCCAGGCCCGGTGCGGGCCGCTGGACCCGCCGGTCCGGTTCGGACGGCGGCTCGGTCGAGCGCTCGCCGACAACCGGGGCTTCCACATCAGTCATTCTTCCCCCACGTGTGTTCATCGGTTCTGCGTCAGTTCTACGGCCGGGGCAGAAGGCAGGCATCGGTGGCCGCTGCCTATGTCGGGCCCGCGACCACCTATGTCGTCAGCGCGACGGCGGGTACCCAGGGCGTACACGGGGCGTCGTACTTGAGACCCCGGATGCCGGGCCTGTGGCTGGAATACGCCGTGCGGGCCGGCGGAGTCCGGGTATTGGGGGGTGGTTCCGGCGCTTGGGTGGCAGAATGTCCGGTTGGGGGGACGGATGCTGGAACGCGACTGGGAGTCACGGGAGTTGCTCGGCGCGAGCGAGGCTGCCGCGCGCGGGTGGGGGGCGGTCGTGCTGGTTTCCGGCGAGGCCGGCATCGGGAAGACGAGCCTGGTGCGCGCGTTCCGGGACACCGTGGGGCGGGGTGTGCGCGTTCTCGTCGGCGCCTGCGACGACCTGATGGCGCCGCGAGCCCTGGGCGCGTTGCGCGACGCCGTTGCCGGAACCGGCGGGCCCCTCGACGCGGCACTCGCCGAAGGAGCCTCGGGAGAAGCGGTGTTCGCAGCACTCACCGCCGAACTGTCGCGTACCCGACCGGCGGTCCTGGTCGTCGAGGACGTGCACTGGGCCGACGACGCCACCCTCGACGCACTCACCTACCTCGCCGGACGCATTGAGGACATGGGCGCCGTCCTCGTCCTCACCTTCCGCGACGACGAGTTGGCGGCCCGGCATCCGCTGCAGAGATTCCTGGGCACCCTCATCCGCACCCCGGTGCGCAGAATTCCCTTGCGGCCGTTGTCCCCGGCTGCGGTCGCGCACCTCGCCGCCGGGTCCGGGCGCGACCCGGTAGCCCTGCACGCCGCCACCGGCGGCAACCCGTTCTACGTCACCGAAGTGCTCGCCGCCACGCCGGGCGCGGTGCCCGAGACGGTCGCGGACGCCGTGCTGGCCCGCGTCCGCGACCTCGGCGACGATTGCCGCACCGCGCTGGAGCAACTGTCCGTAGTCCCGACACACGTCGGCCTGCGCCTGGCCGAGGACCTGCTCGGCGACCGCCTCGACGCACTGGCCGAGGCGGAGGAGCGCGGCGTCGTAGAAGTACGCGATGAGGGACTGGCGTTCCGCCACGACCTCGCCCGCCGGGCGATCGAAGGCAGCCTCCCCGCGCTGCGCCGTCGAACCCTCGACCGGTCCGTCGTACGCGCGTTGCTGGCCCAGCGGCAACCGGATCGGGACCGCCTGCTCCACCACGCGGTTCGTGCCGACGACGCCGACACGGTCGTGGCCCACGCACCCGCCGCCGCGCGCGACGCGGCGCGCGCCGGCTCCCACCGCCAGGCACTCGCGCACTTCGAGGCGGCCCTGCGGCACCCGGACCGCTTCACCGCCGCCGAACGGGCGGGGCTGATGGACGACTACGCCTGGGAGCTGTACAACGCCCACCGCTTCGCCTCGGCAGTGCGCGCCGGGCAGGAGGCGGTGCGCCTGTACGAGCCGATGAACGATCCGACCGCGTTGGGAGAGGCACTCGTCCGGCTGTCGCGCCACCACTACATGCTCGGGGAGACCGACGCCGCCAACGACGCCGCGGACCGGGCGGTCCGGGTCCTCGCCGCTCACGAATGCCCCCTCGGACGCCCCCAGGCCCTCTCCTCCGCACTCACCCACCAGGGCGGCCTGCTCGCACTGGCCGGCCACTCCGAGCGCGCCGAACTGGTCCTGGGGCAGGCCCGGCACCTGGCCGCCCGTGCCGAGCGCCGGGACCTGGTCTCCCTGTGCCTGAACTACCTCGGCATCGCGCAGGCGGACCTCGGCGAGCCGGACCTCGCCCTTGGCCGGATCCGCGACAGCCTCGCGACCGCACTGCGCGACGGTTCCCACGAAAGCGCCGCGCGCGCGTACACCAATCTTGCCGAACTGCTGTACCGCTTCGGCGACTTGGCCGGCCTGGACCACTGTGTCGCGGAGGGGTTGTCCTTCACCCGTGAGTGCGGCTTCTGGTCGCATGCGTTCAACCTGGAGGTGCATCGCTGTCTGTCCCTCATGCGGCGCGGCGACCCGACGTGCGCCGAACAAGGGCTACGGGCACTGGTGGAGGGCGTCGACGACCCGGGCATGCTGTACGTCTACAGCGTGCCGCCGTACGCGAGGCTCCTGGCCCGCCGCGGCGAACCGGCGGCCGAGGGGCTGCTGACCGAAGCGTGGCAGCGCGCGTTGCGTCAGTGCTCGCTGCCCGGCTTGGCGTACGCCGGGATCGCCTGCGTCGAATGGGCTTGGCTCGCCGGTCGGCCGGAGTCCGCCGCGGCCGTCCGCGACGAGCTGCTCCCGACTCTCTGCCGTCCCGGTCGAGAGGCGTTTCGCGCCGAACTGCTCTGGTACACCGCGCGATCCGGGCTTCCGGCCGAGCCGTTCGAAGGATGCCCGGAACCGTACGCCACCGCCCTGCGCGGCAACTGGCGGACTGCCGCGGAAGGCTTCGCCGTTGCCGGTGCACCCTACGAACAGGCCCTGGAACTCGCCGAATCCGGCGAGCCAGATGCGACGCTGACGGCGTTCCGCATCCTCGACCGGCTCGGCGCCACCGCAGCCGTGAACCTGGTACGCGCGCGGCTGCGCACGCTCGGCCTGCGCCGTGTGCCGCGCGGCCCCGTCCCGGCCACCCGCACCCACCCGGCAGGGCTGACCGCGCGCCAGTCGGACGTGCTGAAACTGCTGGGAGAAGGGCGTAGCAACGCGCAGATAGCGCAGGCACTGGTGCTTTCGGTGCGCACCGTCGAGCATCATGTCGCCGCGATCCTCGGCAAGCTGGGCGCGGCCTCACGCCACGAAGCCACCGAAACCGCCCGAACGGCGGGGCTGCTCACACGAAGGGCCTGATGCGCGCGGCCGAGCGGCCGGTAGGTCTCGTGCATGCCGTGGTCGAGGTAGAGGCGGTAGCTCACCGGGCGGTCACGCCGCTCCGCGTCCCAGCGCCGAGCCCGCTCGGCGTCGGCGCCCACGGCGTCGGTCGCCCGCGCCGAGCCGCGCGAATCCGGGGGCCTGCACGTCACCGTGACGCGGCCGAGAGCCGACGAACTCCGAGCGGCCGAAGAAGACATCGCCCACGTGGCGCCCTGTCGCCCTGAGCGCGGTCATGCCGGGCGCCGTGGATGAAGCTCCGCCCGGGCGTCGGAGAGTGCCTATAGCCTCGCCCGGCATGAGCCAGTTTGACGTGACCATGAGGTTGTCGGCCGAGTCCGCCCGGCCGAGGTTCTGCCGCATCGCGGTGGATGGTTCCCGGCTGACGACGTGGACGTGGGCCGAAGGGCGCCGGCCGCGGGAAACTGCGCGGGATTTCGCGAGCGGCGATGCCGCGGCGGAGGAGTTCGCGGCGTACCGCCGGAAGAAGCTGCGGGAGGGGTTCGCGTACGTCGCCGACGCCGCCCAGGCCGCGCGCGGTGCCATTGTGCTCGACCTCAAGACCCCCTTCCGGTGCACCGGTGGGTTCGACCTGTCCCCGGACGGCAAGTCCATCGTGGTCGCCAGCTTCCACGACGGCACGAACCACGCGCAGATATACCTGATCGATGTCGCCACGAACGATCGTCGGTTGATTCACACCGAGACGGGCCAGGTCGGCGGAAGGAAGCCGTTGCCGCACGCCGTCCTGTTCGATGCCGCGGCCGAGCACATCGTCTACATGCTCAACGGGGAGACCCGGCTGATGCACCTGGCGACAGGGCGCACACGAACTCTCGCAAGCTACATGCAGTTTGCCGACGCCAAGTACAACCCGTTCCGGGTGCGCCCGCAGTGGGACGCGGCACGTCGGAGACTGCTCGTCTTCGACCGCGGAGACATGGTCCGCGTCCTCGACCCTGAGGCGAAGAGCGTGTTCGAGACGTCGAGCGCACGAATGTCGTTCGAGTGCTGGGCGGGTGCGCTGTCGCCGTCGGGAAGGCTGCTGGCACTGTGCTTCAGCAAGGGATCCCGCTATGACGAGAACAACCCTCGCGAGGTCGAGGTCGAGGTCTGGGACATCGACCGGCAGGAGCTCAAGCACCGGTTCCCCCTGGACGACCAGCCGGGCGCGATCGGGTTCAACCCGACGGACACGTTGCTCGTCACGAACTCCGAATTCGTCGCGGGACCCAGTGCGGTCGACTTGGAGACGGGTGAACTCGCCTGGTATTGCCCGGATCCGCGGAATAGCACCCGTTGGGCACGCTGCCACGGCTGGGCCTATTCGCCCGACGGCAAGACCCTTGCCGTGGGGGGACGCGGCGACACATTGATCGTCGACGCCGCCACGCGCCGACATGACCCGGCTTTCGTACGGCGCGATGGGGAGGGCGGAACGGGGCGTACCGACATCATCAGGTTCTCGGCCGACCAGACGCTCGTCGCGTCCGGCGGCGACAACGGACGCGTCATCGTCCGCAAACTCTGACGCGGCCGAGTTCGCCGTCGTTCGCCGTCACGGTTGGCCACCCATCCCTGGCTCGAACGGACCGGCGAACAGCCCAACGCGAAGAGGTTTCCGGAGGACGTGCAACGCGCGGGCCGCGGGTCCGGGTCTGACGGGTAGGGAGGTGCAGGTTGAAACCTGACGACGCAGCCGCGTTCCACGAGTTCGTCCGGTCGCACTGGGGGCGGCTCGTGCGGACCGCGTATCTGATGACTGGCCGACTACGAGGAAGCCGACGGCGTGGCGCAGACCGCGCTGGCGCCGCACGCCAGCATCAGGCCTCCGCCCGCCACGCCGCATCTCGTACTTGCTCGCTACCGGGGATCCTTCGCGAAGTACGATGCGGCTTTTTTCAGGAAGCTGACTTCCATCTCCAACTCGCGGTTTCGTCGTTCGAGTTCTTTGAGCCTGGCGCGCTCGTCCAGGGCCAGCGGCTCGTCCGGGCGCTCCTGCCCCCGCTCGTACTGCCGGTTCCATGTCCGAAGCGTCTCCGGGTGCATGCCGAGTTCCCGCGCCGTATGCGCGATAGGCTGCAGAGACTTCAAGGCGAGTTGAACCGCTTCCTCGCGGAACTCAGGCGAGTACGAGCTTGGACGTCCCATGTGCTGCCTTCCTCGATTCCGTAGAGGAGAACCCTATTGGGTCCCTGTCCGGAACCTTCGCGGCACCTCAGGGCCCAGTACTGAAAGGGCCGCAGCATCCCGTTGGAAGGCCGCAGAGAGGACTTCGGTGGCTCTTTTGGGTGACTTTTGGGTTGTTCCTGCTATACGGAGGGACACGGGTTCATGGTCTGTGTGAGGTGAGGTTGGCCCCGTCGTAGGGTGCCGACGCGCCCACCTGGGCCAGGATGGCGGCGAGTTCGGGGCCGGGTGGGTTCGCGCATCCCAGCGAGACGGCACACACGTGCGTGAGGTCGTCGACGGCGCCTTGGGCCCTGAGTCGGCGGACGGATTCGAGGAATTCGTCGAGGGTGTGGTGTTCGCGGCCTTGGGCGAGGAGTCCGTCGTTGCAGTCCAGGAGCACGAAGTCATAGGCTTTTCCGGGGACTTCGGGGACTTCGGGGAGTGGGGGACTGGTGTCCCAGGCCGCCAGCAGCCGCCCGTCGACGTCGTAGAGCACGGCAGGGCCTACGTACGGGTCCCCGAGCCAGTGCCGTGCCTCCAGGGCACGTACCCGGTGACCGCTCGCCAGCACCGCGCTGTCCCCGGGCAACAGCGGCGTCCACGTGACCGGTTCGTACGGCGAGACCCAGTCTCGACACAGGTCCAGTGCCTTCGGCGGGCCGGCGACCTCCAACGGCCGGACGACCTCCCCGGACCTCGCGTGGGCGGCCTGCCGCCACAGGAAGACCTGAGGATCGGTGTGGTCGGGATGGGCATGCGTCAGCAGGACGGTAGCCACCCCGCTCAACACCGCCGCCGAGCCGCGGGCGTTCCCCGTGTCGATGAGCAAGGACCCATCGACCAAAACCGTCGTCTGCCCGCGCCGCGCGCCGGGCGTCTTGCGAGCCCAGACACACGAACGGCATCCACACCACGGGTTCGGCCAACCGTCCCCCGAACCAGTTCCCACCAGGACAACGTCCATCGCACCCAACACCCGTCCCACTCGTGGGCCCTAAGACCCGCCAACCTAGCGGCGCGTCACTCCGGCGGTGTCGCCACACTGCGGCACCAGCGAGGTTGTCGAACTGCGCGCGCCCTGCGACGCCATGAGCACCATCACGCGCTCGCCCTGGACGTGCGACCAAGCAGCCGCTTGCCGAAGGCCCCGACCTGGCGCTGCCCGCCCTCGCCGGCCCCCCGGCACGCGGTCGTGATCCGCGACGTCATCGTGTACGGTTTCACCGCCCCCACCCCCTGAGTGCCCGTCGCGCTCTCTCGACGAGAGAACGGCTTGTCGGCGGTGCGTCCCGCGCACTGCAGGTTCGACGAACGACAACTGTCGGAAGCGCCGTCTCGTCCGCCGAAGCGGGTCTCCCCGTCATCGCGGATCGCCTCTGCGGCTGTGGGCGGATGCTCAGCGGTGCGAGCCTGCCACCAGGCCTGCGGTGACGTTGACGCGGTTCCAGGCGTTGACCGATGCGATGGCCATCACGAGTGCGGCGAGTGCGTCCGGGGCGAAGTGGCGGGCGGCGGCGTCCCAGACGTCGCCGGGGACGCCTGTGGGATTGTCCGCTATCCGCGTGACCGCCTCGGCGAGCGCCAGTGCGGTGCGTTCCCGGTCGGTGAAGAACGGCGTGTCCCGCCACGCGGCTACCGACCACAGCCGTTCGTTGGTCTCGCCTGCGGCACTGGCTCGGTGTGAGTGCAGGTCGACGCACACCGAGCAGCCGTTGATCTGGCTGACACGCAGCCGGACCAGTTCCAGGACGTCGTCGGGGGCGGCGCTGTCACGGAGGAACTCCTCCATGGCAGAAAGCGCTTGGTATCCGCGTCCGGCGAGCTTGTACACATCGGCCATACGAGGTTCCATGATTATTCCTCTACTTTCCGAACATTTGATGTTCATGTTTGGTCGCCACAGAGAGGCTGCCCCGCAGCATGGCGGGTCTCAGTCGGCCGGCAGGTCCAGGCGGTTGCGCGCGGCCCGCGGCGCGCCGGGGTGCTTTCTCTCGACCGCGGCGCCGATGTCGGCGAGCGTCTGTGCGGCGAGTTCGCGCCGCCATGCGAGGTCTGCGCGGCTCATCGCCTGCGAGACCAGGCAGTGCCGGCGGTAGTCGACGTCGGAACGCCCGCCGGGCCCGTCGCGCATGATCTGCCGGCAGCGAAACGCCTCCTGTTCGCCCTCGATCGCGACCACGACGTCGAGCAGCGTGATCCGCGCCGGGTCCCGCGCGAGGCGGAAACCGCCACGCGGTCCGGAGGTCGAGGTGACGATCCCCGCGCGGGCCAGCGCCTGCAACTGCCGGTTCAGGTACGCCGCAGGCAGGTCGTAGAACGCCGCAAGCTTTCCAGCCGTCACCGCCCGGCCGTCCGCCCAGGCAAGGTTGAGGCAGCTGTGCAGGGCCCATTCGACCCCCTCGCTCATCTGCATCCTAAACATTTACCATTCAGAATAACTGAGATCAACCCGGGGTCTCCGCCTGGTGGACCGCGTCGCGCTCCAGGCCCCTTCGCGCTGTCGAGGCCCTTCTCGCGAACTTACGAAACGCCAGGCCGCCGATGGCGCGACACCCTTGCAGGCGGGGACGGTACGGCTGTCTGTTCGTGCTGGTCGCTCTGCCGCGGGTCCAGGCGCTTGCGGCGACCCCGGCCATCAGGTTGATCGCGCGGGGACGATTGGTCCTGCCCGTACCCCCACCAGCGTCCGGCCGCGCGAACCCAGCGTCCGTCAATCCACCTCTCCATTGAGATGCTCCGCCATGTCATGGGCCTGCCCCCGCGGTCCTCGGCGCCGCCTGCGGCGTGACCGTAGGAAGCGAATTCCGGCGTCACGGCGGTGAGCCGGGTGCGTGGACTCGCGACGGTCGCCCGCCACGGCTACGCCGTCTCCGTCAGGCGAAGGCGGGTGCGGGATGGGGCCCACTCGGGGAGGGAGGCGACGATGTCGGCGAGTGTGACACCGGCCAGGCTGCTGCGCCAGGCCGCGTGGGCATCCGCCATCTTCTGGGCGAGGATGCAGGTATCCCGGCAGTCGTCAGGAGGCAGTGCGCCCCGTCCTTGTTGGCGGATCTCGCGGCACTCGTATGGGGCGGACGTGCCGTCGACGGCCTCGACGATCTGTAGCAGGGTGATGTCGGTGGTGGGCCGGGCGAGCCGAAATCCTCCGCGCGGCCCGGTCGTCGCGGCCAGCAGGCCGACTTTGACGAGCTCCTTGAGCTGCTTGGCGAGATAGGGCGCGGGCAATCCGAAGTACTGCGCGAGCTGTGTTGTCGACACGCTGGTTCCCGGGTCGAGCTGAGCCAACGACGTCGCGCAGTGCAAGACCCATTCGGTACTTCCGGGCAGTTTCACGGACACAGTCTATCGCAGATATTATGGACCTGTTTAGTCCGTGATAGTGTCCGGCTGCAGGAACGCGAGAACGAAGACCGCCACACGGACTGCGACGGGAACACCACGGCCTCTTGACGGCGCCCCATCCCACGAGGCGAACGCCAAGGCGACGGCCAATCAGACCAATCACTCGGGCGTACTCGTCGTGTCGTGCGCTCGTTTCCTCTCCCGCCGCCGTCTCGGAGCCCGCCCACGCACGCGGCCCTCACCGGCACCGACATGGCCCTGGGGGCATTTCCCTCGCTCGACGAGGCGGGCGGCGCGCGCCGCCGTCGACAGGGAAGCCCATGCCTTGGCCGTCCGCATCATCGGGGACACCGCTCCGCACAGGCGGGCCTCGGCCTTGCCGTCTCCTGGCACCTTCTCCGAACAACAAGGGAACAAGCACCATGAAAGCAGTTCGCATCCACCAGCGCGGCGACCACGAGGGCCTCGTCTTCGAGGACGCTCCAGCGCCGCACGCCGCGACCGGGGACGTCATCGTTCGCGTGCACGCGGCAGGTTTCGTCCCGGACGAGCTGGCCTGGCCCAGCACCTGGGTGGACCGTGCGGGGCAGGAGCGCACACCGTCCATCCCGGCCCACGAAGTGGCCGGCGTCGTCACCGAAACCCGGTACGGCACCAGCGGCTTCTCGGTGGGCGACCGTGTCTTCGGCTTGACCGACTGGCACCGCGACGGAGCCGCGGCCGAGTACACAGCCATCGAAGCCCGCAACCTGGCATCCCTGCCGTCCTCGGTCGGCTTCGTGGAAGCCGCGGCGCTGCCGATCGCGGGACTGACGGCCTGGCAGGGCCTGTTCGTCCACGGCGGTCTACGGACGGGGCAGTCGGTGGTCGTCCACGGGGCCGCCGGCGCCACCGGGACAGTAGCCGTCCAACTCGCCCGCGCAAGCGGCGCGCACGTCATCGCCACCGGCCGGGCCAAAGCCGCGGAGCTCGCGAAAGACCTGGGGGCTCACGAATTCGTCGACCTCGAACACGAGCCGTTCGAGGACGCCGTCGGGCAGGTGGATCTGGTCTTCGACACCATCGGCGGCGATCTCCTCGCCCAGTCAGCCGGCCGCGTCAAGCCCGGCGGCGCCCTCGTCTCGATCACCGCACCGCCCCCGGTCGCCCCGAAGGAAGGCAATGCCGTCTTCTTCATCGTCGAGCCCGACCGCACGCAACTCGCCGAGCTCGCCCGCCGCACCGAGGCCGGCAGTCTGCGTCCGCACATCGGCGCCGTCTACCCGTTCGCCGACGCGAAACAGGCGTTCACCGCCAAGCAGCACGGCATTCCCGGGAAAGTCGTTCTGAGCATCTGACACCTCGAACACGGCCGCCCCTTCGACACCCGCTGCCCAGGGCCGCACCACAACGGCGGGGTCGATGCCCCGTGCCCGCCTGTCCCGGGCGAGCCGTAACCACCAGGCAGGGTGACCCCAGTCGGCGTCGACGACCTGGTGGTTACGGCGGCCGGACGCTATGCCCCTCCGCGGGCAAGACTGAAACTCCACGATCGCACCGATGGCATGCTCCTGGCTCAACCGCCTCAAGGAACAATGCTGTTCGGCAAGGTCAGGGCGCCGGGGGCGAGACGACCGCGTAGACCCCCATCCATCATCCCGCGTTGGCCTCGGCGACCATCTCCAACGGCAAAGGTCGGCGACCCGCAGACACAACCGGGCAGCTGCCAACGCGGCAAGGGCGGGCGTCCGAGCGAACCCACAGCGCCAACGCGGGTCCCACGCAGCCTGTTCGAAAGCGAAAGCGACGACCCTCACGGGCGATGCCCGCGAGCGGCAGTGCCGTGATTTCTTCGCCGGGGTCGACGCGGTGGTCGACAACGTCATCCCCGGGGACCGGGTCGCAAAGGCGCGGGAGCGCGGTCGCGTCCTGTAAAGGCGGAGGGGGAATGAGGAGGCCGGAGCGACACGCGGATGAGAGTCTGCTGACCGCTGGCGATGAGCCCCGGCTCGTCGTCCCCCTGGACGGCGTACACCTCCAACTGGCAGACGGTCAGAGTGCGTCCGGACTTCAGGACGGTGCCGATCGCCTCTAGACGGTTGCCGGCGGCGGGCGCGAGGAGGTTGATCTTGTACTCCACGGTCAGGACATCGGAATCCTCGTCGAGCAGCGTCAGTGCCGCATAGCCACCGGCACTGTCCGCGATGGCGCTGGTGGCGCCGGCGTGAACGTAGCCGTGCTGCTGAGTCACCTCGGGGCGGGCTGGGAGTTCGATGTGCACGCGGCCGGGTCCGATGTGCGTGAGGTGCGCGCCAAGATGCGCCATCAAGCCCTGCCGGTCGAAGCTGCCCTTGACACGGTTCTGGACCGCGGAACTCGCGTGTTCCCGCTGCGTCTGGTCTTCCACGTACATGCCCTCCTTCGTGTCTGTCTCGAATGGAGCGGAAGTAAGTCGATCAGATGTTCCACCGACAGGAATCCATCGCTGGGTCGATGACGGGAGGACAGCGGCGAGGCCGGGCGTCCGGCTACGGCGAACGCTGCGGCCGCGGACGCTTGGCAGTCACCGGCTGTCTCCTGGTACGACTGGTCGGGCCCGCTCAGGCGACACCGCCGACTCCGAGGTGCACAGCCAGTTGACAGACCTGTAAGTTCATCCGCGTGGACAGGACTTCTGCGAGCGGTGAGCGGATCCTTGAGGTCGCCTCGCGTCTCTTCTACGCCGAGGGAATCGGAGCCATCGGCGTCGATCGCGTCGTCAAGGAGTCTGGGGTCTCCAAGCCAACGCTGTACGCACAGTTCGGTTCGAAGGCCAATCTCGTCGCTGCGGTGCTGGACCGACGACGCGGTGACCGCGAACGCGTGATCGGCGACTACCTCAACTCACTCGACGCAACCGTCCTGAGCCGGGTGCTGGCATTGTTCGACTGGTTCGCCGTCGGTCACGCCAAGCCGGCCTTTCGCGGGTGCCCGTTCACCAACGCCGCCGTTGAGCTGCCCGATCCGGAGCACCCGGCCCGGCTCGTGATCTCGGCCCACAAAGCATGGATCCGCCGGACCTTCGCCCAGTTGGCGGCCGCTGATGGCCTGCCCGGGCCGCAGTGGTGGGGATCGACGCTGGCACTTCTGGTCGACGGCGCCAACGCGCGGGTGGTCACCACTGGGGACACGGGCGCGATCCACGATGCCAAGTCCGCTGCGGCCGCGCTGATCGATGCCGTACGTCCGCCCCCGCCACGTCAGGAGTGCTCATGAGGGAAACCTTGCGACCCGGCCTCTCCCACACCTTGCGCTACCAGGTGCCCGAGAACCGGACCGTCCCGCACCTGTTGCCCGAATCGAACGAATTCGCCGCACTGCCGCCCGTGCTCGCCACTGGTTACCTCGTCGGCATCGTCGAGTGGGCCTGCATGGAATCTGTCCACGGCCACCTCGACGATGCCGAGACGACCCTCGGTATCCATGTCGACCTCTCTCATGTTGCGCCCACGCTGCCTGGTGCCACCGTTCGCGTGGACGTCACCCTCGCCGATGTCACCGAACGAACCCTCGCGTTCACCGTCCAGGCCTCCGACGACAACGGCACCATCAGTGCCGGCACACACCACCGCGGCATCATCGACCGGCACCGCTTCCACCAACGCCTTGCCCGACTCCGCAAAGCAGCCGACCGGTAGCCAGCACGGCTCGAGGCCCTGCCCACCGCCGATCTGGTGGACCAGGTCACAGGCACCTGGGCCGAGCCATGGTCGGGTACGAGCGAGCCCACCGCGCATAGGCCACCCGAATCCCAAATCGAGCGATAAAGCCCGCGACCTCCCGAGCCTTCGGGTGGTGAACGAAAAGAGTCCCTCGTGAGCGCCGAACCCCGGCCTGACGACGCGCGGCCTTTCGACGTCGACGCGCCGCTGCTGCTGGGTAGGGGTACCAGCAACGAGACCTGGACTGTGCCGGGGACCGATACGATTCAACGCTGGCCGATCGCGGAGATCAACGCCCTGGACCTGCGGGTGATCAACGACACCGACGCCCGGGCGGCCCTGCGCCAGGCCTATCCCGGTGCGTACACCTCCGCCCCGGCACCGGGGGGCGAGCCGTTGGCCCCGCTGGCGGGCCTGTTGCGGCTGACGCCCCACGAGCGGGACCCGGTCTCCAGCGAGACCGAGTTCGACTGGCACGTCGGCCATCTGATCGACGAGCTCGGCTATGTCAGCCACCACAGTGAGGCCGCCGCCCACGCTGTCGTCGACAAGGCCCGGCGATCCATCGAGATCTTGGCTGCGCTGCCCGAGGCCGAGGTGCCGTTGCGCTGCGCGGCGGACGCCGGCGACGGCGCGGTGGCGCGTGCGTTCACCGTCCGTGTGGCCGAGGTGGTGACACCGGTGATCGGCGTGCGGCTGGCCCGCAGCTTCCACCTGCCCACGCCGCAGCGACTCCACCGCGACTTGCCCGCCCCTGGTGAGGACCGCAGCAGCCTCGGGCTGGCGCACGGGGACCCGACCGTCGGGAACTTCATGTGGAGCCTCGACGAGCCGGTCCTGACCGACTGGGAGTTGGCCCGCCCCGTCCCGCACGTGTCGGCGGCCGCCCACACTCTTGCGGCGTTGGTCACCCGCGCCCCCTACTCCCTGCGGCCACACCGGATAGAGGAGTTCGCGGACAAGGTCGCCGGTGCACGCGAGGCGATCGACTCCGGTCTGTACGCCACCTACCATGCGTACGAGGTGGCCCGGGCGCCGTGGGTCGACGTCCTGCGGGGCCTGCGCGGCGAAGTCGACCCCGCACTCGTCCACCGCAACATCGCCCGCTTCCTCGGCGACAACGCCCCGTCACCGAAGCAGGTCGCGGCGCTGCTGAACGCGCACGCAGGCGAGGCCTTCCCTGTGCCTGCACTGCCGCACGCGGCGGCCCGGCACCTGGCCGAACGGCCGCCTGGACCCGCGCGCCCTGACGAGGTGTTCTGGGCGGTCAGTGCCCTCCGCGCCGAGGTCACCGATGCCGCCGCCGCGGTGATGGCACCCGACCAGTACCAGCAGTACCGCAGCTTCCTCACCACCGCCGCCCTTGCCCTGCCTCCCGTCGCGAGATCCGTCCTCGACATCGGGCGGCAACTACGCGAGGCCGGCATGACCGAGGTGACCAGCCACCTGCACTCCGACCGCATGACCTATCGGTTCGACGCCAGGCACGAACCACCCCCCACAAGCCAGCAGCCCGAAGCCGACACGGGGCGGCATCTGGAGAAGAGCCTGGGCTTGCACCGGAGAGAAGCACCGTGACCGTCCAACGCCACCGCGGACTGTCCGAACAGGTAGCCGACGTAGCTGTAGACACCGGTCGGGTGTGTGTGGGCTACGCGTGGCGGCGGTGGCTGCGGCTGCCGGCCGCCGGCTGCGTGAGCCTGCTGGTCGCGGTGGTGACGACGGGCCATCCGGCGCTGCTGCTGACGGCAGTGGGGCCTGACGGAGCGTCAACGGGCGGTGATGGGGGCGGGGGCGGCGCGTTTGGTATAGGCGTTGACGGGTGTTGTCTCGATCGTGTGCACGCTGCCGAGGGAGCCGATCCGGTCGGTGAGGTAGGTGTCGAGGGCTTTGGAATTCCGGCAGACAGCAATGGCGACGATGTTGTGGGGGCCGGTGGTCGTCGCGACGTAGGCCGCTTCGGCGTCCGAAGCGAGGGCGTGGGCGACGTGGTTGGCGCGGGCGGGTGCGACGTTCAGCCAGAGCAGGCATTGAATGGTGAAGCCGAACAGCCTCGGCTCGACCTCGACGTCGAAGTGCAGGACGCGGGTGCGACGGAGCTGTTCGAGGCTGCGGCGGACGGCGGATTCTGACCAGCCGACGCGGCGGGCGAGCTCGGGATAGGCCGTCCGCCCGTCGACGGCCAGCACCCCGAGCAGCCGCTGATCCAAAGCGGTGAGTGGGACGGGCTCGTCGTCCGCGCCCGGGAGCGGGGCACCCGGGCGTAGGAGGGCGGCGATCTCGTCGTCGGTGAGTGCCGAGGTGCGTCCGCGCCATCTGCGGTGCTGCATGACCGGACGCAGCAGACGATAGGCGTCGATTTTGGTGACGGTCCGGGCGCGGTCGAAGGCGTCCAAGGGCGGCACGCCTTCCCCGGCGACGCGGAAGATGCACACGATCTCGGTGCCGCCGCCCGCAACGGTCACCCAGGCGGTGTCCGGGCGCCGGGCCAATGCACTCGCGACCACGACCGCGTCCGCGGGGAGGACCCGGAGCCGCACCAGCCATTCCGCGAGCCCGGTCAGGTCACTGGCGGCCACCCCGACCACACGCGCGGTCCCGGCGGTGCTGAGCCTGCCGTATCGGCGCGCCACCGTGCGGTCCGAGACCCCCAAGACCTCGGCGATACGGGAGAACGGCGCGCGGCCGTCGACCTGAAGCGCGTGCATGAGCTTCACGTCGAGCCTGTCCAGCGTGACCGAATCCACCCGGTCAGCGTAGAACAACGTCGGATTCCGCCCCCGCTGCCCCTGCTGGGCACAGCACGGGCAGCCGAGCGGCAGCATCCCGCCCATGCGACGAGACATCCACGGCATCCACCACGCCGGCATCCTCACACGTGACCTTGGCGCGCTGGAGCTTGCGTACACCGCACTCGGTTTCACGCTCAGCCCGCGCTCGCGGCACCTTTTGGCCGCAACGCCCGGCGCGGCGCCGACGCCGGGCTGCACCGCGAACCGGTGCGCGCTATTCGGCGGGGCGTACATCGAACTGCTCGGCATCGTCGACGAGTCCGCGCCCGACCCGTGGCACACCAAGGCGATGGCCGACGAGTACGAAGGGTTCCGGCTGCTCAACCTGGAAACCGACGACGCCGAGGCGACGGACCGCAGGCTGGTCGCCGGGGGCCTGCGCACGTCAGGCGTGCTGGACTTGGCACGCGACGTGGACACTGAAGCAGGCGCGCGGACCGTGCGCGCCCGCGCCGTGCACATGGACCCCCGCACCACGTCCGAAGGGTATGTGGGCGTCGCCCAGCACCTCACGCGGAACTACGTGCACCAGCCGCGCTACCTGCAGCACCCGAACACCGCCCGCGCCCTCGAAGCGGTGCTGATCGTCGCCGACGACAGTGTGTTCGACGTGATCACCGACCGATACAGCCTCATCCTGCAGACCACCCCGGAACGCGACGGGCCGCTGGCCGTGCTGAACACCACGCACGCACAGCTGCGCATCGTCCGGGCCACACACACCCAGGACGTCATCCCGGGCGAACCCGCACCCGCGCCTTCCTACCTGGCCGCCATGACCGTCGCGGTCGAGAACCTCGCCGTCGCTCGCGACCTCGCCGAACGAGGCGGCATCGAGACACGGACGGCCGCCGGCGGATTCTTCGTCTCTGCCCGGCATGCCCGCACCGGGCTGTTCTTCACCGCCCGTTGACCGCGACGACAGCCCGACCGTCAACCAACGCGAACACCCGTCCTGAAAGGCGCATCCCCGTGCCCACGCTCCGCTGGATCACCCCCAACCCCGCGCCCGCGCACACGCAGGTCCTGGTCATGGCGTCCCGTTTCGAACTGACCTCCCTCACACACGTTCCCGCCTTCCTCGTCAAGTCGATGTCCTCGTGGAACCAGATCAAGACCGCGCCCGGGGCATACGGTGCCTCGCTGATCGCGCAACCCCTCCGACGCGTCTTCTACACCCTCTCCGCGTGGCAGAACCGCGACAGCCTCTACCGGTACGCCAAGGCAGACCCGCACGGGGACGCGATGCGCGCGATGCGTCCGGCAATGCGGTCGTTCACCCATGTCTTCTGGGAAGCCGGCAGCGGGGAACTGCCCATCACCTGGAACGAGGCCAAACAGCGCCTCGCCGAGCAACCCGGCACCGCAACCCCCGGCCGATAGACGACACGACCGTCGGCGAGACGGGCCGCATCGACGCCGGTTCGCACAGCGTGTGGCGGCCAACGCCGCGGGCCGGGGCCTTGAGCCGAGGATTTCGTTGATGCCGCGGGGGCTGGTTCGGGCGGCCGGGGTGGTGGTGCCAGCTGTGGTCTATCGGCCATGGCCGGCGCTCGAGTCCGGCACGCCGACCAGTTCCTCGATCGTGGGTCAGTCTCGCATCAGCAGCGGGAGCAGAAGATCGTCCACGATGCCGGTGAGCACCTCGTCGCGGATCGGCGCGCCATAGATCATAAAATGGTGGTCGACAAGCGCGGGTGCGAAGCCGATCACGCGTGGCGTGATCACTCCGGCGGGGATCTCGCCGCGAGCGGCGGCGCGTTCCAGGATCTCGCGCATCAGCTTGTCGCGGCCGGTGAACATGTGGGCGCGTAGGTTCGCGGTGTCCTCGGGGTTGGTCAGGTTCTCGGCCATCAGCCCGCGGGCGGCCTCCCCGAAGAACCCGTTGAGGCTCTCCGCGCCTCGGCGCAGCACACACAGGACATCCTCGCGCAGGCTGCCGGTGTCCGGCGTCGCCACGGGCCCGCCGCCGCCGCGGTGGCGCAGCGCGGCCACGACCATTTCGGCCCGGTTGGGCCAGCGCTTGTAGAGCGAGGCCTTGCTGGTGTGGGCCCGGGCGGCGACGCTCTGCATCGTCACCCGCCAGTAGCCGACCTCCGCGAGCTCGGCGAGCGCCGCGTCGAGGATCGCCGACTGCAGGAGCTCGCCGCGACGACGCGGCCCCTTCCTGTGATCGGCCATGGGGAGCACCGTAGCAAGGCCATCCCCCTCCGCTCCAGGATCGCGCCTTGCGGGTACACCGCCTCCTACGACCAGAGAACCAGGCGTTCTCTAATGATGCTACGGTTCACCCGCAATAGAGAACTCAGCGTCTAGTTAGGAGCGGCTGATGCGGGTCTTCGGACAATGGTCGGTTCGACACCGGAAGTGGGTCATCGGCGCCTGGGTTGCGCTGCTCCTCCTGTTGGCAGGGGTGGCGACGCTGGCGGGGGGACAGGACTACAAGAACAGCATCAGCCTCCCCGAATCCGACTCCCAGACCGCCCAGGCCATCACCCGGGACGCTTTCCCCACTGCCGCGGGCGACGTCGATCGGATCGTGATCCACTCCACTTCCGGCGCCCTCACCGACCCGGCCACACGCGACCGCGTGCAGCCGATGCTCAAGCAGGTGGCGGAACTGCCCCGCGTCGTCAGCGTGACCGACCCCTACGCCAACCGCGACCAGGCGATCTCAAAGGACGGCAAGACCGCCTTCGCCACTGTGACCTTCGACGCGACGGCCGACGAGCTACCCAAGCAGGCGGTCTCCCGGGTGATCGAGACCGCGCAGTCCGCCCGCGCGCCCGCACTCGAGGTGGAGCTGGGCGGGCAGGCGATCGAGCAGTCCGCGTCCTCCGGCCCCGGCCCGCTGCTGGCCATCGGGCTTGCCGCCCCCGTCCTGGTCCTGCTCTTGCTGTTCGGGTCCGTCACGGCGATGCTGATGCCGCTGCTCACCGCCCTGGTGGCGCTCGGGGCCGGTTTCTGCGTGAACGCACTGATCACCCACGTCATGGACCTCGGCACCTCCAGCGAGGCGATCGCGTCCATGATCGCGCTCGGAGTCGGCGTCGACTACTCGCTGTTCATCGTCTCCCGCTTCCGCGACCTGCTCGCCGAGGGCGCCGATCCGAGGAAGGCGGCCGCCGAGGCAGTCAACACCGCCGGGCGGGCGGTTCTGTTCGCCGGCGGCATCGTAGTCTTCGCCCTCCTGGTGCTGCTGCTGTTCGGGGTGAGCATCACCAGCGGCATCGCGGTCGCGTCCGCGGTCGAGGTGTTCTTCACCATGGTTGCCGCGCTCACCCTGCTGCCCGCGGTGCTGTCCCTGCTCGGGCACCGGGTCAACAGCCTCCGCGTCCCGGGCCGGCGCGTGACCCGGTCGACGGGCATCTCGCCGCGGTCGGCCGCCTGGTCCCGCCTGATCCAACGCCGCCGATGGGTCGCCACGTCCGGGGTGCTCGCCTTGATGGTCCTGCTCTCGCTGCCGGTCCTGGATCTCCACCAGGGGAATCCCGACGCCGGCACCGACCCGCCCTCATCCACCAGTTACAAGGCCTACCACCTGCTCGCCGACGGGTTCGGTCCTGGGTTCAACGGCCCACTGCAACTCGTCGCCACCCTCCCGGCCCCGTCCGACCCCGGCGTGCTCACCAGCCTGGCGGACACCATCGCCGCCGACACCGGCGTCGCCTCGGTCGGTGTGCCGCGGGTCAACCCCGACGGCACCGTCGCCGTGCTGTCCGTCACCCCCACGACGTCCCCGCAGGCCGCGGCCACCGCTGACCTTGTGCACCGACTGCGCGACACGGTCATCCCGCGCGCCACCGCCGAAACCGGCGTGCACGTACACGTCGGCGGCCCGACGGCCGGCTTCATCGACCTGTCGGAGAAGCTCGGCAGCCGGTTCCTGCCCTTCATCGCGGTCGTTCTCGCGATCGGCTTCGTACTACTGCTGCTTCTGTTCCGCTCGCTGGCCATTCCCCTGACCGCCGCCGTGCTGAACCTGCTGTCAATCAGCGCTGCCCTCGGCGTGGTCGGCTTCGTGTTCAAACACGGCCTGACGGGGCTGCCGCCAGCCCCCGTGTCGTTCGCCGTACCCGTCATGATGTTCGCGATCGTCTTCGGCTTGTCCACCGACTACCAGGTCTTCCTGCTCACTCGCGTCCAGGAGGAATGGCTCACCCACCACGACAACGCCCGGGCGGTACGCGACGGCATGGGCCGCGTCAACGGCGTCATCACCGGCGCCGCGGTCATCATGATCGCCGTATTCGGCTCCTTCGCACTCGGCGGCGAACTGCTGTTCCAGCAGATCGGCATCGGCTTCGCCGTGGCGGTGGCGCTGGACGCCTTCCTACTCCGCTTCGTCCTCGTACCGGCCGTCATGCACATCCTGGGCGACCGCAACTGGCGACTACCCCGCCAATTGATCCGACTGCCGCGCATCCACCTGGAACCACTCCCTTCTCCGGCGACGGCAGAACAGGGGACGAAAGGAAACGCCGACGCCTGATGGCCGCCGGGTCTTGACGTGGTCGCCGCGTCGGCCACGTCAAGAGGCGCACGCGAGTCCTGGGAGCGATTCGGTGCCGGCCAGGCGGAACGCCAGGCGAAGTGGCTTGCCCAGGAGGCGCGGCGCCGCCGTGGGGACCGACGTTGGGGCGCCGAAGAAGGGCGTGGGAACGCGAATGGGAGCAGTTCAAGGCCCCACGCCAGTTGCCCCCGGCCCTCCGTCGATCGTGCCGACGTGGCTGCCCGGGTGTTCTCCTTCGCCCAGTTGGAGGACGACGGCAAGAGCAGCGTACGAACGGCGTGGCGTGCCGCCGCCCACCTGCACCGTCCCGACAAGGCCGGGACGCCACCGCCATGCGCGAACTCCTCGAACTGCGCGCAGTCCTGGACACCGCCGCCGCATGGAACGTGCCCGCCGCAGCCACCGAAGAGCCCGCTGACGAAACCGCTCCCGAGCTCCGGCCTCTTTCGTCATTACTGCACAGGCACATTGCAGCCTGAGTCACCCACCCGGTGGTGGGGCGCGTGGAGTCCTCCAGCAACCGGATGCGGGGGCTGGCGTGTTCGATATCCGCGAGTTGGCACGGGCGTTGCCCGTCAAGCGTGACGGTTCCGAAGCAGTCGCAGGCGAGGGTCGCCTCAGTCTGGGAGCGCAGGAACACGGCCCAGATCGCGGCGCCGCCCCGGGCGCGGGATCGAGGCCGGCGTTCTTGAGGATTCCCAGACCGCGGACGCGGTGATGCGGATCTTGAGCAGGGTGAGTCGCCGTGGATGCGACGGTAGCCGCACGTGGGGGTCCCCCGCGCCATGCTCGTATGACGAGGAGTCGGGTGGGGCGGGCGGTGGGCGGTCGTCCAGGGTGTTTCGGCCGGGACAGTGCCGCTCGGTGGTGGCTGCAGCGCGGCGAATGTGTTGGCGGCGGTGGGGTGGGCCGGGTGAAGCAGCGCGCCGCGGTGTCGCGAACGACTGCATCCCCTGCGGGGGCACGCGGCGTGTGTGGTTCCGGAGTGGGGTTCGACTGGGTCCGATTCGGGGTTGACGGCCACCCCCGCAGCCTCGCCTGAGGCGAGACGACAAGCAGCCTGGGCGTTCAGTATGCGACGGTGAACACCCTTACAATAAGCGGTTGTTGGTGACTTCGGCGGGCGAGTGTGATGGATCGGCGCGGTCCAGTATCCAATATGCGCGGATGGGCCAACTGCCTTTGTCATGACCGGGGTTGACGTGGCTGAATCGCTGTCGGACAAGACGTCGACCGCGTCCTGGTGCATCAATTCCCAGCACAGCAAAGCCAGTTCCGATCTCAGAGCCGCATTGCGGTTCAGCGAGCACAAGGGCGGGCCGAGTGCGTCGTCCCTGGAGAGCGCTCGTTTGACGATGCGATCTCGCCTGCGGACCCCCGCGTGACGGGGAACTCGTTCGAGCAGGTGGGTCTTGTCCACTGCGCGGGGAGACGACCGCATTGGTCGCGCCTCTGCAAATTCGCCATACCCATAAGTGACTTCACGCGTGGGTTGCAACGAGTGACAGGAGAACCCAGGAATGAGCAAAAGGCTAATGATCCGTGGCGCTTTGGTGGTGGCGCTGACCGCGGGCGCCTTGACAGCCTTCCAGGGCGGGGCTCAGGCGGACGAGGCGCCGCCGGGTATCATCGGCGGGAAGCCGGCCGTCGGGGATTTCCCCTTCATCACCGCGCTGAACTGGGATCCGGACGGTCGGCACCGGTTCCGCTGCGGGGGTTCGCTGGTTGACGAGCAGTGGGTGCTGACGGCCGCCCACTGCGTCTACAACCAGTCGGCCAGCCAGCCCTACGACCCGGCTCTGTTCGACGTCCGGGTGGGTTCCAAGGACCGCACCAGCGGCGGAAGCACGGCTCGCGTCACCGAGGTGCACGTCCACCCGGACTACTGGAACACGCCGAACGACAGGCAGTCCGACGTCGCGCTGCTCAAGCTAGACCAGCCCGTCGACCAGGCGCCGTTGCCCATCGCGGACGAGGAGGCCGAGCCGGGGGATCGGATGCGGGTGCTCGGCTGGGGCATCACCGCCGTGGGGCAGACCGAGGCCCCCGTGCTCCTCAACCAGTTGGACACCCGGGTGATCGGTGACGCGAAGTGCGTGATCGGCGGGATATACGACCTCACCGAGGGTGACCTGTGCGTGGACGACAAGAAGAACCCCGCCACCGGCAACTGCTCGGGTGACTCGGGTACTCCCGCGGTGCGGTGGAGGGACGGCCGCTGGGAACTCGTGGCCCTGGAAAGCCGCAGCGTCGACGGCTGCGGTGTCAGCCCCAACGTGATGCCGAGCGCGGCGGCGCATGAGAACTGGATCTCGGGCGTGATCGCGGCAGGCTGACCCCCGTTCCCTCTTCTGGCCGTGGGATAGACGCGGGGCACACCCCTGCCGTCATCCCGCGGCCCCGCCCCGCCGGTGACAACGCCGGACGCCGCCTCGACGATTTCCTTGCCCAGGTCGACGACGAAACGCTCGACCGGTTCAAGGAGATCTTCCGACTCGGACCGCTCACGCCGCCCAGCCCGCGACTACGAGACCCTCCCGGCCAGCAGCGAAGCAGTCGTGAAGTGGTCGATGACGATGCTCATGACCCGGCGCCCGGCCCGGCACGCCGCGGCCCGGCGGCCGGGTTGTGCGGGCGGTCCCGGGCGCGGTGGGGGTGTCCGCGCCGCGGGGCCGCCAGTGCCGGAGGCCGTGTGCCGGGTGGGGGTGGGCACGCG
>NZ_JBSFVE010000043.1:0-32564 GCF_053592165.1 Streptodolium elevatio
ATAGGTATTTTTTTTTTTTTAATAAAAAAAAACGGGGGGGGGGGGGCGGCCCCCCCGCCGGGGGGGGGGGGGGGGCCGCGGCGCCCCCCCCCCCCCCCCCCCCCCCCCCGCGAAGGTGCCTCCCGGTCAGATCCGCGCCGTGATGAAGGCCGCCGCGGGTGTGATGTGGCCGGGCTGCGAGTAGGCGCCGTGGGCGTTGGCGTCCCAGCCGCCGCAGATCGGGTCGCCGGCGGCGCAGTCGTCGAGGGTGCGGGTCTGGTAGGTCCCAGTCACCGATTTGTAGGTGGGGAAGCCGCGGATCGGGTTGTCGAAGAGCACGACTGCCTTGACCTTCGGTTCGATCGCGGCGGGGATGATGGCGACGGTGGGCCCCTCCGACGAGGGCTCCGACGCTGCCGACACCGATGGAGTAGCCGACCAGCGCGAACGTCTGGTTCGGGCAGGCGGCCGCCTGGGTCCTCAGGTGCTGCACCAGGTCCCAGTTGCCGACGGACGCGGACCAAGGCTCCACGCTTGCCAGGTAGTTGACTCGGTGGGTGTATGCCCAGCCGTTGTCGGACCAGCCACGCCAGCATGCGCCCGGACGGTCCGCCCGCGCTGCGGATCGTGGTCAGCGGCGGGCAGGCGTACCGGGCCTGCGCGATGTCGTCGGCGCCCATGACCGCCAACTCGTCCGGAACCCGCAGCCCTGCCTCGCGTGCGGCGTGCAGGACCGCGAACGCCACGTCGTCGTGTCCGCGCGCGGCGAGATGCTCGACCTGGACCGCTCCGACGCTATGGCCCGCATCCCCGCGTGGTGGTGCATCACCGGTCCCGGGAACACCGCCTTGGCACCGCGCGCGGCGAACGCAGCGACCTGATCCGCGGTGAACGGCACCGGACCGACGACGGCGATGGGGGCGATGCCTGCGGCCAGTGCCTGCGCGGGCGGCCGGCCGGGCCCTTTCGGTATGGGTGACGAGCATCAGCTCGTGCGCCCCCAGGGCGCCGGCCAGTGCCTCGACCAGGTGGCCCATCACCGGGTTGGGTGGGAAGTCCGGAAGGCACAGCAACACGATGCTGCCGCGCCCGCGTGACAGGGCCTGGGCCGGGCCGTGCGGCGTGTACCCGAGTTGCTTCGCGGCAGCCAACACCTTGCGCCGCGTGGCCTCGGGGATCGTCTGCCCCGGCGTGTCGTTGAGCACGTAGCTCACCGTTGACCGCGACACCCCGGACGCCCGCGCGACATCCGCGCTTGTCACCCGCGACGAACCACCGAAACCTCCGACCCGCTCGCCCCGCACCGAGCGTGCGCCGGCGCCGCCACTCTACGGCGAACGCGGCTGCGCCCCCGCGAGGAAGTCCTGGTCGGTGCCGATGCGCGCTTGGTGCGGGGCTGGTTTAGAACGGTTGCCGTGTGATGGCGTCGCGGTGTTCGGGCGTGGTGACGGTGGCGGTGCAGCAGATGTCGTGGCTGCTGAGGCCCGCCATCAGGGTGATCTCGCCGGCTTCGATGCCGCGGTGCCCGTCGAGTCCGGTGTAGTGGAGCCGCTCGATCGGTGCCTCGAGGACGACAGGCTGCGAGCTGGCGGCGGGCACCGCGACCCGCTGGAACTGGATCAGCTGCCGCACCGGCCGGACCACGTGGGCGGCTTCGTCGCGCGCGTACAGCTGGACGACGGTTTCGCCCGCGGCCGCGCCGGTGTTGGTGACCGTCAGGTGTACGCGCAGGACGCCGTCGGCGAGTTCGACGGCTGCGGCGGCGGGGTCGTCGAACTCGACGTCGAACGATGTGTAGGACAACCCGTGGCCGAACGGGTAGAGGGGCCCTTGCTCGGCGAGGTCGCCGTAGCCATGGCGGGTGCCGGTGGGGTGCGCGTAGCCGCTGCCGTGGTGGTGGGCGTGGTGCAGCGGGAGCTGGCCCAGGTGGCGGGGGAAGGTGCTGGGCAGCTTGCCGCTGGGGTTCACCGACCCGAACACGGCGTCGGCGACGGCGGGGCCTGCTTCCTCGCCGAGGAGCGGCGCGAGAAGCACCGCGTCGGACGCGTGAGCCACCGGTTCCAGGAGCAGTGGGCGCCCCGAGACGACGACGGTGACCAGCGGTTTGCCGGTCGCCGCGAGCAGCGCGACGAGTTCTTCCTGGTCGCCGGGCAGACGGGGGTACGCAGTGGACTGCCCCTCGCCGGCGGTGTTGTTGCCGACCCAGCCGGTGCGCTCGCCGACGACCGCGACGATCACGTCGGCGTCGCGGACGGCGGTCTCCACCGCGGCCCGGTCGAGCCGGTCTTCGGGGTCGGCTTCGAAGCGTCCGAGCGGGGCGTACGCGATCTTCGAGTCATGGGCGCGCAGGGCGTCCAGGACGGTGGGTGCGTCGGGATGGATGCGGCGCGCGGCGTCCTCGAAGGCCGGTTCGATGCCGGGCATGCGGGTCTGGAAGATGTCGGTGAACACGAACGACGTCGGGTCCACACCGGGGACGCGTCCTTCCAGCACCGCCATGATGCCCATGGGCATTTCCCCGGAGGAGACGGAGGTGTACGCGCCGAAGTGGATGCGCAGCTCGTCTGCGGCCGGACCCACGACGACGATGCGCCGTTCACCCGCGGTCAGCGGCAAGGTGCCGTCGTTGTCCAGCAATACGACGGCGCGGTCCGCGAGCGACCGCCGCACCTGGGCCGCTTCCGCGCGGTCCGGGGCGACCGCGGGGGCGATGCGCGGGGTGAAGCCCGGAATGAGGCCGGTTCGGGCCTTGGCGGCGAGCACCCGCGCCACCGCGAGGTCGACGACTCGCTCGTCCAGGCGCCCGGCGGTGACCTCGTCGACGAGATGGGCGTAGTACGTGTTGCCCGGGAGTTCGGCGTCCAGGCCGGCGGTCAACGCCTGTCCGGCGGCCTCGCCGGGCGTGGACGCGGTGCGGTAGGTCGTGTGTTGCAGGTTGACCGAGTCGTAGTCGCTGACCACCATGCCGTCGAAGCCCATGGTGTCGCGCAGCAGTTCGGTCAGCAGCCACCGGTTTGACGAGGCTGGTACGCCGTCGATCTCGTTGTACGAGTTCATCATCACCGCGAGCCCGGCCTCGGTGATCGCGCGCCGGAACGGCTCGGCGTACTCGTCGATCAACGCGCGCCGCCCCAACTGCGTCGCCGCGGTGTTCAGTCCGCCGTCGGAGGCCCCGTATCCCAGGAAGTGCTTGCCGGTCGCCAGCACCCCCGTCTCCTGCTCCGCACCCTGGATCCCGCGGACGAACGCGGCGGAGAACTGCGCGGCCAGTTCCTGGTCCTCACCGAACGTCTCCTGGACCCGACCCCAGCGTGGATCGCGGTTGAGGTCCATCACCGGGGACAACACCAACTGCATGCCCGCGTCCCGCACGTGCGCCGAGGTGACGGCGGCGGCTCGCCTGGCCAGTTCGGGCTCCCAGGTCGCGGCCTGTGCCCACGCCGCCGGGAACTGCGATCCGGACGCGTGCAGAAAGCCGTGCACGCCCTCGATATGGACCATCGCGCCGATCCCGAATGGGGCCACCTCCCGCACCGCCGCCTGGACTTCGGCGATCATGGAACGCAGGAGGTCGGCGTCCGCGTCGGGGGAGAGGAACCAGGCCATCGACAGATGCCCCAACCCGTGTGGACGTAGAGACGCCGCGCGGGACGCGTCCACCACCGGCGTGGTCATGTCCGCGCCGTCCATGACGAGAAGGTCGGGGGCACTCAGGCCGGCGAGCTGGGCCGCCTTCTGCTCCAACGACATCCGGGACAGCAGCTTCGTGATGTCGTCGGAACTCCATGACAGAGCGGGCATTGCATTCCTTCTCTCTGGTGGGTGGGCGTCGGGAACGACTCACGGCCATTCGGTGTCGGCAGGTTCCGGAAGGGGTTCCGCGGCGGTCTCCGGGATGATGCGGACGGCCATGAACTCGCGTCCCGGCAGGTCGATCCGGACCGTGCCGGTGTGGGTTCCGGGCACGGGGTCGACGGTCATGGTCCAGGTGTCGATGACGTCGATCCGGCAGGCGCGACCGGGCGGCAGCGCCATGGTGCGGGACTGGGGGCGTCTCAAGCCGAAGTAGTACAGGTCGTAGGCGTAGGGCGATCCGGCGTGGGGGACGCCCATGGCAGGGGGCAGCGGGTCCAGCAGCCACCCGGGGCGTCCTCGATCACCTTCCGCAGGAACGCGATACGTGCGGGGGCGTCGCCGACCAGTTCTCCGCCCTTGGCCCACCAGACCTGCTCGTCGTCGCGGTGGTAGGTCTCGCCGTGTCCGACGTAGCCGCCGCGCACTGCACCTTCCCAGCAGCGTCGGGTCAGTTCCTCGCCGGAGAGGTTGCCCCACGCGTATTCGAGGTTGCCTTCGTAGCCGCATTCGTCCAGGACGACGGGCTTGCCCCATTGCCGACGCCATGCGTCGATGTGCTCGGCGGTCTTGTAGATGTCGGGGCCCTGCATGCTGGCGTGCGTTACCCAGCTGCGCCCGTGGTCGTACGGTTCGCCGAAGTTGTGGATGGACCGCAGGTGTTCGGCCGGGTCGTTGTCGACCAAGACCGCGGCGATGCGCTCCCAGTCGGCCTGCGCCTTGGAGTCGACGAGGTCGTACTCGTTGGCGAGCGACCACCAGACGTTCGGGTATGCGGACAGCCTCCGCACGACGTAGGACGCGTAGCGGTCGTCGGCCGCCGACCCCATGTCGGCGAAGCCCCACCGGTCATACGGGTGGAACAGGATGACGTCCGCCTGGATGCCTACCCGCCCCAGGTCCGCGACCGCGGATTCGAGGTGTCGGAAGAACTCGGGGTCGAGAAAGGCGAAGTCGAAACCCTCCTCCGGGCTGCCGGCGAACGGGTAGAGGTCCGGCTCGTTCGTGTTGTGCAGGTACGCCTTCGGGAACACGCACATGCGGACCTTGGTGAACGGCGACCTTTGCAGCGTCCGCAGGGTCGCGGCACGGAGCTCGGCGGGCTGGTGGATCCACGCGTACGCGGTGGTGCCCAGCGGGGTGTGGCGGGTGCCGTCGGCATGCGCGAAGTGGAAGCCGTCGGTGCGGACGGGGCCGTGATCCCCGGGTGCGGCTTCGCCGACGTCGAACGCGCCGGAAACGCCGTTCAGGCTAAGGGCGTTCGACGACGTGGTGAAGGTCCAGCAGCCCACGACCTCGGGCAGGAACCGAATGATCCAGCGCCCGTCCCCGTCGTAGAACCCACCCGCCGTGATCGCGGCGCTGTCGTGCGTGAATCGCGCGGTGACCTCAAGCTCCGTGAACGGGTTGCCGTGCGACGGGCCGTCCAGCACCACCTCGACGGTCGACCAACGTGTCGCAAGCGCCGGGAACGAAGCAGTCGCGGACGCATCCGCCACGTCGTGGCCCTCGTAGTCGGGACGCGGCTCGGACGCCACGTCACCGCCTCGGTTCCGGCTGGTCATGGTGATCTCGGCGAGCGCGCTCCACAGGTTGGCCGCGACTGTCGGGGCAGCGGCGACCGCCGGGTGATGCGCCACCACGGACTCCAGCGGATGGGTGCGGATCATGTCCAGCGCCGGGTGGTAGGTGAGTCCGGGCAACGCGGCGTCGACGACGTGTCGCGCCCGGGGGTTGTCAAGGACGTCCGCGACGCGAGAGCCGGGGCCGAAGTTCACGGGAGTCTCCATTGGCCGGTCCTACTTCGCCGCGACCTGGGCGTTGAGTGCGTCGAATTGGCGGGTGACGTCGGCCAGGAATTCCGCGCCGCCGGGCAGCATCGCACCGACGTCGCGGACGGTGATTTCGCCGCTGCCCGCGTTGCCGGGCTGGTCGATGAACGCGGCGGCTTCGGGGAAGTAGCGGACGAGGGTGTCCTTGAAGACGCGTGTGGCCTCGGGACGGTCCATCAGTTCGCCGATGGTGCTGTCCACGGTGAGGGGACCGGCGGCGGTGATCTCCCGGGGGAGGACCGCCGTCCACCGATGCCGTCCGGAACCGACGTCGAACGGCTCCCGGCGTGGGCCGGGGAGGTTGACCCGCGCGGTGGTGTTGGGGGGTACGAGCGCGGTGACGTGCAGGTCGCCCCCGTCCAGATGCCAGGCGACCTCGGCGCTTCCGTAGGGCGTGCGCAGACTTGCCTCGGCGTGGGTGAGTCCGCCGCCGGGACGCGGTGCGATGCGCAGGACCCGGTGGCCGGGGGCGGCGGGCGCGAGTCCGGCGACGGTGCGGTGCAGCCAGTCCGCGACGGCGCCGAAGGCGTAGTGGTTGAAGGACGTCATGCCGCTGGGGTTGACCCTGCCGTCGGGCAGCAGGCTGTCCCAGCGTTCCCAGATGGTTGTGGCGTCCTGGGTGACCGGGTAGAGCCACGAGGGTTGTTCGGTCTGCAGGAGCAGTCGGTAGGCGGCGTCGAGGTGCCCGGCTTCGGTGAGTGCGTCGCAGATCAGGGGAGTCCCCACGAACCCGGTGCTGATCTTGTAGCCGTCGCCGCGGACCAGGTCGGCGAGGCGGGCGCCGGCGCGCGACCGCTGCGCTTCGCTCGGCAGGAGGGCGAATTGGAGCGCCAGGGCGTACGCGGTGGGGGCGTCGCTCATGATGCGCCCCGAACCGGTGGCGTACTCGCTCGCGAACGCGGCACGCACCTCGGCGGCGAGACCGGCGTATCGGTCGGCGTCGTCGGTACGGCCCAACACCTGCGCGGCGCCGGCGACGATCTCGGCCGACCGCGCGAAGTAGGCGGTGGCGACGATCTCGGTGGCGGTTCTGGCGGCTGTGGGCCGCTCGGGCGGGGCGGCGGGGTCGAGCCAGTCGCCGAACTGGAAGCCGGTGTCCCACAGCCGGGTGGGGCCGGCGAGCGAGGCGACGTGGTCCACCCACGCGCGCATGCTGTCGAACTGTGCGGCCAGGACCCCCGGATCGTTGTAGTGCCGGTAGAGCACCCACGGGACCATGGTCGCGGCGTCGCCCCAGGCCGCTGTCGGCAGATCGGCGCCCGGGGTGTTCGCCTTGGGAACCACGTACGGCACGGCGCCGTCGTCGGCTTGCTCGGCCGCGAGGTCCGCGAGCCAGGACGCGAGGAAGCCGGAGCTGTCGAACAGATACGCGGCGGTCGGGGCGAAGACCTGGATGTCTCCGGTCCAGCCGAGACGTTCGTCGCGTTGCGGGCAGTCGGTGGGCACGTCCAGGAAGTTGCCGCGCATGCTCCACACGACGTTCTCGTGCAGCCGGTTCACCAGGTCGTCGGAGCAGCGGAAGCGGCCGGTGCGCTCCAGGTCGGAGTGCACGACCACCGCCGTGACGTCCTCGCGGCGCAGTTGTCCGGGCCAGCCGGAGACCTCGGCGTAGCGGAAGCCGTGGAAGCTGAAGTGCGGTTCGTACGTCTCCGGTTCGCCGCCGCGCAGGATGTACCGGTCGGTTGCCTCCGCCGTGCGCAGCGGTTCGACGGCCAGTTCGCCGTTCTCCAGCACCTCCGCGTGGCGCAGCACGATCTCGCGGCCCCGTTCGCCCTGGACGGTCAGGCGCAGTCGGCCGACCATGTTCTGGCCGAAGTCCACGAGTGTCCTGCCCGAGGGGGAGGTGGTGATCGCGACGGGCGCGACCTCCTCGATGCGTCGGACGGGCGGGCCGACCGGCGCGATCAGGGTGGCCGGGTCGCGCGGTTCGACGCGGACGCCGTGCCACGCGTCGGGGGTGATGCGGGCGTCGCAGGTCTCGCCGTCGTAGATGCTGCTGCGCAGGATGGGGCCGCGGGCGGCCTGCCAGGTGCCGTCGGCGCCGGTGGTGACCACGTCGGTGTGGCCGTCGGTGTAGGTGACTTCGAGCTGGGCGAGCCACGCGAGGCGGTCTCCGTACAGGGCCCGGTTGTTGCCGGAGAAGCCGATGCGTCCGCGGTACCAGCCGTCGGCCAGCATCGCGGTCAGGGTGTTGGCGCCGTCGCGGAGCAGGGACGTGACGTCATAGGTCTGGTACCGCAGTCGCTTGTCGTACACCGTCCAGCCCGGAGCCAGCACGTGGTCCCCGACGACGGTGCCGTTGATCTCGGCCTGGTAGACGCCCAGGGCCGTGGTGTAGAGCCGGGCGGAGGCGACGTCGGGTGTGAGCTGGAAGGTGCGGCGCAGGTGGACGGCGGGCTGGTCTTGCCGGGCATCCTCGTCCCAGTCGGGGCCGATGAACGCGGCGGACCATTCATCGGGATTGAGCAGGCCGGTCTCCGCCCACGCGGTGTCGCTCCACTCGGACCACTGCCCGTCCGAGCCGAGCACCCGTACCCGGACGCCGACTTGATCACGCGAGCCCAGCGCCGCGAAGGGCCAGGGCACCAGAACGGATTCGTCGTCGTCGACCCGGTGCCGCTCGCCGGTGCCGCCGTCGGAGGCCCGCCGCTCGACCTCATAGGCGGCCTGCCGCCAGCCCTGCGTCTCGGTGACCGTCGTCCAGGACAGGCGGGGACGGGCCTCGCCGATGCCGAGCGGTTCGCGGTGGTGCTCGAAACGCGGCGGTTCCACGGTCGGCGCGGTCACAGTGCCCCCTCCAGGGTCGCGGGCCCGCCCATCAGCGCCGCGCCATCGACCATCCGGCCATCGCCAATGCGGTTGACGAACGCGGAGGCGCGGGCGGCCGCTTCGGTGGCCTCGGGCAGGAAGCCCGCGATGAGTTGCCAGGCATGGGTCATGGTCGGCCACACCTCGATCTCTGTGTGCACACCGGCCCGTGCCGCGCGGGCGGCGAGCTCCAGCGAGTCGTCCAGCAAGCGCTCGGCACTTGATGCCTGGATGAACAGCGGCGGCACGGCGCTGAGATCGGCCAGGAGCGGCGACACCAAGGGGTCATCGGCGGGGTGGCCGCCCAGATAGTCCGTGCTCATGGCATCGTCCGCGCCGCCGAGTACGAGATCGGTGTCGGCGCGGTCCACCCAACTCCCGCTGGTGTAGCGCTCGGCACGCAGGTCGAAGACCCCGGAGAACAGGACCCCGGCGAGGGCCCGGTGGTCGTCGCACGCGGCCCGGGCGAGGAGCACGGCCATGGCGAGATTGGCGCCCGCCGACTCTCCGGCGACGACGATCCGCGGTGCGATTGTCGCCGCGTGTTCGAAAGCCGCCACGCAGTCGTCCAGCCCGGCGGGAAAAGGGTGTTCGGGTGCGAGCCGGTACTCGGGCAGGAGTACGCGTGCCTTGGTGTGCAGCGCGAGTTGTGCGGCGATCGGCCGGGCAACCGCCGCGGTGCCTGAACGGAACCCGCCGCCGTGAACGTAGAGAATGACCAGATCGTCGCGGGGGTTGTCAGGCGTCATCAGGTAGGAGTCTGCGCGCGGTACGTCGACCGGCTCGTCGTGGACTCCAGGGACCGCTTGGTACATCGCGGCATGGTCGGCGGCCTGTCGTCTTTCGATGGCGAGGTCCGGCGGTGGGCCGTCCTGGCCGGCCTTGATGATGCTCTCGACGAGCTCGAAGGCTTTGCTTGGCATCGTGGTGGCTCCTCAGGTCGGTGCGGCCGAGGCGGGTCAGGACAGGACGCAGCCGAGGCTGTGTGAGCCTGCGGTTGCGTCGACGCTGGTGCCGTCGGGGAGCGTGATCGTCGCCGTCGTGCCCGGCGGAACGACCGCGGTGAGGTGGAAGCGGGCGTCCGCGATGCGCCAGTGTGCGGCGATGCGCCCGTACGGGGAATCGAGGTCGGCCTCGGCCCACGTGAGCCCGCCGCCCGGCTGCGGCCGGATGTCGAAGTGCCGGTAGCCGGGGGCGTCTTCGCGCAGTCGGATGCCCGCGGTATGGCCGTGCAGGAACGACACCACGGCGCCCTTGCTGTAGTGGTTCAGGGAAGCCTTGGGAGTGCCGTCGTCGGCGATCCCGTCCCAGTCCTCCCAGATCGTCGTCGCACCGCGGTCGATCATGGCCAACCACGACGGGCGCGTGTCCTGGAAGAGCAGTTCGTACGCGACGTCGAGATGCCCGGTGTCGGCCAGGACCGGCAGCAGGTACGGCGTGGCCAGGAAGCCGGTGCCGATATGCGTGTCGGCGGCGCGCACGAGGGCGACCAGACGCTCCGCGGTCTTTGCACGCAGTTCTTCGGGTACGACGCCGAAGGCGAGTGCGCGGACGTGGTTGGCCTGGGTATCGACGGTGAGGGTCCCGTCGGGCCGGATGAACTCCGTGCGCCACGCGGCCAGGACGTGGTCCGCGTAGTGGCCGTAGCGCTCGGCGTCGGAGGTCTTGCCGAGAATGTGGGCGATGCGCGAGAGCAGCCGCGAGGACATGTACAGGTAGGCGGTCGCGACCGCGCCGTGGTCCTGAAAGTAGAAGGGTGTGTCGTCGGCCTGCTCGGGTTCGAGCCATTCGCCCCAGTGGAAGCCCGCGTCCCACAGGAACTCCTCGTGGGGGCGGGGCTCGGGGTGGGCCTCGGCGCGTGCACCGAAGCGGCCGTTGCGCGCGCCGTTCGCCGCGAACGCCACCCAGCGGGTCATCGACTCGTATTGCTCGGCCAGCACGTCGGTGTCGTCGTAGGCGAGATAGGTGTACCAGGGTACGAGGACCGCGGCGTCGCCCCAGCCGGCCGAGCCGTTCATGAACGCGTACATTTCGTCGGCACGTCGGTCCAGACCCGGTTCCGGCGCCCAGTTGGGGACGCGTCCGTCGGGCCACTGGTCGGCCGCCAGATCGCGCAGCCACTTCACCGAGAAGCCGGCGACGTCGTACAGGAACGCCGCCGTCGGCAGGAAGACTTGCCAGTCACCGGTGAAGCCGGCGCGCTCGCGGGTCGGGCAGTCGGTGGGTACGTCACAGGCGTTGCCTCGGAAGCTCCACACTGCGGCCTCGTGCAGCCTGTTGATCCGCTCGTCGCTGCACCGGAACCAGCCGGTGCGCCGCAGGTCCGTGTGCACGACCGCGGCGGACATGTCCGCGGGTGCGAGGGGGCCGGGAAGCCCTTCGACGCGGACGTACCGGAATCCGTGCGTCGTGTGCCGTGGTTCGAAGACGTCGCCGGCACGGCCGGCGGAGACGACATGGTCGATCTGACCGACGTCGTACGTCCGTCCGGCCAATTCGTCGACTCCGGCCAGGTGATCGGTCGTCACATCGCCGTCGGCGTCGAGCGCCTCACCGTGGGTCAGAGTCAGGACGGTGCCACGTGGGCCGAGTTCGGTGAGCCGGATCCAGCCGTTGATGTTCTGTCCGAAGTCCACCACCTGGACACCCGGTCGCGGACTGCTGATCGCGACGGGAGCCAGGCGCTCGACGACACGCACCGGGGGAGCGGGACTGGTCGTCAGACGCCCGATGTCCGCGTTGAGGGGGCCTTCCACGGCTGTGACGTGCGGCCACGTGCTGTCGTCGAATCCGGCTTGGTGCCAGCCCGGGGATGCGCGAGTGAAGTCGACTTGCTGACCGTCCATCAGGTCCGCCGCGACGACCTCGCCGGCAGTGGACCTCCAGCCGGGGCCTGTGCGCGCCACCACGGCGTCCGCGTCACCGGACCGCACGTGCAACTCCGCGAGCAGCGCTGTCCGGGGGCCATAGCCGTCAGGGATTCGGTGGTACCCGGTGCGGCCACGGAACCACCCGTCCGACAGGACGGCCGCGAGCACGTTCGCTCCGGGACGCAGCAGGCCGGTGACGTCGTGCGTCTGGACGTGCAGCCGGGTCCGGTACGCGGTGAAGCCCGGGCTCAATTCGTGGTCGCCGAGCCGGGTGCCGTTGAGGAACAACTCGTAGACGCCGTGCGCGGTGGCATAGACCCTCGCGGGGCTCGCCGCGTCCTCGACGGCGAACTCGTGGCGCAACAAGTAGGCCGGACGGGCGCCGGCGGGCAGCTCCCGCTCCTCGGCGGGTTCGATCCATGCGGCGGTCCAGTCCCCGGGCCGGAGCCCGGCCTCCCACGAGGAGGTTTCGGACCACTCGCTCTCACCGGCGTCGGTCCAGACCATGACCCGCCAGTCCATGCGCTGCCCGGGCGCCGCCTCCGGACCGGTGAAGGGGAGCAGCACGCTCCGGTCGCTCTCGATCCGGCCGGAGTCCCAGTCGCCGGCGCGGATCCGGTAGGCCGTCTGGCGGTGCGAACCGGCGGGCAGCCGCCACGACAGGCGCGGCCGTCGGACGTCCGTGCCCAGCGTGTCGTCGGTGTGCTCGACGCGCAGGTGGGTGGGGGCGCTTGTGGTCGGCACGCTGTCGGTGCCGTGAGCACACTCACTCATGAATCGTTCCATTGCTCTCGTTGGCCTCGGTGGTACGTCGGATAAGTTCGAGAGGTGACTACTGAAAGACCTGCGGTCGGGGGACGGACGGCCCGACGGCCCTACCCGAAGGGCGTCGCGCGTCGAGCGCAGATCCTGCAAACCGCGTTGGAGGTGTTCGCCGCCGAGGGAGACCGAAAGGCGTCCCTCCGGGAGATCGCGGAGCGTGTCGGACTCACCACGACCGGGGTTCTCCATTACTTCGGGTCCCGTGAGGACCTGTTCCTGGCGATCATCGACGAGCGCGACCACGAGGCCACCGCGGAAGCCGAAGGCACCGAAGACCCGCTGGCGGCGATTCTTCGAACGGTCCGCCACAACATGGGTGTTCCGGGGTTGGTACGCCTGTACGTGGCGATGACCGCCGCGGCACCGGATCCCGGGCACCCGGCTGGACCGTACTTCGCCCGGCGGTACGGGCAACTACACGAGGCCATCAGCGCAGGCGTCGCCTTTATGCAGGCGGACGGCCGCGCGCGGGACGACCTCAGCGCCGACACACTCGCCCGACTGCTGGTGGCGGCGGTGGACGGCGTCCAACTGCAGTGGCTCGTGAATCCGGACATCGACATGGTCGAGGTCGTCGACGCCTTGGTCACCATGATCACCAGCCCTCCCCAATAGGCGCTGCTCCGGCCGTGCTCGTCGCGAGGGAGTGGGGTGGGGCCGCCCCCTAACCGGCCCCACCCCACAGCACTAGGGCCCCGCGTGCTTCGGGGCGTCGACCGGCACATGCGCGGCCGCCTCGACGGGTGTCCGCACCTTCGGGATCATCACGGCGATGACCAGTGCGACCGTGAGCATCGCGGCTCCGGCGGCGAAAGCGGCCTTGTAGCCGTCGTCGGTGTAGAGGGCGGTGCCCTGCACGACGTTGGCCCGGTCGTTGAGCATGGTGAAGATCACCTGTGTGGAGATCGCGCCCAGAACACCCGTCAGCAGGGAGCCGACGCCGTTGGCGGTCGCCTGGTCCTCGGGCTCCACGGCGCCGATGATCAGGATGGGACCCGACGCGAGAACGAGGCCCATGCCGACGGCGAAGAGCGGGCCGAAGGCGACGAGTTGCCACTTCTCGTAGTGCTGGCTGTAGGTGATGACCACGCCGACAATGGCCAGCACCAGGCCCGACACAAGTGTGATCTTCGCGCTCCACCGGTTCGCCATCATGCCGACCGCCGCACCACACGCGAGCAGCAGGATGCTGGAGTGCACGCCGAGGGCGGCGTTCTCCGTGGCCGTGAATCCGAGGCCGTCGGACATACCGGGGATGTCCGGGTACAGCGCCAGCAACTGGTTGATCGTTCCGGTGGAGAACAGGACGCCGGCCGCCATGCCGCTGGAGAGCAGGATGAGTAGAAGCCGGCGCTCGCGCAGCAGCCGCACGTCCAGCAGCGGGTGGGCGACCCGGTGCTCGACGACGAGGAAGAGCAGGAACGCCACAACGCCGCCGACGAGGTACGCCAGCGTTCGGGCGTCCGACCAGCCCCAGTCGCTGCCCTGGCCGATGCCGTACACGAGAGCGGTCGCGCTGCCACCCAGCAGGATCCCGCCGAGCCAGTCGAACGACGTGCGCGGCGCCCGCAGCGGGCTCTCCGGCACGAAGAGCAGCAGAAGCACGAGCGCGACGACGCTGTTGACGGCCAGGAACCACAGCACACCCCGGAAGCCGTGGTTGTCCTGGAGCCAGCCGGACAGCCACGGGCCGGCGAGCGCGGTCAGGCCGGTGCTCGTGGCCACGACGCCGGTCGCGGTGCCGACCCACTTCGCCGGGAAGACGTCACGGACGATCGAGTACGTCAGTGCGGTGACCACCGCGTAGATGCCGACCAGGAACCGCGCCGACAGCATCAGTCCCCAGGTGGGGGCGATGGCGCACAGCACCTCGCCGATGACGCCGATGACCGAGGCGACGACCATGACGCGCTTCTTGCCGAACATGTCGGCGGCCTTGATCAGGAACGGCACGCTCATGGTGGCGACGAGCGTGGTGATCAGCGTGAACCAGGCGATCTGTGTCGTGTGGAAGTGCTGGGCGACCAGTACCTGGGCGTTGCCGAGCAGCAGCCCGCTCATCGAGAGCACGACCGTGGGCCAGGCCAGGGCGATGATCAGGAGGACGTAGAACGCTTTCGGGCGTTCCTCATCGCCGTGGAGCGGTTCGCCGGGCGGTTCGACTCTGTCCAAAGTATTGGTGTTGCTCATGAAATGTCCTCCATGACAGTACACGCAGCCGCCGCCGAGGCGGATGCCGCAGACCAGGGCGTGACGCCGAGGCCAAGTGGTTCAGGTGGTTCAGCCGAGCCGGAGCTCTGCGGTCAGGGGGAGGTCGGCCGAGGAACGCCCGACGCGGATCCGGTGCAGGCCCGGCGTGATCGCCCACCCGTGATCCGACCAGCGGGAGAGCGTGCGATCGTCGACGTCCAGTGCGACGCGGGTGGAGACCCCGGCTGCCGCGTCGACGCAGGCGTAGCCGACCAGTCGCAGCGGTTCGCCGGGCGACTCCAGATACACCTGGGCCACGTCGCGCCCCGCACGGTCGCCGGAGTTTTGGACCTCGAACGACACATCGACGCCGAGCTCGCCACGGGTGACCTGGAGGTCGCGGTAGGCCCACTCCGTGTAGGAGAGTCCGTGCCCGAAGGGGAACAGCGGGCGGGTGCCACGGTTGGGGTAGGCGCGGTAGCCGAGCAGCGACCCCTCGGCGTAGTCGATGGCGCCGTCGACCGGCTCGGTCGCCAAGACCGGGCTGTCCGTTTCGGCCGCGGGGAAGGTGGTGGGCAGGCGGCCCCCCGGCTCGGCCCCCGTGAGGATGTCGGCCACGGCTTCGGCGCCTTCCTGCCCCGGGAACCAGGCCCACAACACGGCGGCCGGCCGGTCGATCCAGGGCATCAGCACAGGTGCCCCGGCGTTCACCACGACAACGGTGCGGGGGTTTGCCGCGCAGACGGCGTCGACGAGCTCGTCCTGGCGTCCCGGCAGGGCGAGCGTCGAGCGGTCGACGCTCTCGCGTTCGAACTCGTCGCCGGTGCCGACCACCAGCACCACGGCATCGGCTGTGCGGGCCGCCTCGACGGCCGCGGCGAGTTCGGCGTCGTCGTCGCGCCGGGGCGCCTCGTAGCCGATGCCGAGCAGTGCGACGGGATGCGGCAGGCCGGCCTGTGGCCGAAGGCGGACGGTCACCTCCACCTCGCCCGCTTCGGCCGCGAACGGCACTGCCGTGGACGGCGTGTGCAGGAGCAGGCGCGCGAAATCCGGTTCCTCCATGAGCTGTTCGAAGATCTCCGTGTGACCTCCGACGGTGACCGCGAATTGCCCTATGCCCAGGACGGACAGGCGGTGCACGCCGGACCGGTCGAGGGTGAGGCGCGTGCGGAGCACGACTTCCTCCGCGCCGGGCGGCAGGAGGATCGGGAAGTGGAACGGCTCCACGGGCTTGTGCTCGTCGCCGAGGGACTTGCCGTCGGCATCGACGACGGACAGGAACACGCCGGCGTCGTTGGACACAGGGTCCACGGCCCGATCCTGGGGCAGCATCCCCAAGACCTGGTGCGGGAACGCACCCGCGGTCATGGTTACCTCGACCTCGCGTCCGAGCACGGCGGACAGCGCGTCGCCGAGCGTGGTCTCGTGCTCGGGCTTGACGTTGGCGCTGCCGCCACCTTGGACGGCGAACTTCACGGCGTTCGGCCCGATGAGCGCGACCTTGTGCAAGTCATGCGTGTCAAGGGGCAGGACGCCGTCGTTGCGCAGGAGAACGCTGCCGCGTATGGCGAGTGCCTTGAGGCGGTCACGCGCTTCAGCCAGGACGTCGGCGGGCCCGCCCGGCCTTGGAGCGGGCACGGTAGCGCCCTCGAGGGCACCAGTGCGGGTGGCGAGTCGCACGAGGCGGTCGAGCTTGTCGTCGACAACCGATTCAGGGACCGAACCGTCCCGCACGGCCGCGGTCAGCTGCTCTCCCCATGGACCGTTCGGACCCGGCATGACCAGGTCAAGGCCCGCCAGTGCCGACGCCGCCGTGCTGCGGGTCGCCTCCCAGTCCGAGACCACGACTCCGTCGAAGCCCCACTCGTCCTTCAGGACCTCGGTCAGCAGACGGCGGCTCTCCGTCATGCGGGCACCGTTCACCCCGTTGTAGGCGGCCATGACCGCCCAGACACGCGCCTCGCGAACGGCCACTTCGAAGGGAAGCAGATACACCTCGCGAAGCGCCTTCTCGTCGATGCGCGCGTCGTACGACATGCGGTCGGTCTCGGAGTCGTTGCCGACGAAGTGCTTGATCGTGGCGGCCACACCATGGGATTGCACGCCCTCGATGAGCCGAGCCGCGATGCGGGCGGTCAGCAACGGGTCCTCGGAGTAGCACTCGAAGTGCCGGCCGCCGAGCGGTGAGCGATGCAGATTGACGGTCGGGGCGAGGAGTACGTGGATCCCCATCTCGGCGGCCTTGGCGCCCATGAGGGAGCCCGCCTCAAAGACGGCGTCGTTGTCCCAGGTGGCCGCCATGGAACTGGGGCTCGGGAACAGGAGGCTTGGCGGCTGGTCTGCGCCGCCGCCGAACGCGGGGCCGCGCGGGCCCACCGGGCCATCCGAGAGGATCAACGGCTTGAGGCCGACCGCCGGCAACGGGTGCGTCGACCACGCATCGGCACCCGTCAGGGTCCTGACCTTGTCCTCCAGCGGCACCGTATGCAGGGCGGCGGTCGGCCCCGGGGCACCGGTGGGTTCGGACGTCACGGTCATGAGTGTCCTTTCGTGCGGGACAGCCGTTGGGCGCACCTGCGCGGCCTCACTGGCATGAATCGATTCATATGTATCGAGCGCAGCGCGGTCCTGCTGAGGCGGGCGGTCGAGAGTGTGTCGAGAGTAGAAGTTAAAACCGAATGACGCTAGGTTTCTTGAAGGTGACTTTTGTGTCGATGAGGTAACGGGCGATGTGCCCGGCCTGCCCAGCTGCACCGACCCCCAATGAAACGTTCCAAGAAAATTCAGCCCGGCCTGCCCGCAACGAAGGAGATTCCGTTGGGTACGAGCCCCCGCCCGTCAGTCAGGTCGAAGCCGGGGATGAACCGCCTGTCGACGGCGATCTTCAACCTCGTGATGCGGACCGTCCGGGCCCAGCAGCGGCACCGTCGATCCCAGTTCGCCGCCCTGGAACTCCAGCCCGGACGCGTCGTATTCCTGGGCGACAGCATCACGGAGGGCGGCTTGTGGGACGAGTGGTTCCCGCATGCCGCGGTTGTGAACCGCGGCATCGGCGGCGAGACCAGTGGCGACGTGCTCGCCCGGATCGGGACCGCGGTGAACGCCCCGGCGGCGGTGTTCCTCATGATCGGCACCAACGACCTGTCCGCGCGCATCCCGCTCGAACAGATCGAAGCCAACGTGCTGGCGATACTCCGCGAGATCGAGGAGCGCGCCCCCGGGGTCCCGGTCCACCTGCAGAGCGTCCTGCCGCGCAAGCTGTCGTATCGAGACCGCGTAAAGGCCCTCAACAAGTGCTACCAGGCGCTTGCGGACGAAAGCTCAAATGTTCGCTACCTCGACCTGTGGCCGCACTTCGCCACTCCGGAGGGGGCTTTGCGGCCTCGCTTCACCCTCGACCACCTGCACCTCAACGGCGAGGGCTACCGCTGCTGGGCGGATCAGCTGCGGCCGTACATCGAGAGCGGCACGGCGTCCGGACAGTCGCGGGTCGCGGGCTGATTCGACGAGAACGCGTGGTCAGTGCACCAGAGCGCGTGGGGGCAGCCGACTGGACTCGCGAACGACGAGCTCTGGTTGAAGCACGATGCGCCGGTGCGTGTGCTCCACGTTGTCGTCGGAGCGAGTCTCCTCGAGCAGGAGTTCCGCGGCGGTGCGGCCCATGCGCGCGGCCGGCTGGCGGACGGACGTGAGCGGCACCGCCGCGGCCTCCGCGAACTCGATGTCGTCGTAACCGACGAGGGCGAAGTCCTCGGGGACCCTGACTCCCGCCGCGAACAACGACTGGAGTACGCCGAGGGCGAGCAGGTCGTTCGCGCAGAACACCGCCGTCGGCCGCGGCGCGAGGCCGAGGAGCCGCGCCCCCGCGTCCCGGCCGGAGGCCACGTCCGAGCGTGCACTCTCGACGCTGCCGAGGGCGCTGTCGGGCAGTCCGGCCTCGCGCATGGCCGCCAGGGCGCCGGCGTGTCGGTCGCGTACCTGGGAGAGGTGTGCGGGGCCGCCGACATAGGTCACGCTGCGGTGCCCCGCGGTGAGCAAGTGGCGTACGGCCAGGGTGCCGCCGAGAACGTCGTCCACGGAGACCGAGCAGCCTTCGTCGGCGGGCAGGGCGCGGTCGACGAGGACGAACGGGATGCCTTGCGAGCGCAGGGTGTTGGCGGTGCGGCCGCTGCTGTCGGCAGGTGTGACCAGCACGCCGCGGACGCGTTGCTCGGCGAACAGCGCCAGGTATTCGGCCTCTTCGGCCGTGCTGCCGGCGCTGTTGCAGACCATGACGCCCAGGTCCGCGCCACGCAAGGCGCGCTCGGCGCCTTTGGCGACATCGGCGAAGAAGGGGTTTGCGAGGTCCAGGACCAGCATGGCGACCAAGCGGCTGCGGCCCGCTCGCAGTTGACGGGCGGATTCGCTGCGGATGTAGCCGAGCCGGTCTATGACGGCCCGTACTCGCAGGCGCGTCTCGTCGGACACCATCTCCGGGTTGTTGATGACGTTGGAGACCGTGCCGACCGACACGCCGGCGTGCCGCGCGACGTCCTTGATGCCCACCTTGCCTGCTACGGGCGTGGCGCCTGTTGTCTTTCGCGTCGATCGCGGCATGGGCTCATCGTAGGGGCCGACAACCTTGAAGATCCCGCAAGGGTGGCGCGGGCGCGGACGTCCCGCGAATGAATTCCGGCAGGGCGATCCCCAAGCGTTGACAGTGCGGCCCGCCCGCAATAACGTATGCGATACGCAAATTTGAAACGTTTCAGGTGTGCAAGGAGCCGTACATGACAACTGCGTCCGCCGCCGCAATGGCCGCGCTGCGGAGCCAGCGCATCGAGACACCGTCGTGGGCGTACGGAAACTCGGGAACGCGGTTCAAGGTGTTCGCGCAGGAGGGGGTTCCGCGGGACCCGTTCGAGAAGGTGGCGGACGCGGCGCAGGTGCACGCGTACACGGGGGTTGCGCCGTCGGTGTCGCTGCACATCCCGTGGGACAAGGTCGAGGACTACGCGTCGCTTGCCAAGCAAGCGGAGTCGCTCGGCCTGCGCATCGGAGCGATCAACTCCAATGTCTTCCAGGACGACGACTACATGCTCGGCTCGGTGACCAACCCGGACCCGCGCGTCCGCCGGAAGGCGACCGACCACTTGCTCGAATGCGTCGAGATCATGGACGCCACGGGCTCGCGCGACCTGAAGCTGTGGTTCTCGGACGGCACCAACTACCCCGGGCAGGACGACATCCGGGCGCGGCAGGACCGGCTGGCCGAGGCACTGGCCGAGGTCCACGCCCGGCTGACCGGCGACCAGCGGATGATCCTGGAGTACAAGTTCTTCGAGCCGGCGTTCTACACGACGGATGTGCCGGACTGGGGGACGGCGTACGCGCATTGCCTCAAGCTCGGCGAGCGGGCGAAGGTCGTGGTCGACACCGGGCACCACGCGCCGGGCACGAACATCGAGTTCATCGTGGCGTTCCTGCTGCGCGAGGGGAAGTTGGGGGCGTTCGACTTCAACTCCCGGTTCTACGCGGACGACGACCTGATGGTGGGGGCGGCGGACCCGTTCCAGCTGTTCCGCATCATGCACGAGGTGGTGCGCGGCGGCGGGTTGGACGACGCGGCCGAGGTCGCGTTCATGCTCGACCAGTGCCACAACATCGAGCCGAAGATCCCCGGGCAGATCCGTTCGGTGATGAACGTCCAGGAGGCGACGGCCAAGGCGCTGCTCGTCGACGCGGACGCACTGGCCGCCGAGCAGGCGGCAGGTGACGTGTTGGGCGCGAACGCGGTGCTGATGGACGCGTACAACACCGACGTACGCCCGCTGCTCGCCGACCTGCGCACCGAACTCGGCCTCGACCCGGACCCCATGGCCGCATATGCAGCGTCCGGCTACGGCGAGAAGATCCGCGCCGAGCGCGTCGGCGGCAACCAGGCCGGCTGGGGCGCCTGACCGTCCTCGCCGTCCTTATCACCGCACCACAACCTTGGGAGTCCCACCGATGTCCGCCACCCCGCCCGAGATCGGGCAACTTCTCGCCCGCTCGCACGCGCTCGGTGCCGACCCGCGCACCACCAACTATGCGCGGGCGGCAACACGTCCGCGAAGGGCACCGACCGCGACCCGGTCACCGGTGACGACGTAGAACTGATGTGGGTCAAGGGCTCAGGCGGCGACCTGGGCACGCTCACCGAGGCCGGTCTCGCGGTCCTGCGCCTGGACCGCTGCGCGCGCTGACCGGCGTATACCCGGGTGTGGAGCGCGAGGACGAGATGGTCGCCGGATCGGGCATCGGCAAGGCCATCGCCGAACGCCTGGCCGCTGAAGGCGCCTGCGTCGTGGTCGCGGACCTGAACGCCGACAACGCGGCCGCGGTCGCCGAAGCGCTCGGCGGCCCCGACAAGGCCGTCGCCGTGACCGTCGACGTCACCGACGAAGCGCAGATCACCGCCGCGTTCGCGGCTGCCGCGCTGGCGTTCAGCGGGGTGGACCTGATCGTCAACAACGCCGGGATCTCCATCTCCAAGCCGCTGTTGGAGACTTCGGCCCGCGACTGGGACCTCCAGCACGACATCATGGCGCGCGGCTCGTTCCTGGTCTCCCGCGAGGCCGCCCGCATGATGCTCGCGCAGCAGATGGGCGGCGACATCGTCTACATCGCCTCGAAGAACGCGGTGTTCGCCGGACCGAACAACATCGCCTACAGCGCCACCAAGGCCGACCAGGCCCACCAGGTCCGCCTGCTGGCCGCCGAGCTGGGCGAACACGGCATCCGCGTCAACGGCGTCAACCCCGACGGCGTCGTACGCGGCTCCGGAATCTTCGTCGGCGGCTGGGGCGCCCAGCGCGCGGCGGTCTACGGCGTAGAAGAGGACAAGCTCGGCGAGTTCTACGCCCAACGCACCATCCTCAAGCGCGAAGTCCTCCCCGAGCACGTCGCCAACGCCGTCTTCGCCCTGACCGGGGGCGAACTCTCCCACACCACCGGGCTGCATGTCCCAGTGGACGCGGGAGTCGCCGCGGCCTTCCTGCGCTGAGTCGCACCAGCGCCGACCGCGCACACGGCGCCGCCCCCGGGGTGAGGGTCCCCGGGGACGGCACCGCACCGCACTTGTGCGGTACGCACCGAATCGACCCGTCATACGCCCCGAGGTAGCCGCCATGCCAGCCCGCGAACCGTCCGCCACCTTCGCCGCCGTCGACCTCGGCGCGTCCAGCGGGCGCATCGTGCTCGGGCGGGTCGGCGGGTCCTACCTCGAAGTGTGCCGGACTCGTCGAGGAGGCCGAAGTCGACGGCCCACGAGTCGATGCCGACGCCGGCGAACGGGACACCGGAGCGGCCGGCTGCGCGCAGGCCGTCGAGGACGCCGCCGTACGGGCCGAGGATGTCCCAGTGCAGTGTGCCGCGCACGCTCACCGGTCGGTTCGGGAAACGGTGCGCCTCACCGAGCCCCAGGACGCCTCCCGGTGGAACGCCGCCGCCGCGCGCCTGGCCGACCGCCGCAACACCTGACCGACCGACTGACCGAGCACGCCGCTACGCGGGCGGAAGCTCCGTGACGCTACTGCTTCGAGCAGTTCACCGCGCTGATCGAGTTGGCGGAGACCTGGACGGTGCTGCGCTCGATGTAGTTCTCGTCAAGGACGCAGAGGTTCTGGGACGACGCGTTGTTCCGGATGTCGACGACGGAGACGGTGTTCGCGAAGACCTTGTGGCCGTCGGCGGCGTCGCGGGCACCACCGCCGATGATCCAGAGGTCGCGGCCGTTGCCCGAGAACGTGTTGAGACTGACCGTTACACGGTTGACGTGGTTGTCGTGGATGGCGGCGTCCCCCGACGGGAGCCCGGCATAGGCGAACATCAGTCCGCCCGCGACGACAAGGCCGACGTCGTTGCCGGCGAGGCGGTTTTGCCGCACGTCGACGTTTCGCACGCTGTTGTCGCTGATGGCTCCCGTCGTCGGCCACGGGTGGTCGGTACCGGCGACGAGAATGCCGCGAGGGCATCCTGAGATGGCATTGTCGGTGACCGCGACGTCGGAGGTGCGGTTCCCGGAGATTGTGCCGGGGGAGGGGTTCAGAACCCCGCCGTTCGCCTCGGAAAGCGTGCCTTGAACCTTGATTCCGGCCCCGCCGCAGCGGTCGGGACGGTCGCTGGCGGTGATGGTGTTGCCGCGGACGCTCACGTCCGTGAGGGTGATGCCGCCGGCCGAACCGCCTGCGAAGGTGTACGCCGCTTGCAGGTTGACGGCTGAACTCGACCCGGTCGTCAGGTTGTTGCCGATGATCCGGATGTCGGATGTCTTGCCCCCGGCGATCTCGGTCAGGAACGCCAGCCCTCCGTACACCGAGATGGCGTCGTAAGCCGTGCGTCGGATCGTGTTACCGGAGACGGTCACGTCGTCCAGACGGCCCCCGGCCAGGGAGTCCTGACCGGCTGACTGGATGCCGGTGAGGTAGATGCCGTAGCCCCAGCCCTCACCGATGGTGTTGCCGGAGATTCGGACTCCTCGCACGGTTCCCTTGGTGAGACCGCCCTGACTGCCCAGGACACGTACGGCGATTGCGTTGGTGCCGTCGGGGTTGGCCGCGACGTGATTCCCCGACAGCGTGACATCGCGGATCGTGCCCGCGTCGCCTGTGCCCGTTGCCCCGAGCACGGCCATTGCGTTGCCGGTGACCTGGAATCGGTTGCCGGTGACCTTGACGTTCCGGATGGGCCGGTCGCCGTCAGGGGCGACCTCGATGCCGTTGACGAACCCGACGATCCCAAGATCTGTGACGCCGAGGTTCGAACTGGCTGCTCTCAGCGCCTGCGCGGCGGCGGGCGCGGCGGTCGCGTCGGGCCGCAGCTCGACTCCGCGGCCGTCGATCGTGTCACCGTCCATGCGCGTCAGCACAGGCAGCGGCGTGTCGATCGTGATCCGTGCGCGTGGCGGCAGCGCGACCACAATGAGGTCGGCGTTCCGCGCCCCGGGAGGGCCGCCGCGTACCTGTGTGCGTTCGACCGGCCCCAACTCGTCGGCCCGCAGTGTGCCTTGTGCGAGCCTGATGGCTTCGGCCAAGGACAGCGCACCGTCCCCGACCGTGCCAGTACCCCGCTCGTCATTGACCAGCAGCTGGGTCTGACGGCCATGCGCGGCCGCGGGTGGTGCGGACACAGCTGATGCGGTCAACGCTGTGGCCAGCGCACAGACGCAGCCTCCGAGCCGCTGCCGTGCCGACATCCGGAACGTGCCTGATAAGGACATTGGGATCCTCTCGTGGAGCTGTTCCTGCGGCCGCAAGTCCTGTGGGCACCAGGATTGCGGGGCCGTGCTCGAAAGGCTCGGAAGGCTTGGGATCAGCGCTCGTCCAGGAATGCGGCGATCCGCTCCACAAGGCCGGCGACCGCGGCCGCGTCGAGGTGTGCAAGTCCGAGGAAGCGCAGCAGCGGAAGATTCTTCGTCGTCCAGTCCGCGTCGTCGACAAGGTCGAACACACCGCCACCGGGACGGCCGAACAGCGGGACGTACAGCCGGTAGACGGTGAGGATCCCGCCGTTCTCGCCCCAGCTGAACGTGCTGTCGACTGCATGCTCGAAGAACTCGCTCGCGGCCCAGTGTCCGGCGAGAGCGAGCACGTCGTCGCGTACGGTCGGCCAGTCATGGGCGATAACGGTGTCGGCGTCGTCAAGGCCGAACGTGTCCCGGTAGAGCCGGTAGAAGTCGCCGCGGTCGTGACGTGCCGTCACGTCGCGCAGGCGGGAGTCGGTGCGGTTCTGGCTGCGCGGCAACTCGCCCAGCCGCCAATGCAGGACGAGAATCGACTCGTTCATCGCCAAGCGTGCCTCGCAGCACGCCGCCCGGGGCTTGCCGTCGGCCAGGAGATCGCGGGCGCGGGACAAGGCGTCCGCGGCGCTGACCACATGCTCGTCGATCTTGAGCCGTACGACCTCCGGTGCGAACAGATGCCGGTCGAAGGCGGCGGTGAACCGGGCCAGGAGCCCGGAGGCGGAGTCGTGCACCACTCTGGCCCGGTACAGCTGGATCGGCCATGTTGCGACCGGATCAAGGTCGCCCGCCTCGACCTGCTCGACCTGCTGTGCGAGGTCGCTCGACGAGAGTTGGATGATCTCCACACCGCGGCCGGAGTCCACGTTGAAGTAGGCCAGGGGCCGGTCGTGTTCTTCTGTCAGCAGGCCGGCTTCGAGGTCCGAGTGCGCCCACTGCTGTCCGCGCGCGATGCTCCCACCCAACAGGACTCCGCGACGCCCGCCCTCGGACAGCCGGTCCAGGTACTCGAGCGCCCACCGCTCTACGGCGTCCACCTGCGCGTCCGTCATCCGAGTTCCTCCGGGTGCCTGTAGAGCAGAGAACATGAATCGATTCATGACGGTACAAACGACGGGTGCATCCGAACGCGGGTCGACGGCGGAGCGCGTCAGCTCGCGTACGGGAATCGAATCGCTCTTTCGCGTAACAAATACATGAAATGCTTGTGACGTTCAAGCCTGTCCTGGTCGAAAATGCGGCTACTGGGCTTGACCTGCTGTTTTATGCGGCTGACTGATACTCGTTGAGTAGGCCTCCGAGGACTGGTCTGCGGTGGATCTGGTCGGGCCGTGTGGGGAGGGCGAGCACGTTCGGGTCGTCGTCCGGGGCACGCATGGCAAGTCCGTCGGCTTGGTGGCTGCGTCCGGTGTTGTAGTGCTCGACGTACGCGTCGAGGATTGTGCGGAGGCGGTGTTCGCCGTTGATGAGGAGCCGGTCGGTGCACTCGCGGCGGACGGAGGCGGTCCAGCGTTCCGCGAAAGCGTTCATGCGCGGCGCCTGCGGTGCGGTGGGCACGACTTCGATGCCGATCGACGCGAAGACGGCGTCGAACGCGGCGGTGAACTTCGCGTCCCGGTCCCGGATCAGGTACGCAAACCGGTGCCCGGCGTCGTCGAGGTCGGCGGCGAGTTCGCGGGCGACCTGGACGGCCCATGCCCCGGTCGGGTGTGCGGTGATCCCCGGCAGCCGCACCCGCCGGGTACCCGGTTCGATGACGAAGGCCGCGTACAGCCCCTTCAGCGTGACGGTGTCGACGTGGGAGAAGTCGGCGGCGAGCAGCGATCCGGCCTGGGCGCGCAGGAACGTGCGCCAGGTGTCGTCGCGTCGGCCGGGCGGCGGGATCCTGCGCGCCCGCAGGATCCGACGGATGGTGGACGCAGCCAACCGGTGGCCCAAGCGTCGAAGTTCGCCCTGGATCCGCACGGCGCCTCAGGTCCGGTTCTCGGTCGCGAACCGCACGATCAATGCGACCACGTCGTCGGGAATCGGTGGCCGGCCCGGCGGTCGAGGCTGCCGCCAGCGTGCGGCGAGTAGACGCCGCGCCACCGCAGCAACGTCCCCGGGGTGACGATCCGGTGCGCCCACAGCGGCTGGGGCAGCATCCGGGCCAGCGCGGACAACACCGCCCGGTCCGGCCACGACAGCCGCGGCTTCGGGTTCACCCGGCGCAGCACCGCGACCTCCTGCCGCAGTGCGAGTATCTCCGCGTCCTTCGACGCGGCCGACCGCGCGAACAGTGCGAGCCAGGAGAACACCTGGACGACAAGCCGGTACAACAGACGAACAGCCACGAACGGTGATCATCCGATCAGGCGAACGCGCAGGTCAAACCCAGTGGCCGAGTATTCGACCAGGACAAGCATCCGCCTTGATGACTTCGGGCGCCGATCGACCACTGGTTCCTGTCCCAGCGACTGAATGCCGGACGCGGCAGATCCCCGTTTCACAACTGCCTGGCCACCCTCTCCAGTGCCCTCACCGATGCGGTGCGGCAGTGGCGTTTGCGCGCCGGGGTACTGCTCGACCGGCAGGTGGAGCCAGCGCTGCCGGACGATCGCGGCGCTGACCGCGCCGGCGTCGGAAGCGGACATCACGGCCGGTCCGCTGCGGATGCTTGCGCGATTTCCGCAACAGGGGGTGCTACGCAGCCTGCACTCAGGCCGAACTGGGTTGTGCATACGCGGCGTTGGCCAATCGCGAGTCCGCCGTCGTGAACGGCCTCTGGCGTCGTCGCAATTCGGCACGCACCACACGGCCCAGGAGGCGTTGATGTCGCAGTTGAGGCCAACGGCTTCCGATTAGGTGTAGCTATTACGCAAAATTGCTTGTACGGTCGGCTCGGCTCAAACGGACGAGCGTGCTCCGCCCATCGATTGATGGTGCGGCACGCCAGGGGCTACGGCTGCGGCTGCCGCAGCGGGTGCCTCCGTGATGTCAGTGTGACCGGCTCCGCAATTCCGCGAACCTTCAGGTCAGCGCACCGCGAACCGCCGCTAGATCGCACCTCTGGCCCCATAGCCGGCCGCCGTTCATCGCTACAAGATCAGCCAACTTGAACTCCGTGTGCCCATTTTGAGGCCACCGAACAGCGAGGAGGCATCCATTGGAACACCACCGATTGGCCGCCCGAGGGGCGAGTCCACGCGCGGTGCCGTCGACGTCCGGCGGTAGTTGCGCTCGATCTCGGGCCCCCCACCGTCGTCGGTTCCGGCGCGTCGGCCCGTTCGCGGTCACCATGGTGCTCGCGCTTTTCGCGAGTCTGTTCACTTCGGGGTCGGCCAAGGCCTCGGTTCTCACCCTGCGGGGGGTAGCAGACAAGGCCGGGGTTCTCGTCGGGTCCGGGGCGATCAACCCCGCCTACCTCGACGACCCGCGGTTCGCAGCCACTCTCGCGACGCAGTTCAACAGTCTCTCCCCTGAGAACGAGCTCAAGTTCAGTTTCAGCGAACCACAGCAAGGCGTCTTCAACTTCGCGCCGCTCGACCGCCTCGTCGACTTCGCCGAGGACCACGACATCGCGGTGAAGGGGCACGGCCTCATCTCCGGCGGAGTCAATCCGGCCTGGCTGACCGAGCCCACCAACAGCCCGCAGTTCGTGCGCGCCGCGACCTTCAACCACTTCAACACCCTCATGGACCGGTACCACGGAAAGATGGACCGGTGGGACGTCGCCACCGAGGTCCTCTCCATCTTCGGCGGCACGGGGCTCGAGCACAACTTCTGGTACAACAAGCTCGGCCCTGACTACCTTGCCGAGGTGTTCCAGATGGCGCACAACGCCGACCCCAGCGCCAAGTTGTACCTCAACGAATCCCTCGTGGAGTACTACCCCGCGAAGGCTCAGGAGCTCTACGACCTCGTGGCCGATCTGGTCGCCCGTGGTGTGCCCATCCACGGTGTGGGCCTGGAGTCACACGCCACCATAGTCGGCCCCCCGCCGGGTGCCCTGACCAGCATCATCAAGTCCTACCAGGCTCTCGGGCTCGAAGTCGCCGTCACCGAGCTCGATGTGCATGTCACTGACGAGACCGCCGGCCCGGGACAGTCGAACAAGGTCCAGGCGAAGATTTACGGAGACATCGTCTCCGAGGCGCTCGCCGCCGGAGTCTCCGACATCAGCTTCTGGGGCTTCACCGACGCCCACGCCTTCACCTGGCTCCCCGGCGCCAAGCCGCTGATGTTCGACGAACACTACTTCCCGAAGCCAGCCTATTTCGCTACCTGGACCGCGCTGGCCATCCACGCCTTCGCGACTCCCCAGACGCTCTGAAGTCGACAAGGGCAGGCGTACGAACACTCGTCGGCGGGGAACCGTCTACGGCTGCCATGCCCGCGGCCTGATCTACCAGCTCGACTCCGCCACCAAGTAGCTGAACAAGCAGAACTCCCGGAGAGCCCGCGCCCAGGTTCAGGCGGCGAGCAGCCTCACACAGGACCCGCTCAACCGGGCACTCACGACGCCGAGTTGAGCTCGACGGGTGCAGGAGCCGTGTCGGTCTCCCCTCTGCAGTCCAGCTGGCCCCCAGTAGCTCCCGGGCTCTGCGGCGTCGACAGGCACCCCTTCGGGCTCTCATCGCACGATCCGTGTGATGAGAGCCCGAAGGGTGAGGGCGCTTGCGCATGGGCGACCCACGAACGAGGTTGCTGCCGAACGGACTTCGACATTCTTCGGCATGCCGTGACCAACCTAAGCGCTCGGCCACGGCTCTTCGTCCGGCTGTCGGTTGCGATCTCCTCGCCCCCCGCGCTGAACCTGCTACGGATGACGTCCTGTTCAGGCCGCTGCCCGGAGTCTTCCGGGTAGACATGACCCGCGCCGAGGTGCGGGTCGCCGTGCGCCTACCGGGCCGGCCCGGCATGAGTGCCGGCGACACGGTCGCCCTGGCCTGGGGCACCCGCAGCGGACTGAGCTGGTGGAACCGGTCAGGCGTCGACTTGGCCCTCGATCGGGTAGGCCACGTAGGCGAATCTCTGCGAGTCGGGGGACCAGCTGTTCACGTTCATCGACCCCTGCCCGCCGAAGAACCGTGAGACCAGTCTCGGCGAACGCCAATCCCCCTCCACGATTTTGATTTCGACCCATTCGTTGGCGGGATGTCCGAGGGTGCCTGGTAGGTAGGCAAGGTAGACCGCCGCGTCACCGGCGGGAGACACGTGCGGAAACCAGTTCACGGCGTCGTCGAACGTCAACCGCTCGACATTCCCGCCGTCAGCCCTCATGCGTGCGATCTGCGCGTGGCCGGAACGGTTCGTGAACATCTCTGTGTTGAAGTAGATCTCGCCATCCGGACTGAACTCGGAGCCGTCGCTGTTGCCGGGGCCGAAGGTGAGTTGCCTGTGCTCTCCGCCGTCTCGCGGCATGGTGAAGATATCGAGTGGCCCGGGGCTTTCGAGCGTCTCGGGAGAAGGGCGCCGGCCATAGCGGATACCCGTGTAGGCAATGGTTCTTCCATCGGGGCTCACGCCGTGCAGGTAGCGCAGGACCAGTGCGTCTTCCTCTGTGCGATCCGGGCTGAGTCTCGTGGCCGAGGTACCGTTCAGCGGCGCTTGGTACACCTGGCCGTCAACCGTCGAGGTGAGCAGGTAGGAGAAGTCGGTGGCGAGCACGTGGTCGTTGTTGACGGCGGGGAGTCCCGGCACGTCTATGCGAGAGAGTCCATGGCCGCCTGAAACCGGGAGACGGTAGAAATGGCCGTCGGCATTGAGAATGAGCTCCGACGTCGCGCCGTTCCAGTTCGGTGCTTCGACGAGCAGTTCGTCCGTGCGGAAGATCTCCTGCGCAGGTCGCCCATCGCGGTATCCGAGGTACACGACGCAAGACTGGCCGGGTAGCAAGCGCCGGAAGTACTCGGGTCGGCGGCTGCGGTCATGCGGCTCACTCGACATAGCGTTGCTCCGTTTCCCGGACCTGTGCAGCGGCGGTCCGCTGGTTCACGTGTTGTCCGGCGGCGCGCACCACCAGGGCGTGCCCTGCCTCCCCAGGTGGCAGTCGTCGCCTGTCGTCTCAGCGTCGTGCGATTCGGCCGAGATCGGCCACTTGCGGCCTCTCCATGGCGTCTGCCAGGTCCGTCCACAGCGCCGGCGGGACACGGACGCCACTCAGGCGGAGGAGTTCCCCTACGCGCCCTGGCTTGGAAACTCCCACCACGGTCGACGCGATTCGCCTGTCACGTGTGGAGAACTGCAGGGCGACTGCGGCGAGTTCGACTTCGTGTCGGTCGCAGACGGATCGCAGTCGCGCGACTTTGGCCCGGATCTGGTCGGTCGGGATGCCGTAGAAGAAGCGGGCGCCCTCCGATGCTGCCTTCGCCAGGATGCCGCTGGCGAAGGGTGCGGCGTTGACGAACGCGATCCCGTCACATTGCGCCCGTTCGATGAGGCGGTCGCTCGACTGCAGCAGGAGGTTGTACATGTTGTGGTGGAGGAGGACTTCGAATACTCCCGTGTCGAGATAGCGCATGATCTCGTCGGGGCGGCCCGCTGCGATACCGATGTGGCCGATTCGTCCTTCGGCCTTGAGAGCAATGAGTGTGTCAAGCGCGCCGCCCGGGGCGGTAATGTGCGCGAATGGAAACCTCTCCGGGTCGTGGAGGTACACGAGGGGGAAGTGGTCGATCCCCAGGCGCTGGGAGCTCTCGTACAGGGACGCGCGGACCCGGTCTCCGCTGAAGTGATCCTCACCCGGCCGAGGGTCCACCTTGGTCGCGACAAGGAAATCGGCCGGCTTGCCGCCGTGCTTCCGCAGACCTTCGCCTATTCGACGCTCGGACTCGCCACCCGAGTACTCGTTCGATGTGTCGAGAAACTTGATCGGACTCTGAAGCACCTCCCCGACGACCGCAGCGGCGGCAGCTCGCGACGTGTCGAATCCGTAGGCGGCGGGGTTTCCTCCCAGAGGGCTGGTGCCGATGCCGATCTCAGATACGCGCAGAAGGGTTCCACCGAGGGTGTTCGTTCTCATCGACTCTCCTACTCGAGTGCCACGGGGTCAGGGTGCACCGTCCTGCCGCGACCTGTTCTCGGCGGGGGAGCAACAATTTGCCGGTGACGGTGACGGCGGAACGTGGGGCGTCCAATGGCGCAAGGCCCTGGATGCCGAGGGCTCTCATCGCACGCGTGGTGCGATGAGAGGCCTCGTGGTGCCCGTCGGCGTGGCAAGGCGCGGGAACTAGGCGGGCTGGGTGGGCTGCAGCAGGATGCCCTTGCCTTGGCCTTCGATCTCGCCGTTGTAGGAGAGCTGGTACGCCAGTTGGCGGCCGTCGGGTGAGACGCTGGGGTTGGAGGCGTAGTAGGGCGCGTAGCGGTTGAAGAACGTGACGCGCTCCCAGCTGGAGTCGGCGAGGCTGAACTTCCAGATGTCGAGGGCCCCGGCCTCCTGCCCGTTGAATGTGAGTTCGCGTTCGACGTAGACAGCGTCGCCGGTCGGGGTGACACCTTCGGCTTCCTCGTAGGCCGTGCTGTTGGTGAGGTTGCGCAGTTGTCCTGAGGTGAGGTCCAAAGCCATCACGTCGATGTCGGAGCCGTAGACCGACAGGATCAGCTCGTTGTCCGACGGTGGGCGGAAGGCCTGCGCCTCCAGCACGACGATCGAGTCGAACAACTCGCGGCCGGCGACCTTGCGGGCGTCGGCGACCATGACGCGGTCGCCTTCGTAGCGCAGTTCGCCGACCCAGATCTCGGACACCCATCCGGGAGCTTCGGCGGGCTTGGTGAAGTCGGCGGTCGATCGGTTCCAGGCGATCTGGAGTGACGTCCGAGAGGGAGCCATGCCCTCCCAGCAGGGAAGTCCGAGCGACTGCGGTGGCTTGTCGAACGGTGCGCGCAGCACGGACATCACGCCGGTGAACCGGCCCGCCTCTTGCGCCCCCGCCGCAGGCGGCGAGGTCGGCCCGCACAGCAGCAGGTCGCCGTTGCTGAGGTAGTAGGCCCGCGAATAGCCCGGGCCGCCGAACTTCTCGGTGATCTGCGTGGTGGCGCCCGATGCGACATCGACCGTCCATATCTGCCCGAGCGCCGTGCCCTCGGCTTCGATATAGGCGATGGTCGTGCCGTCGGGCGACCAGTCGGGCCGTTGCCCACTCTTGGTCAACACACGCACCCCTGCTGGGATCTCCGTCATCGGGTCGATCCCCGGGCGGGTCCCCAGTTCCGGGTCGTGCTTGGGTACCTCGGTCTTCGGCGGAGCCGGGACCAGCGAGGCCGGAGCCGCCGTGACGTGGCGCGGAGCCGACGGCGCAGTCGGTGCGGGGGGCCCGCCGGCAGTCCCCCCGTCACCGTCGTCTGAGCCGGCCCAGAATCCGCCTCCGAACGCCGCAGCGACAGCCACCGCGCACCCCGCAGTCACCAGCGCCCTCGTTCTGCTCACACCCTGCATGCATCATCCTCGCGATCATCGTCGGTGTCCTGGCCGTCCTGGCCGTCCTGGCCGTCCTGGCGTAGGCGTGCGGACGGCTCACCAGCCCCCGCTTTCCGCGGGCGGCAGGCGAAGTCGTGATCGAGCAGAGGTGATTGTGTATGGCATGCGCAAAATCATCAAGGTTCGCTTGCGGCACTCCTGGCCCACAGGCCTCTGACCTGCGGTGAGGCCGCAGACTTTGCTGGACGTAGCGTCTATTGGCGAGCCATTGTGCCTATCGACGCTCGGATTCGGAGGGGCCGGGCCGGCCAAGTCGCTGTATGAACCATGGGGTCGGGTGGGGCTTGACGGTGCACCGGGCGCGTGAAGGCGTAGCGGTGCAACGAGTTCCAGTGCGGCCGCTCCCGCAGCTGGCCGACCACCCCGAGCGCAGCGCTATCCCCCGACAAGGACGTTCTCAGAGGGCGTTAAGTCCCGTTTCTGGTGATGTGATGTCGCCCGTTCGTGGGTGATGGAACGGTTCCGTCCTCGTGTCATGTCGTGGGCGTGATGGG
>NZ_JBSFVE010000044.1:0-31030 GCF_053592165.1 Streptodolium elevatio
TCACGCCCACGACATGACACGAGGACGGAACCGTTCCATCACCCACGAACGGGCGACATCACATCACCAGAAACGGGACTTAACGCCCTCTCAGACCACCTCGACCGCCGATCGGAGACCCACCCATGACCCCCGCATTCCGCGGCGGCGCGAACGTCGCCATGAAACTCCCCAAAGCCCGCTTCGAGGAGACCGTCGCGTTCTACCGCGACACCCTCGGCATGGACGTCGAGGAAGAAACCGGCACCGGAATCGACGGCGTCGTCTCCCGATGCGCCTCGCTGCAACTGGGCCCCGTCAAACTATGGCTCGACCAGGTCGACAACCTCGCCCGCGCCGACCTGTGGCTCGAACTCTTCACCGACGACGTCCCCCACGCACGCCGGCACCTGGCCGCACGCGGGATCCACACCCAGGACGAACTCGAAGCCTTCGCCCCCGACATGGAAGCACACTGGATCACCAACCCCGCCGGCATCGTCCACCTCGTCCGTGCACCACGAGACGACGAGTAGACACGACCGCTTCACCCGCGATGCGGGGTCTGTAAATCGAACGGGTCTGCCTCACATTCGGTGGTGACTGAGCGTGGGTCCGTGATCATGTTCGGGTGTTGAGCGCGAACGAGCTTGTGAGCGTGGTGTTTTCGGGGCTTGCACCACTGGTGGTCGAGGGTGTCGCGGACGAGGGCGAGGTCATCCGGGTGCGAGCCCGAACGCCTGGCGGTCCGGTGGATTGCCCGGATTGCGGCGGTCGGACCGGTCGGGTGCACGCCTTCCATAAGCGCACGGTGACCGACGTGCCCGTCGACGGCCGGCGGGTGGTTGTTGTGGCGCGGCTCCGGCGCCTGGTCTGCCCCACCTCGGACTGCCTCCGTATCACGTTCCGTGAGCAGGTCCCCGGCCTGCTGGAGCGCTATCAACGGCGGACGGTGCGGCTGCTCGCCCAAGTCCGGGCCGTGGTGCGGGAACTCGCAGGCCGCGCGGGCGCACGGACGTCGAAGGCGCTCGGGGCCGGGCTGTCGCGGTGCACCGCACTGCGGGTCCTGGCCGGCATCCCGCTGCCGCCGCTGCGGGTGCCGCGGGTCCTGGGCGTGGACGACTTCGCGCTCAAGCGCCGCCACTCCTACGCGACGGTGCTGACGGACGCCGAGACCGGTGTCGGCGTACGACCTGAGTTCCCCAGCCGCGTACGGGTCAACGTCCCCAGTTGGGGGCGCGGGCAGGACTGCGGTCGGGGTACTTGGTTGAGATCACTAGGCCGACCGACGACACTCGCACGATGAGTGACAGCGCATCGGCAGCGTCGGTCGAACGAGGGTGGGACGGGCCGTGGTACCGGGTTCGCACGGATGCGTTCGAGGCGTCGTTCTTGCCGCCTAACCCGGACGAGGACTTGGGTTCGGTGTGCAACGTCGATGTCGAGGTCCGGCTGATGGACGGATCACGGTGGAGTGCGACGGTGTTCACCCTTGCCGAGGTCGACCGCTTGATGAAGAGCTGGGCAGGCAGCAGTGAGGCGCTGGGCGGACGGTACTTCTGGTGCTCGGACGGCTTGATCGTCCGGGACCCCGGCATCGAGAGCATGAGCGGTGTGATCGCCGGCTTGCTCGACTCCGGCGAGTTCTCCCAGATCCTCCAGCGCCTTGATGACGACTGACCGGGCCCGAACCGCGCCCCGTAACCGTGCTCAGGCCACCTCGTTGTCCCGTTCGATGGCCTTGAGACGGTTCTTCAGGCGGTAGCTCGGGCCGTTGATGGAGATCACGTCGCAGTGGTGCAGGAGGCGGTCGAGGATCGCGGTGGCGAGGACTTCATCGCCGAACACCTGTCCCCATTCGCTGAAGGTCTTGTTCGAGGTCAGGATGATCGAACCGCGTTCGTAGCGCTTGGAGATGACCTGGAACACCAGGTTGGCTTCCGCGCGTTCGAGGGGCTGGTAGCCCACTTCGTCGACCACGAGGACGCTCGGCCGCAGGTAGGTGCCGAGCTTGTTCGTCAGCCGTCCCGCGGCCTCGGCGGCGGTGAGGTTGCGGACCATGTCGTCGAGGCTGGTGAAGTAGATCGAGTAGCCCGCCCGGCAGGCGGCGACCGCGAGCGCGACCGCGATATGCGTCTTGCCGACCCCGGGAGGCCCGAGCAGGGCGGCATTCGCCTTGGCCTCGACGAACGACAGGGTCGCGAGGTCTTTGACCTTGCGCGGGTCCAACTCGGGCTGGAACGAGAAGTCGTACTCGTCCAAAGTCTTGTGGTGCGGCAGCTTCGAGGTCCGCAGGCACTGACGGAAACGACGGTCGTCGCGGACGGCGAGTTCCTCGGACAGCACGAGGTCGAGGAAGTCCAGGTAGCCCATCTTCGCCTCGTCCGCGCGTTTGGCGAACTCGCCGACGGTCTCGGCGAGGTGGGGCAGGCCGAGTTTGCGGGCGGTGGTGCGGATGCGGTTGCCGGTCAGCTCGCTCAAGAGGCTTCCTCCGTCGATCCGTTCGTGAACGGCCGGGTGCCGGTCAGTTCGTCGTAGACCGACAGCGGGCGCCGGCCCACCTCGATCCGCGCGACCGCGGCCCGGTTCAGCAGGGACTGCAGCGAGCGGGCTTCCTCGACGTGGGGCTGCGGACGCGGCGGTGGCGGGGCGTCGCCGGTGGTGGTCCGGCGGCCCTTGCCGGTGGGCAGGCCGTCCCAGTGCTTCTCGTCGACGACACGGGCGCCCCGTCCAAACGCGCGTGGGTGGGTCGCCAGCAGCGAGTCGGTGCCCGTGTCGGTGAGGGTGGCGTGGAGCATGACCTCGGACTTGGTGGCGCGCACCTCGACCAGTTGCCGGGGGCGGACCCGGCGGGCGGGCACCGAGTAGAGGTTCCCGTCGAACGCGACCAGGCAGTCCTTGGCGACGTGCCGCAGTTGCCGCTCGGCCACCAGGTACGGACGCGGCGGCAGTGGCTTGAGCGCTGCATGGTCCCGCGCGGCCCGCTCGGCGATGACCTCGCGGTGGGTCTTGTGGATCTGCGCGCGACGCTGCGGCACCCACGCGGCGAACGCCGCGTCCATCTCCTCCAGGGAGGAGAAAGACCGCCCGGACAGCACATGGTCGCGGACGATCAGCACCTGCCGCTCGACTCGGCCCTTGCCAGTCGGCCGGTAGGCAGCCAGCACATCGATCTCGAAGTCGTAGTGCCCGGCGAACCCGACCGCCTCGGGGTGCAGCGGGACCGCCTCACCCGGCGCGACATGGCGGCGGACCACCGTTTTGGTGCGGTCGTAGACGATCGTCATCGGCACGCCGCCGAAGTGGGAGAACGCCCGGCGGTGGCAGTCGAAGAAGGTCTGCAGGTCCTGGCTGGTGGTGAAGCAGCAGAACGGGTCGCGCGAGTACGACAGCGTCATGTGGAAGGAGTAGACCTTCGCGATGCCCATGTGGGCGAGGATCTTGCCCTCGTCGCCCCAGTCGACCTGGGCCTGGGCGCCGGGGATGACCTCGAACCGGCGGTGCAGCCCCGCCAGTTCCTTCGGTGTGATGCCGAGTTCTTCGGCGATCCGCGGCCGCGCGGCCTGCACGTAGAGCTTGACCCGCTGGTAGTTCCCGGTGAACCCGTACTCGGCAACCAGCCGCCCGTGGATCACCGACGCCTTCACCAGGATCTCTGCGCGGAGCATCGAGTCGACCAGCGGCGCGAACTCGTCGATCACCCTCGCCAGCGACCGGCCGCTCGCCGACCGGCGAGGCGGACTCGCAGGCCCCGCCGCGGACAGGTACTTGCGGACCGTCTTGCGGTCCAGACCGGTCTCCCGGGCGATCTCCGACAGGCTCATCGCCCCGGACTCCAACAGCCCCCGGAAACGACGAAGTTCCAACCACCGACGCGGATCCAAGACCACAGCGAGTCACCTCCGCCAACTGCCTCACACAGCAGCGTGGCGACCGATGAGACTCACGGCATCAACAACTGGCCGCGTTCACCCGTACGTGGCTGGGGACGTTCGCGTGTACGCCGACAACCGGCGAACGCATCGACGTGCTCCCCGGCCGCGGCGCCGACGCGCTCGAGGCGTGGCTGCGAGGCCACCCCGGTTCGAGATCGTCTGCCGGGACGGCTCGGGAGCCTACGCCGAGGCGATACGCCGCGCACTTCCCGACGCGATACAGGTCGGCGACCGGTGGCATTTATGGCGGAACGTATGCGACAAGACGCTCGCCGAGGTCCGCTCGCACAGCTCATGCTGGGCCACCGTCAACCCGCCCCGGCCCGGCGGCGTCCACGAACAGACCACCCGCGAACGCTGGTTCCAGGTCCACGACCTGCTGGGTAAGGGCGTCAGCCTCCTCGAGTGCGCCCGTCGGCTGGACGTGTCCCTGAACACCGTCAAACGCTACGCACGCACTCGCGAACCCGACGCCCTGCGACGCGCCCCCCGCTACCGGACGACCCTTGTCGACCCTTACCGAGACCATCTCCGCGCACGCCGCGCGGCCGACCCCGCCGTTCCCGTGCCCCAGCTCTTCCGCGAGATCCAGGAACTCGGATACAGCGGCAGCTTCAACCTGCTCTACCGCTACCTCACCCAAGGCCGGGCCGAGGGCGACCGGCCCGTCACCACCCCCAGGCGCTTCGCCCGCCTCCTCCTCACCCGCCCGGACAACCGCCGGGACAAGGACACCAAACTCCTCCGAGACCTCACCGCCGCCTGCCCCGAGATGACACAACTCGACCGCTTGATCGGGGAGTTCGCCTCGCTTCTGACCCCCGCCCCGGGGAACAACACCAGGCTCACCGCATGGATCGCGGCTGCCCGCGCGTCCGAACTACCCCACCTGCACGCCTTCGCCAACGGCCTCGAACTCGACCGCGCGGCGGTCGATGCCGCGCTCACCACGCCCCATCACAACGGACGCACCGAAGGCGTCAACACCCGAACCAAACGCATCATGAGGCAAATGCACGGACGCGCCGGATTCGACCTCCTCCGCCACCGCATCCTCCTCCCATGACGCTCACGCAGAGCCACCACCGAATGTGAGGCAGACCCGTTAGTTTTACAGTCCCTCAGGCTCTGGCCCAGGTTTTGTGGTGCCGTCACTGACGGTGCTGTCGGGAGTGTGTGATGAGGTGATGCACGCGGTCCTGCGCATGACTCAACCCATGGAGCCGGTGGATGTCCGAGTACCCGTCCTTGTCCCGGGGATTGGCCGAGGCGTTGATCGACGTCGTCTGGTTCGTCGAGAGCTGCGATGACGAGCAGATGAACCCGGATGATGCGGTGAAGGTGCTTGAAGGCGTGGCCTATCGGCTCGGCAGATTCTCTGTGGACCAACGAGACGAGTTCCTCGGTATGGTCGCCGTGATGGCCGAGACGGAACCCGATGCAGAGCGTCGCGCATTCATCCAGGGACTCCCGGACGGGCTCGGCTTGCGTGACCGCGACGTCTGACCGGAGTCATGAAGCGAGCAGGACCCGCTTCCGCAGCAACTCGAAGCCGGCGCGGCCGAACATCTGGCGCTTGAGCATCTTGATGCGGTTCACGTGTCCCTCCGACACCGGAGTTCCAGGGCAGCGTCAGGCCCGCGATGACGGCGTCCCGGTCGCGATCGATGCCCGCGGCAAGGGTGTGGAGGCTGGGCAGGTCGTCGCAGCGGACCGCGTCGAGCCAGGCGGGCAGGCATTTGCCCCGGCGCTCGGTGAGCATTGTGGCGAATGAGCGGACGTGTTCGGTCAGGGCGTCGAGTTCGGGGCAGTTGCCGCGGACGGCCTTGAGGTGGAGCTGCTCGTCCTCGGTGAGCGATTCAGGTCGGCGAAGGATCCAGCCGGCGACGACGCGAGGTGACGGAGGGCCGGCGGCGACGCGGCCGGGTGTAGCGCGCTTGCGTCGGATGTAGGCCCGGACCCGCTGGTAGCTGCCCGGATAGCCGAGCGGCACGATCTCTTCCCAGAGTTTCCACGCGTTCGTGCAGCCCTGGTCCCAGCGGTCGTCGAGGTAGGGCTTGAACGGGTCGAGTACCGAGGTCCGGTTTTGCCACTGACCGGTGAACAGGTCCTCCGGTGCTGCGGCGTTGGCAAGGCGTTGGACGGTGGTGGAGCCCATGCCGAGCTGCCGCTGGATCGAGCGTCGGCTGTGGCCGGCGTCCACGAGGGCGTGAACGGCGGCGTGCCGGTCGCGGATGCGGTCGGCGAAGCGGTGTCCGGTCGGCCATGGCGAACCCGAGGCGGGCTCACTTGCTGCCGGTTCGCTGTCGGGCCGGGCTGGCTTGCCGACCAAGACGTGCAGGCAACGGCGGTGCTGGGCGACCGTGCGTTCGGCGGCTTCGCTGAGGTTGTGCCACAGGTGCCAGCGATCGGCGACTTGCACCGCGTTCGGGGCACCCGTCGCCGCGGCTTCAGCGAAGAAGGGCGCCCGATCGCGACACACGACCTCGATTCCAGGGCGCGCGGCCAGCCAAGCGGCAACGGTGGAGGCCTCCCGGTTCGGCAGCAGATCGACGGGCCGGTGCGTTTCCAAGTCGATGATGACCGTCCCGTAGGCGTGGCCCTTGCGGGTGGCGTACTCGTCGATGCCGACCGCCCGCGGTGCCGGCCTGGGCGGCTCGGGCAGGGCCTTGACCAGGCGTAACACCGTGCTGCGGCTGACTGGCACCCCGAGGACGTGCGCCAGGCGGGCGCTGGCCCGGCCTGCCAGCGCGAGGCCCGTAGCGGCCTGGATCGCCCGAAGGCGCTCGGTGCGCTGCCCGTGGCGACGCGTCAGACCCGCCGGCTGCTCGACGAACGTCCGCCGCCCGCAGACACCGTTCAAGCACGCGAACCGACGCACCCGAAGCCGCAGGACCACCGGCCGCCCAGCCGTCGGCACATCGGCAGGAAACCGCACGTACGAACCATGAACCCGGCTCGACCAGACTCCGCATCCCGGACACGCAGCACCCGCCGTTGTGCTCCGCGCACCTACTCGCACGGCCTCCGTCTTCGCCTCCACCGAGGTCACCGCAACGTCGGCAATCCCAAGGAACTGCAGAGCTGCCATGCCAGGTCCAACACCTTCGTCTTCCACAGATCCGAACTGTCGAGCATGGCAAGCCAGCAGGGATCGATTTCAGGCAACTTCTAAAGCCGCTGGACCAGTTCGTCCGTCACTCACCGTGCTCACGCCACAAAACCTGAGCCAGAACCCGAGTTGGTTCTGGCTCAAGTTTTGTGGCAAGCCTGCTCTGGGTGACGATGGCGGCTGTTCGGCTCATCAGACTGTGCGGAGGAAACGGCTGACTGCGGACACGATGTCTGTCTTCAGCGGCTGTTGCCCGGCGGGTGGGTCCTCGTTTGCGGTGGCGGTCTGGGCCAGTGTGACGACGGGTTGCAGGGCTTGCGGGTAGCCGAGTTCGGCGGCCGCTTCGAGCCAGATCAGCGTGGCACCGTCGAGGGGGTCGAGGTTTCCGACGAGGATTTCGCGGGACCACCATCGCGCTGCGGTCCAGCGGGCGTCCGCGAGGTCGTCCTCGACGAGAGGCAAGAGGTTCAGCTCTTCCAATGCCTGAGTGAACAGCTCTCGCGCTGCGTGATGTTCGGGGCGTCCAAGCCCGGCCAACTGCGCGAGTGAAGGGGACTCGACACCAGCTAGGAGAGCGTTCAACCCCAGTTGAACAAGCCGTTCGTCCGACGGCCGCTGCCAGACTGCCTCCAGCGCCACGTCAGCAGCAGCGAGACGCAACAGGCTGATCACCACGCGCTCATCCACGGTGTCCCCTGCAGGTCTGAACGACAACATTGTTCGCATTCAATACGCTCTGCACTCACCGCTCCACATGAAATTGACGGCCGTGGGAGCGGTCCGTGGCAACCTGACTATCACGCCCGAGTCACCTGACGCCCACGCGGATCACGGGGCAAGCAAGACACGTTTGCGCAGGAGGCTGAAGCCTGCCCGGCCGAACATCTGCCGCTTGAGCATCTTGATCCGGTTGACGTGGCCTTCAACAACGCCGGAGTTCCAGTGCAGGGTGAGTCCCAGCGATCACGGCGTCGCGGTCGATGCCTGCGGCGAGGGTGTGGAGGCTGGGCAGGTTGTCGCGGCGGACGGCGTCGAGCCAGACAGGAAGCTCTTCGCCGCGGCGATAGGTGAGCATAGTGGCGAACGAGCGGACGTGTGTGGTCAGAGCGTCGAGTTCAGGGCAGTGGCCGCGGACAGCCTTGAGATGGATCTGCTCGTCGTCGGTGAGCGATTCCGGGTGGCGGAGGATCCAGCCGGCGACGATGCGCGGTGCCGGTGGGCGTGCGGTGACGGGGCCGGGTGAGGTGCGCTTGCGGCGGAGGTAGGCGCGGACGCGCTGGTAGCTGCCTTGGTAGCCGAGCGGGACGATCTCCTCCCAGAGCTTCCAGGCGTTGGTGCAGCCTTCGTCCCAACGGTCGTCGAGATAGGGCTTGAACGGGTCGAGCACCGAAGGCCGGTTCTGCCACTGACCGGTGAAGAGATCCTCCGGTGCTGCGGCAGCGGCAAGGCGCTGGACGGTGCTGGAGCCCATGCCGAGCTGCCTTTGAATCGAGCGCTTGCTGTGGCCTGCGTCCAAGAGCGCGTGGACGGTCGCGTGCCGTTCTCGTATGCGGTCGGCGAAGCGGTGCCCTGTCGGCCAGGGCGAATCCGGCGGCGGTTCGGCGGTGACCGGGACGATGTCGGCTGCACTCGGTTGGTTCGTCAGGACTTGCAGGCAGAGGCGGTGGGTGGCGACGGCGCGCTCAGCGGCTTCGCTGAGGTTGTGCCACAAGTGCCAGCGATCGGCGACCTGCACCGCGCTCGGTGCACCGACGGATGCAGCTTCGGCGAAGAACGGCGCCCGGTCGCGGCAGACGACCTCGATCCCCGGCCGTTCCCTTAGCCAGGCCGCGACAGTCGACGTCTCTCGATCGGGCAGCAGATCGATGGGCCGATGCGTTTCCAGGTCGATGATGACAGTGCCGTAGGGGCGACCCTTGCGGGTGGCGTACTCGTCGATACCGACCGCGCGGGGCGTCGCCGCCTGCGGTTCGGGCAGAGCGCAGACCAGGCGTAACAGGATGCTGCGGCTGATCGCGACGCCGAAGACGCGTGCCAGGCGGGCGCCGGCGCGGCCTGCCAGCGCCAGCCCGACGGCAGTCACCATCGACCTCAGGCGCTCCGTGCGCTGACCGTGCCGCCGCGTCAGCCCTGCCAGTTGTTCGACGAACGTCCACCTGGCGCACGCGGCGTTCAAGCATATGAAGCGGCGGACACGCAGACGAAGAACCACAGGACGCCCGGCCGTTGGATTGTCAGCAGGAAACCGCAGGTAGGAACCGTGAACCCGGCTCGACCAGTCACCGCAACCTGGACAGCAGGCGCCTGGGGACGTACTACAGACCTCTGCAAGTACCGCCTCCGCTGCCGTTTCCACCGACGTCACGGCAATGTTCTCGATCGCGGGCGACAGCAAATCTCTCACAGCAGGCAGAACATCTTCCACGACACCGAAGTGTCGACCACCGCCAGCCATCAGGGATCGATCTCAAGCAACTTGCTGAAACCCCAGGTCGGTTCCTGTTGTCACTCAACGTGAGGGCACCACGGAAGCTGAGCCAGAACCTCGAAACTGACAGCGCAGGTCGCTGGCCCGAGCCAATGGCTGGGGGCCCATGCGGAGCACCTGAACTCTGCCCTCGCAGAGGGGCTCTCCGTAGAGGTTCACATGATGTAGCGGTCGCGCCCTGGTGCCGTCGTGCTGTCGTCGGTCGCAGGCGGGACTGGTTTCCTTCACATCGCTCCCGGTGCCTGGGGTTCGTAGAAGGTGCCGTCTCGGAGCATGGCGAACAGGACGTCGGCGCGGCGGCGAGCGAGGCAGAGCAGCGCTTGGGTGTGGTGCTTGCCCTGGGTGATCCTGTTGTCGTAGTAGGTCCGTGAGGCGGGGGCGCAGAGCGACGCGAACACGGAGAGGAAGAAGGCTCGTTTGAGCTGCTTGTTTCCTCGCCGGGACGGCTGCTCGCCGCGGATGGACGAGCCGGACGATCGAGTGGCCGGGGCGAGGCCCGCGTAGGCGGCGGAGGGGAAGCTGCCGTCGCCGACGTCGATGAGGATCCCGGCTCCGGTCCTGACGCCAATCCCCGGCATGGACGTCAGGACCTGTGAAAGAGGGTGGCTCTCCAGGAGTTCCTCGATCCGCGTGGCGAGGACCTTGCGCTGGCCCAGGAGGGCGGTCAGTGAGCCGGCCAGGCTCGGGACGATCAGCGCGGCCGCGTCCGTGCCCGGGGCGACGACGGTCTGTTCGTCCAGGGCGGTGAAGATGTCCTCGACCAGCCGCTCGGCCATCCGTGGGGCCTTCGGCCGTACGAGCCGTCCCCGGCCTGCCTTGCGGATCTGGGTGGGGGAGCCGAACCGCTCCAGCAGAGTGAGGACGGCGGGGTGCTGGATTCGCGGGCCCAGCACGCGTTCAAGGTGCGGGTGGATCTGGGTGAGCAGGCCGCGAAGGCGGTTGCTGACGCGGGTGGCCTCGCCGGCCAGGTTGTCGTCGAAGCCGACGATCATCTGCAGTTCGGCGATCGTCTCGTCGGCGAGTTCGATCGACCGCAGGGTGTGCGGCATCGAACGGGACGCGTCCGCGATGACGAAGGCGTCGCGGGCGTCGGTCTTGGCCTCGCCGGGATAGAGGTCGGCGATCCGCCGCATCGTCAGGCCTGGGAGATAGGCGACTTCGCAGCCCATGTCGCGGGCGACCGCGATAGGAAGGGCACCGATCGAGGCGGGCTGATCGGTCGCGGCGGACCTACCGGCCGCCCGGCCCGCGCCTGCGGGAGAGGCGTCGAGCGCTGGGACCAGGCCGCCTTCTCCAACACCATCGGCGGCTCGCAGACTCTCTACAGCCCCACCGCCACCTGGTACACGGACGAGAGCCGGTAGCAACCCGCTTCCGCGCATCTCGGGCCGCCGCGAGCCAGCCGTGCGCAGTCCCACGGTCCTGTGGTGACCGGGCCCCGCGTGATCGTTTCCTGGGCATGGCCACTTCACGCACCGTGCTGTCACCGTCCTGACCCTCGCCATGGCGGCGGCGACGGTCTCACTCGCCACGTCGGCCCACGCAGACACCGGACTCGACACCTTCACGCCCGAGCTCGAATCCATCTCCGAGTTCGCCAACGTCACCGAGGACCTCGGACTCGAAAACGTCGAGCAAGGGATCGGCGACGTCGGAGCGAACATCAACAACCCCAACGCCCAAAACGTTGCAAACCACTCGACCGTCATGGAGCTCAGCAACGAGGTTCCCGACACCGTGCTGCTCAGCGACGAAGAAGATGGACAGCAAGCCGTGGAAGGGGAGCAATCGTAAGACAGGGGAGATCACGAACGCCTTCGGTAACCTCGGGCCCACAACCTCAGCGTGGACACACGCCCCAGGCTCGGTCAGCCAACGTCCTGCTGCGCCGTCTCCCGAAACTGTGAAGCGTGGCCGGCATCGGTGAAGGTCTCTTGTACCCAGGCTGGCCGTCTACCTCGAACCACTGGTCCAGCCCCAAGACCGAACAGAAGGGCCCTGACCGGCCTCCGGTCAGGGCCCTTGCCGTCTTCTCCTGCCCTACCGCCAGTCGAGGCCGGCTTCGGCGAGCTTGTCGAGCTGGTCGTCGGTGGGCTTGACGCGGCGGCTCTTGGTGTTGAAGAGCCACACGCCGAGTTTGACCTCCACCGCCTCGCTCGCTGCCGCTCCTGGTTGCGGCCCTTGCGGCTGGGACCTACCAACACGTTTCCGTCGGGCCGCGAACATCATCCGCCAGGCCAACGGACTCCACTCCTATAACAATGCTGCGTCCACGGACCCGACCTTCATCCGACCGGTTCCGGCCATGGCCGCGGTCGTGGCGGGAGGGTGCCGTTCCCGCGCCCGTCAGCCTGCCCGCAGGGCGACCTCGTTGCGCGGTACACGCAGAAGCGTCAGTGCGTCCTGGTGGTCGGCGTCGGTGAACTCACGGGACAACCTTTAGTTTCGCGAACCGGCCCATCCGACTTCCTGCTGCTGGATGGTGACCACTGCCCTGCATGATCGTTTCCTGGTCATGGCTACTTCGCACCGTGCTGTCACCGTCCTGACCCTCGCCTTGGCGGCGGCGACGGTCTCGCTCGCCACGCCGGCTCACGCGAGCCTCGGAATTGAGAACGTCACGCAGACCATTGGCGCCAGCGGCGCCGGCGGGAACATCAACAACATCAACGCCGCCAAAAGCGACATCAGCTCGACCGTCGTGAGGCACTCACACCGGGACTGACTCCCTGGCCGCCGCCTACGCTGCCCGAACCGCGACACCGCCCGCCGCCCGGAAAGCCACCGGGACGCCACCGCGCCCGGACCGGCGGCTGAAGCGGCTGGATCCCGCGCCGAGGAACGTGCGGGGCGTCGACCCCCCGAAGGAAGCCCCGCACCCAGCCCCAGACGTCCTGAGTCAACACCGTCAGGATCCGCGCTGCAGTCCTGGTCACCATGCCCCTCCCCACGCCGCCCCGGCCCCTCGCCCCGTTGCCCGCCCGGGCCGCTCGCGAACCGACGCAGGTGTTGCATGGCACGGTGTACCCGCTGCTGCGCCGCCTGGAGGAGGACGGCCTCGTCGCCGGACGCCGTGTTCGGGTTCTTCCGCCGGTGTGCGGCTGCCGGGGTGGTCGCTGCGATCCACCACCAGCTCCGCTGGCGGCTGCGGACCGTCTGCATCGTTCGGTCCTAGTCCCGTGCGTGGCGGCGGGCGCGCATGAGCCAGGCCGGCGATCTCTCGATGACCTAACGACGGGGCAGGACGACGAACCCGACCCCCGGCAGCACCTCGACGCCGATGCCGGGCCGCCGCTTTTCGGACGGTGGGAACCCGGCCACCCGACGCTCATTCCCCGCGTACGCCGACGCCTACCAGTCCACCCGCCCCGGGGCCCAGAGCCTCGGGCCTCCAACTCCCTCCAACAGCGCGGTTTCCGTTTGCGGAGCCACGCGCGGCGTTGAGACCGACGGTCCGGGTCCAGGCGGCAGTGGTCCCTGGCCGCGAAGCAGGGGTGTGCGCAGATCGTGGTACCTCTGTGCGTGGAATGCGAATACCGCCCCGTCGGGGTGCGTGAACCTTGCTGTCATCTGTCCGACGGTGAGCCCGCACGCGTCGCGATCCGGCCGTGACCTGCCTGGACTGCCGCGTGTTCCGACAGCAAAGGCTGCGCCGGGTAGGTGTTGCAACGGCGCGCGGCAACCAAATCTTCTTGCCCTTTCGGAGCTTGGCGATCGCGCTTCTCGGGGGCCGGAAGCCTGTCTCGGCTCCCACGGGCGCCGTATGGATGCGAGGCGACCATTCACGGGAGACCGTTGCCGAGCGAGTTGGACGAGGCGACGGCTGCGTCGCTGTTCGCGTCGGCGCAGCGCCTCCTTGCGGCAGGGGCACCTGTGTTAGAGGGCAGCTACAACCGCAACGTCCGCGTGGATCACCCCGACCTAGGTGCGGTGCTGGTGCGGATGCCGAAGCGGTCGGCGTTGCCGGCGAACCTGCGCACCTGGTGGGAGCCGGCCATCCTGCGCGCGGTGCAGCGCACCGTCGACGTCCCCGCGCTGCTGTATGCCACACCGGGGTTCGCGCGCCGCGACGGCGACTTCCAGATCCACCAGTTCCGGGATATGACGGCGCTGCCCCGGGTCCCGACTCCGGTGCCGGACTTCCTGGTGGAGCGCGACATTCCCCGGTTCTTCCGTGCCCTCGCCGACGTCACCGACCTCCCCGCGGTGCCGCATGGCAGGCCGACCGGCACGGACGCGCAGGCCTACGCCGATCTCCAGAACGCGTTCCTGGACGGTCTGTGGCAGCGCGTGCACGCCGCCTGGCCCGAACTGTACGAACGCCTCGGCTTCCCCCGCAGCCCGACCGCCCCCGCGCACCGGGCCCTCGACGGCGTCCACCCGGTGCCGCTGGCCCCGATACATCCGGACCTTTGGCGCGGGAACATGCATCTCAGCGGCGGGTCCACGGTCTTCATCGACCACGAGTACCTCACCTTCGGCGATCCCCGCCACGCCCTGGCCTACACCCTGGACGAAAGCGGCTACACCCGCGGGCAGGCCAAGCGGCTGACCGAAAACACCACCGCCGCCCTCCAGTTGCCTACCAAAGGACTCAGCAACGCACTCCAGGGCTGGACCACCTGGGCCCACATCCAGACGGCACTGCGCTCACCCGCCCGCGCCGCCGCCAACCTGCAGTCCATGACCGGCGAGCAAGCCCAATCCTTCCTCGCGAACACCACCTGGCTGCGCGGGGTCGTCGACCGCATCGCGACCACGCACTGGGGACGCCCCGCGCTGACCCACGAACAGGTCAGCGACGCCCTGGCAAGCACCCTGCCCACCAGCGCCAAGCAACACACACGAAACGCCCACACCGCCACCCCCGCCATCCGTCCCTCCCCCGCCCGCTCGAAGCCCACCGACGCAGCAACCGAACGCGCCCCCCTCCCCGCCGCACCACGCCGCAGCCGCCCCGAGCCGAACCTGGCACCCTGGCCGGCCGACGCCAACACCGCGGTGCTTCCCGAGTGCGTCGCCATGGGCATGCGGCCGCTGCGCCGACTCGACACCAAAGCAGCGCTGTCCCGCACCGTCGTCAATACCACCCACCACGACACGCTCGCCCTCACGTCAGGTCCGGCCTTCCAGCAGAGCAAAGGCCTGTCACGCAAACTGTCCCGCACCCTCGGCGACGACTGAATTGACCGCCTCCCGCTGCATAGGTGTCCACGGCACAACCAGGCCCACAGCCGCGCGGCCTCGGCAGGCACCGTGTGGCCGAGGGCGGTCAGGACGTCCAGCTTGACCGTCCACCGCCCCTCGTTCAGCTGCGCTGCGGCGCAGACCTCGTGCCGTCCTTCGCCGCCATGTAGGCCCTGCGCTCGTATAGCTACGACGCGCTCGCCGGTTTTGACGATGAGTCCGACGTCGTAGCGGGGTGCGGGTCGCCGGGATCCGATGGTCGATCGAGGAGTTGTTCCAGGCCGCGAAGGGCCGCGTCGGCCTGGACCATTACCAGGTCCGGCATTTCGTCTCGGGCACCGACACGTCACCCTGCGCTCGATCACTGGCTCTCCGGCCGGGCTTCGGGGGGTCGGCCCGCTCGGCGATGAGCCGCCGGTAATTCGGGCACTGGGTGAGGTCCTCGTGCTCGCAGTTCAGGCCACCCTCGATGAGCGTCAATGAAGCCTGGGCCGCTACGATTCTCGATCGGAGTTCCTCAGCCGCGGGACGCAGGACCTCGTGCCGGGTGGCGCGGTCGACGGTTGAGGACAGGCTCCTGATGGTGTTCAGGCCAAGGCCGGCCTTCTTCATGGCGAGGATCGTCGCCACGCGGGTGAGGTCGTCCGCACCGTAGCGGCGGCGCCCGCCGGCGTCCCGTCCCGGGTGCAGCAGGCCCATCGTCTCCCAATGCCGCAGCACGTGCGTGGCCAGACCGAACCGTGCCGCGAAAGCGCCGATGCTCAACGTGCCGACGCCGCCGTCTTCGCTTGACTTCATGCCGACATTAAGTCGCAGCATGACGTCCATGTCCAAGAATCAGGAAGCGGTGGAAGCGCACCGCGACACCGAAGCGCTGCTGGCCGTCCTCGACGCTGCGGACCAGATGCCGAGCGCCACTCGGCTGCGGGCCCGCTCCTACGAACTGCTGTCTCCCGTCCCGGGCTCGACCGTCCTGGACGTCGGCTGCGGCGCCGGACGCGCCGTCGCCGAGCTGGCCGAACGCGGCGTCCACGCGGTGGGTGTGGACCCCGACTCCTGGATGCTGACCGTGGCCCGGGAGCGGTGGTCGGAGGCCGAGTTCCGGGAGGCAGGGGCGGAGGATCTGCCGTTCGCCGACGGAAGCGTGCACGGCTACCGTGCCGACAAGGTCTTCCACGTACTTCAGGAGCCGGCGCGGGCGGTGGCGGAAGCGCGGCGCGTCCTCTGCCGGGGCGGCAGGATCGTCCTGGTCGGACAGGACTGGGACGCCATCATGATCGACTCGGACGACGCGGCGCTCACCCGCACGATCGTGCACGCCCGCGCCGACCTCCTGGGCACGCCCCGCGCCGGCCGCCAGTACCGCAGCCTGCTCCTGGACGGCGGCTTCGACGATGTCATGGTCGAGGTGCACACCAGCATGTTCACCGATCCCGCGATGCTGTCGTTGCTGGCGAGGCTCGCTGATCCGGCCTGCGTCAGCGGCGCCGTCAGCCGTGACCAGGCCGACGAGTGGCTCGCCGAACAGCGCCGACGCGCCGATACCGGCCGCTTCTTCATCGCCATTCCGTTTTTCGTGGCCTCCGCCTCCGCCTAATACTCCAGCAGCGGTGCGGTATCTGTGCAGGTCAGAGGTTGTGTGAAGCGGATTCTAGTCTATCCGGGATGGCTCGGGTAGGCGCTGGTTGGACAGCCAATGTCCCACCGGCAGGTCCGGCGCGGTCGCGGTCCTGGGGGCGGCGAGGGTGCCGTGGTCGGCGAAGTAGACCCGCGCGGCCGCCAGGCCCTCGTCGAAGGCGGCGTCGGCGTGGTCCCACACCATGCCCAGCGCTTCCAGGCGCTGGAGGCGCAGCCCGGTCAGGGTGGGGCGTCGAGTCCGCGGACGATGGCGTCGGCGTCGGCAGCCTCGAGTTGATGGTTTCGCAGTCTCACGCACCCGTTCTCGCCGTCGTGTCGGTGCCCCGAACGGGGCGTCGTGGCCGGCTGTTTGGCCGTGGCCGTGGCCGTGGCCGTGGCCGTGCCCGTAGTCGTAGCCGTTGTCGCTGTGTGGGTCAGTGTGGGGTGGTCCAGGTGCGGAGTTGGCGCGCGATCTGTTGGACGCCGACGGTGCCGTGGGCGGTGTCGCGGACGAGGGCGACGGCGTGTTTGGGCGGGTAGTCGAGGTGGTGTCCGTGGAGGGCGAGGAAGGCTTCGGCGGCGTGCCAGGAGAACGCTTCGTTGGAGTGTTCCAGGCAGGGCAGCCGGACCAGGGTGTGCAGGAGGGCGGCGGCTTTGAGGTGGTCGGATCCGTACACGTCGTGGTCCATGGCGTGGGCATGGACGCGGGCCACGGCGGCGTAGAGCGGGCCGAGGTCGTCGACCTGCGGGTCGCCGGGCAGCAGTTCCGCGGCGTGCAGGAGGAACGTGACGTCCAGGTGCGGGGGGTGCGCCTCGTTCACGCGGCGTGGCCCTCGCCGTGGCGGGCGAGTTCGCGCCGCGCGTCGGCTTCGGCCGTGCGCTGCTCCATGGTGGGGTCGGTGTCGCCGGGTTCGCGGGTGAACGCGTCGCCGCTGCGAGCCTGGGAGGCGCGGAACGCGTCGAGGAAGCGTCCTTCCAGCGCGGTCGCGCGGGCGTACGCGGCGCCGAGGATGTACTCCTGCATGCTCACACCCTCGGCCTTGGCCGCGGCGGCGATCGCGGCGCGCTGACCGGGGTCGGGGAACCGGAGGTTGATGGCTTTCGGCTCACTCATGGCCCTGATGGTACTAGCAGGGCCACGCCGCGGCCAGGAGCCTCTGCATCAGTGCGTGTCCTGCGGGGGCTCGGCTCAGCGCCGTTGGAGTGCAGCATCGGGCGTGCTTCGACGTGATTGCCGCTGTACGGCCCGACATGGCGGATGTCGACGCCGCCGGGGACGGTGAAGTCGATCAGGGCGATCGCCACCCGGTACGAGAGGCTGCGGTTGTTGAGCCGAGGGGCGGCGGCTGCCTCGTTGACCCGTGCATGGGACTGCAGATCACCCCGGACAGCGGGGACGTCGTGGACCGGGACAGCCTCAAGGTGCTGTTGGACCCGGCCGCGCTGTACGCAGCGGAGCGCGGTGAGCCGGTCGACCCCGGCGAGGCCCTTGGAACGCGGGTTGGAGCAGGCGCGGATCCCCGTCCCGGAACCGGACGGCGGACCGGCGCTCCCTGGCGGTGCTGCGCGAAGGGGCCAGGCCGCACGGGCAGGGGCGTGACCGGGGCGGTCCCGCGTGCAGTGCCGCCACGCGGCGTCGGCGGGCTGCGGCCGGGCTTTGCCTGGCCGGGCGTTGCTCGGCTTCTCGCCCGCCGGCCGCGCGGCCGCGGTCTGGCTCCCGCGTGCTTTGCCAACTGCCGTGTGGGGCTGGTCCCTCGGTGAGCCGCGACCGGGAAAGGCAGGGCGATCATGGGCGGCAAGGACTCCCGCCCGCTTTCCTTGTGTGGACCGTCGACGGTGCAGGCCTTTCCCGGTTCGGTGGGAGTGCAGGCCGCTTGGTCACAACGGTAGCTCTGCCACGGCCAGTTCGCCGTAGTCGCGGTCGAGGACGGTGAGACGGGGGCCGACGGGCAGGTCTGTTCGGCCGCCGAGCGGCGCCACCGAACTGACGCTCACCCTCTCGAGCCAGAAGGTCACCGGCACTCGCTACTACGCCGGGCCCGCAGGTACCCCGACCGTCATCCGGACCACGGACGCCGCGGGTGTCAACAAGCTCGCCTACCTGGCCAGCGACCACCATGGCACTTGCCACCACCACACTCGACGCCACCACGCTCGCCGTCACCCGCCGCGCCCAAAAGCCCTACGGCGAGGACCGCGGGACCCAGCCCACCACCTGGCCCGACGACAAGGGCTACCTCGGCAAACCCGAGGACTCCACCGGTCTGACCCACATCGGCGCCCGCGAATACGACCCCGGACTCGGCCGCTTCATCAGCGTCGACCCAGTGATGCAACTCAGCGATCCCCAGCAGATGCACGGGTACTCCTACGCCAACGGCAACCCCGTTACGCTGAGCGACCCGACCGGCCTAAGAGCATGTCTCATGTGGTGAGTTCATGGCCTGCGGCATGATGGTTCTTTGTGGCTGTTGATCTGTCTTTGCGGTTGGTCCCGGACGAACTTTGGCTCCTGGTACGCCCGTTGTTGCCGCCGTTCGCCTCGCGCCCGCAGGGCGGTGGGACTGCTCCGGCGGACGAGCGGGCGGTGTTCACCGCGGTGGTGTTCGTGTTGACCAGCGGGTGTGCGTGGCGGCATCTGCCGCCGTCGTTCGGGGTGTCGCCGGCGACCGCGCACCGCCGGTTTGCGGCGTGGACCGAGGTGGGGCTGTGGCGGCGACTGCACCGGGCCGTACTCGACGAACTGGGTGCCCGCGGTGGGCTCGACTGGGCCTCGGCGATCGTGGGCGCCGCGTCGGTGCGGGCGAAAAGGGGGGTGCGCTGACCGGGCCGAACCCGGTCGACCGCGGCAAACCCGGCAGCAAGCTGCACGTCCTGTCCGACGCCCAGGGCATCCCCGTCGTGGTCGGGGTGTCCGCAGCGAACACCAACGACGTCCTGACGCTCAAGCCTTTGGTACGCGGCATACCGGCCGTCCGGTCCCGCCGCGGACCGCCTCGCAGGCGGCCCGGCAAGCTCCGCGCCGACAAGGCGTACCACTCGGCCGAGAACCGCTCCTGGCTGCGCGGACGCGGCATCGCCGTCCGGATCGCGCGGCCGGGCGTCGAGTCCTCCGAGCGGCTGGGACGGCACCGCTGGAAGATCGAACGCACCATCGCCTGGCTGTTCAGCTACCGCCGCCTCACCGTCCGATACAAACGCAAAGCCAGCCACTTCCTCGCGTTCCTCGGCCTCGCCGCAGCCCTGACCTGCTACAAGAAACTCACCAAAATCACCACGTGAGACATGACCTTACAGGTCGCGGACGTCAGTGATCACGGCGCCAACACCGGTTCCGCCCGCACACCATGAGGCCGAGTTTCCTCGCTTCCCCGGAGCAAGAGTGACCCACGGACCCTTGGCATCGGGGGCCCATCCGCAGACGACGACCGCCCGGAACTCGATGGAATGGCCGTTGTTGTTCTTACAGATCACCCGCCCTCCCGTCCCGCCGTCGAGGACCGATTCGCTGCACTCCTCGCCGCCACCGGGAGGACGCATTACCGCCCCGTGTGCCGGTGTTGCGGACAAGGCGATACCACCAGCGACAAGAGCCGATGAAATTCGGCACGCAAACCTGGAGATCATGAGTTACCCCTTGGTCTGTTGACTACGGTCAGAGGTCTTCGATCTCGGCACCGACCCCGCCCACTCCCGAGCTGCCGGCGTAGCAGGTCGCAGACGAAGTCTCGGTCTCACCAGGCCCGATCGTGAGCCATGGCCCAGCCACGTCGTAGCCACGCCCGCAGATCACGACAGCCCGAAACTCGATAGTGTGAGCATTATTATTGGTACATCGGGCCCACCCCGTCATTTTCCCGGACGCGCCAGTGGCGCAGGATTCGCCGCCACCAGGAGGCCGCAGCGCTACGCCGTCAGCCGTAGTCACAGTTGCAGCCGTCCCCGTAGCGAGAGCCACCGCGACCACCATGGCATTTAACTTGTTCCGCATGTGCACTCCGCAGTTCGTTGACTGGAACTGAGCAACACCCTCGGGCATAACGGCAGGACAAACAACGGCATGGCATAAACATGCCACTCATTGAAACTCGAACGAAACTAGCCGATCCCGCCCAGGCCCAGGAGATGACCCGCGACGCCCCCGACATCGCTTCCCGCGCCCGCAGGGACGGCGTAGAGGGACCCCACCGACCCCGACGGCGAAGACATGCGCAGGGCTCCGTCCGCCCGCTCGTCGTCGTGTTCTGGGTGAACCGGGTACGGCAGCTGATCAACGTTCTGGACGTGTCCTGGCTCGGCTGACCACGACCCGAGCAACAGGGGCCAATCGGTAGGTGGTCTCCAGATTTTCGCCAGGAAACCGCAGGTCAAAGCCAGTACGGGTGACGGTGCCGACGTCACCCAAACGTCACTTGAACGTCAGGCAGACGTCACTTGCTGAGCACGTCCTCCGAGACGCGACACCCACGTCTCCGACGCAACTCGGCGCCAGACAGAGGGACTTCCCCGACGCCGCCCACTGGAAGGTGCTTCTAGGCTCAGTGATCGTCTTTGAACTGCCCCCGGTTCAGCTTGAGCACCTGCACTTTGAGGAAACGCCCGGCCTCGCCTTGACGGAGACCTACTTCCCTCTCCCCGAGGACCGAGCAACCGTCCGCTGACCCGACCGTCAGCCCCACCGGCGCTGCGTGCACCGAGGCGCACGTGTCGGCGACGGAACCAAGGCCGCACGCACCAGACACCAACTGTCAGCGTGATCCCCGGGGAGCAGTGCCACCAGACCGTCAGGCCCGGCGGCTGTGTGGCTGAACTGCGTGAAGCGGCCTGCGCAGCCGTCGTCGGAGGCTCGCTGGTGTGCCTGGCGTCATGTGTACAGCGGCACCGATCCCAGTTCCGCGCGGACGCGGCGGGCTGCGTCGGCGATGGCTGCCACTCCGTGGCGGCCATCCGGTGTCAGCCGGTGGTATGTGCGCGCCGCGCGTTTGTCCGGCGTCACCGGCGTCTGCTGCTCGTGTGTGCGGGTGGCCCATCCGCACTCGTGCAGTGCGGTGAGCAGTCCTGTGGCGGCGGCGTGCGGCGTGGCCGCGCGGGCACCCAAGGCGTGGGCGTGCGCACTGGTACAGCGCCCGGCCCAGGAGCCTCGAACGGTTGGTCCACCGCTTCCAGGCGAGGCCGTGGACACCGGAATGCCTCCTGCCGCCGTGCTGCGTTCTTGACTGTTCAGCCGTCTTTGGATGGGGTGTTGGCGAGGCATGGCCAGCGCATCCGGGGTGAACGCGCGAACAAGCTGGCACCGCGCACAGCACAACGGGCTCGGCCCGTAAGATTCCCACGTCCTGTTCAGTTGATCGATTGATGCGACCAACTTACGCGCGGTGTTCGCTGGCTTGGGCGGGTCCGGAAAGGGGAGGCGCCGAAGACCTGGTGGAACTACCGTCTCCGGCTATGAGCCTCAACTCGTGGCGCCCTTTGTCGGCGCGTACCGGTGCCGCGCCCGAGCCCGCCGACACGCTCTTCGAAGGGGTCCCGCGCCACTTTGAAGGGCCTGTTCGCAACTGGCTCCAGGAGTTCGTCAGCGACGACATGGCCGGGCGCATCCACCTTCGCCTGCGCGTGGCATCGCTGACTTCGCCCCAGGCCTGGCAGTCCAGGTATCCCGACGACCACACGGGGCTCTTCCTCATCGACGCCGTCGACGCCGCGCTGGACATGGGGGTCACTGACGATTGGGTTCAGGAGGAGCACGCCCTCCACGCCCTGCGCAACATCAACGTGCCTTCCGCCCGTTCCCCCGAACTGTGGGGACCCGGCCTTCGCGATCCCGGAAGTCCGGTGGGAACCCTGACAAGGCTCCTGGACGATGCCGGTTCTGCGTACCGCGTCCGTGAAGACGGCCGTGGACTGGAGTTCCGCGTAGACCCGACCGTCATTGAAGCCGCGGCTACGGCACGGGCAACGGCGGAAGCCGACGCCGACACCGGGTCCGCTGCCGAGCATCTGGCTGCGGCGTGGTCTGCGGCGTACGGTCTGCGTCCGGATCCGACCCGTGCGTACAGCGAGACCATCAAGGCGGTGGAGGCTGCGGCACACGCGGTGATCCAGCCGAACCATGCGAAGGCGACTCTGGGCACGATGCTGGGCGAACTCAAGGCGAACAAGGCCAAGTTCGCCGGGGCCATCCCCGACGGTTCGAACGCGGCGACCGTGGATACCGCTGAGGCCATGATGCGCACGCTGTGGGAAGGCCAGACATCCCGGCACGGAAACCGCGCCGTCACCACGCCGGAAACGCTCGAAGCCGCACGCGCCGGCGTCCACCTCGCGGTGGCCCTGGTTCAGTGGTTCGCGTCTCAGGCCATCGTCCGCGTGCCGTAGCGCACCATCGTCGTCCTGTCGGCCTCTTGAGGTTCGCGATCTCTGTACGCATCCGGCCGACATCTGGTGCTCCGGATTGCCGACAGGCCTCTGCGCTGAGGAGAATCCGTCGGCACAGCGATGAGAACAACCGAGGCGGCCCACCGTGTCCGACAAACCTGCAGAACCGGTCAGCCATGCGGATGCCGACGCCGCGATCGGGCGGGTGATCCGCTGGTGCCGCACGCAACTCGCCGACGAGCAACGCGCCGCGGCACCCGACCAGACGCGGCTGCAGCGCTTGCTGGACGGCCTGGCGGCGTGCCTGGCCGACCAGCGCCGCCTGGCAGACGCCGACCCGGCCGACTTGGGGCGGATCGCCGCGGACTACGAGGCGCGGCTGAGCGACCTGTTCGAGGCGTAGCCCCCCGCTGAGGTCCGCGCGCGCACGGGTAGTGCGGCGCGGCTGGTCGGCCGGGTGAGCGTTCCGGGGCACAAGTCGGCGGGCAGCAGCGGCCAGGCCAGGCGGGTGATGTCGCGCAGTTCGAACCGGTACTGCGGCAATTCGGCGACCAGGCGCCGCTGCACGCCGAGGAACCGCACCGCGTCCGGGGTGGTGTAGGGGCGGTGGCGTTCCGCAAGCAATGCGGGCACCGCCCCGACCCGGCACCGCCACGAGCCGTCCGGGGCGCGTTCGTTGCGGTACGCGGCGGTGCGGTCGCGGTGCAGCACGGTGACCGCGTCGACCAGCCGGGCCTGCTCGGCCGCCACGATCGCGGCGGGGATCGCGGCGAAGCAGGTGTTGTGTCCGGCGGCGGCGGTGAACCTCGCGGGTCCCGTACGAGACAGCCGTGCGTACCGGGCCGCGGCGCCCTGGCGGCTGTCTGCGGCCCGGACGCCGAGGACGACCAGTTCGATGCGCCGCGCGGCGGCGCGGTCGGCGCGGGCGCAGTCGAGGAACTGGTCGGCGTTCCCGGGGGAGATCTCGATGGTCATGTCGCCGCGGTGCTGGCGCACGTACGCCTCGGCTTGGCGCTGCCAGGCGGTGTATTCCGCGCGGATCCGGGCGCCGGCGGTACGCGGCTCCTCGAGGAGGAGGTTCGAGTAGTCGGGATGCAGGTTCTTGAAGTCGTCGCCGGTGATTTTGACGGGGCGGCGGTGCCGCGCCGCGCGGCGCACCAGATACGCGGCATCCGTCTTCCCGGCTCCGGGCTGCCCCATCACGTAGGTGGTCACCGGCTGGTCGTGCGCGGTGATGTCCGCCAGGTAGCCAGGCACGATCAGCGCGTCGAACGTCCAGCGGTGCTCGGCGGGCGAGAGCCGGTGGTAGTGCACCCCTGGCGCCTCCAGGATGGCCTGCGCGGTCCGGCGCACCGGCTCGGCGAGCGCCGCCGCGCGTTCGGCGTCCCGCTGCACGGCCAGACGCCGGTCCTCGTCCGCGACCTCGCGGTGCAGCCGCCGGTCCGACAGCGTCACCCCGAGCCGGAACGCGGCCGTCTCCGGGGCTGTCCACCACCGCCGGTGCTCGGCGCCGACCACCGCCGCAGCGCCCGGCACGCCGGTCCACCGACCGGCACTGTTCAGGTGGTTGGTGTAGAGCACCGTGTGGTCGCGGCGCACGACGGTGACCCGGTCGACCAGGCGCTCGTCCTCGACCACCGCGAGCGTGGTCAGCAGTCCGGCCACGCAAGTGTCGTGGTTCTCCCACGACACCCACCGGCCGCCGCCGTCCGCGTGCCCGGCGAGGTAGCGGTCCAGGATGCCCTGCGCGCTCGCCGCCGGCGCGGTCGCGACCACCACCAGCTCGACCTGGTGCCCCGCCGCCCGGTAGGCCACCGACGCGGCTCGCGCCTGGTCGGCATCGGCCAGCGCTGTCTCGACCACCGCGTCCAGGCGGTGAACCCGCACATGTTCCTCGACTTCGGCCTGACGCCGACGTACGTCCCCGCGCACCCCGATCCCGGCAAGCCGCACATCCTCCGCCAGGAGCTCGGCATAGGAGGGGTGGGCCGCCTTGTACAGGTCGCTGCATACCCGCACTACCGGGCCGCGCCGCTCCAGCGCCGCCTGGACCAGGTCACCGGTCACGGTCTTGCCCGCGCCTGGTTGGCCGGCTACCAGTACCACCACTGGCTGCGCGTGAGCCGCCGCCGAGGTCCACTTCGGCAGGATCCGCGCCACCGGCCGCTGCCGCGCCTCGTCCGCAGGTAAGGCGCCCGGCGGCCCCTGGGCCTGGGCGTGTTCGCTCTCCCCTGTGAATGTCCGTAGTCGCTTGCACGGGTGAGCTGGGTGTTCGCCCTCGTGTGCAGGGGGCTGTGGTTCTCCGGACAGTCCGAAGTCGTGTGCTCTGCGATCGTTTTGGCCGTACTTGCGTGCGCGGCAGGAGGTTCCGGGATGGCGGGCGGGTCGGTGACCGAGCGCGGGGTGCTGACCGCGCCCGCCGATGTATGGGCCACGGCGGTCCGGCAGGCGGAGGTGATCCGGCCGCTCGCGGCGCGAGACACGGTGGGCCTGGCGGACGCGGTTGGCCGATGAGCGGGAAGCCGCACACGCTGTTCGTCGACAACGCCGCGGAGTTCAAGAGCGAGACCTTGCGCCGCGGGCTGCGACCAACACGGCATCAAGCTCGGCTACCAGCCGCTCGGGTTACCGCACTTCGGCGGGATCGTGGAGCGGCTGATCGGCACGATGATGCAATTAGTGCACGAGCTGCCGGGCACGACGTTCTCGAACGTCGCCGAGCGCGGCGCCTACGACAGCGATGCGCGGGCGGTGCTGACGCTGCGGGAGCTGGAGCGGTGGCTCGCGTTGGCGGTGGCGTCGTACCACGGCCAGGTGCACGAGATACTCGGCCGCACCCCGGCCGGGGCGTGGGCGGAACGCGCTGCGGCGGACCGGCCGGTGACGGTGGGCAACGTGGCCGCGTTCCTGGTGGACTTCCTGCCGGTGGTGCACCGGACCCTGTCCCGGTCGGGGTTCGTGGTCGACCACGTGCAGTACTACAGCGACGTACTGAAGCCCTGGATCGCCCGCCGCGAGCGGCTGGGCCGGTTCGTGCTGCGCCGCGACCCGCGCGACATCAGCCGGATCTGGGCCCTGGACCCGGACAGCGACGCGTATGTGGTGGTCCCGTACCGGACGCTGTCGCGGCCGCCGATCAGCGCGTGGGAGCAGCAGGCCGCCGCCCGACGGCTGCGCGAGCTCGGCCGCGCCGAGGTCGACGAGAACGCCCTGTTCGCGATGGTCGCGCAGATGCGCGCGATCATCTGGTGTCCGGCGGGATCGGTGCCTGCGCTCACGCCATCGAGACGACGACCTTGCCGGCCTTCGCGCGGCCCTTTTCGACGTACTCCATGGCCTGGAGGGTCTCGTCGAAGGGGAAGACCCGGTCGACGATGGGGCGGATCTTCCCGGCGTCGATGAGGGGGGTGAGTTCGCGGAGTTGGTCGCCGCTGGCCTTCATGAAGAGGAAGGAGTAGGTGGCGCCGAGGCGCTTGGCCTGGCGCCGGATCTTGGCGCTGAGCACGGTCGTCCCCAGGCGCATGACCGCGTTCGCGCCGAGCTCGCGGGCGGTGGCCGCGTCGGGCGGGCCCGCGACGGAGATGGCCAGGCCGCCGGGCTTGAGGACGCGCAAGGACTTGGCGAGGGTCTCGCCGCCGAGGGAGTCCAGGACGACGTCATAGCCGGTGAGGAGTTCGGAGAAGTCCTGCGTGCGGTAGTCGATGACCTCGTCCGCGCCGAGGTCCTTGACGAGGTCGACCTTGGCGGTGCTCGCGGTGGCGGCCACGTACGCGCCCAGTGCCTTGGCCAGTTGGATGGTGGTGGATCCCAGGCCGCCGGCGCCCGCGTGGATGAGGACCTTCTGGCCCGGCTGGACGTTCGCCCGCTCGACCAGGGCCTGCCAGGCGGTCAGCGCGACCAGGGGGAGGGAGGCGGCCTCGGTCATGGTGAGTGTGGCGGGCTTGAGGGCCAGGTCGTCCTGGTGGACGGCGATGAGTTCGGCGAAGGTGCCGATGCGGTCCTTGTCGGGCCGCGCGTAGACCTCATCGCCCACCGCGAAGCGGGTGACGGACGATCCCGTACGGACGACGGTCCCAGCGAAGTCATTGCCCAGGACGAGCGGGAGACGGTACGGCACGATCGCCTTCAACTCACCCTCGCGGATCTTCATGTCCAGCGGGTTGACGCTCGCCGCGTCGATCCTGACCAGGACATCCTCGGCGCCCACGTGGGGGTCGGGTGCATCCCCGGCGCGCACCGTGGTCGGGTCGCCGTACTTCTCGACCATGAAGGCCTTCATCGTCATCTCCGTTCGTTCCGTCTCCCGCACGAGTGGGGACGAGGGGGTGTGTCCGTTACGGACTTCTGCCGCTGAGGGGGAGTCTCTGGCGTTATCCGTGTCGGCGCATTCCGCGCCGGTACGGAAGAGCGGGGCGGGCGTCAGGCCGCGGCCGTCCCGGGGGTGCCGGCCAGACTCTGCTTGACCTGCCGGGTGACCGCGTCGGCGAGGATCTCGGGCAGGCCCGCCTCGACGCCGAGCAGTGCCTGCGCCGCGACGTCGGCGGGGGAGACCTTCTGGTCGGCGGGGACGCCGGCGGCCATGTCGGTGTCCATGTAGGCGACGTGCAGCGCCGAGACGGTGATGCCGCGGGGCGCCAGCTCCTCGCGGGTCGCGTCGCTCATCGCCCAGGCGGCGGCCTTGGAAGCCGCGTAGGAGCCGGCGCCGGCCGGGTGGTACCAGGACAGGGCAGACAGGACGTTGAGAACGGCGCCGCCGCCGTTGCCCTCGATGACCGGGGCGAAGGCCCGGGTCGCAATGAGCGGGCCGACGAAGTTGGTCTGCATCTCGCGGTGCACGTCGTCCAGGTCGCCGCCGATGAGCGTCGCGCCGGTGGCGAGGCCTGCGTTGTTGATCAGCAGCGTCGCATCCGAGGCGATGCGGGCGGCCTCGTGGATCGACTCCGGGTCCGTCACGTCGAGGCGCAGCGGGCTTACGCCCGGCAGGTCCACCGTCTCGGGGCGGCGGGCCGCTGCGTAGACCTTCGCGCCGCGCTCCACGAGCTGGGCGGCGAGATGCCGTCCGAGGCCTCGGTTGGCGCCGGTGACCACTGCGACCGCGTTCTTGAGTTCCATGTCCGCTCCAGGTTCTGTCGGGAGCCGTCGGGACACCCTCACCGTTTAGATTGCATTACCAATCTAAGCACCAGACTACGATAGATGCCAATCGACATCCAAGCGGGAGAACGGGAGGTGGCCATGGGCCGCGTATCGCAGGCGCAGGCACAGGAGAACCGCAGGCGGGTGGTGGACACCGCGTCGCGGCTGTTCCGGGAGCAGGGCACGCACGTCAGCGTCGCCGATCTCATGAAGGCGGCCGGCCTCACCCACGGCGCCTTCTACAAGCAGTTCGCCTCCAAAGAAGCACTCGTCGACGAGGTCACCGCCCACGCCATCGACGAATGGACCCAGTGCCATGCGGCCCACTTCGACCAGTACGGAGAGCACCGGGATGCCGCCCAGCGGGACCTGATCAACGCCTACCTCGCCCCGGAACACCGCGACAACGCGGCGGACGGCTGCCCGGTCGCGGCACTTGCCACCGATATCGCGCGTGAACCCGAAGGCGGCGAGGCCCGGCGCACCTATGCGCGGGGCGTGGCCGACTTCGCCGCGCTCCTCGCCCCCGCCGAGGCACCCGGCAGCGAGGGTGGCGAGGAAGGCCTCGTCCGGCTGTGCACCTTGGTCGGTGCGCTGCTCCTCTCCCGGGCCACCGAGGGCTCCCCGCTCTCCGACGAGATCCTCGCCGCCGCGCGTGCGGCCCTGGTGGAGACGGCCTGATCGGGGGCGCACACCCACCCGGAGTCGCCGGCGCGGCGGCCGCCGTCACCGTCACCGTCACCGTCACCGCGGCAGCAGCACGCCGACCTGGTCCCGGATCTCCCGCAGGATCTCGTCGGCGCCCGCGGCGGCGTTCACGCTCGGCGCCATGGCGAGGAACATGACGCGCGCCAGCGTCGCGGCCTCGCTCTAGAGCCGGTCCGCCCGTCGCGGCGCAGGACGGCGGCGATCATCCCGTTACGGCTTTTGGGCTCACCTTGGCTGGACCCCAGGAACGGCACGGCGTATGGGGGGCCGAGTACCGGGTTCCCTGGTGGAAGATGTTGTTGAACAGGCTTCGGAAGGCGCTCTCCCGGGCCTCCTCGTCCGGCCCGCACACCGCCCGGAGCTGGTCGGGCACGTCCTCGGCGCTGCCGTGGGCATGCATGCCCCAGGGCTGCCCAGTCGATGTCATCCAGCCCGGCCAGGAGATCGTCGGATTGCTGATCCGCATGCTCGCAGGTACCGCCGGCGCTGATCCCGCAGACGAATCACTCCCTGGAGCTGCCCGGACTTAGCTGAGACCGGACAACCGGGACCCCGCGCACACGACTTCGGCCATCAGTGCAGCCAACTCCGGAAGCTGACAACGGATGAGCTCGGCGGGCGCCCAGCTTCATGGATAAATTCAAGGATAAAATCACAGAAATTCCAAGGATAAAACCGTGCTATGGTCTATATCTGGAGGTGACGTATGCCCACCGAGGAAGAGCTGTTCGCCGCCGTCGACGCACTCTTGGCCGGCGAACCTGAACTGCCCCCGCCGTCCGAGCGGGTCCGCCTGCGAGAAGCCGCGGGAGTCACCCAGGCCCGCCTGGCCCAAGCGCTCCAATCGACCACCCAGACGGTGAAGAACTGGGAGGCCGGCCGTTCCGAACCGCGCCCCCCGCGCCGTGAGGCCTACCTCAAGCTCCTCGACGCCTGGGCCACCCGCTACCCAGCGCCCGCGCCCCCCGCCCCGGAACCGGCCGCACCGGTGACACCCGCAGCCGCGCCGAAGGCTCCGGCCGCACCGGCGCCACACGACGAACCCGCGGCCGCGCCCGCCGCGACGGCCAGGCCCTCGACGTCGCGGCGCCCGCCCGCAAGACCGCCCCCGCGCCCACCACCACGGCGACCAAGTCAGCGGCCGCGAGCGGCAAGCACGCGCACGGCCCGTTGCTGGTCCTGGACGGCGACGGCACCGCGTACGGCGTCGGCGGCATCATGCTCAACTGCCCCGCCACCACGGTGCCCGAGTTGGTCGAGTGGACGTTGTCCGACGCCGGGATCGGCGCCGAGCGCCTGCACCGGCACGGCCGCGACTCCGACCCGCTGGTCGTGCTCACCGAGGCCGCCGCGGTGCGTCTCGGGCTCCCGGCCCGGCTAGAGGGCGCCGAGGCCCGCCGAGGCCTGCGCCTCCCGGACGACCACCCCGTGGTCAAGCAGATCGGCAAGGCCAAGTGGCAGCTGACCAAGCGCGGGTTCGGGCCGTGGGCCCGCGTCTACCGCCCCGCGCAGGGCAACCAGCGTCTGTGCGTGCAGCTGGCGATCGTGTCCTGGGACGCCCTCGACTCCCGCGCCTGGTCCGACGCCGGCGACCTGCCCGCCCCCGAACTCGCCCGCGTCCTGGGCGTCTACGCCGAACGCGTCCTGACCCCGCGCGGATCGACCGCGGTGTGCGGGCTGGAGCTGATGACCGCGCTGCGCCCCCCGACCCGCGCGGCCAAGGACGAGACCGGCACGTGGGTGTCCCAGGCCAACTCTGGTGCGCTCATCGCGGCGGTCGACCCGGCCCCGCCGGAGGCCCCCGCCGAACACCCCGTCGCGCAAGGCTGGGACCGCGGGTTCCTCGACGAGGAGGCGTACCAGTGGGTACGCGACCCCCAGCTCCTGGACGACGCCGAATGCCTGCTCGACTTCGCGGTCGGCCTGGACATCAACACCGCGTTCCTCGCGGCCGCCGCACGGCTCACGGTCGGCCTGTCCGGCCCCGAACACGTCGTGCGGCCGCAGTTCGACAAGAAGATCCCGGGAAGCTGGCTGGTCGACCTGTCCGCCATCGAGCTTGACCCGCGCCTGCCCAGCCCGTTCACCCCGTCCGGGCAGCGCCCCACCGGCCCGGCCTGGTACGCCACCCCCACCGTCGCCTACGCCGAAGAGCTCGGCGCCGACGTAAGGCCGTTGGAGGCGTTCCTGAGGTTCGACACCGGCGCGTACCTGGACCCCTGGTACGACCGTCTCAAGGCGGCGTACCTGGCCACCATGGCCGACCTCGGCGTCGGCGTCGGCCAGGGCGTCGTGGTTCACAGGCCAAACCTAGACGAGACTCCTGACTTGATTCCCTTCCGCGCGGGCCCCGCCCAGCTCGCCCCCTGCGCCCGCCGTCTCCGCCCGCCCCGCCCTCAGAGGGCGGTATGTGAGTTGATGTCCGTGATGGTGTCGCCTGAACGTGTGGCTCTGGGGGTATAGGGCTGATCGCGGGGCGGGGTCGTGCTGGAC
>NZ_JBSFVE010000045.1:0-29232 GCF_053592165.1 Streptodolium elevatio
CCGCCGCCGCGGTCGTCCCGCCCGCCGCGACCGCGGCCGCCTTGTCCGCCCTGGTTGTTGCCGCCGCGGCCGCCGCGCTGACCCTCGCCGCCACGGCCCTCACCGCCGCGTCCGTCACCGCGCCGACCGCCCTGCTCGCCCTGCGGACGCCGCGGTCCGGGAGCCGTACGCCCGCCGCCCGCGCCGTCCCCGCCGCCGGACCCGGCGGTCGCCTCGTCCTCCAGACGCAGCGTCAGCGAGATGCGCTTGCGCGGGATGTCGACGTCGAGCACCTTCACCCGCACGATGTCCCCGGGCTTGACCACGTCACGCGGGTCCTTCACGAACGTGGCGGACATCGCCGACACGTGCACAAGACCGTCCTGGTGCACGCCGACGTCGACGAACGCACCGAACGCGGCGACGTTCGTCACCACGCCCTCCAGCAGCATCCCCGGCTTGAGGTCGGTCAGTTGCTCGACGCCTTCCTTGAAGGCGGCGGTCTTGAACGCCGGCCGCGGGTCGCGGCCCGGCTTCTCCAACTCCGCGAGGATGTCGCTGACGGTCGGCAGGCCGAACTGCTCGTCCACGAAGTCCTTGGGGCTGAGCGCCCGCAGCACCGTCCCCTTGCCCAACACGGCGGTGATGTCGCCGCCCGCCGCCGCCACGATGCGGCGTACCACCGGATAGGCCTCGGGGTGCACGCTCGACGAGTCCAGCGGGTCGTCGCCGCCGGGGATGCGCAGGAAGCCCGCGCACTGCTCGAACGCCTTCGGGCCGAGCCGCGCCACGTCCTTGAGCTGCTTGCGGTTCTTGAACGGCCCGTTCGCGTCGCGGTGCAGCACGATGTTCTCGGCGAGGCCGCCGCCGATGCCCGACACGCGGGTCAGCAGCGGCACCGACGCGGTGTTCACGTCGACGCCCACGGCGTTCACGCAGTCCTCGACCACCGCGTCCAGCGAGCGCGACAGCTGCAGTTCGGACAGGTCGTGCTGGTATTGGCCGACGCCGATCGACTTCGGGTCGATCTTCACGAGTTCGGCCAGCGGGTCCTGGAGGCGCCGGGCGATCGAGACGGCGCCGCGCAGCGACACGTCCAGCTCGGGGAGTTCCTGCGAGGCGTACGCCGACGCCGAGTACACCGACGCACCCGCCTCCGACACGACCACCTTGGTGAGCGGGAGTTCGGCGTGCCGCTTGATGAGGTCCGCGGCCAGCTTGTCCGTCTCGCGCGACGCGGTGCCGTTGCCGATCGCGATCAGCTCCACGCCGTGCGCCTTCGCGAGCCGTGCGAGGGTGTCGATCGACTCGTCCCAGCGGCGCCGCGGCTCGTGCGGGTAGATGGTGTCGGTCGCCACGACCTTGCCGGTGTCGTCCACGACCGCGACCTTGACGCCGGTACGCAGACCCGGGTCCAGGCCCATCGTCGTGCGCGTCCCGGCCGGGGCGGCGAGCAGCAGGTCGCGCAGGTTCGCCGCGAAGACGCGCACCGCCTCGTCCTCCGCGGCCTGCCGCAGCCGCCCGCGCAGGTCGATGCCCAGGTGCACCAGGAACCGGGTGCGCCACGCCCAGCGCACGGTGTCGCCGAGCCACTTGTCGGCCGGGCGCCCGCGGTCGGCGATGCCGAAGCGCCGCGCGATGCTCTGCTCGAAGCCGGTCGGCCCGGCCGCCGGGTCCGCGGCCTCCTCCTCCGGTTCGAGGGTCAGCGTGAGCATCTCCTCCTTCTCGCCCCGGAACATCGCCAGGATGCGGTGCGAGGGCAGCCGCGTGAACGGCTCGGCGAAGTCGAAGTAGTCGGAGAACTTCGCGCCCGCCTCCTCGCGGCCCTCGCGGACCTTGGCCACCAGGCGGCCGCGCGTCCACATCCGCTCGCGCAGCTCGCCGACGAGGTCGGCGTCCTCGGAGAAGCGCTCGACGAGGATCGCCCGGGCCCCCTCCAGCGCGGCGGTGCGGTCGGCGACGCCCTTGTCCGTGTCGACGTAGTCGGCCGCGGTGGCCTGCGGGTCCAGCGACGGGTCCGCGAGCAGTGCGTCGGCGAGCGGTTCGAGCCCCGCCTCGCGCGCGATCTGCGCCTTGGTCCGGCGCTTGGGCTTGTACGGAAGGTAGATGTCCTCCAGCCGTGCCTTCGAGTCGGCGGCCATGATCTGCCCGCGCAGCGCGTCGTCGAGCTTGCCCTGCGCGTCGATCGATTCGAGTACCGCCGTCCGGCGCTCCTCCAACTCACGGAGGTAGCGCAGGCGCTCCTCCAGCGTGCGCAGCTGCGTGTCGTCGAGGGTCCCGGTCACCTCCTTGCGGTAGCGCGCGATGAACGGCACGGTCGCACCGCCGTCGAGCAGGTCGACTGCGGCCTGCACCTGTCCTTCGCGTACGCCGAGCTCGTCGGCGATCCTCTTGTTGACAGAGGGTGTGGACGTCACCACGGAACTTGAACCACCTTCACACTGGGGTACCCGGGCATTCTGCCGATGTTGGGCCCCGAATGTCGCACTGGCGGCGGTGCGCGTGTCCGCCGTACGAGTCCGTGGCGGCGGTCGCCGCGGCCCGGCGCCCGCTCCGAGGCCGCCCCGGCGGCGGTGCGGCGGTGGTCCGGCGGAGCCGAGCGGGTGGCCCGGGCGGCGGTGGCGTGGTCGTCCGACGGACGGTAGGACGACGCGGAATCTCGGTTGCGGCCCCGTGGTCGGGTGCTGAACCCTCGAAGGCGATGACTACTTCTGACCTGGACAAGGCCTGGGAACTGGTGGAGGGCGGCGACGTATCCGCGGTGATGCGTCACTTGCGCGGGACCGCCGGACGACTGGAGATCCGCGACCTGACGCTCGTCGTGGAGAAAGCCGCGGACATGGTCGGCTTCGACGACCTCGTCGAGGCGTCGCGCGCACTCGCCGCCAAACCGCGCAGCGCCGACAAACTTTTCGAGTTCGGATACGCCTGCATCGAGCACGGCGCGGCCTACGCGGCGATACCCGCCCTCGTGGAGTCGCTGCGCCGGTCGCCGAAGTCGCGCGGGGTGTTCCTGGAGCTGGCGTCGGCGTACGAGCGCGAGGAGCGCCACGGCGAGGCGGTCGCCCTGCTGGAGTCCCGCGACGCGACGCTGCGGGACTGGCCCGACCGGTATCTGCTCGTCTACAACGCCGTGCTGGCGGGCGATCTGACGCGCGCCCGAACGCAGTTCGTCCGCCTGCCGGCACCGGCGGACGAGGACTGGGAGTGGGCGTACGGCCGCCTCGGCGCCATGCTGTCCCGCGCGGACGCCGCCGCGGCCGTCGCCCCGCTGGACCACGAGGACTTGCGCGGCTGGCAGTTCGTGCTCACCGGGGGAGTGCTGGCGACGATCTCGCCGTACGGCTTCCGCACGAGCATGGTCGGCCGGTACGCGTTCCACCAGGACTCGCCGGGCAGTTGCCGCCAGGGCCTGGACCGGCTCCCCGCCGTGCTGGGGGCGACGGGTGCGGCGCCCGCGTCGGTGTCGCTCCTGGACGACCGGGGCAGCCGCATCCTGGGCCTGGCCGCCGCCGACGTGCTGGGGCTGCCCGCGGTGCCGTACGAGCCGGGCCGCCCGGACACGGTGGTCGTCGCGTACCGCCTGGACGACGTGGCGGAGGGAGTCGTCGAGTCGCTGCACGAACGCGCGCCCGGACAGGTGCTGTTCGAGCACGCGACGTGCTGGACGAGTCCGCCGCCCGTCGCCGCCGACATCAGCGTGCTGCTGCGTCAGGCGGGCAACGCGCCGTGGGAGAAGCGGCTCACCGCCGACCCCGAAGGCGGCGCGCCGGACGGCCGGCCGGAGGCCGAGATCGCCGCGGACGTCGTCGCCGCCCAGCCGGACGCGGACCATCCGGGCGACGAGGACGCGCCGCCCGACACCGGAGCCGAGCTGGTCGCCTTCGCGGCCGGCGTGGCGTCCGCCTGGGCGGCCCGCACCTCCCGGGACCAGTGCCCTTCGACGGGTCCGGTGCGCAGTGCACGCTTCCGCTGACCGCGACGCGGCCCCGGTGCCCGGCCCCGACCCCGACCACGCACGGGTGCGGGACGGCTACGACGCCGTGGCCGAGGAGTACCAGGCCCGGATCGGCGACGAACTTGCGCACAAGCCGCTGGACCGCGCGCTGCTCGGAGCGCTGGGCGAGTCCGTCGGCCCCGGAGCGGCGATTGCGGACCTGGGCTGCGGGCCGGGCCACGTGGCCGGATGGCTCGCCGCGCGCGGTGCCCGGGTTGTGGGCGTCGACCTGTCGCCCGGGATGGTGGCGGTCGGCCGCCGCGAACACCCGGCCGCCGAGTTCCGGCAGGGCGACCTGCTGCGACTGCCGGCCGCCGACCGGGAGTTCGACGCCGCGGTGGCCTTCTACTCGCTCATCCACCTGGCCGCCGGGGAACTGCCCGCGGCGTTCGCCGAAGCCCGGCGGGTGCTGCGGCCCGGGGGGCTGCTGCTGGTCGCGTTCCATCTCGGCGACGAGGTCCGGCACATGACCGACTGGTGGGGGCACACGGTGGACGTCGAGTTCCACTTCCGCGAGTCCGCTCCGATGGTCGCGGCGATGACCGACGCGGGGTTCGCGGTGGAAGCCCGCATGGAGCGTGCGCCGTACCCGGAGGAGGCGGAGACACGACGGGGGTACGTGCTCGCGCGGGCGACATAGCGCCGCCCCGGGGCGGCCCCTGCGGTCGTGCCCGCGGTCGGGCCCCGCGGTCCGACGCCCGCAGCCGGGCAACGTGTGGCCGGGCGGCATCCACGTACCAGGCACAATGAGCCAATGCTCAGCACGCCTTTCAGCACACCGTGGGGCGAGGTCGACCTGACCCGCTTCCCCGAGGACCCCCGCGACGCGCTGCGTGCCTGGGACGCCGCCGACGCGTACCTGCTCCGGCGCCTGGCCGGGGAGCCGGGGCCCGAGGGGACGCCCGTCGGGCCCGTCGATCCGGCCGCCGCGGCGCCCGGCGCGCTGGTCGTGGTCGGGGACCGGTGGGGCGCGCTGACCACCGCCCTCGCGGCGTACCGGCCCACCCAGATCACCGACTCGTACCTCGCCCGCGAGGCGACGCGCGCCAACCTCGCCCGCAACGGCGTCGACCCCGAGACGGTACGGCTGCTCACCACCCGGGACGAGCCGCCCGCCCGGGTGGACGTCCTGCTGGTGCGCGTCCCCAAGGGCCTCGCGCTCCTGGAGGACCAACTCCACCGCCTCGCGCCGTCGGTGCACACCGGCACGGTCGTGCTCGGCACCGGCATGACGACCGAGATCCACACGTCGACGCTCGCCCTCTTCGAGCGCATCCTCGGACCGACGCGCACCTCCCTCGCGGAGAAGAAGGCACGCCTCATCTTCTGCACACCGGAAGGCCGCCCCGCGGCAGCCGCCAACCCGTGGCCGCACACGTACGCGCTGCCCGACGGCATCGGCGTGATGTCCGGCCGCCGGGTCGTCAACCACGCGGGCGTGTTCTGCGCCGAACGACTCGACGTCGGCACCCGCTTCCTGCTCGGCCACCTGCCGGAGCGCCGAGGGCCCGAGCACGTGGTCGACCTCGGGTGCGGCAACGGCGTCGTGGGCACCGCCGCGGCGCTCGCCAACCCGGACGCGCACGTGACCTTCGTCGACGAGTCCTTCCAGGCCGTCGCGTCGGCGGAGGAGACCTACCGCGCCAACGTCGACGCGGACGCCCGCCCGGCCGCGTTCACGGTCGGCGACGGCCTGGCAAGCCTCCCGGGCGCGAGCGCCGACCTCGTGCTCAACAACCCGCCGTTCCACAGCCACCGGGCGACCACGGACAGCATCGCGTGGCGGATGTTCACCGGTTCGCGCGCCGCGCTGCGCCGCGGCGGCGAGCTGTGGGTGGTCGGCAACCGCCATCTCGGCTACCACGTCAAGCTCAAGCGCATCTTCGGCAACTGCGAAGTCGCGGCGAGCGACCGAAAGTTCGTCGTACTGCGGGCGACGCGCCGCTGACCCGACGCGCCACCGACCCGAGCAGGCGCCGGGCCGACCCGCCACGGACCGGCCGTGGACACCCGGACGGGGCCCAACGCCGTCGGGTCGAACCGTGCGTGCGGCTCCCGCTTACGGCCTCCGTGCACGGCCTCCGCTCAGGTGCGGAACCGCCAGGCGGCATGGGCTGCCCGAGCCGCCAGATGTGCCCGGCGCTCCTCCGGGGTCGTGGGCCCGCCTGCCGCCCCCGGCGCCAGCCGGGTCTCCAGGTCGGCGAACGCGACGACCTGCGCTTTCGGCTCCGGCCGATTGTCCGCCCAGGCGCAGCGGAACGTCAGCATGCCCTCGGAACGCCCTTCCGTGTCCAGCCAGTTCGCCACCCCCGGGTCCTCGTGCGCGACCACGACCCGCACCAGCCCGTCCGCGTCGACCGCGCTCTGTCGGTGATTCAGGCCGCCGGTGCGGTGGATCGACTCGACGGGCTCGAACCAGCCGAGCTGGTACAGCTGGTACGACCAGTAGCGCGCCACCGGCGCCTCGCACTCGACGACCAGGGCCTCGCCCGGCGCGAGGCGGTAGAAGCAGAAGCCGTACACCAGCCCCTTGAGTCCTTTGGGCTCGGTGCGCGGCTGGATGAACGTGTTGTCCTCGCCGCGCGTCCGGGCCGCCCGCTGGTAGTCGTTCCAGTAGGTGATCGACCGCTCGAACTGCGAGCGCGCTTCATCCAGTTGCTCGGCGATGCGGCCGGGGGTGAGGCGTTCCGGGACAGTCGGGCGGTCGACGCGCTCGATGGTGAGCACGGCGGGTTCGTGCTCCTGCCAGTCGTAGTAGTACTCGCGGACGGCGACCATGCGGGCGCCCTCCGGCAACGGCAGCCACCGCACGGCGGGGTCGGCCGGCTCGGGCCCGCCGAGCAGGATCTCGAAGGAGTCGCCCGGGGCGATCCCGAGGTCGGTCGCGGTCACCTCGTGCAGCGTCCCGTACCGCTCCTGGTGCATGTTGCCGATGCGGACCGCGAGCAGGAACTCCTCGCACGAGTGCATCAGTCCGCGGATGCGGTACGTGCCCTCCGCGTCGATGCGGGCGTGCTTGTAGACGTTGTCGACATTCGGCCCGCCCCAGCGCGTCAGCAGGTCGTTCTGCCGCATGAAGCGCGGGTCGGCCGGGTCGAGGTGGCCGACGCCCCAGGTCAGCCAGCACACCGCCTGCTGTGCCAAGTGCCGGAAGCCCTCGGCGCGTTCCTCGGGCGAGCCGGGGAAGTCGGGGGCGAGGATGCGGTCGCCGGCGGCCTTCATCGTGTCGCACAGGGCGGCCCACGCGGCGTGGTCGGGGAACGGGGACGACTCAGGCATGGTCGGCCGCCGGAACGCCGAAGTGCGTGCGGTAGCGCCCGAACCGGGAGCTCTCGTGCGCCCGGTCGAGTCCGAGGTCGTCGAACTCGTAGCGGTGCACGCCGTGTTTGTCCTTGGGCCGGGCGTCGAGGTAGGTGCGCATGCGGTCCTCCGCGTCGTCGGTCAGTTCCATGCCCAGCGCGTCGTACAGGGCGCGGACGGTGTCCAGGGGTGCGGTCATGAAGTCGGCGTACTGGCTGTGGTGCACGCGGCCGGGGGCGAAGACGCCGCCGGTGTCGTGGTCCACGAGCCGGTCGAGGTCGTGCACGTACAGGTCGGCGTGGTAGCGGCCGATCGCCGGGTAGGAGACGTCGTCGCTGTGCACGCCGCGCAGCGTCGCGATGAGGCTGGTGACCGAGCCGAGCACCGTGATCGGGTCGCGGTGGGTGACCGCGAGGCGGGCGTCCGGGTATGCGTCCAGCAGTTCCGGCAGCGAGTGCAGGTGGGCGGGGCTCTTGAGCACCCAGCGGCGATGGCGCGGGAAGCCGCGCTGGAGGATGCGCAGGACGCGGCGGTGCAGGTCGTACGCCGGCGCCATGTCGCAACCCAGCAGCCAAGCCGTGTAGTTCGGCACGTGGTACCGCGCCGGGAACTCCTGCGAGCGGAAGGCGAAGGACTGCGCGGACAGGCACTCCTTGGGCAGGCGCGCACCGTACACGTGGATCGCGTCGAGAGTGCCGGTCACCTGGTCGAAGAACCGCAGTTCCGCCTCGGCCGCCGGGATGCGCGGATCGGCGGCGAACGCGGCCGGATCGGGCGAGGGGGGCGGCACCGGCATCAGCAGCTCCCAGCCCTCCGGCACCCGGTGCGCGGGGTCGCGGGCCAGCAGGGCGTGCAGGATCGAGGTGCCGGTACGTGGCGCGCCCACCACGAACAGCGGGGCCTCGACCCGTTCGTCCGCGACGCCGGGATCGCGCGCCTCGTAGTCGCGGATCTGCAGCCGTACCCGCAGTAGGCGTAGCAGATAGCGGTACGTCTGCCAGCGTCCGAGCGCGGTCAGCCGCGCGTGCGCCTCCAGGTCGCGTAGCAGCAGGGCGAGCGGTTCGTGGAAGTCGTCCGACCCGAAGTCGTCCAGGCCGGTCAGCGCCCGGGCCCGGCCGAGCACGCCGTCCAGGCTGAATGGTTCGGCGGATTCCTCCAGCAGGGGCCCGAGGGCGCCCTCGTTGGCGAGGCGCACCCACTCGGGGCGCGTCCGGTCTGCCGGAGCCTGCATGCGCGTGCCTCCCGGGGATCGCGGCTGTTGCTTCTTGAAAAGTAGCTTCATGTGAAGATAATTTTCAAGGGCAGACGACATCCGGACGCAGTCAGGAGGACCAGGTGGAGTACGGCATCCGGGACCATGCGGTGATCGTCACCGGCGCCACACGGGGCATCGGGCGCGGCATCGCCCGCCACCTCGGCGCCCGCGGCGCCCGCCTCACGATCACCGGCCGCAACCCGAAGCGCCTGGCCGAGACCTCCGCCGAACTCGACGGACTGGGCGTCGAGCACCTGGCCGTCGAATGCGACGTCGCCGACCGCGACGCGGCGTTCGCCCTCGCGGCCCGCACCCACGAGCGCTTCGGCCGCCTGGACGGCCTGGTCGCCAACGCCCAGACCTTCCGCCCGGTGACCGCGCTGGAGGACGTCACCTCCTCCGACATGGACCTGCTGCTCGACACCGGCCCCAAGGGCACACTGTGGGCGATGCAGGCGGTCTTCCCCTACTTCCGCGACGCCGGGCGCGGCCGCATCGTGACCATGGGCTCGGCGGTCGGCATGACCGGCGGCGCGGGGTACGGCCCGTACAGCGCCTCGAAGGAAGCGGTCCGCTCGCTCACGCGGACCGCCGCGCGCGAATGGGCCCGGCACGGGATCACCGTCAACTGCGTGTGCCCCGCGTCCGCCGCGCACCGAAGGCCGCCCGCCGACGACCCGGACCGGCGCGCGGTGTTCGACGCGATGTACGCCCAGCACCCGATGGGCCGCGACGGCGACCCCGACGCCGACATCGCCCCGCCGGTGCTGTTCCTGCTCTCGGACGCGTCGCGGTACATCACCGGGGAGACCTTCATGGTCGACGGCGGCGGCCAGATGCGAACCTGAGCGCGCGGGGACCCGCGTACGGCGGCACGGCGGCACGAACAAGCGGCACGAAGAAGAGGAGCGCACACATGGACGGACGGCTCACCGGAAAATCCGCGGTGATCACCGGGGCGGGCTCCGGCATCGGCCGCGCCACCGCGCTGCGCTTCGCCGCCGAAGGCGCCCTGCTGGTCCTCGGCGACGTGCGCCCCGAGCGCACGGCCGGGACCGTCGCCGAGATACGCGCGCTCGGCGGGGACGCGGTTGCCTTCGACGGCGACGTGTCCGACGACGCGTACGTGCGCGCGCTGATCGGCACCGCCGTCGAACGCCACGAACGCATCGACATTCTGCACAACAACGCGGCCTTCTCGATCCCCGGCCGCGTCGGCGACATCACCGACGAGGACTGGCGCACCCAGCAGCGCGTGGTCCTCGACAGCGTGTTCTACGGCATCCGCGCCGCGCTCCCGCACATGACCGCGCAAGGCGGCGGATCCATCGTCACCACGGCCTCCGGCGCCGGCGTCGGCGGCGAGTACCGCCTCGGTGCGTACGCCGCCCACAAGGCCGCGGTCATCAACCTCACCCAGACCGTGGCGATGGAGTACGCCGCCGACGGGGTCCGCTGCAACGCCGTCACCCCCGGCCCCACCGCGACCGAGCCGATGCTGCGCTGGCTGGAGGACGTCCCGGGCGGACCCGAGGAGTTCGGCCGTACCGCGATGCTGGGTCGGATGAGCACCCCGGAGGAAGTGGCCGCGGTCGTGGCGTGGCTCGCGTCCGACGACGCGGCTCTTGTCTCCGGCACCGTCGTCCAGGCGAACTACCGCATCACGGCGCGGCGCCCCACATGACGCCGGTCCGCGTGGCGGCGCCGGGCATGACGGAGAATCGGGAGCGACAGCCGCACCGGGCAGCGTGCCGGGCGGCCGGCGGTCCCGCCGATTCCCGTTCCCCCAGGAGTGCACGTGACGAGTAAGGCCGACGCGGCGGGCCGGTCCGGCCCCCGCTCCGACGACTACGCCGACGGCGTGGTGGCCGCCTGGTCGCAGGTGCTGCCCGACGAGGACGCGTCGTCGCTGGGCTTCGTCGTGCGCCTGCACCAGGCCATGATCGCGATGGAGGAGTTCGACCGGCGCAGCATCCGCGGCCTCGACCTGACCGCACCCGAGTACATGGTCCTCGCGGTCCTCGCGGTGCGCACCGACCAGGTCGGGCTGACCCTGCGCGAACTCCAGCCGCTGGTCATGTACTCCTCCGGCGGCATGACCCACTGCGTCGACCGGCTGGAGAAGAAGGAGCTGATCGAGCGCCGCCCGAACCCGGCCGACCGGCGGTCGGTCCTCGTGTGCCTCACCGAGGAGGGCCGCGAGAAGGCCCGTACCGCGATGCGCACCCGGCTCGCGGCACTCGACGAACTGCTGGCGCCGCTCACCGCCGGGGACCGGCGTACCGTCGACAAGGCGCTGCGGCTGCTCATCGCGACCCTCGGACCGTGGGCCCCGGCCCGGCCCTCCGCGCCCGCGGCGCGCGCCACCTCCGTCAGGTCCGCCGCTTCCGCCACAACCGGTACGACGGGCGCGGAAAACGTTTGATCGATTCGCCGGGGCCGTCCTAGGGTGCAGCGTGACCCACGACGCGACCGCTCCACTGCCCTCCGCCACACCCCCGGTGCCGCTGCCGCGCCAGGTGCTCGTCTTCGACGCCGACGACACCCTGTGGGAGAACAACATCCTGTTCGAGAGGGTCATCGACGACTACCTCGACTGGCTCGTGCACCCGATCCTGACCCGCGCCGAGGTGCGCGGGGTCCTCGACGACATCGAGCGCGCCAACGCGGTCACACACGGGTACGGCAGCAAGGTGTTCCTCCGAAGCCTCGCCGAGTGCTTCGCCAGGCTGCGCGAACGCCCGGCCACGGGAGCCGAGTTGGAGCGCATCTCCGAACTCGCCGCACCGCTGGTCGAGCGCGGGCACGTCGAGCTGATCCCGGGCGTCGCGGAGACGCTCACCGTGCTCGGCGCGCGGCATGACCTGCGCCTGCTGACCAAGGGCGCGCAGGACGAGCAGAGCGAGAAGGTCGACGCGTCCGGGCTGGCCCACCACTTCCGCAGCGTGCACATCGTCGCCGAGAAGAACCCCGACACGTACGTGGCGCTGATCGACGAGCTGGGCCTCGACCCCGCGACCAGCTGGATGATCGGGAACTCCCCGAAGTCGGACATCCTCCCGGCCCGCAAGGCCGGCATGCGCGCGGTCTTCATCCCGCACGAGCACACCTGGGTCCTCGAGGACGATGTCGTCGACGGCACCGACGCGGGCGTCCTGCACATACGCGCGTTCACCGAACTTCTCGACCACTTCTAGGTCGTGTCTTCTCCCTGGGCCAATTCCAGGCCTGGTTCGCAAGCCCCCCGCCCCGCCCCCGCATTACTTCTCGGACGGAACGATGACGGCACGGCAACCCTCGGTCTCCTGCGTGTTCGTGTGTCACGACGGTGCCGGGCGCATCCTGCTCGCGCGACGCGGCCCGGGCGCCCGCGACGAGGCGGGCGCCTGGGACTGCGGAGCGGGCGCACTGGAGTTCGGCGAGACGTTCGAGGCCGCGGTCACGCGCGAGGTACGCGAGGAGTACGTCGCCCTGCCGTCGGAGATCCGCAGCCTCGGCGTCCGCAACGTCCTGCGCGGCGACCCGGTCGAATCGCACTGGGTGGCCGTCGTGTTCGCGGTACGCGTGGACCCGGGCGAGGTCGCCGTCGGCGAGCCGCACAAGTTCGACGCCCTCGACTGGTTCGCCCCCGACCGGCTCCCCGAGCCCGTGCACTCGCAACTCGCCGAGACGCTGCGGATGCTCCCGGACGACCTCGCGCCCCGGGACGTCCCACGCCCCGGGAACGACGCGCGCCAAGCGACGAACGGGACTGACGCGCCTCCGCAGTGACGCGCCGTCAGCGGCGGACCAGCACCCGCGGGTTCAGTTCGTCCACGTGCGCGTGCCCGGACAGTGCGAGGGTCAGGTCCAGTTCGGCGAGCAGGCAGCGCAGGACGTGGCGCACGCCCTCCTCGCCGCCCAGGGCCAGCCCGTAGGCGTACGGCCGCCCGACCAACACCGCCTGCGCACCGAGCGCCAGCGCCTTGACGATGTCCGCACCCGAGCGCACGCCGCTGTCGAACAGCACCGCCACGTCGTGGCCGACCGTCTCGGCCACCGTCGGCAGCGCGTCCAGGGCGCCGATCGCGCCGTCGACCTGCCGGCCGCCGTGGTTCGACACGACGATTCCGTCCATGCCCGCGTCCCGGGCCCGCCGCGCGTCGTCGGGGTGCAGGATGCCCTTCAGCACCACGGGCCCGTCCCAGTGCTCGCGCAGCCAGGCCAGGTCGTCCCAGGTGAGCGCCGGGTTGGAGAACAGGCCCGCCCAGTGCGCGACCGCGCCGAACGGGTCCTCCTCGGCGGGCTTTGCCAGCTTCGCCCGGAACGCCGGATCGCTCAGGTAGTTCGCGATGCCGACCGACTGGAGGAACGGCAGGTACGCCTGGTCCAGGTCGTTCGGCCGCCAGCCCAGCATGCCGGTGTCCAGGGTGACCACCAGGTGTGTGAACCCCGAAGCCTGGGCCCGGGCCAGCATGCTCGCCGCGACGTCGGGGTCGCGCGACCAGTAGAGCTGGAACCAGCGCGGTCCGTCCCCGGCGGCCTCGGCGACCTCCTCCATCGGGGTCGACGACGCCGTGCTCAGCACGGTCGTCAGACCGAGCGCGGCGGCCGCGCGGGCGGCGGCGGGCTCGGCGCCTTCGTGGACGATCGACATCACGCCGATGGGCGCGAGCAGGAGCGGGGCCGGCATGGGGGTGCCCAGGACGGTCCGAGAGGTGTCGCGTACCGAGACGTCGGCCAGCATGCGCGGCACGATCGCCCAGCGGTCGAAGGCCTCGCGGTTCGCCCGGACGGTCGCCCCGGTCCCGGCCCCGCCCGCGACGTAGCCGAACGGCCCCGGCTCCAGAACGCGGCGGGCGGCTTCCTCCAGCGTCGACGGGTCGGTCGGGTAGGGCGGCACCCCGCCGCCGAGCGCACCGTTGAGGTAGATCTCGTCCTGGAAGCGGGAGAGCGCCGCGGACATCTCGGCGGGCGGTGCGTCCGCCTCGTCCGGCCGCGGCCCGCCCTGCTGCTCATGCGTTTTGTTCGAGGTCACCGATCCTTCATACACCTGACGGGCGAAGACATCGATGCATGCGGACGCGCACGGCTTGTGGCGGACCCCGGCCTGGGGCCCGGCACAAGCCGTCGCCGCGAGTGTCGCCGTTAGTGTCACCCGTTGCGCCTGCGGCGCAGGTAGTACGCGACGGTGACGACCGCCAGCAGCGGGCCCCACAGCAGCAGCGGGGCGTAGCAGGCCGTCATGATCCAGTACTTTGTACCGTCCGGGGCCTCTGGGGAACCCATCGCTCCGGCGTCGTTCCACGCGAACGCCCCGGTGACGGTGATCAGCGTGACCGCGAGGGCACCGAGCGACGCGGGTACGACTGCCGCCGCCGTCGGGATGCGGCGTCCGCCGAGCCAGGGCACCCAGCGGGGCAGCACCTCGCCCCAGTTCTGCACGAGGCCCAGCGCCAGAAGTCCCAGCAACTCGGCGAAGATGCTCAGGGCGACCAGGTAGAACGACGTGTTCCCGGGGAAGTTGGAGTGGTGCAGCGGATCGCCGGCCGCGAAGCCGGAGTCCCAGCCGAAGGCGATCGCGATGCGCCACAGACCGCTCGGCAGCAGCGTGAGCGCGGCGGCCTTCGCCGTCCAGCGGAGCGCGCGGGAGACCTCGGGGCCGTTCTTCCCCGCCGTACGGTGCGCGGCGGCGGCAGACTGCCCGGCAGCGACACCGTGCCCGGCGGGTGCAGGCGCGGGAATGGCGGCAGCGGCGGAGGTGGGGAGCGTCGTGGTCACGGCTGAATCCTTGTCAGGAGGCGTTGTGGTGATGGCGACAAGCCTCGTCCGCCACCGGTGTCCGCGACCATCCGCCGATCGGCAGATCATGGCGCTCACCTGCGGTGTCGTGCTCCGGCGCGGGTCTGCCGATCGGCAGATGCCCGGTGCCGCGGGCGCTCGCATAGCCTCGTGTCCGTGCCCACGATCAAGGAGACGGCCGCGCGAGGCGACCGCGAGCCCGGCGCGTCCGACCGCCGCTTCATACCCGGGGTGTCCCGGTACGCCTGGGCCGACGACAGCCCCGCACCAGGGAGCCTGTCCGTGCGTGACCGGCTTGCGGCCGCCTGCCTCGGGGGCGCGGCCCTCGTCGCGCTCGTCCTGATCCGCGGCCACAGCCTCTACGGCACGGTCCCGGCCGTCCTCGTCCTGGCGCTCGCGCTCTGGGGGCTGATCTGCCGGCGCCGCGCGCGGTATGTACTGGCGTGGCCGCTGGCCGCCGTCTCCGCCCTGTCCATCGCCACGGACTTCGCGCGCCCGCAGCCGATCCCGCAGTCGGCCGGGGCCTGGAAGATCGCCGAAGTCTTCGTGCTGCTGGCCCTCATCAGCGCCGTCGTGTGCTGGTCGCCGCGACGGGAGGCCCTGCTCGGGGCCGGGGCCGCAAGCGCCGCCGTCGCGCTGTGGGCGATCCCCTTCGTGGACGACGGCACATGGCGGGACCAGGTGGGCGCCGCGGCGTTCTGGGGCGTCGCGGCCGCCGTCGCGGCGGGCGTGGGGGCGTACCCGCGCAGCCAGGCCCGCCGCGGGCGGGACGCCGTGGTCGCCGCCCGCCGCGAGCAGCAGCTCGAACTCGCCCGGGACCTGCACGACTTCGTGGCGCACGACGTGAGCGGGATCGTCGTCCAGGCGCAGGCCGCACGTTTCGTTGCGGCGAGCGACCCGCAGGCAGTCGTCCTCGCGCTGGAGCGCATCGAGAAGGCGGGGCTGAGCGCGCTGGCGTCGATGGACCGCACCGTGCAGATGCTGCACGACGCCGACGGCGCGCCGATCGGTGCGTCGGCGCCCCCGGGTATCGGCGAACTACCGGACCTGGTAAGCCGATTCGCCGCCGAGCGCGGCGCGGCCGACAGCCGCGTCGACCTCCGCGTCCACGACGATGCCGCCGATCGGCTCTCGCGGGAGGCGGGCTCGGTCGCGTACCGGGTCGTGGTCGAGGCGCTGACCAACATCCGGCGGCACGCGTCGTCGTCGCGGGTGGAGGTGAGCGTACGCCGCGACACACCCGTCGTCCGGGTCGCCGTCACCAACGAGACCTCCGTCGGCGCGGCGTCCTGGGGCCGGGGCCGGCGCGGCGGCCGCGGTCTCGTCGGCCTGCGCGAACGCGTCGCGGCGGTCGGCGGGAGCCTCGACGCCGGACCGGACGGCTCCGGCGGGTGGCACGTCGTGGCCCGATTCCCCGAGGAGGCATGATGGCCGCGATGACCACGCGCATACTGCTCGCCGACGACCAGGACGACATCCGCAGCGGATTCCGCCTGATCCTCGACTCACAGCCCGACATGGCCGTCGTCGGCGAGGCGTCCGACGGCGAGACCGCCGTCGCCCTCGCGCGCGAGCTGCAACCGGACGTCGTGCTCGCCGACATCCGCATGCCCCGCATGGACGGTCTGGAGGTGACCCGGCAACTCGCGCCCACGACACGCGTCGTCGTGGTCACCACGTTCGACCTCGACGACTACGTGCACACCGCCTTGCGCAACGGCGCCTGCGGATTCCTGCTGAAGCGGTCGGGGCCCACCCTGCTCATCGAGGCGGTGCGCGCCGCGATGGCCGGGGACACGCTCATCAGCCCGCAGATCACGGTACGGCTGCTCAGCCGCCTGTCCGCCGTACCGAGCCCGGCCGCCACCGAGACCGCCGGGCCGGCGCCGGTCCCGGCACCGGCGCCGGCCGAGCCCGCCGCGTCCCGCACCGCACCCGGCGCCGAACCCGCCGCGGCGAACCCGCTCACCGAACGCGAACTTGAAATCGCCCGGCTGGTGGCGCGCGGCCTCACCAACGCCGAGATCGCGGAGGCACTCTTCATCAGCGCCGGCACCGCAAAAACCCATATCGCGAACATCCAGGCGAAGCTGGCCGCCCGCAACCGCGTCGGCATCGCCGCGTGGGTCTGGGAACACGGCCTCGCGGGCGGCGCGGACTCCGCCTGACCGCCGCCGGCGGGGCGTGCGCCGCACCCTCAGGCCAACTGCTCCAATTCCTCCGCCCGGCGCAGGTCCTTGGGGCGTCCCACCGCCCGGCGCATCGCGATCAGGTCCTCGCGCCGCAGGTAGTGCACCGTCACACCCGCGCCCACCGCCGACTCCGCCCGATCGAGGTACGCCGCGACATCCTGGTCGCCCCACGGAAGTTCGGGCGTGCACAGGTCACCGCTCGCGGTCGCCGTCGCGAAGTCGCACTTGCGGCGCCGCACCGAGTCCGGGGTCGGCGCCGTCGAAGTGCCGTCGTCCTCGACGAGCGTCCCGCCGACCGCCGCCAGCGCCGCCGCGACGGCCTGCGCCTGCTCCGCGGAACCGTCCCACAGCAGGTCCAGATCGCCGGTCAGTTCGGTCGAACCGTGCAGGATCCCGGCGACCTGCCCGATCACCACCACGCGCGCACCAGCTGTATGCAGCGCGGTCAGGAACGGCAGCGGGTCGAACCCGAGGGCGCTGTCGGTCGCGAGCGTTCCGGCGGTGTCGTCGGCGTCGTTGTGCGTCAACCCGGACGCCGCGCGCCCGCGGGTCAGTTCGGCGGTCCGACGGACGGCGTCGCGCAGTCGGGCAAGAGCTTCATCGGTCATGCCGCCATCCAACCCATTGCACGCCGCCGCGGCGGCGGATCGGCGCGAAGTGGCCGCCGCCGTACCGGAAGGACCGCGGCGCGACGCGCCGAATGTCCGAAACGTTCAAGACCTCCGCGGCCGGGAGCGGGAGGCTGAGGGCATGACCCACGTCGACCTTCAGGCAGCATCCGACTTCATGGCCACCCACGCCCGCATCCTCGACCGGCTGCGGTTCCGCGTCCTGGTGGGGGACCCCGTCGACGCGGGGCAACTGCTCGCCGCAGTCGATGCGTACCGCAATCCGGACGGCGGGTACGGCTGGGGCCTCGAATGCGACCTGCGCTCGCCGGAGAGCCAGGTGGGCGCTGCCCTGCACGCGTTCGAGGTGTTCGAGGACGCCGCGGCCCCCACGCCGTACCAAGGTGCCGCGCTGTGCGACTGGCTGGCCTCGATCACCCACCCGGACGGGGGCCTGCCGTTCGCCCTGCCGATCACCGACCAGGCGGGTTCGGCTCCGTGGTGGGGGATGAGTGACCCGTCCGAGTCGTCGTTGCAGCTCACTTCGGTGGTGGTGGCGGCCGCGCACCGTGCCGCCGCGCACGACCCGGCGATCCGCACGCACGCGTGGCTCGACCGTGCGACGCGGTACTGCATCGCCGCCGCGGAGGGCGCCGGCACCGAGGGCGGCAAACCGCATGCGCTCGAACTGGCGTACGCGGTAAGGCTGCTGGACATGGAGCAGGTACGCACCATCTACCCGGAGGCGGCGAGTGCGCTGGACGTGCTGGCCGCGTACATCCCGGCCGACGGCATGGTCCACGTCGACGGCGGCACCGAAAACGAGTACATGCGCCCGCTGGATTTCGCGCCCCTGCCGGGCACCCCCGCACGCCGCCACCTCGCCTCCGCCGACGTCCCCGGCGAACTCGACCGCCTTGAGCGCGGACAGAAGGACGACGGCGGCTGGACCGTCGAGTACGCGCGCATCTCGCCCGCCGGAGCGATGGAGTGGCGCGGCCACGCCACCGTCCGCGCACTCGGCATCCTGCGCGCCAACGGCGTCCTGTAGCCAACCGGGTGCTGTAGCCAACGGTGTTCTGCGTCCAACAGCGTCCTGTGGACGACCGGCGGCTCGCGGCGCGTTAGTGCGTGCACCTCCGCACGAACCGGGAGAGGCTGGAAGCCGCTCGCCGCTCATGAACCGGAGGTGCCCGTGGCGTTCACCCAGGCGTTCCCCATCCTGCACAGCGACGACTTCACGAGGCTGGTCGCGTTCTATACCGAGTTGCTGGGGTTGCCGGTCACGTACCGCTTCCCGCCGGAGGGGGAAGGCGACGCCGCGTTCCTGACGGTCGGCGTCGGCGATTCGACCATCGGCATCGGCGACTACTCGGGCGTCGAGGCGATGTTCGGGCCGACGCCGCGCGGCGGAAAGCCGTTCCAACTGTGCCTCTACACCGACGCGCTGGACGCCGAGCTGGCACGCCTGCGCGCGGCCGGGACGCCGGTGCACCTGGATCCGGTGGACCAGCCGTGGGGCGAGCGCATGTGCTACGTCGCCGACCCCGACGGCAACCTGATCATGCTCGTCCAGGCGTGGCAAAACCACGTGCCACCGCGCCCCGGCTCGTGATCAAGTTGCCGCGTACCGACGGAAGGGGCGGGTCGTGGGCAGCGGTGACGGTCACGGTGACGGTGGCGTTAACAGTGGCGGCGGGAATGGTGGCAGCGGGCCGTCCGGCACGGGCACGGACCTGAGCGCTCAGATCGCGGTGGTCACCGGGGGATCGGCGGGGCTGGGCCTGGCGATTGCGCGCGCGTACGCCGAGGCCGGCGCGTCCGTCGTCCTCGGGAGCCGCGATGTGGCCGCATGCGAGGCCGCGGCGGCGGACATCGCCGCCACGTCCGGAGCCCAGGCCCTCGGCGTACGCTGCGACGTCACCGACGAGGCCGACGTGCGGGCCCTCGTCGCCCGCGCCGCCGAGCACTTCGGACGCCTCGACATCCTGGTCACCAGCGCCGGCGTGCAGGCCCGCGGCGAGATCGGCGTCCTGGACGCGGCCACCCTGCGCCGTTGCCTCGACGTCAACGTGGTGGGCACATTCCTGGCCTGCCAGGCGGCGGTCCCGGTCATGCGCGACGCGGGATACGGGCGCATCGTCACGCTGGCCAGCGCCCTGGGCCTGGTCGGCGCGGCCGGGCGCACCGGGTACGCGGCGAGCAAGGGCGCCGTCGTGCAGTTCACCCGCAGCCTCGCCGTCGAACTCGCCGGGACGGGCATCAGCGTCAACGCGCTCGCGCCCGGACCGTTCCGCACGCCGCTGAACGCGGGCGTCGACGACGACCCGCACGTCAAGGCGTTCCTCGCCCACGAGGTGCCGATGGGCAGGTGGGCCGACCCGACGGAACTCGCGGGTGCGGCACTGCTGTTGGCGGGTCCCGCGGCGTCCTACCTGACGGGGGCGGTGCTCCCGGTGGACGGCGGCTGGACCGCGCACTGACCGGCCGGGGGGTGCGTGTTGCCGGGCCGCGATGCCGCGATAATGGGCGCATGTCACGACGCAAGGCCGGCCAGGCGCGCTCCCCGAAGGCACGCGGCGCAGCCGCCCCCACCCGGCCCGCGTTCGACCCGGGGGCGGCGTGCCCCTGCGGGCGGGACGGGCAGCCGTACCAGGACTGCTGCGGGCGGTTCCACCGCGGCGACGCGCCCGCACCCACCGCGGAACGGCTCATGCGGTCGCGGTACGCCGCCTTCGTTGTCGGGGACGCCGACTACCTGCTGCGCACCTGGCACCCGGACACCCGGCCCGCGCACCTGGACCTCGACCCGCGCACCCGCTGGCTCGGCCTCGACGTGGTGGCCGCCACCGAGGGCGGACCGTTCCACAACGAGGGCACCGTGACCTTCCGGGCGCACTACCGCGAGAGCGGGCACGACGGCGTGATCGAGGAGCACAGCTCGTTCACCCGCGTCGACGGTGCATGGGTGTACGCGGCGGCGCTGGGCGAGTAGCTCCGGGAGCGGCCCGGCCCGCGCCGAAGCAGGTCCGGAGCAAGTCAGGGCGGATCCGGAGCCGGTCCGAGGCCGGAACCGGTCAGAGCAGGGTGAGCGGGACGAACGCCCCGGCGTCCCGCAGGATCTGCCGCGTCGACGGCTGCTCGAACCCGGCCTGCGTGGTCCACTGGATCGCGGTGCGCCCGAAGCCGCCGTCCTCCCGCAGGTTAACGTCGGCACCCCCCGCGAGCAGGACCCGGACCGCGTCGTCGTGCCCCCAGCAGGCCGCCGCGCACAGCGGCAGGCCCTCCTCGCCGTTCCCGCTCTCGCGGTTCGGGTCGGCGCCGGCCGCGATCAGCATCTCGGCGATCTCGGCGTCGCCGCGCACCGACGCGGCGTAGAGCGGGGTGGTGCCCTCGGCGTCGGGGCGGTCCGCGTCGGCCCCGGCGCGCAGCAGGCGCCGGGTGGACTCGATGTCCGCGCAGTGCACGGCCAGGACGAGCTTGTTGGACAGCTTCTTCGCGATACGGCGGTTCATGTGCCTCGGTGATCTGGGACGGGCGGGTGTCCGCGGGTGTTGTCAGGTCCAGGGAGTGCCTTCAAATACCCGTCGGTTCGCGGGCCCGGCGGATATTTCCCGGCGGATATTTGGGGACACGACTCAGCGATCCGTGATGCGGCCCGCGTCGACCGTGACGCGGCGGTTGGTCTCCACCGCGTCCAGCATGCGCCGGTCGTGCGTGACCAGGAGCAGCGTTCCGTGGTACGACGACAGCGCCGACTCCAACTGCTCGATCGCGGGCAGGTCGAGGTGGTTCGTCGGCTCGTCGAGCACGAGCAGGTTCACGCCGCGCGCCTGGAGCAGCGCCAGCGCCGCGCGCGTACGTTCGCCGGGCGAGAGCGTCGCGGCCGTGCGCAGCACGTGGTGGGACTTGAGGCCGAACTTGGCCAGCAGCGTGCGGACGTCCTCGGGCAGCAGGTCGGGGACCGCCGCCCCGAACGCGGCCAGCAGCGTGTCCTCGCCGAGGAACAGCCCGCGGGCCTGGTCGATCTCGCCGACCACGACACCCGGACCCAGCGCCGCCTGGCCCTCGTCCAGCGGGACGCGGCCCAGCAGTGCACCCAGCAGCGTCGTCTTGCCGGAGCCGTTGGGGCCGGTGATGGCCACCCGGTCGCCCCAGTCGATCTGCAGCTCGGCCGGGCCGAAGGTGAAGTCGCCGCGGCGCACCACCGCACCGCGCAGCGTCGCGACCACGGCGCCCGCGCGCGGTGCCGCCGCGATCTCCATGCGCAGTTCCCACTCCTTGCGGGGCTCCTCGACGACGTCGAGGCGTTCGATCATGCGCTCGGTCTGCCGGGCCTTGGCCGCCTGCTTCTCGCTCGCCTCGGAGCGGAACTTGCGGCCGATCTTGTCGTTGTCGGTCGCCTTGCGGCGGGCGTTCTTGACGCCCTTGTCCATCCAGGAGCGCTGGGTGCGGCCGCGCTCCTCCAGGGCCGCCTTGGTGTCGGCGTACTGGTCGTACTCCTCGCGGGCGTGCCGCCGGGCCACCTCGCGCTCGTTCAGGTACGCCTCGTAGCCGCCGCCGTACGTCCGCACCTGCTGCTGCGCCAGGTCCAGTTCCACCACGCGGGTCACCGTGCGGGCCAGGAACTCGCGGTCGTGGCTGATCAGCACGGTCCCCGCGCGCAGGCCGGTGACGAACTTCTCCAGGCGGTCCAGGCCGTCCAGGTCGAGGTCGTTGGTCGGCTCGTCGAGCAGGAAGACGTCGTAGCGGCTGAGCAGCAGCGAGGCGAGGCCCGCTCGCGCGGCCTGGCCGCCGGACAGCGACGTCATCGCCTGGTCGAGGTCGACGGACAGGCCCAGGTCGGCGGCCACTTCGTCGGCGCGGTCCTCCAGGTCGGCGCCGCCGAGGTCGAGCCAGCGCTCCAGGGCGGCGGCGTACTCGTCGTCCGCGCCCGCGCGTCCCTCGACCAGGCCTTCGGTCGCGGTGTCGAGCGCGGCCTGCGCGGCGGTCACGCCGGTACGCCGACCCAGGAACTCCCGTACGGTCTCGCCCGCACGCCGGTCCGGCTCCTGCGGCAGATGGCCGATGGTGGCGCCGGGCGGGCTGACCTGGATCGAGCCGCCCTCGGGCGCGGCGAGGCCGGCCACCATGCGCAGCAGTGTGGACTTCCCGGCCCCGTTGGCCCCGACGAGGCCGATGACGTCGCCGGGGCCGACCACGAGGTCCAGTGCGGAGAACAGGACGCGGTCCCCGTGCCCGGCGGAGAGGTCCTTGACGACGATCGTGGCGCTCATAGGACTGCGATGCTATCGGGCCGCCGGGACCTGCCTGTCCCGAGATTGCCCGGGCCCTGGCGCGGGCCGGGGGGCGGTCGCGCCCCCTGACATGTCACACGGTCTTGACCGCGCCGCCGTCGACCGTGTGGTCGGCTCCCGTGACGCTGGCCGCGAGCGGTCCGGCGAGGTACGCGACCAGCCCCGCGATCTCGGCCGGTTCGACCAGGCGGCCGGTGACCATGCCTGCCGCGGGGGGGAGTTGGGCGAGCAGCTGCGGCTGCGTCACGCCGAGGGTGCGGGCCAGTCCGGCGCCGTACCCGTCCGGGCTCTCCCACATGTCGGTGCGCACCGGGCCGGGGGAGACGGTGTTGACGCGGACGCCTTGGGGGCCGAACTCCTCGGCGAGGGCCTTGCCGAACGCGCTGAGCGCGGCCTTGGCGGTTGTGTAGAAGACCGGACCGCCGTGCGGCACGCGGGCACCGATCGATGAGATGTTCACGATGCCACCGCCTGCCGCGACGAGTCCGGGCAGTGCGGCCCGCGTGGTGCGGACCGTCGCGAAGAAGTTGAGTTCGAACGACTGCGCCCACTGCTCGTCGGTGGATGCCAGGAACCCGCCTGCCGCGTCGGCTCCCGCGTCGCCGCCGCCGACGTTGTTGACGAGCAGGTCCAGTCCGGGGCCGCCGAGTGCGGCCGCGGCTTCGGCGACCAGTCGGGCCGGGGCGTCCGGAGCCGTGAGGTCGACGGATATGCAGGTCGCGCCGGTGGCTTTGAGTTCGGGGGTGATGGTGCGTGCCGCCGCGACGACGCGCATGCCCTCGTCGGCGAGCGCGGTGGCGACCGCGAGTCCGATGCCCCGGCTCGCGCCGGTGACCAGTGCGGTCTTGCCGGTCAGGTGAAGGTCCATGGCTGTGCTCCCGTGTCTCGCGTCGTCTGCGCGTCGCGTCCACCCGCAACGCGTCACATGCGACGTGTCCGATGCGATCATCTTAATAGATGCAACATTGATGATGCAACTAAGTGAAGACATTGCGCCCGCGAGTAGCCTTGGCCTCCTGAGCCGCTACGTTCGCGGTCCGTCTCGGCGGAGACCGCGATTGCGCGCGACCACGGTGGCGACGCGTCCGAGGGCACGACGGAAGAGGTGGACACGGGATGGGTGGGAGCAGCCGTACGGCGGGGGCCGACGCGCCCGGAGCCGGATCGCACGCCGGAGGCGAAGCGGCCGTGCGCCGCCCGATGCGCGCGGACACCGAGCGCACGATCGCCGCGATCCTGGAGGCCGCCGAGCGGGTGCTGTCGGCGAATCCGGCGGCCACGATGGAGCAGATCGCCGCGGCCGCCGGCGTCGCGCGTACGACCGTGCACCGGCGCTTCGCGACCCGGGACGCCCTGGTCGCCGCCCTGACGGCCTGGGCCGCGCGCAAGTTCCACGACGCGGTGGTCTCCGCCCGGGCGGACACCACCCCGCCGCTCGTCGCGCTCTACCAGGTCACCGCCAACGTGCTGCGGGTGAAGATCGGCTGGCGGTACGCGATGAACGCCGCCGCACCCGACGACCCCGAGACCGCGCGCATCCACGCGGACGTACTCCTGCAGTGCGCCGCGCTGTTCGAGCGCGCCCGGGACGCCGGGCTGCTGCGCCCGGACGTGGACCTGGAGTGGGCCCGCCGCACCTACTACGCACTGATCCACGAGGCGTCCGAGGCCCGGGCCGGCGCCGACGAGGACGTCGACCGGCTCGCCACCTTGGTGGTCGACACGCTGCTGCGTGGCGTCGGCACCGAGGGCCGCCCGCTCGCGACCTGAGCCACGACGGGCGGTCCCCGGGCGGCCCGGGTCTCAGGCCTGCGCGTGCGTCGGCGCCGGTTCGGCGTCGGCGGAACCCGGCTCCTGCCGGGCCGCGTCGACCGAGGGGCTCGGAGCCTCCGGCCCTCGGGCGAAGGCGAGGAACGCCCCCGCGACCAGCGTGGCCGCGGCGATCCAGCCGGCGGTCCGCAGGCCGTCGACGACGGCCGCGTCGGTCGGCGCGGCGCCGAGGCCGCGGTTGGCCACGGCGACGAAGACCGCGAGGCCGACGGCGGCACCGACCTGCTGGGCGGTCGTGGCGACCGCGGACGCGACGCCCTGCTCGGCGGCCCGGACACCGGACGCCGCGGCGGCGAAGAGCGCGGTCCAGCCCATGCCGACACCGAGGCCGAACACCACGATGCCCGGGACGATTTCGCCGTACGAGCCGCCGACATCCATGCCGAGCGCGATCAGGGCCATGCCCGCGCCGAGGACCATGAGTCCGGCGAACAGCGCCGCGCGTACCCCGAGCCGGTTGAGGATCGGCGCCGCGACGTTGCCGCCACCGACGACGCTCGCGACACCGAGCGGCAGGAACGCGAACCCAGCCTCCAGCGCGCTGAAGCCGAGCACGTTCTGCAGGTACGTGGTGAGCAGGTAGTACTCGGCGCCGCCTGCGGCGAAGTACACGAACCCGACGCCCATCGACACCGCGAGGCTGCGGTTCCCGAACAGGCGCAGCGGGACCAACGGGTCGCGCGTACGCGACTCGACGACGAGGAACAGCGCGATGACCAGCACGCCCGCGACCAGCGCGCCCGAGCCCTGGGCGGTACCCCAGCCCTCCTCGGGCCCGCGGACCAGGCCGAAGACCACCAGGGTCACGCCTATCGTGGCCAGGAGCGCGCCGGGCAGGTCGAACTCCCGTGCGCGGCCGCGCTGTTGCGTACGGCCGGCGGTCGACGTCCCGGACGGTGACCGGAGGGTCTCACCGGCGGGCAGGAGCCTGGGTGCGGCGAGTACCGCCGGGATGGCGAGCACGGCGTTGACGTAGAAGACCGCCTCCCAGCCGAGTTGGGCGGTCAGCACACCGCCCAGGACCGCACCGGTGGCCAGGCCGGCCGACGCCACGGCGCCCCACACGGACAGCGCGCGGTTGCGTTCGCGGCCTTCGGCGAACGAGGTGTTGAGCAGTTTGAGGATCGCGGGTCCGAGCAGTGCGCCGCCGACGCCTTGCACGGCGCGGGCGGCGACCAGGACACCGGGCTCCTCGGCGAGGCCGCCGACGAGGGACGAGACGCCGTACAGCCCGAGTCCGATCATGAACATCCGGCGGGCGCCGAGCCGGTCGGCGGCCCGGCCGCCGAGCAGCAGCAGGCCGCCGAACACGACCGTGTACGCGCTGACGATCCACTGCGACGACGTTGCGGAGAAGCCCAGTTCGCGGGCGATGTCGGGGACCGCGATCCAGACGATGTTGTAGTCGATGGCGACGATGAACTGGGCGAAGGCGAGAAGGGCGAGGGTCAGAGCCGCCCGCGGGCGGGGCCCGCCGAGGCCGGATGCGGGAACCGGCGCCCGGTCGGCGGCCGGACCGCCGGGTCCGGAACCAGGGGTGGGGGCGGGAGTGGGGCCGCCGGGTGCGGGGCCGATGGGTGAACCGGTGGATGTGTCCACGGTGGCAGGTGTCCTTCGGTGTGCGTGGCCGGGCCGGGAGAGCGAAGGCGAGGGATCGAGATAACGCCGTGTGTTTTCTACACGGCGTTCAGAGTTCATACGCCGGATACTCATCCAACGATGTGTAAGCTGTCAAGCGTGCGAGACCAGCGACAACAGCCCCCGACCCGACGGGCCCGCCTGCGTGCCGAGACCACACGCGAGATCAAGGCGATCGCGCTCGACCACGCGGCCGCCGCGGGCCCCGACGCGATCTCGCTGCGCGCGATCGCCCGCGACATGGGGATGACCGCGGGCGCGATCTACAGCTACTTCCCGACCCGCGACGACCTGGTCACCACGTTGATCAACGAGGTGTACGAAGCGCTCACCGAAGCCGTGAGCGCGGCCCTCGCGCCTGTGCCGCCGGAGGACGCCGCGCGCCGGATCCTGGTGTGGGGCGAGGCGTTCCGCGCCTGGGCGCTCGCCAACCCCGCGGGCTTCAAGCTGATCTACGGCGACGCGGTGTCCGGCTACCGGGCACCCGAAGGCGGCGCCGCGCCGGAGCCCGAGCACCGCGCGTGCACCATCGTGACCGGACTGGTCGCGGCCGCGTGGCCGGAGGCCGCGGCCACCCAGTCCGGACGCACGTACGAATGGTCGGACTTCGGTGCCTCCCTGGTGGCGGCCGTGCGCCGGGAGTACCCCGAACTACCGCCCGCCGGCGTCGCGTTGGCGCTACGCATGTGGGGCCGTACGCACGGGCTCGTGTCCCTTGAGGTGTACGGCCACCTCGGCGCCATGGTCCACGACCCCGCCCCGGTCTACCGCGCCGAACTCCTCGACATGATCCGGTCGATCGGACTCACGCCGCCCGAGTGAGGCCCTCGGTCAGTGACTCGCGGTGCCGTGCAGGCGGGCCGCCTTCAAGGCCATGTGCAGCAGCAGGCGGTCCTCGCCGTCGGCCAGGGAGAGCCCGGTCAGATGCTCGACGCGCGACAGGCGGTAGTAGAGCGTCTGGCGGTGGATCGCCAGCACCTCGGCGGCGCGCGTCGCGTGCGCGGCGTGGTCGAGGTACGTCTCGGCGGTGCGGGCGAGTTCGGCGTGCCGCGGCGCCAGCAGCGGCGCCACGGCCGGGTCGGGCGCACTCGGAAGCGCGGAGAGCAGCCGGTAGGGCCCCAGTTCGAGCCAGGACGCGACCGGCGCGTGCTCGGGGAACGCCGCGGCCACCCGTGCCGCGGCCCGGGCCTCGGCCAACATCTCGACAGCACCGGTCAGTTCGTGGGATGCCGCGGAAACCCCGGCGCGGGCGGCGCGCCTGCCCTTGGTGATGCGCCGAGCCGCATCGGCGGGTGCCTGGGCTGTACGCACCAGGGCAACCAACTCGGTTTCGCTGCCCTGGCGTTCGCTGTAGCAGGCGACGACGTGCGGCATCGCGTGCACCGCGGGAGCGTCGGGAAGGTTGTCCGGGGTGGCGCGCGCCACGACGAGGGCGTATTGCCCGGCAGCACCGCCGATTCCCGACGCGGCGGCGGCCAACTCCGCCGCGGCCCGGCTCGCGTCGGCGCTCGGCACCATGGCTGCGGAGCCCGTCCCGCCCGCGGTACCGGCGGCTACCCCTGGTTCGTGCAGCAGTTCACGCAGGTGTTCGCCCAACTCGGCGCCCGCATGGGCTTCTTCGGCCAGGAGATCGCCCGCGCGCCCCGCGAGCGCGAAGGCCGCGTCCAGATCCGCGGGCGGCCACTCGGCGCCGTCGGGGTCGAGGAGCCAGATGTAGCCGTACGTCACACCCTGGTGCCGCGCCGGCAGGCACACGCGCCCTCGTACTCCCGTCGCCGGATCGGGCGGGATGCGCACCGGCCCCGTCGCCCGCGTGATGCCGAAGCTCTCGAACCACGCTTTGACCTGCGGGGACGAGGTGCGGCTGAGGATCGAACGGGCGCGCACGTCGTCGGCGGCGGTGTCGCCCTCGTGGGCCGCGAACGCGACGAGGGCGAAGTCCCGGTCCTCCAGGGTCGCAGGAGCGCCCAGCAGCGCCGCGACCTCGTCCACCAGGCGCTGGTACTCGCGCTGATCCGACACCGTTCCCACCTCCCTGTCCGGTCCGCCGCACCGGCAACGTTGCCCGCTGGGGTCCCTGACCTGCGGACTCCCTTCATACATGTGTACAAGACGCGGGCGCGCAAACGCGACTCGCGTCCATACCGTCGGTGCCCCGACCGGGCGTACGTTCGGCACAGGCGCCCACCCGGGGCTCCCGTCACCACATGCGACTCCTCGGAGGACCCCGTGCTCGGCCGCATGCTGCTCTCCGCGTCGCGCAGCGAACGCCTGCGCGATTTCGTCGCGACCGCGCCCGTCACCCGGCCGGTCGTGGACCGCTTCGTCGCCGGGGACGACCTCCCCGGCGCCCTCGCGGCCGTCCGCGGACTCGTCGCGGACGGCCTGGACGCCACCGTCGACCACCTCGGCGAGGACATCACCGACGCCGCGCAGGCCGAGGCCAACCGCGACGCGTACCTCGCGCTGCTCGACGCCCTCGGCCCGCTGGGTGCGGGACCGCGCATCGAGGTGTCGGTGAAACTGTCGGCCTTCGGCCAAGCCCTCGGGGACGGCGGACACGACCTCGCGCTCGCGAACGTCCGCCCGGTCGCCGAGGCCGCCGCGCGCATCGGCAGCACGGTGACCCTCGACATGGAGGACCACACCACCGTCGACTCGACGCTCGCCGTCCTCGACGAACTGCGGACCCGATTCCCGGGCACGGGCGCGGTGTTGCAGTCGTACCTGTTCCGCACGGAGGACGACTGCCGCAGGCTCGCGACCCGGGGATCGCGGGTCCGCCTGGTCAAGGGCGCGTACCGGGAGCCGGCATCCGTGGCCTACCAGGACAAGCGGGACGTGGACCTCGCCTATGTGCGCTGCCTCAAGATCCTCATGGCCGGGGACGGCCGGCCGATGCTCGCCACCCACGACCCGCGCCTGATCGCCATCACCCAGGACCTCGCCCGCCGCCACGACCGCGTCCCGGGCTCCTACGAGTTCCAGATGCTGTACGGCATCCGGGCCGACGAGCAGCGGCGGCTCGTCGAGGCGGGGGAGCGCGTACGCGTGTACGTGCCGTTCGGCACCGACTGGTACGGCTACTTCACCCGCCGCCTGGCCGAACGCCCTGCCAACGTCGCCTTCTTCCTGCGCTCGCTCCTTCCCGGGCACTGACCCGCCGGCGATGTCGGGGAGTACGCCCCGCACGACCCCGAAGTCTCCTCCTGTGAAAGGAAGTTGCCATGGACGCCATTACCCGGGTTCCTTCTCCGGTGAATGAGCCGGTTCGTTCGTATGCCCCTGGTAGCCCGGAGCGGGTGCGTCTGGAGGGGGAGTTGAGGCGTCAGGCGGCTGAGCGGGTGGAGTTGAC
>NZ_JBSFVE010000046.1:0-28854 GCF_053592165.1 Streptodolium elevatio
GCCCCGGGGGGGGCGGGGCCGCCCATCCGCGGCCCGCGGGGGGGGGGGGGGGCCCGGGCCCCCCGCGGCCCCCCCCGCCCCCCCCGGGCCTGACGCAACCGGTGGCCCTGGTTCGCGGCCCTGGCCGCGCCGACCCAGGGCTGTGCGGTGGGGCGCGACCGGGCCCGGACCCGGGTTCAGGCCGCCCCACCTCACGCGGCGGGGCGTGAGCGCGCGCCCGGGCGGGCAGGGGCCCGGTAGCGGTTCGCCGCGCGCCCCGTACCCCCGCGTCCGCAACCGGCGGCGGTTCCCGGCAGGAAACCGCACCCCGCCCGCCCCCAACCGCCCGCCCGCAACCACCCCCAACCGTCCCGAGCCCACTCGCCCGGCCATGGAGGTCCCACGTGGATCTGGACACTGTCGCCGACGAGTTGTACGCGCTCACCCCCGGCGAGTTCACCGCCGCCCGCAACGCGCGCGCCGCCGAGGCCGTCCGCGCCGGCGACCGCCCGCTCGGCGAACGCATCCGAGCCCTGCCGAAACCCACCCTCGCCGCCTGGGCGAGCAACCTCCTCGTACGCACCCGCCCGGACGAGACCGGTCCGCTGCTCGAACTCGGCGAGGCACTGCGCAACGCGTACCTCAACGTCGACGCCGCCCAACTGCGCACCCTCTCCGCACGTCAGCGCCAGGTGACCGCCGCACTTGCGCGCGAGGCCCGGCAGCTTGCCGCGTCCGCGGGGCAGCCCCTCGGGAACCAGGCCCTGCAAGAAGTCCAGGACACCTTGCACGCCGCGCTCGCCGACCCGGACGCGGCACGGGAGTGGGCGTCCGGGCGGTTGTCCCGCCCGCTCGGCGCCGCCGGGTTCCCGGCCGTCAGCCCGTCCGCGGTGACAAGACCGCGCGCCACCGCCGGACACGCGCCCGAGGCGGCTCCGGCGCCCGTTGCCGAACCGGGCCGCAAACGCGCCACCAACACCACGACCACCACGACCAAAGCTGCCTCGGCGCCGACCGACCTCGACCGGGCACGGGCCCGCCGCGAACGCCGCGCCCGCGCCGACCGCGTCGGAAAGGCGCTGCGTGAGGCGGAGGAGGCGCACGAAGCCGCCGAGGAATCCCGCTCCGGGCGGCAGGAGCGCCTCGACCGCACCACCGCCCACCAGGAGCGCGCGGCCCGCCGCGCCGCCGACCTCGCCACGCGGCTGGCCGCCGCACAGGACGAACTGCGCGACGCCGAGACCGCCGTACGCGAGGCTCGCACCGACCTCAAGGCCGCCGACCGCGCCGTGCGCGAGGCCGAGACCCGGCTGCGCCGCGCCCGCCGCCAGGCCGAGGCCGAGGAAGACCCCGACGGCGGTGACGCCTGATGCCGTACGCGGGCGGGGCGGCCCGGACGTGCGGCGCCGGTGGCGTAGGTTCCGAATGCGTAGGTCGCGGATGCGGATTCACCAGTGACCCAGCCGCCGGGAATGCCCGTGCACACGCTGTGGTTGCACCGGGTGGTCGGTGGGACCGGTGTCCCCGGGTCTCACCTATTGCCACCGAGGAATACCGTTCGGCTGGAGCCTCGGCGTGCCTTTCGCCGCGAGGCGACCCGCCCACCGACTGCGAGGAGGGCTTCGCCACGGCGAGGCCCTCCTCGGCGTTCGTACGCATGCCCGATCCGCTGACCACACCGACACTGCGAACATCGCTGACACGACGGACACCGCGTGTACCCGTCGTGCCGCTCACGGCGGTGGTGACCCGTGACCGGTAGCCCCCCACAGCCTGCTGACGGCGCGTCAGCCGGTGGCGTACCGTCCCCACGCATGGACTACGTCGGCTGGGTCGTGCTCGCCCGCGGGGACTCCGAGCTGCGCCGCGCCCCCGCGGTGGCGGCATTCGCGGGTGCGGTGGGCGGCGAACGCGTGTTCGGCACCTGGCGCGAGCTGCGCATAGCCGACACCGGAGCCGGCGACGCCGACGTCCTCGCCCTGGCCCGCGCGACCGGCGCCCCGGCGCTCGCCGTGTATGTCGTCGACGGCCTGTGCGCGGTCGGCGAGGGAGCGACACCGGGCGGAACCGCGTTCGACCTGGTGTTCGGTGAAGAACGCGTCGCCGAGGAGTACGCCGCCGCCCTGCCCGACGACTACCGGCGGGCAGACGCCGTCGCGGCCGTCACCGCGTGGGCCGCGGAAGCCGACCTGGCCGCCGTACCGGACGCCGTCGACCACGCCCTCGCCCGCGGCGGGCTCGACGACCTGTACCGGGCCGTCGGCCTGACCGGGCGCGCCGGACCGCACTGACCCGCCTCGCGCGCCTGCCTGGGACCGTCGCCCAGGTCAACGGCCACGTCCCATGCCGGGCGCCGCTCGCCGCTCGCCGCTCGCCGCACGCGGCATGCGGCACGACAAGAATCTTGACTGATCGTTCCATATTCGGGTTAGGGTGGGCGCATGGCCCGGACCAGGGAGTTCGACACCGAAGCCGCCATAGACGCCGCCACGGCCGTCTTCTGGCACCAGGGATACGCCGCGACATCCATCCAGGACCTGGTCGACGCGACCGGCCTGGGACGCGGCTCGCTATACGCCGCGTTCGGCAGCAAAGACGGCCTCTACAAAGCCGCACTCACCCAGTACGCCCGACGCACCGCCACCGACAACACCCGCCGCCTCGACCGCCCGGCACCCGTCCGCGAGATCCTGCGCGACCTGCTCCTCGACACCATCGAGAGCACCGCCCGCGACCCGCGCCGACGCGGCTGCCTCATCACCAACACCGCCGTCGAACGCACTCCGCACGACCCCATGGCCGCCCGCGTCGTCACCGACGCCCTCGACGGCCTCACCGCATGCGTCGCCGACGTCCTGCGCCGCGGTCGCGAACGCGGCGAACTCCCGCCCGACACCGACACCGCCGCGCTCGCCGACCTCGTCGTCACCACTGTGCAGGGCCTCCGTGTACGCGCCAAGGCCGGCACCGACCCCGCACGCCTCAACGCCGTCGTCGACCTCCTGCTCTCCGTCGTCCCCGACGGGCCGCCCGACGGGGCGCCGACATCCGCAACGCACCGACCCAGCGCCCGTACGAGCCCGCGTACCTGCGACCGCCCCACCTCGAAAGGCACCACGACGTGACCACCACCGTCGCCCTCCTCGGCACCGGCATCATGGGCTCCGCCATGGCTCGCAACCTTCTCGCGACCGGCCACGACCTCCGCGTCTGGAACCGCACCCGCGAGCGCGCCGAACCTCTCGGCGCCGCCGGAGCCACCGTCGCCGACGACCCGGCCGACGCGGTACGCGGCGCCGATGTCATCCTCACGGTGCTCAACGACGGCGACGCGGTCCATGCCGCGATGACCGCCGCCGCACCGGGCCTGCGTACCGGCCAGGTCTGGGCACAGATGAGCACCGTCGGCGTCGCCGCCCTCGAACGGCTCACCGAACTCGCCGACACCCACGGACTCGTCCTCGTCGACGCACCTGTCCAGGGCACCCGTCAGCCCGCCGAGGCAGGCACCCTCGTCATCCTCGCCGGCGGCCCCCGGCCACCCGCCCTCGACAGCGTTTTCGACGCCGTGGGCAGCAAGACCCTGCGCTTCGACGCGGTCGGCGACGCCACCCGCCTCAAACTCACCACCGTCGGCTACGGCATCGCCATGACCTCCGTGATCGGCGAATTCCTCGCCCTCGCCGAAGGCCTCGGCGTCGACCCCGCGGACTTCGCCGCGGTCATGACCGGCGGCCCGATGGACAGCCCGTACCTCCAGGCCAAGATGGCCGCCATCCGCGGCAACGACTACACGCCCAGCTTCACGGTCCGCAACGCCGAGAAGGACACCCGCCTCATCGCCGACGCCGCCGCCCGCGCGGGCATCTCCGTCGACCTCACCCAGGCCGCCGGCGCCCGCTTCCGCCGCGCCGAAGCACGCGGCCACGGCGACGACGACATGGCCGCAAGCTACTTCGCCGGCTTCGCCACCGACCCCGCCACGCGGCCATCGGCCTGACCGCCCCGCGGAACGCGTCGGCGCGGCACGGGCCCGGGGCTACACGGTCGCGCCGCCGCCGTCCGCCTGGCGCGCCCAGCGCGGGGGAGAGGCCAGCGCGGCGCGGATCGCCGCCTGGGTCGGGCGGCCCACAGTCTCCGGAACGTCCTCCACCGGCATCCCGAACACATGCGCCCACACCCGGCGCCAGCCCAGCCGACGGGCCGTACGCGCGGACGCCCGCCGCTCCGCCGACTGCGCACGCCGGACCACTTCGGCACGCGCCGCGTCCGCGTCGTCCAGCCAGATCGGGCGGGTACGCAGCAACTCCTCGACGTACGCCGCCGACCACCGCCCACTGCGCGGCCGCAACGCCGCCGCCAACTCCGGATCCAGGCCGAACAACTCGGCCACCGCCTCGTCGGACAAGCGGGCAACCGCGCGGGCGGCGTCCTTGAGCACCGCGTCCGCACGCTCGCGCGCCTGCTGCCACACAAGCTCCTGCTCGCGCCCCCACATCGCCGAGACGCGCTCGAGCTCCTGGTCGCCGCGCAGGAGCAGCAGCCACCCGGGCGGCACCTGCGCCAGCTCCTCCAGCGTCGAACGGGCGATGTAGCCGTGCAGCGCGGGAGTGTGCTCCGCCACCCGCATCGCCGGCACCCCCAGGCGCGCGGCGACCTCCTGCGGCTTGGCCAGGCAGGGGAGTACGCGCAGCGCGGGGCCGGTCGCCTCCTCGGCCAACTGGGCGAGTTCGGCGGGGCGCAGCCGTGCCTGCCCGACGAGTTCGGCCAGCGCGCGGGCCCGCGTGTCGTCGCGGAACCGCCGCAGGCGCGGCGGGATCCGGCCGTGCGCGGCCCCGAGGGCGACGGCCCACAGCACAGTCTCGACCGGGTCGCCCATCGCCCCCGGACGGCGGGTGGCGAGCAACTGGCGTGCGTGCTGAGCCCGTTCGCGGTTGTACGCGCGCGTGCGGGCGGCCTTGGCGGCGGCCTGCGAACGCGCCACGGCCGCGGCTGCGGCACGCAGTTCGATGTCCGCGACGACATGGGGGAGCAGGGCGTCGACGTCGGCGGTCCGGTAGTAGCAGACCTCCAGGTCGCGGCCGTTGCGGCGTAGCCACTGGCGTTCCACCACCGGCAGTTCGGCGGTGCGGGCCACGCGGGTGAACCGTTCCCGGCTGATGTGCAGACGCGCGGACGCCTGACGGGCGCTCAGCGGCTCCTCGCGGTGCAGCGCGTCCAGGAAACGACGTTGGTCGGCGGCGGCCCGGGCGACGCAGTCCGCGTCGAACGTACCGTCCTCGTGTTGGTCCAGCAGCCCCGCCCGCGCGGCCAGTCGGACCTGGCGGGGGACCAGCCCCAACGCCTGTCCGACCCGCGCGGCACCCATTCCTCGTGGGGTCACGGCCGGCCCCTTCCCTCGGGTGACACCGATCGGGCCGACGATAGAACGGGCAGGGTCCCCGGGGTAGGCGAAGACGGGAAATCCGCCCGAAAGTGCCAGCCGTGTGGACCGGTCCCGGGTTGTCCGGGATAGCCCGGATGCGGGTGCCGCGCCGCAGGGAAGAACGTTGCGGGGTGGACACGGGCGGGCACAGAGAGGCGGCAAAGCGGCCGCGGGCCGGGGGGAGTTGCGGACGAGCGCCGGAGGGCATACGGGCGGGGGACGGCACGTGACGGATCACGATGGACGTCGTGTGACGCCGTGACGCGCCGCGGCGAGGGGGCCGCGGGTTTGTATTCGAGGCTGCTCGGGGATATGCGGGTCCTGCCTAAACGCGCTCGCTCCTCGCCTGATCATGTCGCTTCGTGTGTCGCCGCCTATCGCTGCGCTGTCTCGCCCCGCGTGTGCCGCGTTGCCCTGCCTGGCGGTTGGTGGCCGCCGGTGTCGGTGCGACGCACTACGGTCCTGCCCTCCGGGGGTGGCATGCCCCGGGACGATCTGTGAGCGAGGGAAGCGCGCGAGATGGGCTATTGGGGCGAGTTCGTGGTGGTACGCAGTGAACGCTCGGCGCGGGAACTCGACCCGCTGAACGGGGGATTGTGCCGCAGAGGGCACGAGGACTGCCTCGGCTCCGAGCGCGCGTACGGCGACGCGTGGCAGATCGTCCCGGTCGAGCACGGCGTACCGGGGGAGACCGCGGAAACGGTCCGGCGGCTCGGCGAACAGACGGGCGCGCCCGCGTTGATCTGCTACGTGCTGGACAGCGACGCAGGGCTGGTGCACGGCTGGTCGGCACGCGGAGGCCCGTGGCAGACGTGGTTCCGGCCGCAGTACGCCGCCGAGTACGAACTGCCCGTCGACCTCTGCTATGAGGACGAGACGGGGATGCCCGCGACGGCGTACACGGCCGCGTGGAATGCGGAGCACGACCGGCTGGTACGCGAGATGCCGGGGCACGCGCGGCGGGTCGCGGCGTGGGCGGTGGAGGCCGGCTGGTCGCCGGATGTGGACGCGGTGCACCACGCGCTGATTCACGACGAGCCGGGGTGGGCCGAGGAACAGTTCCACCGGCAACTGCTCGCGGCGATGGGCGCTCCGGCCCCGGTGGCTCACGGGTCGTTGCTTGTGCATCATCGGCGGACTGTGGAAGGTGGGAGGGGCGCCCAAAGCACCTAAGACGTATGGCCTTTCACAGCGGCGGATGCAGAGCCGCGGACGAGATGTCGGTCCCGCGGCTCGATCCTCGCCTGCGGGCCGCTTGCGCCTGCCGCCGTCTGTCCGGTCGCCGCTGGGGCATCCGCTACACCCCACGCGGCAAGGTCATCTACGTCTGGGCTGAATTGCCGCCCCCCGGGCGCGTCCCGGCCCCAGGTCGCGGAGTCGGCCGACGCCCTCCTGGACCAGCGGGACGCCGCCCCCTGGCGACCCCCGAACCACCCCCTCCGTACCCCCTCACTTCTCCAGGCTCCGGCCGAGGCCGACCGCGCGCTCGACGGCTCGGCCGATGGGGAGGGCGACCTCGGGTGCGCGGGTGGCATGTGTCCCGGGGATCCGTCCCGGGACGGCGGTGAGTCCGCCCAGGGCTGCGTCGAAGCCGGGTGCGTCCCGCTGAATGGCGGCCACTTGACGGTCGACTTCGGCGGGGCCCTGACCGCGGAGCGGGAGGAGGTAGAAGTACCTGCCGTCCTCGCGGGTGCCGATGATCTGGGCGCCGAGCGAGCGGAAGGTGGCCAGGGAGGCCGCGTTGTCGGGGGCGATGTGGCCGGTCGCGTACTGCTCGTCGGCGGGGCGCCCGTCCCCCCAGGCCCGGGTCACCTCCCTGCCCAGGCCCTGCCGCTTGAACTCCGGGTGTACGGCCACCGCGAGCCCGTGCGGGACGGGCCGGTCGGCCCAGCGCTCCCTGGTGGCCGCGCTGATCGCGTGCATGCCGCCCGCACGCGGGACCAGCAGCGGGCCGCCGAAGGAGTCCCGCCACAGGGACCGGTCCCCTGTGTACAGCGATCCGGCTCGGAAGCCCGCGACACGGCCGTCCGACGTCTGCGCCACCGCGGCGCTGAACGCGGGCGCCTGGGGATCGGTCGAAGCCCTGCGGTACTTGGCTTCCGTGGCGGCCCGGACGTCCTGCGACTCGGACGCGGCCCAGACGGCGGCGAGTTCCGGTATCAGCCGGGAGATCTCGTCGGGATCCAGTACGACCCGGATTCGGAACAACGCCGCTCCCTCGAACTCCGCTACTGCCCGAACTGCCCGAACTGCCCGGGACCGGCCAGCCGTTCGGCGACCAAAACCTCGAAGTGCATGCGCTGCACCTGCCCTTGGACGTCGACGATCCACGCGTCCGCGCCGCGCCGGAACACCCGGCGGCCGCCCGGTGTCCACGGGTGCCGGGGCTGGTACGTCCACACGAGGTGATCGGCCATGCGCCGCGCCGATTCCTGGTTGTCGGCCGGATACGCCTGCGTGATCTCCATGCGCCCGCCCGAAGCCAGGTGCTCCTTGACCAGGACGACCCACTTGGCCACCGACACAGGTTCCCCCGCCGCCCATGCGCGCTCCGGCACGCCGTCCTGCATGCGCAACTCCCCGGATCGGTGGCCTCCTTGCCCCCAGCGTGGCGCAACAGCCCCGGCGAAGGCTGAGGGTCTTGCCTCGGATCCCGGCCGGTCCGGGCAACTCCGCGCGTCGTCATCGGAACGCGCCGCGAACCCGCCCTCACAACCACAACCGGTCGGGCGGATCGTCAGGGGGTCGAGACGGTGTCGACGTACTCCATGGCGACCGCACGCAGGTCGTTGACCATTTCCCGTGACGTGGCATCCTTGGCTCCGCCGTCGACCCGTACGACCTCCGCGATCACCATGTAGTGACCCGACACGGTCGTGCTCACCCAGCTCGGCGCCGACGCAGGGACGCGTACGCCCGAACTCGACGGCGGCGTCAGGAAACTCACGTACTGGCCCTTGCTGCGGTCGTCGGAGAGCTGGTCCTGCAGGGCCGTGGCGGCGGGCTTGTCGGTGAGCGACACCACCGAGAGCGCCCCGACATGTGTCTTCCCCGAGTTGGCCCACACCGACTGGATGACCTTGATGCACGTCCCCTTCATCAGCAGGCGCATCTCGGGCTCGGCCGCCGTGCAGGAGCCGGTCTGCTTGGCCAGATGCTGGTACGACCGCGCCTCGACCGTCCGGGCGCCCGTCTCGGGGAACCACTCGTCAGCGGTGAAAACCGTCGTGTCGCCGGTCGCGTTGTTCCAGTCGTTCTTGCCGGTCGGCTTCCCCGACGCACCAGTGGCGGGTGTTTTCCCGCCGGCCCCGGTCGACGGCACACCGGTGGGAAACTTCGTGCCGACGCCGCCGGGGAGCGTCGGGATCGGCGTCTTGCCGCCCATCGGCCCGGTCGGAGTACCGCTGTTGCCCGATATCGACAGCAAGCCGCCGATCACGCCGATCGCGACCACGGCCGTGATCCCGGTGACAAGCCACGGACTGCGGCCGGACCTTCGGGACGGCGGGGCGAGAGCGTCATTTTGCGAATCCATGACCGAGACCGTAGCCACCCGCGGGTGACAAGCGGTGAGGGAAGCCCCTGCAATATGCGGAGCGCGCACGGACGATCGAGGCACCAAGCCCCAAAAGCCGCCAGCCGTACGCCTTACCTCGGCCGCTTCCTGGCCGGATGCCAGCTTATCGACACAGGGCCCCCGCGCCGCGCCGGCAAACCCGCCTGTCACCGCCACGGACGCCTCGTCGGCTAGGCCGTCCTCGGCCCCGCCTCCAACGCCTCCCGGGCTTCGGGAACCTTCCTGCGCCGGGTGATGTGGCTGCCCCCCACGACCGCGACCAAGACCCCGACGGGCTCTACGCCACCGGCGCGCCCTGCGAAGCCGTCGACCCACGTACCATCAGTCCGGGCGTCCGAGAGACAAGACCTGGCGACGCCGCAACACGGATGCGCCGACCGCAGGACAGCGACCGAAGCGACTGTGGAAGCGACCCGCACCCGGCAACCGCAACCAGGCACGGTAAATCGTCGACAGTCGCTGAGTGAGACCCCTGAGTCGCTGGCGTATTTGTGCAGGTCAGCGCACTGGGCCCTACGGATCAGCGACTGAAGCGACCCAACTCGCCAATTGCCGGACGGAATGCGGCCGACCGCGATAGCCGAACTCATGCGGAATGCCTTCCAGCAATCGCGACACGAGTACGTGGCCAAGTAGCCGCCGTTCCCGGTCTGGGCCATGCCCAAGACCCCGGGCGACGCAGGGCTTTGAGCTAGGTCGTTGCGTCTGAGGGGTCGGGCGAGCCGCGGACCGGGAGTGGGGCGTCGGCGTGGGCGTCGGCCGCGACGGTGGCGGCGACGGGTGCGGCCGGGGAAGTGCGGGGGAATCGGAGCAGGGTCAGGATCGGGCCTGTGGACACCGTGGTCACGAGGGCCACGATGACCAGCACGGTGTAGAGCGACTGGTCGATGATGCCGCTCTGGAGGCCGATGTTGAGGGCGATCAGCTCGGTCAGCCCTCGAGTGTTGAGCATGACGCCGACCACGGTCGCCTCATGAGAGGGCATTCCCCCGAGGCGCGCGCCGAGGTAGCCGCCACCGACCTTGCCGACGGTGGCGACGGCGGTGAAGATGCCGAGGAGCGCGAGGTCGGTTCGGCTCAGCGCACCGATGTCCACGGACAGTCCGCTGACCATGAAGAAGACCGGCAGCAGAATCGTCCCGCTGTCCTGGAGCGGGCGTACGAGGCTCGCGTCCGGTTCGCCGTCGGCTCCGCGCGGCATGATCATCCCGGCGACGAACGCGCCGAAGATGACGTGCAGTCCGAGCGCGGACGTGGCCCACGCGGAGGCCATGGCCAGCGCCGCGACGACGGGGAGGTCGCCGCCGGGGACAGCCTCGGGGCGAGACAGCCAGCGCCGCAGTGCCGGACGTACGACGCACAGCATCGTGGCCATGTACACGGCGAAGAGGGCCACCGTTGCGGGCAGCGACAGGTGCTCTTGTTCCGAACTGCCCGCCGCCATCACGGCCGCGGCGAGCACGATCCAGCCGAGAGCGTCGATGACGCCCGCGGAGGTCATCGAGACGACACCCGCGACGGTCGATGCCGCGCCCCGTTCACGGATGATGCTGGCCAGCACCGGGACGGCCGTGACGGCCATGGACACGGCCATGAAGAGGACGAAGCCCGTGTTCCCGGTTACGTCGCCGCCGGGAGGGGTGTAGAGAGGCGCCACGAGGAACGCGGCGCCGCCGCCCAGCACCATCGGTATGACGAACCCACACGCGGCCACGGCCGGTACGACCTTGCGCCGTTGCCGGAGCACGCGCAGGTCGAGTTCACAGGCCACCGCGAACAGGAAGGGCACGAGCGCGATTTGGGCGACGACGGAAAGGTACGGAAGCACCTGCCGCGGGAACAGCATGTCCATGAACCCGCCGGGCAACCGCCCCAGCAGGCTGGGACCCAGGGCCAGCCCGGCGAGGATCTGGCCGATCACGGCCGGTTGACGCATCTTCCGCGCGACGGCCCTGAGCAGATGGCTCAGGGCGACGATGACGGCGGTACCGGCGACGACGTGGGTGACCAACTCGTCGGTGCTCACGCGGGATTCCCCTGGGTCGGGTGTGGATGCCCTCAGGCTGGCGCAGCGCGTGACCAGCGGCCAACGTGTGCGTGGCACCTGCGTTTTGCGGATACTCGCTCGCGCGTCCCGGATGGAGAGTCGCATTGCATACCCGGCGGCGACGGTTTCGTCGGCGCGGGCCCGCGACGGCGACGGCAACGTGTTCGCGGAACTGCATTGGGGACATTCGGGAACTGTGCTGAACCACTGCTTCCGGCGAACCATCGTTTGGGACACAGCAGAAGCCGTCGCCTCCACGGTCGACCCGGCGTCCCGGCCACCCAACAACTACACAAGCGTCTGGTAACAGCCGGCTCCGTGCCACTGCTGCCCTGACTGCCCGATGCAGCGAACCACGCCATCCATCACCCCGCCGCTTGTACGTACGGCAGCGACCGGCTCTGAAGCGCTTGCACGGGCTCCCCGATCGAGCCGGGCCCGACCACGCCACGCAACGCCTCCGCAACGCAGGACCACGTCTAGTCCGCAGGGACTGTAGAACGAACCGTGGGTGTTCTTATGCAGCCAACTCCGTCTCACGTCCGGAGGGGACAAGGCGTGAGTACGTGATCATGTCCGCGTGTCGAACGCGAACGAGCTTGTAGGCGTGGCGTTTGCGAGGCTTGCGCCATTGGCATTCGAGAAGGCTGCGGACAAGCGCGAGGTCACCGGATAGCGTTCTGGTTCAGGCCCAGGGGGCGATCCGGCCCCCGGCAGCCCGCCATTCGCGCGACGGATCTGCACCTGCCCCGGACACGCAATCGACCTCAAGCGCGCGGTGGTCACCCGAAGGCTGACGAACGGCCGTCGCCAGCCGTGGAACCATGCTCCGGGTTCAGCGAACTGCGTTACTGCCAGTAAACATTCGCAGCAGGCATAGGGCCCGCCAACGGCGACGCGGGTGCCAACGTGCTTGACCTCGCCCGAATTCGGGGTTCCGGCCCGTTCCATTCGACCCGCCCGGCCGCGACCCGATCAACCAGGCGATCGACGCTGCGGACCCCGCGTGCCACTCACACCTGTCCGTACACATGCCAACGAGAGCCAGGAGCACTACCAGCTCAACTGGTCTCGGTGGCGATGGCGTCGTCTGGACCGAGTTGCATGATCAGGTGGTGCTCAGCGAATACCTCGTGTCCACGTAGTGGCGCACACCAGGTGCATTGACGACGACGCGGACGCGATCCTGCTCGAGGAGGCCCTGCTCGGCGGCCGCGGCGCGCGGCGTTCGACCGGGCCGGACGGGGTCGCCGCGCTGGAGTCGCTACGTGACCCGGCTTTGCCGCGCCCGGACTTGATCGTGCTGGACCTGAACATGCCGCGCATGGACCGCCGCGAGTTCCTCAAGGTCGCCAAAGCCGACGAAGACCTCAAGACCATTCCCGTTGTGGTGCTGACCACCTCCCGGGCCTGAAGACATGGCCGTCGCCTACCGCGGTCACAGCAACGCGTACGTCACCAAGCCGGTCTCCCTTGGCGACTTCATCGCCGCGGTCCATAGCATCGACCGGTTCTTCCTGAGACCGCCGCCCTCCCCGGCTCCTGACGCCAGGCCGGCACCAAACGTCGAAGCGCGCCGCCCTGGGCCACGCGCTTCGACGTGCATTAGTTGACCGGCTAGGGTCTGTTTGAAAGTGGATCTTGGTCTGGGATGATCTTCGGGTGGGACGGGGAGATCTGACCGAGGGGCATTGGGCTGTACTGGAGCCGTTGTTGCCGACCGCGCGCAAGAGCGGTCGGCCGACCGAATGGACGCGTCGCCACCAGATCGACGAGATCCGGTGGCGCACCCGGACGGGGACGCCATGGCGGGACATACCGGAACGCTACGGCCCCTGGGAGTCCGCTTACAGCCTCTTCCGGCGCTGGCAACGCGACGGGACCTGGGCCCGGATCCTTGAGCAGTTGCAGGCCCGCGCGGACGCGCGGGGCCTGATCACCTGGGACGTGAACGTCGATTCCACGGTCTGCCGCGCGCACCAGCACGCGGCCGGTGCGCGGAAAAGGGGGATCTGCAGGTCGAGCCGTCCGGCGGTCTCGCCGCCGAGCCGGCAGACCACGCGCTCGGACGGTCCCGCGGCGGGCTGACCACGAAGATCCACCTGGCCTGCGAGCAGGGCCAGCGCCCGCTGGCCCTGCTGATCACCGCCGGACAACGCGAAGACTCACCGCAGTTCGCGAACGTCCTGGACGCGATCCGCGTCCCCAGGGTCGGACCGGGCAGGCCGCGCCCCCCCCCCCCCCCGGGGGGCGGGGGCCATGCCGTTTACAAGCGGGCGGGCCCCCCCCCGCGGCGCCCCGCCGAACACGCCCAACACCCACCGCTGTTCGCCAAGGCCGGGGCCGCGACCCGCGCCCCCGGGGGGGCCGCGCCCGGCCCCCCCCCCCCCCCCGGGGGGGCCCGCGGCGACAAGGCGTATTCCTCGCGGGCGAACCGCGCGCTGCTGCGCAGACGCGGCATCGCCTGCACGATCCCCGGGCCCGCCGGCCAGATCGCCTCTCCTATAAGAGATTTGCTCTTCTGTAGAAGACACAATCCAGTACGCCCGACACGACGGAGAGTTCCATGCGCCTGATCACACGTGGCCGACACCACGCCACCTTCGAATTCGGCAGCCTGCGGGTAACCGCGTTGCGCGACGGATACATCGACATGCCACCGACCCGACTCCGAGACGAGGACGGCTGCGCGCTTGCCGAGCTGCCGGCGACTGTCCCGCTGGTCGGTGACAACCTGCGGCTATCCGTCAACGCGTTCTTCGTCGCCGACGGCACGCGATCGCTCCTCATCGACACCGGCGCGTCCAACAACTGGCACGACCCCACCATGGGACTGATCTACGACGCGCTCGACGAAGCCGGAATCGACCGCCAGCACATCACCGATGTGGCTATCACCCACAACCACGACGACCACGTGAGCGGCCTGATCGCGCTGGATGGCTCCGAGGCGTTCGGCAGACTCGAGCGCGTATGGATCGGCGCGGGCGACACCTCGGTGTTCACCGGACGGCTCGAACCGATCCGTGACCGGGTCGTGCCCGTGACGGAGAAGGCCGCGATCAACGACTGGGCCACCGCGATCCCGACACCGGGCCACACACCCGGCCACACCGTCTACGAGATCACCAGCAGCGCCGGCCACCTATTTGCCTGGGGCGACACCGTCCACGTTCCCAGCCTCCAATTCGAACGGCCCAAGGTATCCTGGGAGTTCGACGGCGACCAGGCCCAGGCCCGCGCCGCACGAGTGGACCTCCTCGAACAACTCACCCAACCACACCACTTTGTAGCCGGTGCCCACCTCGACTCACCCGGCATCGCCCGCGTAACCCCCTCACGCGAGGGCTATGCACTGGAATACCTCGCACCACCGATCGGCTGATCGAGCCCGTCCGCGCCGGGCCGCGTTCGCGTACTCCGCCACGGACTCCTCCAAATGCGCCGCGGGCGAGTCCCGCGGCGCAACGTCAGCTTTTCGCGGCCGAGGCTCGCTCCCGAGCTTCATGGCGGCAACTGGCCATCCCGTCACCCCAACTCGCCATCCAGGCACCGCAGAAGCAGGCAGCCACCCTGGAAGCGAGTAGCTGTTCGGCGGATCCCTACACCTCCAACTCGTCTAGCTCATAGACGGTTTTGCAGTCCGTTCATGGGGCTCTCTGGGCCTTGGGGGTGCCATGGCCTCACCCCCAGTTCAGAGAGGACGGGCCGTCGTCGAACGCGTGGGGCTCGGCGTGGCCCCGGATCACGCGATGTCCTTCGTGGTGTTGGACGTCGAGTCAGGCGGGGGCATCGCCGGTGTAGGCCTTGTGTGGGCAGTGGGTTCAGTGTCTGAGGGGGTGTCCCCGTCCGGGTGGCTTGATGTCCGAGCCCATGGGCGGGGGAAGGTGGCGCCGTCCAGACGGTCGCCGGGGGCGAGGCCGAGGGGGTCGGTCACTACATGGTGGCCGCCGTTGAAGCGGGTCGCCTCGTCCATGTAGATCGTGACGTGCGCGAGCCGCGCCCGGTCGGTGCGGTTGGGCAGGGCCATGTGCGCGGTGCGGCCGCTGTGGAAGGTGCAGTCGCCGGCCTGCAGCGGCACGGTGACCCGGGGGAGCCACCGCAACGACGGGTCCAGCTCGAACAGGTCCTCCTCGCGGTGCAGGTCCTGGGCGCGCAGCCCGGCGCGGTTCTGGGTGCCGGGCAGGAAGGTCATGCAGCCGCGTTCCGGCGGGACGTCGACCAGCGCCGTCCACACCGACAGAGCGAGCCTGTCGCCCTCGTGCGGCCAGTACGGACGGTCCTGGTGGAACTCCGTGGCGGCGTTGTTGTGCGGCTCCTTGACCAGCATCTGGTCGTGCCACAGCCGCAGCGGGAACCCGGCAAGCTGCTCGGCGATCCGGCCCAGGCGCGCGTCGAACGTCAACTCCCGCAGCACCTCGTCGCGTTGCCAGACGTTGACCAGTTGCCGGAACACACCCTGCTTCTCCAGGCTCTCGGTGCGGTGCGCCGCCAAAAACGCCTCGGCGCCGGCACGGAAGCGCTCGACCTGCCCAGGCGCGAGCACGCCGCGTACCCGGACGAAACCGTTCACGCGATAGGCCGCCACGAGTTCCTCCGAGATACGCCCGTCGGCACGGATGTCGCTGTCGGTACGCCTACTTGTGGTTCTGGCCATTCCCGCCTCCAGGTCTTCCGCTGTCGCGCCACAGCAAGCCTCGTCCAAGGCGGCCGGGACGGGCCAGGCCGATCCCGACACTCAGTCGTACGATTCCGACATGCCTGCCACGCTGCACGAGCACGCCCTGTTCGCCGGGCGACCGGTCCTGGCGGGGGTCCACCGCGTGGACGCCGATATCGAGGCGCACGCGCACGACTTCCTCGAGATCGCGGTCGTCGCCACAGGCGACGGCCGACATATGACCAGCCGAGGCGAGCACCCCCTGCGACGCGGACACGTCATCGTCCTGCGACCCGGCGCCTGGCACGGGTTCCGCGGCTGCGCCGACCTCGTCGTCGCCAACTGCTGCCTGTCCACCCGGGCGCCGGGGCCCGACCTTGCGGCGCTGTACGACATCCCGATGCTGCGCCGGATGTTGTGGACCGATCCGGTCGCCTCCGGTACGCACGGCGTGGCGGTGACATCCGTCGATCCGGCCGCCGCCGAGGAGGCCGTCGCCCAGATCGGCCTGCTCGCCCGGGACCTCGGGGCCAAGCAGAGCCGCCCCGGCCGGGTGCTGGGCCGCCTGGCCACCGTCCTCGGCGTGCTGGCCGACGCCCGCGATCGCGACGGGCCGACACCCGAGCCTGCCCTCCACCCCGCCGTCGCAGCCACCGTCGCCCGGCTGGAGGCGGCGCCCGACCGACCGTGGCGGCTGGACGACCTGGCCCGGGCGGTCAACCTCGATCCCGCATACCTGGGCCGGTTGTTCAGGCGCGCGGTCGGGCTGACCCCGCTGGGCTACCTGGCCAGGCTCCGGGTCGAGCACGCCGCCACCCTGCTGGCCCACTCGGCGCTGCCGACCGCCCGGGTCGGCGCCGCCGTCGGATGGGACGATCCGACGTACTTCGCCCGCCGCTTCCGCAGCTTGTCCGGCCTGACACCAACCGAATACCGGCAGCGCAGCCGCTCGTGGGCTCCTTGACCTTCGCGCCGAGCACTCGGCGGCAGCGACCCACGCGTCACCCGGCGGGATCGGAAGTAGGGCACCCCGGTGGTTGCGGACGCCGGAGGTTGAGGGGTTCGCCGCTGGTGCGGGGGGCGTCGGGGGTTGATGCTCATCGGGGCGCGGGATTTGTACGTGCGCCTGTACGGTGCGCATCGGTCTACACGGGGAGTTGAGGATGGGACGTCTGCGCGGTGCGGCCGGTTCTCTGGTGATTGCTGCTGTTGTGGTGCTCGCGGGGGGCTGCTCGGATTCGGATGACGGAGAGGCGCCGCAGGTGCCTGGGGTGGACATGCCGACGGATCTGCCGGTGCCGCTGCCCGGGAAGCAGGGGGCGACGCTGGCGAACTTCAACAAAGTCACCCGAGGGATGACCCCGGAGGAGATGTTGGCGATCATGGGCCGGGAGAACTGCTCGGTGGTGTCGTCGGGCAACATCGACGGGGAGTACGCGGGATGGGTGTGCCTCGGGCAGTACGGCACCCAGGCCCAGTTCTTCTTCACCAAGGGTGTCCTGGAGGACAAGCAGCAGATCGGGCTGCGGTAGGAGTGCGTTCGACAGGCCCGGTTGCGCGCACCGTCGGCGAAGTAAGTGGCGACTTCCTCGGTCTGCGGGGGAGTTCCACGTCGGTTCCGCCCGCGGCGTACGACACGACCTGGTCGTCGAGTTGCGTCGACCGGTTGGGACTGTAGCTCTCGATAATCCACGCGGTGGGGATGCGGGCGGTGTCGAAACGCCGGCCGGGATCCCAGGTGCGGGCGGCGAACTTCGCGATCAGCACGTTGTTTTCGGTCTCGTCGACGACCGGGTGGGGACCGGCGCCGCAGACGCGGCGCATCGTCCGGCGCCCCCGACGTGGGCTCGGCTCCGGTGCATCCGAGGGGACTGTACGCCCCGACTGCGACGGGCCGCCTTGACCATGCGCCCGGGGGCGTGGTGGCGCATTGGCGGGCTCCGCCGACGGACATGTCGTGGCGCAGCACGCCATCACGACAGGCTTCGAATATCGCTCCCCGCCGGTCGGGGGTCCGCGTGGACGGCTGTGGAGCGTCTGGCGTACGCGAACGACCTGGACGACCTGGACGACGGGCGTTTGTAGGATGCCGCCGCCGCACCAGGTGTTGGTGTGCGAGTACACCGCGATCTGGCTGGCGGTGAAGCTGGGCTGGAATGTTGTCGGTTGGCGGGGCCGAACGCGTCGCCCTGGCCGGGCAGGCTGCGGTGTGCCCGGATGTGGAGGTCACCGGGACCCACGTCCTGCCGTTCGTGTGGTCGGCGGCTTCTGGGCGGTGGGTCTCAGGGTTGGCCAGCGGTGACCAGTCCTGATTCGTAGGCGAGGACCACGAGTTGGGCGCGGTCGCGGGCGTGGAGTTTGGCCATGGCACGGTTGAGGTGGGTCTTCGCGGTCGTCGGGCTGATCACCATGCGCTCCGCGATCTCGTCGTTGGACAGGCCGCGCGCGGCCAGCGCGACGGCTTCGCATTCGCGGTTGGTCAGCTCGTCCAGCCCGGTGACCGTTCCGGCGGGGAGCGGTTGGGTGATGTAGCGGTCGATCAGCTTGCGGGTGATCGAGGGGGCAAGGAGTGCGTCGCCGCGCGCGGCGACGCGGACGGCGTGCAGGAAGTCTTCGGGCACGATGTCCTTGACGAGGAATCCGGCGGCGCCGGCGCGCAGCGCGTCCAGGATGTACTCGTCGAGGCCGTAGTTGGTGAGGATGACCACGTGGACGTCGGCCAAAGCAGGGTCGGCGGCGATGCGCCGGGTCGCCTCGATGCCGTCGAGGACCGGCATCTGGATGTCGACGAGTGCGATGTCGGGCAGGAGTTCGCGGGCCAGGGCCACACCCTGCTCGCCGTCGGCGGCCTCGCCGACCACCTCGATGTCGCCCTCGGCGTCGAGGAGCGCGCGGAACCCGCTGCGCAGCAGCGGCTGGTCGTCGACCAGCAGGACGCGGATCACGAGGCGCGCTCCACCGGAAGTTCCGCCTGGACGGTGAACCCGCCCCCGGCGCGCGGTTCGGCGACCAGGCAGCCGCCGAGCGCGGCGACCCTCTCGCGCATGCCGGTCAATCCGACGCCGGCGCCCGCGGTAGCGGCCGGTGTGGCGGTGCCGTCGTCGTCCACGCGGATTGTCAGCGCGTCGGGCCGGTAGTGGATCCGTACGGACGCGGATGCGGCGGCGGCGTGCCGGACGACGTTGGTCAGCGATTCCTGGACGATCCGGTACGCGGTCCGGTCCACCGGCGCCGGCACGCCCCGCCGCGGCCCGTCGATCGTCAACGTCGCCGCCAGGCCGGACGTACGGGCCCGCTCCACCAACTCCGGGACGTGGTCGATCCCCAGCGGCGGGGCCTTCCCGTCGTCGCGCAGCGCCTCCAAGGTCGCTCGCAGGTCCCGGCTCGCCTCCCGGCCGGCCTCCCGGATCGCCAGCAACGCCTCGGGGGCCTCCTCGCCGCGTCGCCGCGCCAGGTGGACAGCCACCTCGGCCTGCACCTTGATCACCGAGATCTGATGGGTGAGCGAATCGTGCAATTCGCGGGCGATGTGCAGCCGTTCCTCGTCCGCGCGGCGCCGCGCGGCTTCCTCCCGGGTGCGCTCGGCCTCGTCCGCGCGCCGTTCGGCCTGCCGCAGCGCCTCACCGGCCGCGCCCGCGGCGATCAGCCACGCGATCTCGAGCGCGCCACGGGCCTGCGCGTAGGCCTCGCCCCCGTCGCGCAACGACACCAGCGCGGCCAGCGGCAGCGCGGCCAACAGGACCACGGACGCCGCCACCGTGGCCGTGCGGTGCCCCGCCCGCATCGCCGCGTACACCGCGAACAGGAAAGCCACGACCGGCACATCGAAACCGGTCGCCTGGTAGCCCAGAGCGCACAGCCCGGTGCCGACGAGTACAGCCACCGGCGCTTTGCGGCCTGCGGCCAGCGCCAGGCCGCCCGCCACCAGCAGCAGGTACCCGAGCAGGTCGACCGCGCCGGCGGAGCGCTCCGCGGACAGCCCGGTGACCAACTGCGCCGCGGCCACCCCGACGGCGACCGCCCAATCCCGGGCAGCAGTGCCGACCGCGAACCGTCCTGACGTCATAGGGCGCACCCTAGCCGGGCACCCCGTTCGGGCGGGTCCCGCTCACGGACGAGCACCCGGATACCGCAGGCGCGGTACCGGCACGGCTCCTGCCGCGTCCGCAGTAGCCGGATGAGTCATCGGCGGCAGCGCAGGGAGTCTGCAGTCGGTGGACGACCGGGCACGGACCCGGCGGACATCCTCGGACGACATCCATTCCCAGCAGAAGGAGCAGCCCATGTCCGCCCTGTCCGTGCTCACTTCACCGGCCGTCGTGCACGCCTCCGCACAGCCCTTCGCCGTCGGCGACTTCGGCTCAGGGCGGATCGGCGCCACCGTGGCCGCGTTCCTCGGGCTGGCCGGCGCGATGGTCGGCGGCCTGGCCCTGGCCCGCGCCACCGGCCGCGTCCGCACCCGCTCCGTTCCGGGCACCGGCCGCCGCGGCGCCGTCGCGGCGGTGGCCGCCGGAATCATCAGCGCGGCCCTCGGGCTCCTGGTCGTCGTCACCGCCGAAGGCGGCCTCGGGACGGGGAACGGCCTGGGTGGAGGCATCGTCGCCCTGATCGTGGGACTGATCGCCGTGGCACTCGGCACCCTGGCCCTGACCCGCTCCCGCCGCGTGCCGGCATGACGCGGCCGTCCACGGGCCCACTCGGCACACGACGCAGGCATGAACGCCAGGCACTGTCGCATGCCGACGTGGGGAATATCGCACGCTTGGAGTTGCGCCCCTCGCCAGTCGGAGCGGAGGAATGGTCAGGGTCGGAGCGTCACGCATACGCGAACGACCTGGACGACGAGCAGCCGTTGATCGCGGTGTCGGCGGGCGTCGAACCAAGTGGAGTTCGCGCGGGTTCGTCGAGCGGGATAGGGGGTGTGTCCGTGCTTGTCGGCAGGTCAGCCGGGGGTGTAGAGGTACCGTGGGTGGGCGGGGGATTCTGCGAGGAACTCCTGAAATCTGCGGGTGGCTTCTGGAATCCTCGTGTCCGTGGCGGATTCTCGAAGTCGCGTCCTGTCGCTCGCCCCGTCGACGTCGGGGGAGGCAGCGAGCGGTAATGGTGTCCCGCCGGGGTTGGCGGACGTCGTCACGTTGCAGCGCAAGCGCCGGGCAGTCTCGTCGGAGGATGACGAGGAGGGCTTGTTCGTCGACGCGCTGGCCGAGTATCAGTGGGCTCGGGACGCGGCCGGTCTGTCGCCGGGGACGAACGTGGTCAGCACCAGCACCCCGGTGTGCGCGGTGTCCGGGTCGGCGCAGATGCGGCGGGTACCTCCACGCCGTCGGTGCCGGGCATGCGGATGTCCATCAGCACGACGTCCGGTTTTAGTCGCGAGGTCAGTGCGGCGGCCTCGTCGCCGCCGCCAGAGCCACGTGCGCGCCGGCGGACGCGACGGCAAGGGCGAGCATCGCCGTCGCCCATCGCCGCCTCAGGGCCACCGCGCCCATCGCGGAGGCTGCGGCAGCCCACCGCGTCCACGCCGCCGCAGTCCCGGTCACCACCGCACCGAGCGGCTCGACCGCGGTCGCCTCGACCACCGCCTACGGATCGTTGACCACGACGCAAGCCGCCAGCAGGCACGCGAGCGCCGCGGCTGTCGCGGGACGGACCCGCCCTCACGGTCTGGCCGTGGTGATCGAGCCCCGGTCCGCCGAATGGCGCAACGCGGAGACCGAACCCGCCCCGGGCACGGTCCTCACCCCCGACCAAACCGGCCACGTCGCGCGGGGCGGGCACGCGCGCGTCCATCAGCCGGTGCCGGTGCCCGTGCTCGGGCGCGAACCGGCCGACCTCGTGGGGGAACTGGTAGCGCCAGCCGTCGACCTGGTCCCAGGACAGCCGCAGCCAAGCGGGCGGGTGCTCGCTGCCGGGCGCGGGTTCGGGGCCGTCGTGGACCTCGACCACGATGTCCAGCAACGGCACTTCCGCGGCGGGACCGGCGTCGGTGCCGCCTTCGGCGGTCACCGCGCGGCCGGGGGTGTGGTCGACGATCACGGTCACGTCCTCGACCAGCGGGGCGATCGCCTCGCCGACGGCCGTGGCATAGCCCGCGTGCGCGAACGCTGCCGCTGGATGCTCGGCGTGGCGCCCTGCGGCGTGCTGTGCCTGCGCGTACTGCTCCGTGGTCTCCACGCCCGTGCTCAACGAGCAGCCCCTGCCCGGGGCCCCGCCTGGGAGGTCACGCCTTGGTTGCGGCTCGCATCCGCCGGGGGTCGGGCCCGGCGGTGTGGTCGACCGCCGGGCCCGACCCGGATACGGCGGCCCGGACGCTCGGGGGGATGACGTCCGGTGCCGCCGTGCGGGAAGGCCGCGCGCCGGCAGGGGGAGTGAGGGGCACGCGGGCGCACAACCGTGCGGCATACGGTCTGAATCCTGTGGTGCCGTATGCTTCCCGAACCTCCACGGTAGGCACGACCGACGGCGCAGGCGCGGCGCCGCGCCTGATCAAAACCGTTCAGTTCGCGTCGAGTTGCCGCAGGTCGCTGCGAGATCTCAAACGGATCGCCGGTGCCGGGCCGGTCACGCACGGTCTCCTCGACTCTGATCGTTCGGGTTACCCGGTCGCGGTGTGTCCGGCTTGGGTTTTGGCATGGGCGAGGCGGTAGGACTCGGTGTCGGTCTGGATGATCGCGCCGTTGAACGTGAGCCGGCCGACGGTGGCGACGCAGAGCCCGGGGGCTCGGTCCATCCGCTGAAGGATGCTCATGACCGTCGCCACCCACCTTGTCGCACGCGCCGCTTACCGCACCGGACAGCCCGGCGGCTGCGCCCTGCCTTTCGACGATCTCGACCCGAAACCACCGGCCCTGGAGGCCGATCCGGCCGATCCGGCCGTGAGGGGATCGGGGGGCCGGGGCAGGGCCGGTGCGCGAATTGGCCTTTCAACGGGCTCGTTGTCCGCGTCGCGCATGGAGGTGTCCTGCTTACGCGGTGGGATGTTCGCCGCTGGGCTGTTCGCGCGGCAACGGCTAGCTTGCGAGCGCTGGTTCTTGCCGATCAAAGGAGACGCAGATGACGCACGCCGCACCGGTCCTCGACGGGCTGAAGATCACCGACCTTATGGACTCTCCGGCCATCCCCGCACGTTCGCCGCTCGGCACCGTGCTGCGGACCCAGGTCGGCGCGGACAGCCTGACCGGCTTCTCGAGCTACGTATCGGACGACTCGGCAAGCGGCTTCTCGAGCTATGTGTCCGACGACTCGGCAAGCGGCTTCTCCAGCTACGTGGCGGACTACTCCGCGAGCGGCTTCTCCAGCTACGTGGCCGATGTCGCTCCGAGCGGGTTCTCCAGCCATGTGGACATCGACGCGAAGCGCTGAGCCTTCGGCGCTGAGGAACACATGGCCCGCCGTGCACAAGTGCTGTCAAAGCACCTTGCAACAGCTGGCTTCAGCCGGCCGGTTCGGTGACGCTCGCCGTCGGCGGGCCAGGGCGGATCGCCCTCTGTTGGGAAAGGAAGGCGGAGTGGAATTGTCGTCCGCTCCGGCACGAATGCCGGTGAACGTCGAGTGGCCACTGAACATCCCGTCACACCGGTCGCTGGGCTCCTTGTGGCGACCGGTGTCGTTGCGGCACTTCGTCGTCAAAGTGCACAGCCGCTGCAATCTGGCGTGTGACTACTGCTACCTGTACGAGATGGGCGACCAGTCGTGGCGTGCGGCCAGCAAGGCGATGTCGCCCGAGGTCGCCGACCGGACCGCGCTCCGCATTGGTGAACACGCGCGGGCGCGCCACCTGGAGACGGTGACCGTGATCGTGCACGGCGGCGAGCCGATGCTTGCCGGTGTGCAACTCATCCGGCGCCTGGCGGAAGGTGTGCGCCGGGCAGTCCCCTCCTACACCGCGGTGTCACTGGCCATGCAGACGAACGGCCTGCTGCTGGACGACGCGAGCCTGGACGCACTGCACGCGCTCGGTATATCCGTCGGCGTGAGCCTCGACGGTGACGAGACCGCCAACGACCGCCACCGCCGCCGCGCCGACGGGCGCGGCAGTCACGCCGACGTAGCGGCCGCGATCGCCAAGCTCCGCGACCCCTCGCGGCCGGGGCTGTACGGCGGACTGCTGTGCACGATCGATCTCGCGAACGACCCGGTCGAGGTCTACGAAGCACTGCTCGCACACGCCCCGCCGACCATCGACTTCCTTCTTCCGCACGGCAGTTGGGACGAACCACCGCCCTCGCGCGATGCGGACGCCGCGGTGACGCCGTACGGGGACTGGCTGGCGGCGGCCTTCGACCGTTGGTACGACGTCGAGGAGTCCGAGACCAGCGTGCGTCTGTTCCGGGACACCGTCGCGCTGGTGCTGGGCGGCTCGGGCACCTCGGAGCAACTCGGACCCGGGCCGGCGACGGTGGTCGTCGTCGACACCGACGGCATGATCGAGCAGGTCGACACCCTCAAGTCGGTGTACGACGGCGCCGCCGCCACGGGGATGTCCATCACGTCCCACAGCTTCGACGACGCGCTGCGCCATCCGTCCCTGGCCGTGCGGCAGTTGGGCGTTGCCGGCCTGGGTGTTACATGCCGCTCCTGCCGAGTCCGAGAGGTGTGCGGCGGCGGGTACTTCGCGCATCGGTATCGATCGGGTGTCGGGTTCGGCGAACCGTCGGTTTACTGCCCGGACCTGATCAGGTTCATCGAACACGTCAGAGGGCGCGTGGCGGCCAGTGTCGCGGCGGCCAAGTCCTTGGGGGACCAGGCATGAGCGCCCCGGCCAAACCGCCCGTCGACCCGCGGCTGACACCGGTGACCTCCCTTCCGCCCCGCCCCGGACCGGACGAGCCGCCATTCGCGGCGGAGGCCGAGCCGCCGCGGACGGTACACGAACTGGTCGGCGAACTCCGCAACCTCGGGGTCCGGATCAACGACGTGCTGCTGGTGCACTGCCGACTGCGCGGCATCGGGCCGGTGGAACGGGGACCGCACGGCGTTCTGGCAGCGCTGACGGAGGCGGTCGGTCCGGGCGGCACGCTGGTGATGCCCACCTTCACCGAGCTGAATTCCGACACGTCACTGCCTTTCCAGCGCGCCACCTATGGTCTCAGCGATGCGGAAATCGAGGCGTACAAAAAGGAGATGCCGCCTTTCGATCCGGTCTGGACGCCGGCGTCGCCCACGATGGGGGCGTTGCCGGAGCTGCTCCGGCAGGCTCCGGGCACGGTCCGCAGCTCGCACCCCCAGTCGTCGTTCGTGGCGAGGGGACTGCTGGCTAACGGCATCGTGCGCCACCACAATCCGGTCTCCCACTTCGGCGAACAGTCGCCGCTGGCACGGCTGTTCTCGTTGCCGGACGCGAAGGTGCTGATGCTGGGGACGGGCTTCTCGGCGTTCACCGCCTTCCATCTGGCGGAGTACCTCCAGCCGAAGGTCGCCACGCGGATGTACCGGTGCGTCGTCCCGGACTGGCTGGGCCGACCGAGCTGGTTCGCGTACGAGGACGTGCTCCTGGACCTGGCCGACTTCGACCTGATCGGAGCGGCGCTGACGGAGAACCTGGCCATCCGGGAAGGGCCCGTCGGCGCCACCTTGGCCAAACTCGTTCCGTTGATTCCCGCGGTCGCGTTCGCCGCCGACTGGATGGCACGGCATCGGGCGGACGGTCGCCCGGCGGCGGTCGCGTAGCGCGGCGGACCGGCGCGTCATGAGCCCGACGCGGGTGCACGCGTCCGGTTCCGCCCGACAGGGTCCCAGGCTGCACCCCGCTTTGCTTCCGGCCGTCTCCCGGGAGCCACAGACCGCCACCGGTGCCCAGGCGATTTCGGGGGCGACGTGCGGTTTGAGCATAGGGGCGCCCCAGTGGCCCTGGTGGGCGCGCAGGAGTCTGCCGACGGCGATGTAGTGGAGCAGGCAGGTGCGCACGACGGTCTCGCCGAGGCATTGTTCGCAGGCGAGGTGGGCGCCATCAAGCACGGTGGCCAGCCGCAAACGGTTCCAAGCCGCAGCCGGAAGAAGTCGGCGAGGGCGGGGCGTTCGAGAACCGGCACGCGGACGCAACGACCCTGCCGCGGAGACGGGTCGGGCCGCCGCACCACCCACCCGCCCCACCTCGAAGTCACGCAGACCGGCGTACCACCGCCCCGCCCCGTGCTGCTACAACCCGACCCTGAAGGAGCCCACCCCCTTATGCGCAGGCTCATCGAATCGACGTACGTGACACTGGACGGCGTCATCAGCTCGGCCGCCCAGTGGAGCAGGCCATACCAGGATGAGCAGTACCACCAGTACGCCGGCGACCTCCTCAGCGACACGGACGCCTTGCTGTTGGGACGCCAGGCGTATGAGGAACTCGCCGCCTCAGCAACGGACTTGAACGCTCTCGGCAAGGGGTGTGCCTCACGCCTCGACGGCCTTCCCAAGCACGTCGTCTCGCGCACTCTCAAGCACGCCACCTGGAACGGCACCGTCATCGCCGGCGATGTCGCCGCCGAGGTCGCCGGCCTCAAGGAACAGCCGGGGCGGGACATCCTCAAGCTCGGCACCGGCAAAATCGACCGCGTGCTCCTGGCCGACAAACTCGTCGACGAGTACTTCCTCTGGGTCTTCCCCGTCATCGCCGGACGCGGAAGCCGCCTCCTCGACGGAGCAGACACCGCGCACCTCACGCTGCGGGGCACCACACGCCTCAACTCGGGCGTCGTCCTGCTTACCTACGCCCCTACCTAGGTAGCCGAACCCCGGACGGTCAGCGGCGCGGGAACCGGCGTACTCCCACCATGCCCGACCTGCGACCGGGCCCGGCGGCGACACGTCCCGCACTCCCAGCGCGAACCGCGCGCTCCGCACCGATACGCCACAGCTCGCACCGCTCCTGAGCCAGCCCACCCGATCCACCAGCACAGGATCCGGAAGTTGGGTTTGGACCGGTCCGTACGAGAGTGCCTAGCAGGACGGGGAGGCCATGGCGGGGCTGCTGCCGCGGACTTCACCCGTTCCAGTGAACTGCTCACGGGAGCGGGGGGTGTCGGCGGTCATTGACGGGAAGGTTCCGTTCCGGCCGTTGGGGCCTGAGCCGCGGGGAGGCTGTTCCGGGGTGGGCGGCTCGGACGGCGGTGGCGCTGGTGGCGTGGGGTGGTGGTCAAACTTGGTCGGGCCGGCCATCGGCTGCGCTCATTCGGATCGGGGCGCGGGTGCTACAGCGCAGGGGCCGGAACGTCAACTGTCGCCGTGGGTGCCGCCGAGTCCGAGGCGGCGGCGCCCGGCGGCGGTCCGCGCCTCGGCGACGTCGTACCCCTGGCCCTTCTCGCCGTGCGGGTCGGCGTCGGTGGGGCGTTCGGCCGCCAGGAGCCGGGCGGACCTGCCCGAGAGTGGCGGCGGCGCTGTGGGAAGAGCTGCTGCCGCCGACCTTTCGGTTGCGCCGTCCATGCCGGGCCACCACCAGCTGCCCTCAGCCCCACGTGTGCGCATTCCGGCCGACGGAGCAACGGCAATACGTTCCGACCAGAGGTCCCGGCCAGGGGAACGCGGTGTGAACTCGGCCCCCTTGGTCGGCTTGGATGGGCGCTGTCGATACGACTGAATGCCGCCGACACGGTTGGCGACGCGTGTGCGCGATGCGCGCGTGCAGGACCGCATGGTGCCCGCCTTGAAGGGGTCGTGTTGTCGAACGCCACCGAGGTGCAGACATGGCTGCACTCGCGGAAGTTCGTTCTTTGGGACATGGACGGGCCTACCCGACAGTCCGGAAATGGTCAGCTTGTGGTGGACGGCCCGCTGCTCAGCCTCTTTCACGGCTACGCCGGGAACCGCCGTTCGCCGTTGCGCTACGACATCGGTCCGGCGGGGTCGGTCGTCTATCCCCAGGGCCTGACAGCGCCGGAGATCGCCAGGCATGTGCGGTGGTCGTTGCAAAACGGCTCCGGGAGCCGGGGGTTCACGTGGCGCGAGACAGCAGACCCCTTCCAGCACCTTCACGACGGCACTGCGCAGGGGCCGGCAGCGCGCGACATGGCCAACCTCGCCCTCACCCAATGGGAGATGGCCGCGGTGCCCGCGTCCCGCCTGGGGACCAGGGTCGCGGCAGTGACGCAGCGTCTGTGGCACCTCGGGGTGAAGCAGGCGGTCGCGACCAACAATGCCGAACTGGTCGCCCATCTCGCGCTCGCGCGCCACGGCTTAAACGACGGCCGCTTCCAAGCCGTCGTCGGCCGTGACATAGACGGTGACCTGCACTTGAAGCCGGAGCCCCACGCGCTTGTGCGGGCCTGCGCCGAGCTCGGAATCGCCGACAACCAGCGCAGCGAAGGCGCCTTCGTCGAGGACTCAGTCAAAAACGTCGCCGCCGGCCTGGCCGCCGGGATACCGGTGCTGGGCATCACCGGAGGAGACCCGGACAAGGCACGCCAATTCCTTGAGGCAGGAGCTCAGTTCGCGGTGCCGTCCGTCGCCGGCCTTTGGATCGCGGGCCGCTTCAACGCCGCGGCGGCAATACGCGAACAGGCCCTCGGACAGCAGGCGGCGGCACACGGTCTGGAACCCCCCGACCGGGCAACGACGGCCAGACCGCTGACGATGCCCACCCACCATGTCCCCGAAGCCGCACAAGCACGTCAAAGAAGTTCGAGCCTGGCCCTGGACAAGTCGCGGAGTCTGGACCCCGGAACCGGCACGTGAACACCCGCCCGCACAGACGAGACACGCTGCGCCGTCTCCATGACGCAGGACCGACGACGAAGGCGGCGACGCCCCCGCGTTGTCGGGCGCACAGCGTCGGCCCGAGTCGATGCGGCCGGGCTGATCGACAGGTGTGCGCATGTGAGCGCGCTCCCGGAAGCACGCAGGATGTTCTGGCACGACGACCCCGCGCACCGCGCCGGCCCGGTGCGTGTCCCGGTCGCGGATTCCGTCCGCGGTTCGGCAGCAGGGTCGGCCGGTTCCGGTGGCGTTTCCGGCGGGCCGGCATGATTCCAGCGTCCGCCGCAACCCGCCGCTGGCGTTGCCGATATCTCTCCCCGTTCCCGGGAAGGGGTCCTGAACGTATGCCCGGCCGGGGATGAGCGAGAACCGCACCCGCCGCCCACGCACCGACTAGTAGTGCTTTGTTATGTGGCCTTGGCAAGGGTTGTTTCCGGCGGTTTGCTGTTGGTATGACGCCGGGGGAACTGTCTTTGTTACGTGGGCGG
>NZ_JBSFVE010000047.1:0-25628 GCF_053592165.1 Streptodolium elevatio
GTCAACTCCACCCGCTCAGCCGCCTGACGCCTCAACTCCCCCTCCAGACGCACCCGCTCCGGGCTACCAGGGGCATACGAACGAACCGGCTCATTGACCGGAGAAGGAACCTGAGTCACTGCATCCATGCGAAACGGGGTGCCCCGTTTCAGATGGTTTGACGCATTACTGCGCCGCGAGCGCGACGGCTTCTTCGAGCGTGTCCACGACGGGTACGCCGGCCGGCTCCAGGCTGGCCCGGGCATGCGAGCCGCCGGTGTAGAGCACGGCCGAGGCGCCGACCTCGCGCGCGGCGTGGGCGTCGTCCGCGGCGTCGCCGATCACCACCACGGTCGTGGGGTCGATCGCGAGCGCTTCCAGGTGTCGGGCGAGGTGCTCGGCCTTTCCGCCGCCGGGTGGGCCGATGCGGCCGTCGACCCGCAGGAAGTGCCCGTCGATGCCGAACCTGCTGACGAACGGCATGAGGTCCTCGTGCGCGGTCAGCGACAGCAGCGACTGGGTGCGCCCGGCGTTGCGCCAGCCGTCGAGGAGCACGTCCACGCCGGGGGTGAGCGTGCATGAGGTGACGTGCAGGGCGTACGACTTCTGGAAGGTCGCGTCCAGCAGTGCCCACTCGTCGGGCGCGGGGATGCGGCCGGTGAGCTTCTCGTAGAACTTCGGGACCGGGACGCAGTAGAGGTCGCGGTAGCGCTCCAGCGTGATCGACGGCAGGCCGTACGCGGCGAAGGAGTCGTTGGTCGCAGCGATGACCGCGTCGATGTCGTGGAACAGCGTGCTGTTCCAGTCCCACACAATGTGGCGCGTCGGCAACGTACTCATCGGGGCATTGTGCACCGTTCGTCCGGCGGAAGCAGCGCCGGCTCAGCCGATGAGATCACCCAGCTCCTGCGTCGCGTACCACATCAGCTCGTGCTCCTCGGCGGCCTCGACCAGCGCCTCGGCCGCCGCGTCGCCGTCCTGCGCGGCCGCGGCGGCGGTGCTCGCGGCCCGCACGGCGGGTTCGGCGTCCTCGGCGTCCATGTGGATCGCGGCGACGCGCTTGAGGGGGATCGTGCCGTCCACGAGCACCGCGCCCGGGCCGAGGCCGGGGGCGGCGGAGACGATCGTGTCCGGCACCTCGGCGGCCAGCACCACACGCCTCGGACGGCCGTCGCCCTCCTGGGCGAGGAGCGCGAGCGACATGCGCCCGGCGAGGACGGTGGCGGCGTACTCCAGTTCCTCGGCGTCCTCGGTGCCGCACCAGTCGCGCAGCTCGGCGGTCACCGCGTAGGCGCTGACGGGGGCGGGCGCCACGGCGGCGTCCCGCCGCACCGCGGCAAGGGCGGTCGGCGTCGAGGGGACGTACACGCGCATCGGGGCTCCAGGGCGTGGCGATTGACGGGGACGGCGCCCGTACGTATGAATCCGCACGGTCCGCAGCACTGCATCGTACGAGTCCGCTCGGCACCGGGTGATCCGGTTCCCTCCCCCTCTTGCACCGAATCACCCGGTTTCATCCCGGCGCACGCCCGCGCCCGGCCCCGGCCACGCACGAGCGCCCTGCGGCAACCGCCTGTTTGACGGGTGGCCCGCGCGCCGGATAGCAAATGGCCGGAAAGCGGCGCTGCGGGGGACAGCGCTCAGGCCCGCACCGGCCAACCGCCGTCCTCCCCCAATGCACCACGGCACACGCTTCACGGGGAGGACCGCATGGTCCAGTACAGCAACACCGTCCAGGGTTCCGGGCACGAGACCGCCGCACCGGCCCGACACCGGGTCCCGCCGCCGATTCCGGGGGCCATGCCGCACGCGGAGGCGGTTCCGGACGCGGTTCCGGGGATCGTGGCGGCGGCCACTGCGGAGGTGTTCCCGGCGCGGTCGGCCGCCCGAGCCGACCGGCCGCCGCTCACCGACCCGGCCGAAGGGCCGAGACTCGAACTGGTACGTGCGCCCGCCGGCGGCCCGCCCGACCCCCTGGCCCCCGGCGAACCGCTGCCCCGGCTGCGGATTCTGCGGGCACCGCTCTGCGAGCCGGAGTACGACCCGCCGGGTGCCGTCGTGATCCCCTTCCCGGTCCGGCCGCCGGTCGCCGCACGGCCGCAACTGCGCCTCGTCGGCGCCGACGAGGGCCCGCTGCCCACCGAGCCGGATCCCGAGCAAGTCCGGTACCAGGTACGGCGCTTCGCGATCTTCCTGACCGAGACACTGGCCGGACGCCGCCCGCTGCGGCAGTTGAGCGCGCACACCACACCACGGGTCCGGACGGTGGTGGAGGAGTTGCAGCGGCACCTGGACACGCGCCGGACGGGCGCGCTCAGCCTCGTGGCCTCCAACGCGACGGCCCCGGCGGAGGACACCGCCGAGGGCTTCCTGCGGCTGCGGCTCGGCCCCGAACGCTTCCAGGCCGTCGCCGTACGCCTGGACCGCCGCCCCCACCCGACGCGCCCCGACCACCCTCCGACCTGGATCTGCACCGCCCTCCACTACCGGTGACCGCCCACGGCACGGCTCCGCGCCACCAGTCGCACGGCAGAGCCGCAGGGCCGGGCCCAAAGCCCGTCTGGGCGCCTCGCGGCCGGCCCTGGCTCCGTCAACCTCTCGCGACGGGTCAGGCGCCGTTGTGGCGCCGCCCGGGGCCTGCCAGGGGCACGTCCGGGGGCATGCTCCGGGCCGTGGGGGGGGGGGGGGGGGCCCCCCCCCCCCCCCCCCCCCCGGGGGGGGGGGGGGGGGGGGGGGGGGGGGGCGCCCCCCCCCCCCCCGGGGGGGGGGGCGGCCGCCGGGGGCCGCCCGGGCGCCGGGGGGGGGCCCGGCCGGGGGCGGGGGGGGCCCCCCCCCCCCCCCCCGGCCGGAAATGGCCGCGGGGGCTGTCGTACCGGATCCGGTACGACAGCCCCCGCGGTTTCGGCTCAGCGCTTCTTCTTGCGGGACGCCCGCTGCGCGCGGCGGCGCTCCGCGCGAGTGCCGCCCTGCTCCGGGATGGCGTCCTCGCCGAGGTCCTCCTCGGTGGTGATCACGCCGCCCTCGCCGTCGACCGTCGGCGCGCTGTAGGACAGGTGCGTCGGCCGCTGCGGGGTCTCCAGGCCCTTGGCCTGGATCTGCGGCAGCGCCTGCGCCTTGTCCGTGGAGATGGTCGGCGCCTCGGGGACCTGCTCGATCTGCACCTCGACGTTGAAGAGGTAGCCGACCGACTCCTCCTTGATGCCCTCCATCATGGCGTTGAACATGTCGAAGCCCTCGCGCTGGTACTCGACCAGCGGGTCGCGCTGCGCCATCGCCCGGAGGCCGATGCCCTCCTGGAGGTAGTCCATCTCGTACAGGTGCTCACGCCAGCGGCGGTCGAGCACCGACAGGACGACGCGGCGCTCCAGCTCCCGCATGACCTCCGCGCCGAGCTTCTCCTCGCGCTCCTCGTAGCTCGCCTGCGCGTCCGCCTGGAGCTGCTCGGTCAGGATGTCGACGTCGAGGCCGGAGCGGTCGCCCGCCTCCTCCTCGACCTCCTCGATCGTGATGCTGACCGGGTAGAGCTGCTTGAGGTTGGTCCACAGCTTCTCGAGGTCCCACTCCTCGGCGAAGCCCTCGGTGGCGCCCACGACGTACGCCGCGATGGTGTCGTCGATGAAGTGCCGCACCTGCTCGTGCAGGTCCGCCCCGTCGAGAACCTTGCGGCGCTCGCCGTAGATGACCTCGCGCTGCCGGTTGAGGACCTCGTCGTACTTGAGGACGTTCTTGCGGATCTCGAAGTTCTGCTGCTCGACCTGGCTCTGCGCCGACTTGATCGCGTTCGAGACCATCTTCGACTCGATCGGCACGTCCTCCGGAATGCCCGCGCGGTTCAGCACCGCCTCGACGATGTTGGCCTTGAACAGGCGCATCAGGTCGTCGCCGAGGGACAGGTAGAACCGGGACTCGCCGGGGTCGCCCTGACGGCCGGAACGGCCGCGGAGCTGGTTGTCGATGCGGCGCGACTCGTGGCGCTCGGTGCCCAGCACGTACAGGCCGCCGAGGTCGGTGACCTCCTCGTGCTCGGCCTTGACCGCCTTCTTGGCCTTCTCCAGCGCATCCGGCCACGCCTGCTCGTACTCTTCCGGCGTCTCGGCCGGGTTGAGCCCGCGCTGCGCGAGCTCGGCGGACGCGAGGTGGTCGGGGTTGCCGCCGAGCATGATGTCGGTGCCGCGGCCGGCCATGTTGGTGGCGACCGTGACCGCGCCCTTGCGGCCGGCCTGCGCGACGATCTGCGCCTCCCGCTCGTGGTGCTTCGCGTTCAGCACCTCGTGCGGGACGCCGCGCTTGCGCAGCTGGTTCGACAGGTACTCGGACTTCTCGACGCTGGTGGTGCCGACCAGGACCGGCTGGCCCTTCTCGTGCTTCTCGACGATGTCGTCGACGACCGCGGAGAACTTGGCCTCCTCGGTCTTGTACACCAGGTCGGCCTGGTCGAGGCGCTGCACGTTGCGGTGCGTCGGGATGGGCACGACGCCGAGCTTGTAGATCTGGTGGAACTCGGCCGCCTCGGTCATGGCCGTACCGGTCATGCCGCCGAGCTTGTCGTACAGGCGGAAGAAGTTCTGGAGGGTGATGGTGGCGAGCGTCTGGTTCTCGTCCTTGATCTCCACCCCTTCCTTCGCCTCGATCGCCTGGTGCATGCCCTCGTTGTAGCGGCGGCCCGCGAGGATGCGGCCGGTGTGCTCGTCGACGATCAGGACCTCGCCGTCGACGACGACGTACTCCTTGTCGCGCTTGTAGAGCTCCTTGGCCTTGATCGCGTTGTTGAGGTAGCCGACGAGGGGCGTGTTGACCGCCTCGTACAGGTTGTCGATGCCGAGGTAGTCCTCGACGCGGGCGACACCGGCCTCCAGGATGCCGACGGTGCGCTTCTTCTCGTCGACCTCGTAGTCGCCGACCGGGGTCTCGAGCGGGTCCTTGGTCGGCTCGGCGCGCTTGAGGCGCGTGACCAGCTTGGCGAAGTCGGCGTACCACTTGGTCGCCTGGTCGGCCGGGCCGGAGATGATCAGCGGGGTACGCGCCTCGTCGATGAGGATCGAGTCGACCTCGTCGACCACCGCGAAGAAGTGGCCGCGCTGGACCAGTTCCTCCTGGCTCCAGGCCATGTTGTCGCGCAGGTAGTCGAAGCCGAACTCGTTGTTCGTGCCGTACGTGATGTCGCAGTTGTACGCCTTGCGCCGCTCGTGCGGCGGCATGTTCGCCAGGATGCAGCCGACCGTCAGCCCCAGGAACCGGTGCACGCGGCCCATCCACTCCGAGTCGCGCTCGGCGAGGTAGTCGTTGACCGTGACGACGTGCACGCCCTTGCCGGCGATCGCGTTGAGGTACGCCGGGAGCGTCGACACCAGCGTCTTGCCCTCACCGGTACGCATCTCGGCGATGTTGCCCAGGTGCAGCGCGGCGCCGCCCATCAGCTGCACCTTGTAGTGGCGCTGGCCGAGCGTGCGGCGCGCGGCCTCGCGGACCGTCGCGAAGGCCTCGGGGAGGAGGTCGTCGAGGGTCTCGCCGTCCTCGTACCGCTCCTTGTACTCGTCGGTCAGCGCGCGCAGCTCGGCGTCCGAGAGGTTGGTGAAGTCCTCTTCGATCGACTCGACCTGATCCGCGATGCGGTTGAGCTTGCGCAGGATCTTGCCTTCGCCGGCGCGCAGGACCTTGTCGAAGATGGACACGCTGTGAGAGCTCCTTGCCGAGCGGCGCCCGTCCCGCTGACTGCGAAACGGCACGGCGGGGCCCGTCCCACCGATGGGGCCATGGTATGCGAGGACGCAAGCATCCGACACGCTCTCACCCGGGGGCACAATGTCCGGCATGGAACGTGTCGAGATCGCCGCCGGCAAGTACCAGCTGCGTCCGTGGAACCTGGGGGACGTCGAGCCTGCCCGGGTGGCCCTGAACGATCCGGACATCCAGCGCTGGCGCCTGCCGCGCCGACCGGACGACGACTCCGGATGGCGCGACCCGAACGAGTGGCTCAAGAAACGTGTCGGCTTCTGGGACGAGGGACAGCACGCCTGCTTCATAGTCATGGACGCCGTGACCGGGGACCCTCTCGGTGACGTGAGCGTCCAGCACATCGACCTGACCCTGCATTCCGCCGAGATCGGCTACTGGTTGATGCCGCACGCGCGCGGGCGCGGGGTGGCCACGCACGCGGTCAACACCGCGACGCGCTGGGCGTTCGGTGCGCTCGGGATCCACCGCATGACGCTCGGCCACGCGGTCGGCAACCCGGCGTCGTGCGCGGTCGCGCAACGCACCGGATATGCACTCGAAGGCGTGATGCGCGGCGCCTTCCCGCTGCCGGACGGGGGCTTCCACGACGAGCACCTGCACTCGCGGCTCGCCACCGATCCGCCCGTGCCGGTCGCGTGATCCACCACCCGTGATGCACCGCGTGATCCACCACCCGTGACGCACCGCCCGCAACCGACGCGATTCCCCCCACCGATGCGAACACTCGTTCTAGGGTGCTGTCCATGAGTACGCCCGCCCGCTCCGCTGCCGACTCGACCGCCGACTCCCCCGCGCCCGCCGTCACTCCGGCCGTCACGCTCAGCGCCGACGAGGCCCGCCGCATCGTGCTGCGCGCGCAGGGCTTCCTCGGCGTACTCGGCGCACCCGAGCGGCGGCTCGGCGTCGGCGGCGTGCTGCGCCGCCTGGGCGCGGTGCAGCTGGACACGATCTCGACGCTCGCCCGGTCGCACGAGCTGGTGGCGTACGCCCGCCTCGGCGCCGTCGGTCGGACCGCGGTCGAGGACGCGTACTGGGCCGGCGACACGGCCTTCGAGTACTGGTCGCACGCGGCGTGTGTGCTGCCGCTGTCGTCGTGGCCCGACTTCGCGTTCCGGCGGCGGCACTTCCGCGGCCGCGGGCACCTGTGGGGGCATCACGTGTCGGACGAGGCGTACAAGTCGGTGCTGGACCGGCTGCGCGCCGAGGGGCCGATGACCGCCACCGAACTCGGCGGGGCCAAGAACAAGGGCGAGTGGTGGGACTGGAGCGACACCAAGATCGCCGTCGAGCGGGCGCTCGCGTTCGGCGACGTGGTGTGCGTGCGGCGGCAGAGCTGGAAGCGTGTGTACGACCTCGCCGAACGGGCCGTGCCCGCCTCGCTCGGCGACCTCGACCGGTCCGACGCGGAGTGCCTGCGCAACCTCGTCACGCTCGCGGCACGCCAACTCGGCGTCGCCACCTCCGCGGACCTGATGGACCAGTACCGGCTCACCCGCGAGCAGGTGCGGGCCGCGCTGCCGGAGACGCCGCTCGTACCGGTCGCGGTCGAAGGCTGGGACACCGGCAACGGCCGTACGCGCACCGCGGGAGAGGCCGGCATGGCGTGGGTCCACCCCGAGGCGCTCGCGACCGCGCCGAAGGGCCGCCACCGCACCACGCTGCTCTCGCCGTTCGACTCGCTGGTGTGGGACCGGCCGCGTACCGCAAGGGTGTTCGGGTTCAACCACCGGCTTGAGGCGTACGTCCCGAAGGCCAAGCGCGAACACGGCTACTTCGTCATGCCGCTGCTCGCCGGCGGCCGCCTGATCGGACGCGTCGACCCGGCCCGCGAGGGCCGTACCCTCGTGGCCCGCCAACTGTCGTTCGAGGCGGGCCGGGTGGCGGAGAAGTCCCTCGACGCGATGGCCACCGCGCTGCGCGAGGCCGCCTCGTGGGTCGGCTGCGACACGGTGCGTCTGGAGCGCGTCACCCCCGAATCGGCGCGCGCCCCCTTGGCGGCCCTGCTCGCCTGACGGCCGGCGGTGGTCCGGCCGTGCACGGCGCCGCGCGTCAGTGGATCTCGAGGATCTTCTCGCGCACCGCGTACACCACCGCCTCCATCCGGGAGTGCAGCTGCAGCTTCTCCAGGATGTTGCGCACGTGGTTCTTCACGGTGTTCTCGCTGATGAACAGGATCTTCGCGATGTCCCGGTTGTTCTTGCCGGTCGCGACGAGGCGCAGCACCTCGATCTCGCGGTCGGTCAGGCGCGGCGCGGGGACGAGGCGCCGCTCGTCGTCGCGCTGGATCATCGATTTGAACTCGGTGAGGAGCTTGGCCGCCATGGACGGACTGATCTGGGACTGCCCGTCGGCGACCGCGCGGATGGCGGTGGCCACCTCGTCGGTGGATATCTCCTTGAGGAGATAACCCGTCGCGCCGGCCTTGATGGCTTCGTAGAGGTCCGCCTCGTCGTCGCTCATCGTCAGCATGATGATGCGCGCGCTCGGGGCGACCTCCTTGATCGCGGTGCAGGCCTCGATGCCGCCGCGCCGCGGCATGCGGACGTCCAGCAGCACGATGTCGGGCAACAGGTCCTGGGCCACCTCGACGGCCTCGGCGCCGTCGCCCGCCTCGCCGACCACCTCGATGTCCGGCTCGGCGGCGAGGACGATCTCCAGGCCGCGGCGGAACAGTGCGTGGTCGTCGACCACCAGGACCCGGATGGGCTCCTCGGTCGGGCCCTGCGGGCCGGGCTGAGCAGGGACGTGGCGTGCTCCCACCGTGTCCTCCCCGTCGGTAGGCCCAATGCCGGCGAGACCGCGCTCACGACTCATGGGCACGCTCCGTGTCCGAACCAGCATCCCACGTCATCGCCACGTTGGCCTGCCCCCTCGCCTCGTTTGCCCGCATCCGGTACGTAAACACGTGCGAAAAGATCGGCCGGAAGCCCGGCCGGCGGTGCAACGCGCGGCCCGCCGCCTCGAACCTGGTCGAGGCGGCGGGCCGCGCACGGGGGCGTCACCCGCTCATGGGGTCACGCTTCGTCCGTCTCCATGGCCGTGTCCGAGCCCTCGGGGCTCAGGTGGATGACGCCGTAGTTGTAGCCGCGGCGCCGGTAGACCACGCTCGGGAGAGCGGAGTCCTTGTCGATGAAGAGGAAGAAGTCGTGCCCGACGAGTTCCATCTCGTAGAGCGCCTGGTCCAGGGTCATCGGGTGACCCGTGTGGACCTTCTCCCGCACGACCAGCGGGCCGTCCCCGTCGACCTGGATCGAGCCTTCCATGCGCTTGGCCGGCACGCTTTCGAGCGCGTCGATCTCCTCGGCCGTGGCCACCTGGGCCCCGCCGAATCGCGCACTTCCGTTGAGCTCTGCGGTGGCCGCCCCCACGGACATGGGGGCGTGATGCCCCCGGTGGACGCGACGCCGGTCGGCTGCTTTACGCAACTGTGCCTCCAGCTTTGACATCGCGAGGTCGAGCGCGGCGTACGGATCCGTGGCGGCTGCCTCGGCCCGGACCACCGGCCCCTTGCTCCGCAGCGTGATCTCCACGCGGTCCGAACGGTCCGCGAGCCTCGGGTTGCGTTCCTTGGAAACCTCAAGGTCGACGCTGATCACCCGGTCGTCGAGTTTGCGGATCTTGCCCAGCTTCTCGACGCTGTGCTTGCGGAACCGTTCGGGCACCTCTGTCTTGCGGCCCTTGACGACAATGTCCACGCAGAACTCCATCCATTGCGCCATGCCGGTGGGGCTGTCCGCCCGTCCGGCCGAGCTGGTCGTCCACCTCGTACGCGACCGCCGACGGGGATGGGGTCCGGTCATCCGTCCCCCGCCCCGAGCGTCGGGGGGTCGCGGCCACCACGGCCGCTCCGCACACCCTTCCGTCCGCCGCGGCGACCGCACGGGCCGCCTCCGCCAGACTCGCTCCGGTGGTCACGAGATCGTCGACGATCACCACACTAATGCCCCCAAATAGGGGTGCCAACCTGCGGGAAACACCTAGTGCTCCGGTGACGTTCGCCACCCGTTCGGATGCCGGCAGTTCCGATTGATCACGAACCGTACGGATTTGCCGCAGAACGGGCAGAACCCGCACACCGACACCTTGTTTGCGCAGGTCAGCGGCGGCGCGGAGGGCGAGGTTCCGGGTGGTGTCCCGGCCTCGCGCGCGCACCGCGCGGCGGGCCGACGGCACGGGAACCAGCACCGGCGGACAGCCGGGATTTCCGCGTGTCGCCGCAAGAACCGCCGCCGCGAGGGCCGCACCGAGCGGCCGGGAGGCCGCGTGGGCGCCGTACTCCTTGTGGGCGATCAGGATCGCCCGCACCGGATCTTCGTACGGCGCCGCCGCGAACACCGCCGGCAGCCCGGCGGGCGCCGGGTCGGGGCGGACCTCCCGCGGCGGTCGCCGCAGGTGTGCCCGGCAGGCGGGGCAGACGGTGGTCCCGGGACCGCCGCAGCCCGCACAGCGGGCGGGCAGCACGAGGTCGAGCCACGTCGTGGCGAGTCGGCGCAGCGGACGGGGCCGCGGTCGCCGCTCGGAGTGGATCCCGGAGCGGTCGCCCGGGGAGATCTCGTGCCGCATGGCTCCACGGTGCGGCACACCACGCCGGTCGTCCGGCTTTTCCACGATTCGCCACTCCGACACAAGCCGATCGGGTATAGACGCCACCCCCTGTTCGACCCCTGCGCCTCCGGCCCGAACAGGCGGCGGGACGAGAGGCACCGAAGGACGGGAAAGGACGGGAGAGACACGAAGTGCGGGGCCGCTCGGAAAAGGCCCCTCAGGTGACTTGAGCCCGCCTTGGGGGGTCCGGGTCCTCCGCAGCATTGAAAGGCGTTGCCGTCAACGGCGCGAGCGATGGGCCTAGCCGGGGTAGACGGGTTTGGTGCCGTTGGTGCCGGTTACGGCCTTCCAGCCGTCGGGTTCGAGGCGGTAGATCCGTTCGTCGTTCACGCCTGCGAGCAGGGGTTGGTCGCGGCCGTTCGGGGCCGCCATGCTCTCGACGCCGGAGGGTGCGTTGTTCACCTGTGCGACGTTGCCGCCGTCGATGTCGACGAACTGCGGGTAGACCGAGGCCTCCGACGTCTTGCCCAGTACCAGCAACCGGGAAGCGCCCTGCCAGGACTGGGACTTGAGCTCCACGAGGTCCGGTACGACCAGGCGCAGGCCGTCGACCACGGGGCGCGGCTCCAGGCGGTTGGCGGGGTCGACGCCGCGGTTGACGCGGCCCATGACCAGGCGCCCCCTGGTGCCGTGTTCGACGAACATCGAGATGCGGGTCCCGTCCGGGGACATGCGGATGCTCGTGATGTTGCCGCCGTCCAGGCCCTCCACGGCGACCGGGATCTTGAAGTCCTTGCCGATGAAGTACAGGGTCCGGGGGCCCTTGTTCCCGACGGACTCCAGGACCCACAGGCCGCCGCGCCCGTCCCACGTCGGGTCCTCGAAGACGTGGCCCGGCTCCGCGGTGGCCCACAGCTCCGCCTGGGCGTCCGCGGTCATCCTGCCGACCCAGAGCTTGGTGTCGTTGAGTGCGGTCCCGGCGATCTGCTCCTCGTCGCGGTCCACGGCGATCTCGTTGAACTGAAGGGCGCCGCCGAACTGCCCGGGCACCGGCCGGGCGTCCTCGGACTGCACCAGGGAGACCGAGTTCCTGCCGGGCACCAGGAAGTAGCCCGTGGCGCCGGTGGCGGAGGTCGCGGCGGGGTCGAAGACCGCGGCGTCCCGCGGTGTCACCGGCTCGCAGGCCTGTCCGTCGACGGTCAGGCGTACGGACTCGACCTTGGCGACCTGGCCGAGCGTGTAGAGCAGTTGCGACGCCATCCGCTTGCACGCGACGGGGCCGACCGGCGCTCCGGTGCTCAGCGCGAGGTCGACGTAGCGGCGGTCGTCGATCGCGACCGTGTGGTCCAGCAGGCGGGTGTTCGGCGGGATGTCGGAGCGTACGACCGGCGCGATCCACTTGTTCGGACCCTGCAGCAGCTTCCGGACCAGGGTCGTGGCGAGCGCGTTGCGGGAGCGCAGGTAGACCGGGTCGGGTACGAGCAACTGGTCGCGGGAGGCGGCGCTCTCGCCGTCGTTGTCGACGAACCAGTACATGTTCACCGGCCTGTAGACGCGCTCGAAATCGGCGCGCGACAGTATGACGCCGTCCGGCAGGTCCTCGATGCGCCACTGGCCGTCCTGGTTCTTCACCACCTTCAGCTCGACCTTGTCCTCGGGCGCGGGAGCGGGGCGTGGTTCGTAGGCCAACTGGTCGTCGACGCTGCCGACCTGCTTGCTCTTCACGTCCACGATGGCGGAGGTGTCCTCGGCGGTGGGACCCGGCCCGATGTAGGCGCTCGGGGTCTTCTCCACGATCTTGATGCCGGCCTCGGGCTTCCATTTCTCCGCGGCCTGCGGGGTCAGGTACTTCTTCGCGGTCTGGTAGTCGGGCTCGTCGCTGGTCAGCGCCTCCAGGAAGCCGTCCACCAGGTCCACGGGATCCTCGCCCGGCTGCGGCGGGACGCCGAAGACGCGCACCTGCTGCTCGTCGGCCTCGGTGCCGGGCGCCTCGTCGTGCGTGACGTCCTTGACCCCGCCGCCGCTGGGCATCGACGCGCAGGACGCGAGCAGGCCGAGCGTGCAGGCGACGGCGGCGGCGCGCAGCACGCGTACGACGCGGTGTCCGCGGCGGCGCGGCCGGGGCGACGCCGCGCCGGCCGGGTTCTCGCGGCCGGACCGGGACGTGTGACGTGTGCGGTTCACCGGCCACCGCCTTCCTTGCTCTTGTACGTCTTGTACGCGGTCGGCCCGGACGATTCCGGCGCCGCACCGGCGCCGGGACGCGGGCCCGGACGCGACTCCGGTCCGGCCGGGTCGGCCGGCTCCCCGGGGCCGGAGCGGTCCCCGGGGCCGGGCGGGCGCGTGGCGCGGCGGTAGGGCGTACCGGCGAGGTTCAGCCCGCGGTTGGCCCGCGAGTCCGGCGGTTCCAGGGGCAGCGGCGAGCGTACGAGGTCGCCCCCGGCCACCCTGGGCAGTGTGAGCCGGAACTGCGATCCGCCGCCCGGCTCGCCCCACGCCTGGAGCCACCCGCCGTGCAGGTGCGCGTCCTCCAGCGCGATCGACAGGCCGAGCCCGGTGCCGCCCGTGGTGCGCGCCCGGGCGGGGTCCGCGCGCCAGAAGCGGTTGAAGACGAGCGACGACTCGCCCGGCTTGAGGCCCACGCCGTAGTCCCGGACGGTCACCGCGACGGCGTCGTTGGCGGCGGCCACGGTGACCACCACGTCGCGCCCCTCGCCGTGCTCGACGGCGTTGACGACGAGGTTGCGCAGCACGCGGTCGATGCGCCGCGGGTCGACCTCGGCGATGCACGAGACGCCGGGCTCGCTCACCACGATGCGTCCGCCGCGCCGTTCCGCGAGCGGCTCGGCGGCGTCGACGACGCGTCCGACGATGACCCGCATGTCGAACGACTCGGCGTCCAGGACGGCGGCGCCCGCGTCGAAGCGGCTGATCTCCAGCAGGTCGGACAGCAGTGCCTCGAACCGGTCCAACTGCGTCTGCAGCAGCTCGGCGGAGCGCGAGACGGCGGGGTCGAACCGGTCGCGCGCCTCGTGCAGCACGTCGGCGGCCATGCGCACGGTGGTCAGCGGCGTGCGCAGCTCGTGCGACACGTCCGAGACGAACCGCCGCTGCATGCGCGACAGTTCTTCGAGCTGGCGGATCTTGTTCTGCAGGTTCGAGGCCATCTTGTTGAACGACGAGCCCAGCCGCGCGAGATCGTCCTCGCCGTTGAGGCGCATGCGCTCCTCGAGGCGCCCGGCGGCCAGGCGCTCGGCAATCCGCGCGGCCATCCGCACCGGCGTCACCACCTGCCGGGTGACCAGCGCGGCGATCGCGACGAGCAGCAGCACCAGGAAGACGCCGGCGGTCGCGAGCGTGCCGCGGACCAGGCCGAGCGTCTTCTCCTCGGGCGTGAACGGGAAGAAGTAGTAGAGCTGGTACTTGCCGCTGAGCGGGTCGGTCAGTTCCTTGCCGACGACGACGCCGCGCGTACTGGACCGGCCGCCGCCCTCCTCCGACTCCCGCACGATCTTGGTGAACTGGTACGACGCCCCGGACACCTGGTGGATCCGCTGCCGCAGCTCGACCGAGACGCTCTGGTCGGCGAGCACGTTGCCGGACGAGCGCGGGCCGTAGCGCGCGTTGTCCGGCGGGCTGAGCACCGCCACGTCGTACTGGCCCTTGCCGCCGCTGGAGAGCTGGTCGACGAGCCTGGTCAGCCAGTCCTTGATGTCGAGGCCGCCCTTGGCGGGGTCGGTGCCGACCGGCGGGGTCGCCCGCGCGCCTTCGTTGCCGCGCTCGGACGCCTGCGTCTCGGCCACCTGGAAGCCGCCCTCCGCCTGGGCGGTGGCGCCGGCCACCTTGGCGTCGAGCAGACCGCCCTGGACCTGGCCGACCACCACGATGCCGAGGAGGACCATGACGGCCGCGGACAGGACGAGGGTGGTCGACACCACGCGGAACTGGATCGAGCGCCGCCAGACGGCCACCACGCGGCCTATGCCGCCCCTGGCACGCCGCAGTGCGAGAGTCCACAGCGACCAGCCCCGGCGTACCGGCGACAGGCCGCGGACGGCACCCGGCGGGTTGCCTGCGGCGCCTGGCGCGGGGGCGCCCGAGGCCGCACCCGCGGCGGCGCCGGGCACAGCGCCCGGGGCGGCGCCGGACGAAGCCTCCGGCGCGGTGCCGTCGTCCTCCGGTGTCCGGGCATGCTCGACGTCGCCCCCGCGCGCCGGTGTGCGCGCGGGTCTTCGGAAGGCGCCGAACCGGTCCGGGAACCGTCCCCCGGACCCCGGGCCCGGTTCGGGACGGCGGTCGTTCACCACGTCAGGCGGGGCCGGCCTTGTAGCCGACGCCGCGTACGGTCACCACGATCTCGGGTCGCTCGGGGTCGCGCTCGATCTTCGAACGCAACCGCTGCACGTGGACGTTGACCAGCCGGGTGTCGGCGGCGTGCCGGTACCCCCACACCTGCTCCAGCAGCACTTCACGGGTGAAGACCTGCCAGGGCTTGCGGGCGAGGGCGACCAGCAGGTCGAACTCGAGCGGGGTGAGCGCGATGTTGCGCCCGTCCCGCTTGACCGAGTGCCCGGCCACGTCGATGACCAGGTCACCGATGACCAACTGCTCCGGCGTGGGCTCCTCGGCACGGCGCAGCCGCGCGCGGACCCGCGCCACCAGTTCCTTGGGCTTGAACGGTTTGATCACATAGTCGTCCGCGCCGGACTCCAGGCCGACGACCACGTCGACCGTGTCGCTCTTCGCGGTGAGCATGACGATCGGCACGCCTGACTCGGCGCGGATCTGACGGCAGACATCGATTCCGTCCCGTCCTGGCAGCATCAGGTCGAGCAGCACCAGATCCGGCTTGACCTCCCGGAATACCTGCAAAGCTTTGTCGCCGTCCGCTACGAACGACGGCTCGAACCCTTCGCCGCGCAGCACGATGCCAAGCATCTCGGACAGCGCGGTGTCGTCGTCGACGATGAGGACACGTCCCTTCATAGACATCATCGTCGCATTACCGGATCGTGACCTGCACTCATCCGAGCAATCGCGATCGTACTTACGGGCGACAAAACGCCCGATTCCGTGACAATCGCGGTGATCAGCGCGGGCGGCGTCACATCGAAAGCCGGGTTGTACGCGGGACTCCCCGGAGGTGTGAGGGGCATTCCGGACAACTCCGTGACCTCACCGCCGTCACGCTGCTCGACGACGATCCCGTCCCCGTCCGGGGTGTCGAGGTCGACCGTGCTCATCGGCGCGACGACGACGAAGGGCACGCCGTGATGCCGGGCCAGGACCGCCAGGGGGTAAGTGCCCACCTTGTTGGCCGTCGCGCCGTCCGCCGCGATCCGGTCCGCGCCCACGACGACAAGGTCCACCTCCCCGGCCGCGAACAGCGAACCGGCCGCGTTGTCGGACAGGACGGCGTACGGCATGCCGGTCTGCGCGGCCTCGTACGCGGTCAGCCGCGCGCCCTGCAACAGCGGGCGGGTCTCGTCCACCCACAACTGCCCCAGGCGCCCCGCGCGATGCAGCTCCCGCACCACGGCCAGCGCCGTGCCCTCCCCGCCGGAGACCAGGGCGCCGGTGTTGCAGTGCGTCAGGACGCGCAGCGGGCGGTCAGCCACCAGGGCGACCGCGTACTCCGCCCCGTTGGCGGCCATCGCCGCACTCGCCTGCGCGTCCTCGGTGTGGATCACCCGGGCCTCGCGCAGGGCGGCGAGCGCGTCGCCGCCCGAGGCCTCCCACGCCGCAAAAGCGCGGCGGGCGCCCCAGCCGAGGTTGACCGCGGTCGGACGAGCCTGGGCGATGTCCTGGACCGCAGCCTTGACGTCGTCGCCGCGGGCGGCGGCGAGGGCGACCCCGTAGGCGCCGACGATGCCCAGCACGGGCGCGCCGCGTACGACGAGCCTGCGGACCGCGTCGACGAGGGTGGGGACGTCGCTGCACACCAGGCGCACTTCCTCCTGCGGAAGGCGGGTCTGGTCGAGGAGGACCACCGCGGGTCCGTGGCCGTAGGCGGTCGGGACATCGTCGAGCCAGTACGCGGGCCGCGGCGACCATTCGTCGGCGGCGTGTGCGGGGGCATTGTCCATGACATGAGTGTGCCCGTCCGGGACGCGCGCCGCGTCGTCGCGGTTGGGGCGGGTACGGCATATACCGACAACCCGCACCCCGCCTACCGGGAAAGCGGGAGTCGATCATCAAGTCCGGGCAAAAACATGCCACGATTGACCGCCACCCACCAGGAACGAGGAGCGACTTCGATGACGGACTCTCCGGGCAGGGCCACACCGGATTCACCGGGGCCCGACGACCCGCGTCGGTCCCCTCAGTCGCCCGCCCCCGCAACGGACGCGGACGGCGGCGAGCCCGACGGGCACGCGGCCGACGCACACCGACGGGACGACCGCGAAGCGCAGGGCCCCGCGGCGGACGACGGCGGCACCGCCCGGGAGGCTGTACCGCCTGCGCCGGCGCCTGGGTCCGCGCCTGAGTCCGTGCCTGGGTCCGCGTCCGGCACCGGCGAGGACGCGCCCCCGGCTACCGACAACGCCGCGGCTGCCGACAACGCACCGGCTGCGGGCGACGCACCGGCCGTCGGCAGCGCCGCAGCCGCGGGCGCCGCCGCGGACTCGGGTGGCACCTCCGACTCCGACTCCGACAGCCGCCCGGCTTCCGGCGGTCCGCGGGACTCGGACAGCGCGTCGGCGTCGGACACCTCGCGCACCCCGGAGACCCCGGACACCGGCAGCGCCCCCGACCTCGCCAAGCCCGCGCAGCCCGACGTTCCCCCCGGCTGGTCCGCGCAGCAGCCGCCACCCGTCACCGGCGGCTGGGGCGTCCCCGGCGGTGGAACGCCGCCGACCGCACCGCCGCCCCCGCAGGCTCCGGACACCCCGCAGGCTCCGGACACCCCGCAGGGCTGGTCCCCGCAGCAGCCCCCGCCGTCGAGCGGGTGGGGCGTACCGGGCGGCGGGCAGCAGCCCGTGCACGGCTGGGGTGCCCCGGGCGGAGCCGGCGGTCCCGGCGGTCCCGGGTGGGGTGCGCCGCAGGGGTGGCGCGGACCGTACCTCCCCGCCGCCAAGCCCGGCATCATCCCGCTGCGCCCGCTCGGCGTCGGCGAACTGCTGGACGGCGCGGTGGCCGCCATGCGCACGCACTGGAAGGTGATGATCGGGCTCTCGCTCGTCGTCGCCCTCATCACCCAGGCGATCGTCGTCCCCGCGCAGTGGGCGATGCTCCGCAACGTCGACACGTCCGTGCTGGACGAGTCCGACCCGGACACCGACGAACTCCTCGACGTCCTCGGCCCCGTACTGGGATCGAGCGCGGTCCTGATCGTGGTGATGCTGCTCGGACAGCTCATCATCACCGGCGTCCTGACACTCGTCGTCAGCCGCGCCGTCCTCGGCAAGGGCATGACGCTCGGTCAGGCGTGGTCCGGCACACGGCCGTTGCTGATGCGGCTGCTCGGCGTGTCGGTGATGACCTTCCTGATCCCCATCGGCCTGCTGCTCGCCTGCATGGTCCCCGGCCTGCTGCTGGCCCTCGTGTCGGGCGACGCGGGCGGCGCGCTGATCGTGATCGGCGGACTGGGCGGGGCGGGCCTCGCCATCTACGCCTACATCCTGCTCCAACTCTCCAGCCCCGCACTGATCCTGGAGAAGCAGACGGTACGCAAGGCGCTCGGCCGCTCCCGCAAGCTGGTGACCGGGAGTTGGTGGCGGGTCCTGGGCATCACGATGCTCATCTGGCTGCTCACCGCGATCATCGGCAGCATCGTGCAACTGCCGTTCACGTTCGCGGCCGGGTTCTCGTCGGTGTACGGCACCGCGGTCCCCACGTCGTTCACCGACATGCTGCTGCTGGGCGTCGGCACGGTCATCTCGTACGGCCTGACCTTCCCGTTCGGCGCGGCGGCCCTCGTCCTCCTCTACATCGACCAGCGCATGCGCCGTGAGGCCCTAGACCTCGAACTCGCCCGCGCGGCGGGCCTCGTGCCCGACGACGCCGCTCCGGCGGCCTCGTGATCGCAGGCCTCCTGCCGACTCTGGCGGCCGCGGCCACGCCCGAGCCGGTCGACATCCCGCGCGACCCGGCCCGGGGGGCCGCGCGCGACGAGTTGTCGAAACCGATGTACCACCAGGACGACCCGTCGCTGTTCACTCGGGCGTACAACTGGCTGCTGGACCGGTTCCAGGAACTGGTCGACCGCATGACGTCGGTCGCGCCCGGCGGCGGATTCGGCATCATCGTGGTGCTGCTCGTGGTGGTCGGCCTGATCATCGCCCTGCGCCTGCGACTTGGTCCGCTGCGCGCGGCACGCGGCCGGCGCGAGGCGCTGTTCACCTCCGAAGGCCCGCGTACCGCGGCCGAGTACCGGGCGCTCGCGGACGAAGCCGCGGCGCGCGGCACGTGGGACGACGCCGTGCAGAACCGACTCCGGGCCGTGGTCAGGGCGTTGGAGGAGCGCGCGATCCTCGACGAACGCCCGGGCCGCACCGCCGACGAGGCCGCCGACGAAGCGGGACGCCAACTCCCGGAGCTCGCCGCCGCGCTGCTGTCCGCCGCGCTGGTGTTCGACGACGTGCGCTACGGCGGGCGTCCCGGCACCGAGCAGATGGACCTCGCGCTGCGCGACCTCGACACCCGGTGCGCCGCCGCCCGACCCGCGCACGAGCCGGTTGCCGTCGGCCCCGACCGGACGCCGCGGTGAACGAAGCGGTGGACAGGGCTGGGGACGCAGCGGTGGGCGGAGCGGCGGTGGACGAGGCGGCGAAGGACGCGGACGACGCGGCGCGCCGGGCGGAGGGCCACGCGGCGACCCCCACGCCAGGCGTCGCCCGCAACTCGGCGACGCCGCCCACTACCTCGGTCAGTCCGGACGCCGCCGCCCTGTGGCGCGCCGCCCGCGGCCCGCTGCTGCTCGCGGCCCTCATCCTCTTCGTCGTCAGCGCGATCATCCTGATCACCGGCGGCCGCGACCGCGGCGAACTCGACCCGCGCGCCGTCGACCCCGCCGGCTCCCGCGCGCTCGCCGAAATCCTGCGCGACGAAGGCGTCGCCGTCAGCCTCGTCACCTCGCCGGAGGCACTCCGCGCGGCCGTCGAGAACGCCCCGGCGGACACCACCGTGCTGGTGCCGTTCCCGAACCGGCTCACCGCCGAGCAGATCGCGGCCGCCGCCGTGCTGCGGCCCGCGCGTACCGTGCTCGTCGAGCCGGACGACGGCAGCCTCGAAACGTTCGGCCTCGACGCCCACGACGACGGATCCGTCGACCGCGGCGCCCTCCAGCCGCGCTGCGACCTCCCGGAGGCCCTGCGCGCCGGCGACGCCGACGTCGGCGGCACCGGATACCAGACCAGCGTGCGCGGCGCCGTGCGCTGCTACCCGGCGAGCGGCTCGCCGACCCTGGTCCTGCTGCCGCACGGCGGCGGCGACGCGGTGCTCCTCGGCAGCGGAAAGGCCCTGCGGAACGACCGTCTCGACGAACGCGGCAACGCTTCCCTGACGATGCAACTCCTCGGTGCGCATCCGCAGTTGCTCTGGTACCTGCCGGAGGAATCCGCCGACGGCGACGAGGGGCTGCTCAGCCTGCTTCCCGCGGGGTGGCGGTTCGGCGCGATCCAACTCTCCGCCGCCGTCATCCTGTTCGCGCTGTACCGGGCCCGCCGCCTCGGCCCCGTGGTCACCGAGCCGTTGCCGGTCGTGGTGCGCGCCGCGGAGACCGCCGAGGGCCGGGCGCGCCTCTATCGGCGGGGACGGACCGTCGACCGGGCCGCGGACCAGCTGCGCGCGGCGGCCCGTACGCGCATCGCCGCCCGCCTGGGCACCGGTTCCGGCCCCGCCGCGACCGACCCCGCCGTCCTGGTCGACGCCGTCGCGGCCCGCACCCGGCGGGCACCCGCGGACATCTACCACCTGCTGTACGGTGCCGTCCCGGACGACGAGAACGGCCTCGTCGCCCTGGCCGACCAACTCGACCTGCTGGAAGACCACGTCAAGACAGGGGTACGTCAGCCGTGAACGGACCGGTCCATCCTTCCTCCGAGGCCGTCCAGGCGCGTACCGACGCGTCCGTGGGCACGATGAGCGCCGACCAGGCGCGCGCGGCCATGGAGGCCCTGCGCGGCGAGGTCGCCAAGGTCGTCGTCGGCCAGGACCCCGTGGTCTCCGGCCTCGTCATCGCCCTGCTGTGCCGGGGCCACGTGCTCCTCGAAGGCGTGCCCGGGGTCGCGAAGACGCTGCTCGTACGCACCCTCTCCCGCGCCCTGGACCTCAAGTCCACGCGCGTGCAGTTCACTCCGGACCTCATGCCCGGCGACGTCACCGGTTCGATGGTCTACGACGCCCGCACCGCCGAGTTCTCGTTCCGCGAAGGCCCGGTCTTCACCAACCTCATGCTCGCGGACGAGATCAACCGCACGCCGCCGAAGACCCAGGCGTCGCTCCTGGAGGCGATGGAGGAACGCCAGGTCTCGGTCGACGGCACGCCGCGCCCCCTCCCCGACCCGTTCCTCGTCGCGGCGACCCAGAATCCGGTCGAGTACGAGGGCACGTACCCGCTCCCCGAAGCCCAACTCGACCGCTTCCTGCTGAAGTTGACCGTGCCGCTGCCGCAACGCGACGAGGAGGTCGACGTGTTGCGCCGGCACGCCGCGGGCTTCGACCCGCGCGACCTCGACGCGGCCGGGGTGCGGCCGGTGGCAGGGCCGGCCGAACTCGCCGCCGGGCGGCGGGCGGTGGCCGGGCTGCGGGTGGACCCCGACGTGCTGGCGTACATCGTCGACATCGTGCGGGCCACGCGTACTTCGCCGTCCCTGCAACTGGGCGTCTCGCCGCGAGGCGCAACGGCGCTGCTGGGTACCGCGCGGGCCTGGGCGTGGTTGTCGGGGCGCGACTACACGACGCCGGACGACGTGAAGGCACTCGCCAAGCCGACGCTGCGGCACCGCGTACAACTGCGCCCGGAGGCGGAGATGGAGGGCGTCACCGCCGACGCCGTCGTGGACGCGGTCCTCGCCTCGGTACCCGTTCCGCGATGAGCGAGGCGCGCGTAAGCGGGGTGCGGATGAGCGAGACGCGGATGAGCCGGGTGCCGACGAACGATGCGCGGACGAAGCGGGCGCACCCATGACGCTCACCGGCAGGACCGCACTCCTCGCGGCATTGGGCGCGCTCGTCGTCGGGCTCCTGATGCCGTCGTGGACGGGCGTGTTCGTGGTCGAAGGGCTCCTCGCCCTCGGCGTGATCGCCGACCTCGCCCTCGCCGGCTCGGTACGCGCCCTCACCTTCGAGCGCGCCGGCGACACCACCGTGCGCCTCGGCGAACCCGCACGCGTGACCCTGACCGTACGCAACTCCTCCCGCGACCGACCGGTACGCGGACTCCTCCGCGACGCCTGGCCGCCCAGCGCCGGAGCCCACGAACAGCGCCACGCCCTCGACATCCCACCCGGCGAACGCCGCCGCGTGGCCACCGCCTTGGTCCCCACCCGACGCGGCGACCGGCGGGCGTACCGCGTGACCGTACGCGCCCTCGGCCCCCTCGGCCTCGCCGCCCGCCAGGGCTCGCACGAAGTCCCCTGGACCGTACGGGTGCTCCCGGCCTTCCCGAGCCGTCGCCTGCTCCCGTCCAAGCTGGAGCGCCTGCGCGAACTCGACGGCCGCTCCGCCGTCCTGACGCGCGGTCGGGGAACCGAGTTCGACTCACTGCGCGAGTACGTGCCCGGCGACGACGTCCGCTCGATCGACTGGCGCGCCACCGCGCGCAATCAGGGCGTCGTCGTCCGCACCTGGCGCCCCGAACGCGACCGCCACATCCTCATCGTCCTTGACACCGGCCGCACTTCGGCCGGACGCATCGGCGACGCACCCCGCCTGGACGCGGCCATGGACGCCGCCCTGCTCCTCACCGCGGTCGCCGCACGGGCGGGGGACCGCGTCGACCTCCTCGCCCACGACCGCCGCGTGCGCGCGGACGTGCGGGCAGCCTCGCGTACGACGGTACTCACGTCCTTCGTCCAGGCCATGGCCCCGCTCGAACCCGAACTCGTCGAGTCGGACTCGCCGCACCTGGTCGCCGAGATCATCCGCCGCACCAAGCGCCGCTCACTCGTCGTCCTGCTCACCGGCCTCGACGCCGAGGCCGTACGCGAAGGCCTGATGCCGGTCCTCCCCCAACTCACCGACCGCCACGAGGTCGTCGTGGCCGCGGTCGCCGACCCGGCCCTCACCGGGATGGCCGCCTCCCGAGGCACCGCCGAAGCGGTCTACAACGCCGCCGCCGCGGAACGCGAACTCGCCGAGCGCCGCGGCACCTCCGCCGACCTCCGCCGCCACGGCGTCACCATCGTGGACGCACCGCCGGGAGGCCTCGCGTCCCAACTCACCGACACCTACCTGTCCCTAAAACTCGCCGGCCGGCTCTGACCGAAAGCCTGCCCCAGGCAGCCGTACCTCGGCCCAGACACATTTGCCCCGGGCCCGAAGCCGGTGTCCATGGCGGTCGGCCAGTGCCGCCACCAGTTGCAAGCCCCGGCCGCCTTCTGCGGTCACGCTGCGGGCGACATCACGGTCCCTGTGCGGATTCGCCGCGCACGCGAGGCAAGGAAATGGAGCCAGGCACGACTCGCCCGCGAACTCGGCCTGGTCGAGGGCAGAGGTCCTGACGTACTCACTCGTCAGGACGTCTCACGCTGGGAACGGGGCGGCCTGACCGAGGACGTATCGCGCTGGCTGAGCGGGACCTTCAGTCAGGCGACGGGCCGCGAACTGTTCGCCGCGACCGCGCAAATGGTGCACCTGGCCGGGTGGATGGCAACGAAGGCAACCACGGGCTGGCGCAGAAGTACTACGCCCACTCGTACCGTCTCGCGAACGAAGCGGGCGACGCGGAGCTCTCCGCGACCGCACTACGCGGGATGGCCGTGCAAGCCATCGACCTCGGTCACCGCGCAGCAGCGGTCAGATTGTCGGAGCGGTGCGTCCACCACGCCCGCAACCTGGACAACCCACGTGCCATCGCCTACTACCAGACGACCTTGGCCACGGCCGCGGCATTGGACTCCGACCGCAGGACCGCCACCGCATCGCTCGCCGCCGCCCAGACCGCCGTCGAGCGCTCCCCCGCCCAAGCCGGGGAATCGTGGGCGGCCCACTACTCGCCCGGCAGGTGGGCGCACGAGGCAGGCACGATCCTCGCCAGGCTCGGCGACCTGGAGGCCGCCGAGGAACACCTCGGGCACGCGCTCGGCATCCACGGCCTGGACCGGCGCCGAAGCCGGGCAATCGTGCTGGCAGACCTCGGCGAGGTACGGCTCAAGCGCGGCGACGTCGCAGCGGCTCTCAGCACCTGGAACGAATTCGCCGACTGCGCCGACGGCATTCGCTCCGTCAAGGTCGCCGATGCCGCCCAGGAGATGCGGGCCCGGCTCGACCGCCTCCAAGGCATCGACGGTGTCGAGGCCCTCCAAAACCGCGTAACCGCCCTACGGACCATCTGAGCGCTCGGCGGATCAACAGAGTCAGCACCGAGATGGCGCAGGCGAGCAGTCAGGGAAGAGCCGCAGAGCATGATTCCCCGAGATGTCGAGAAGGGGTGGTCGGCTCCGTCCTTGCAGTGAACGCGACCACAATGGGGCGCAGCCGAACCGAGGAGATCACCGACATGGCCAAGTACCTGCTGCTCAAGCACTACCGCGGCGCCCCGGCCCCGGCCAACGACGCCCCGATGGACCAGTGGACACCGGAGGAGATCTCAGCCCACGTCCAGTACATGGACGACCTCGCCGCCCGGCTCGTGGAGACCGGCGAGTACGTCGAAAGCCAGGCGCTCGCCCCGGAAGGGACGTTCGTCCGGTTCGACGGTGAGGGCCGCCCTCCGGTCACCGACGGTCCGTTCGCCGAGACCAAGGACCTCATCGCCGGCTGGATGGTGATCGACGTCGACACCTACGAGCGCGCCCTCGAGGTGGCCGCCGAGCTGTCCGCCGCCCCCGGGGCGGGCGGAAAGCCCATCCACGAGTGGCTGGAGCTGCGCCCGTTCCTGGGCTGCCACCCCACGATCACGGAGTGACCCCACCGATGCCCACGTTGGACGAGGCCCTCCTGCGGAGCCTCACCCCGAGCGTGCTCGGTGTCCTCTGCCGCCGCGGAGCCGACTTCGCGGCGGCAGAGGACGCCGTACAGGACGCACTGGTCGAGGCGGTCCGCGTCTGGCCGACCGACACACCTCGGGACCCCAAGGCATGGCTCATCACCGTCGCCTGGCGCAAGTTCCTCGACGCCACCCGGTCGGACGCCTCCCGCCGCCGCCGTGAGGACCTGGCCGAGGACGAGCCGACCCCCGGGCCTGCGCCGGACGCGGATGACACGCTCCAGCTGTACTTCCTCTGCGCACACCCGTCGCTGACCCCGTCATCGGCCGTCGCACTCACCCTGCGTGCCGTCGGCGGGCTGACCACGCGCCAGATCGCCCAGGCCTACCTGGTCCCGGAAGCGACCATGGCGCAACGCATCAGCCGCGCCAAGCGCACGGTCTCCGGCGTACGTTTCGACCAACCGGGGGACGTCGCCACCGTTCTGCGCGTCCTCTACCTCGTCTTCAACGAGGGCTACTCGGGCGACGTCGACCTCGCCGCCGAGGCCATCCGGCTCACCCGGCAGCTCGCGGCCGCGATCGACCATCCGGAAGTCGCCGGGCTGCTCGCCCTCATGCTGCTGCACCACGCCCGCCGCGCCTCGCGAACAGCCCCAGACGGCACGCTGGTGCCGCTTGCCGAACAAGACCGCGGCCGCTGGGACACCCAGCTCATCGCGGAAGGCGTGGTGATCCTCCAGAGCGCACTCGCCCGCGACCGCCTGGGCGAGTTCCAGGCGCAGGCCGCCGTCGCCGCACTTCACGCCGACGCGCAGACCGCCGAGGAGACGGACTGGATGCAGATCGTCGAGTGGTACGACGAACTGGCCGCCCTGACCGACAGCCCCGTCGTACGCCTCAACCGCGCAGTGGCGGTAGGCGAAGCCGACGGGCCGCAGGCCGGACTCAAGGCACTTGCCGAATTGGACGACAACTCACTGCCCCGATACGCCGCCGTCGCCGCCTATCTGCACGAGCAGGCGGGCGATCTGGAGGTGGCGTCGGCGCTTTACGTCGAAGCGGCGCAAAAGGCGTCCAACCTCGCCGAGCGCGCCCACCTGACGCGCCAGGCCGCCCGAATCAACGCCGGCCGGCGCCTTTGACGCGTACGGAGGCGACGTACGAGCAAAAGAACCCACAAACGCAAGTAGGCCCCCTCCACAGGAGGGGGCCTACTCGTCTATCACGCTAATTCCGGCGGCGTCCTACTCTCCCACACCCCTTCGAGTGCAGT
>NZ_JBSFVE010000048.1:0-25205 GCF_053592165.1 Streptodolium elevatio
CATCGCCCGCCTGCACAACCTCACCCTCGCCGGATGACCGGCGAATCAAGCCGCCACACTCCGACAACGGAGATCATTTACGGGACAACCCTTAGCGACGGACCACCCGGAATCGCTCCTTGCCGCGCGGGGTGTCCCGATCGCGGCCCCGCGCCCCGCCCCGCTCTCGCGGCGTCGACCACCCGGAGGCGAACACCGCGTTCTCCCCCGCCGTCGACGGGGGGCGGGTGCAGCCCTAGGGAGTGTCTTCAAAGTCCCGTCGGTTAGCCCGCGGGCCGTGGTGCGTGCGCTCGCAAGGCGCGGGCCGACGCGACACGTTCGACCAACATCCGCCTGCCGTGCACGGTCAGCCGGGCATTACGGTGGGACACGAAGACCTCCGTTGTGCGGTGAAGCCTAGACACCTCCACCACACCGGAGGTCTTCGTCATGATCAAGACCCACGACCGTCAACAACGCTCGTGATCAATACATCTAGCCGACTCGGCGACGCGCAGGTGCCCCGCGCCAGGCTTTGAGGAGCGGTGAGGGTCAGTGCCGGACGCCGGGTTGCGGCCGTGGATGTCAGAAGCTCGTTGCTGCCGGAGGGCGGCTCCTGCCTCCCCTCCGGACTTCGACCGGACACGCGTGAAGCCCACCCCCGGCGGCGAACCAGTGCCGGGCTGCACTCCTTGCCACACCGCAAGCCCTCAGGTAGCTGTCACTACGGGCGCCGTCGTTCAGGTCCCGAACAGGATGCTGACGATCAGCACCAAGCGTACGGGGACCGGTCACCCACCCACTGGCCGATCCACCCGGCCATGGACGCAAATCACTCCGGTCCCTGCCGCGCGACGAGATCGTCAGTGGTTCTGCGTGCTGTTGGCGAGTGTGGCAGTCATTTGGCTGTGCTGTAGTTCGGTGGGCTGTCTCTGCGCCGTGAGCCAGGTGAGCACTGCATGCACCACTGTCAGTCCCCGGCCACCCGAGCCACCCCTGTTGCTCAGGCAGGTCGGGCCGAGCAACGGATGGAACACCGAACCGGCTGGCACACACGGGTGGGCCACGGTGCGCCCGTAACGCAACGGGCGCGGAACGCATGGCACGGCTACGCGGGATCCGCTGTGCACCTTCGACCTGACGTTCAACACGGATCTGCACCGTCCTACTGGAGCTGTCCCAGCCCGGGATCAAGGCCGTCGGCCCTTCCGAGGAGGCCGAGTCGGCATTCCTTCATTCCTTGAATTCACACCTTCAAGGAATGGCTTCTCCGGCACATCTCTTTTATGTCACGTCATTGACGACAGATAGTTTGGCGCAATATCGTGCTGGCTTATCGGGGGCGGAATTCGACGGGGACAACATTGCCGGCGACTGGAATCCCAGCGCCGCAGATTCTCACCACGCAGGCCGTAGAGGCGTCGCCAGAGTCGCCCTTCCTTACCCGTTGCGAGGACATGATGCGGATCCATCCTTTGTTCGGAAGCCGTCGCGGTGGTCTCCCGCTGGCGGTGGTGGCCTCGGTGGCGTTGCTGGCTTCCTGCGGCGGGGGGAACGGCGGAGGAGGGGCCGCGCCGGGCGGGGATCCACGGCGCGGAGGCACACTCCAGGTCGGCATGCCGTTCGATGTGCAGACCTTGGACCCGGTTGCGCCGAATTTCGCGAGCGCGATGGACTACACGGCCGCGCGCGGCGTCATGGATCCGCTGTTCGGCCTGGACAAGGACGGGCGCCTCGTTCCGCAGCTGGCGCTCGGCGCTGTTGCCTCGGACGCCAACAAGACCTTTACGGTGCAGCTGCGGGACGGCGTGAAGTTCTCGGACGGCACGGACTTCGACGCAGCCGCCGTCGTCGCGCATTACCAGGAGATCAAGGACAAGAAGACCTGCCTGGGTTGCGCCCCGCGCCTGGTGAGCCAGGTGGTCTCGGTCACCGCCAAGGACGCGCACACCGCGGTGTTCACGCTCGGCGCCCCGTGGGCCCAGTTCCCCGAGGTCGGCCTGACCGGCATCGCCGGCCTGATCCCGTCGCCGGCCGCGAAGAAGGCCGCCGGCGACGCCTTCGGGCGCAACCCGGTGGGCACCGGCGCGTTCAAGGTCGCCGAAATCGTGCCCGGCGACCACGTCACCCTGGTGCGGAACGAGACCTCGTGGCTGGCGAGCCGCACGTATCCGGACAAGGTCGTGCTCAAGGTCATGCTCGACACCCAGACCGCGGTCCAGTCCGTGCAGTCCGGGACGATCGACATGATGGTCGCCTCGCAGCCCAACCAGGCCAAGCAGGCCAAATCCGCGGGCCTGCAAGTGCAGTTGAACGAAGGCCTGAGCCCCGACGGCATCATCATGAACATGACCCGGCCGGGCCTGGACGATGTCCGGGTACGCCAGGCACTCAGCATGGCCATCGACCGCAACGCGGTGAACAAGGTCGCCTACAACGGCGACACCAAGCCCACCACCGCCTACCTCGCGGAGAACGACCCGGAGCAGCAGGGCATCGGCGTCCCGGAATACAACCCCGAGCGGGCGAAGCAGCTCCTCGCGGAGTACGGCAAGCCGGTCAGGGTCGAGCTGAACACCTTGCAGGGCTCCAACTACGTCGCCGCGACGCAGCTGATCCAGCAGCAGTGGAAGGCTGTCGGGATCGAGTCGACGATCAGGACCAACACCGCCGTCGGGATCATGCAGGACGTCCTGCAGCGCAACTACGACGTCAGCTTCTCCCCCGCCTTCATCGCGACAACCACAGTCGACGGCCTCGAGGTGGCGTTCGCCAGCGCCGGCCGCCGCAACCTCGGCGGGTACGTGAACAAGCAGAACGACGAACTGTTCGCGCAGCTCGGGGCGGCGCCCGACGGCAACGCGGCGCTCCCCCTCGCTCGTCAGATCCTCACCAACGCCTCGAACGACATCCCCAGCATCCCCGTGGTCCGCAAGACCGGGATGTTCGTGGCCGGGCCCAAGATTCACCTGCCGGCCGCCGACGCCTACGGAGTCGACGCGTTCGTCCTCGGCGACGTGTGGGTGACCCGGTGAACACACGCTTCTTCCTGGCGCGTACGGGACAGGCGCTGATCGTGCTGGTGTCGGTCGCCGTCGCCACGTTCGCCCTGGGTCGCATCCTGCCGGGCGAACTGGCCACCGCGGTCCTGGGAGACTCGGCGACTCCCGAGCAAATCGCCGAGTTCAATCACAAGACCGGGGCGGACCAGCCCGCCGTCGAACAGTTCTGGACCTGGTTCAGCGGCGTCCTGCACGGCGACTTCGGAACCTCCGCGCTCAACGGCCAGAACGTCTCCGATGCGCTCGCCGACCGAGCAGTCCCCTCCCTGCTGCTGGTGGTGATGGCGGAAGTTCTCGCCCTGGCTGCCGCGGTGCCGCTGGCGGTGTGGGCGGCGTACCGGCGGGGCAAAGCGCCGGACAAGGCCGCCAACGGCGGCTCGTTCCTCCTGCTGGCCACCCCGCAGTTCGCCCTGGCCGTCCTGCTCATCTACGTCTTCGCCGTGCAACTCGGCGCCCTCCCGGCAACCGGGTACGTACCGCTCGACCAGGACCCGGCGCAGACCTTCCGCACCCTTCTGCTGCCGGCGATCACGCTGGCACTCGGTCTCGCCGCGGTCTACTACCGGGTACTGCGCGCGGGCGTGCTGGAGACCCTCCAGCAGGACTACGTCCTGGCGGCGCGCGCCCAGGGACTCACGCCTCGGCAGGTGCTGTTCCGGCACACGCTGCGCCCCTCGCTGCTGCCCCTGGTGACGCTGGTGGGCCTGAACTTCGGATTCCTCGTCGGCGGCGCGGTCATCGTCGAGCAACTGTTCGCCATCCCGGGCCTTGGGACCTACGCGCTGGGCGCCGTACAGACCAAGGACTTCACCATCCTCCAAGGCACCGTGCTGCTCATCGCCGCCGTGTACGTGCTCGTCAACCTCGCCGTCGACGTGCTCTACGGCGTGCTCGACCCGAGGATCCGCCATGCCCGCTGACACGAACCTCGCCTCCGGCCCCACGGTGCCGCCCGCCCCCGCAGACGCCGGCCTCGGAACACCCCGCGGCGCGGCGCCGGTGTCGCCCGCGCGGCGCGCGCACCGGCTGGGGATCGGTGTCTGGCTGGCGATCGGGTTCCTCGCGGCCCTCTGCCTGGCCGCGCTGCTGGCCCCGTTCCTGCCCTTGGACGACCCGACGCACAGCGACACCGACGCACTCGCGGCGGGCGTCAGCGGCGAGCACTGGTTCGGCACCGACGCGCTGGGCCGCGACACCTTCTCGCGCATCTTGCACGGCGCCCGCGTCAGCCTGGTGGTCGGCGCGGGCGCGACACTGATCGGCGCCGTGGTCGGCACGCTGCTCGGCATGGCGGCAGGGCTGACCCGCGGCTGGCTGCCCGCCGTCATCATGCGGCTGACCGACGTCCTACTCGCGTTCCCCGCCATGATCTTCGCGCTTGCGGTGATCGGCGCGGTCGGCCCGTCGACCACCTCGGTCACGCTGGTGATCGGCCTGTTGTTCGTCCCAGGCTTCGTCCGCATCGTCCGCGCGCCGGTCCTCAGCCTGTCCCAGCGCGAGTTCGTGCTCGCCTGCCGGGCCATGGGCATGTCGACACCGCGGCTGATGCTCCGCGAGATCCTGCCCAACGTCCTCACCGGCGTCGTCACGTACGCCGTCACCATGTTCGGCATCGGCGTCATGGTCGAGGGCGGTCTCGGCTTCCTCGGCGTAAGCGTCCCGCCACCCGACCCCACGTGGGGCGGCATGATCGCCGAGGGCCGCCAGGTCCTCGCCGAGCACCCCATGGTCACGTTGACCCCCACCATCGTCCTGGTCCTGGTCGTCCTGTGCGCCAACGTCGTGGGCGACCGCCTCTCGGCCAGGCTGGACATGCGCGGAGCGATGTTGTGAACCACTCACCAACACCCGACGCCACCCGCACAACCCCTGCGGTCACGGCATCCCCTCCGACGCCGCTGCTGCGGCTGCATGAGTACGCCGTGCACCTGCATTCACCTCGCGGCACCGTCAAAGCCGTCGACGATGTGGGATTCTCCGTCGCACGCGGACGGACCCTGGCCATCGTCGGCGAGTCGGGATCCGGCAAGAGTGTGCTGTGCCGCAGCCTGCTCGGCCTGCTCCCCGACACGGCGATCGCGCACCGCGGCGGTAGCGCGTACTTCGACGGCGTCGACCTGCCTGCACTGGACGAGCGCGCGATGCGCGACATGCGCGGACGCCGCATCGGCATGGTCTTCCAGGACCCGATGACCGCGCTCAACCCGGTCATGCCGATCTGGCGCCAGATCGCGCTGCCTCTGGGACGCCACCTCGGGATGGGCCGCAGGCAGGCCCGGGCCCGCGCCGTGGAGCTGCTGGACTCCGTCGGCATCCCCGACCCGGCTCGGCGTGCCGACCAGTATCCGGTCCAGCTCTCCGGAGGCATGCGGCAACGCGTCATGATCGCCCTCGCCCTGAGCTGCGACCCCGAGCTGCTCATTGCCGACGAACCCACCACCGCCCTCGACGTCACGGTGCAGGCCCAGATCCTCAGACTGCTCGACCGGCTGCGCGCCGAACGGGACATGGCGGTCATCCTCATCAGCCACGACCTCGGCGTGGTCGCCGACCACTCGGACGATGTCATGGTGATGTACGCGGGGCGGCAAGCCGAGCGGGGCCGCACCGGGAGCGTGCTCGCCGGCCCCCGTATGCCGTACACCCGCGTGCTGCTGGACGCGGCACCCACGCTGCACGGCGTACGCGGGCAGCGCCTCGCCGCCATCGGCGGACAGCCACCGGACCTGACCACGCTGCCCGACGGATGCGCGTTCGCGGACCGCTGCCCTCGCGTCCAGGACCGCTGCCGGTCCGAGGTACCGCCCCTGGCAACCGTGCCCTCAAGCACCCACGAAGCCGCCTGCTGGAACCCCGTGCCGCTGCCGGGAACAGGCGCGGTCCAGCCGAAGGACGCCGTCTCGGCGCATCAGGAAACGAGCCGCACATGAGCGATCCGACGCCCCGTCCGGGGACCGGCATCACCACGCCGCGCCCCGAAAAGCCGCTGCTCCAGGTGCGGGACCTGCGGGTGCGCTACCGCAACGCCGGCCGGCCGTTCGAGGCGGTCGCCGGTGTCGACCTCACGGTCGGGGTGGGCGAAACCCTCGGGCTGGTGGGCGAGTCCGGCTGCGGCAAGTCCACCGTGGCCCGCGCCGTCGCACGGCTGGAGGACAACGCCTCCGGCAGCATCGTCTTCGACGGGCAAGAGGTGTCGCGGCACCGCGGTCGCGCGCTCAAGCCGTACCGTCGCCGGGTCGGCATGGTCTTCCAGGACCCCATCGCCTCGCTCAACCCCCGGCGCACCGTCCGCGACATCATCGCCACACCGCTGATCCTCACCGGAGAGCGTGAAGCGGGCGTCGTCGACGAGCGTGTACGGGAACTCGCCGACATGGTCGGCCTGCACCGCACAATGCTGGAACGTCGGCCCCACGAGATGTCCGGCGGACAGTGCCAGCGCGTCAGCATCGCCCGAGCTCTGGCGTGCCTTCCCGACCTGCTGCTGTGCGACGAAGTCGTCTCCGCTCTCGACGTGTCCATCCAGGCCCAGGTCCTCAACCTCCTGATGGACATCCGCGAGGGCCAGCGCCTCGCGATGCTGTTCATCTCGCACGACCTCGCCGTCGTTCGGCAACTGTCCGACCGGGTGGCCGTGATGTACCTGGGCACCCTGTGCGAAGACGCCCCGGTCGACGAGCTGTTCGAGCGCCCCGCACACCCCTATACCCGCGCGCTCCTCGCATCGGTGCCCGGCCAGTCGCATCGGCGCGGCGACCAGGCACCGCTCAGCGGAGACCTTCCCTCTCCGGTGACACCACCCAGCGGCTGCCGCTTCCGCACGCGCTGCCCCCTCGCTCAGCGCGTGTGTGCCACCCAGGCCCCCGACGTCGTCGAAGTCCGCCCCGGGCACCGGGTTGCCTGCCACTTCCCCACCGCCGACGTGTAGAACCACCGCGGAGGCGCGCCGCTACATGCTCCTCAGCCCGGGGCGCCTGCCCGGTACGCCGCCAGCGCGGCCCCCAGCGCTGACGCCTCCGCCCCCAGTTCCGCCGTCAGCACAGGCAGGGCGGAGGGATGCAACTGCCCCACGTACAACGTCAGTCGGGCACGGATCGCGTCCGTCAGCAGTCTGCCCGCCGCCGCCAACGGGCCGCCGACCACCACGCACTCCAGATCCAGGGGGGTGGCGACCGCGCCCACCACCGCGCCGATCGCCGCGCCCGCGGACGCGACCGCGGCGCGGCATCGCGCGTCGCCCGCCACGGCCGCGGCGACCACCTGGTGGACGTCGACTGGCCGCCCGGCCTCGCCGCCGCCCGCAGCCTCCACAAGCGCGGCCTCACCCGCCAGCGTCTCCAGGCAGCCACGCCCGCCGCACCAGCACGGCTTACCTCCCGGCTCGGCCACCGCGTGCCCGAACTCCCCCGCCACGCCGCCTCCGCCGCGGTAGATGCGCCCGTCCAGAATCAGGCCGCCGCCGACATAGGCGTGGGCCAGAAGGTACATGAAGTGCCGGTACGGGCGGGCGGCGCCCGCGTCCATCTCCGCCAGCGCGGCGACGTTGCAGTCGTTCTCGACCGCCACGTCGACACCGAGAACGACGGACAGGTCCTGACGCAGTGGGACGCTGCCCCAGCCCATGATCTGGTGGTAGCCCTCGCCGAGCAGCGCCGTCGCGGGCGCCGGGCCGACGGTTCGCACGAGCCCGGGGACCGCGACTACCACACCTGCCAGGTCGGCGGTGGCCAGACCGTCGCTGCCGAACGCACTCACCAGCTCGACGACCGCGTCGATGGCCTGCGAGTAGGAGTAGGGGCTGGGCAACACCGTGTCGCGGTCCGCATGAACACCCGTCATCGACCAGGCCGTTCCCCGGACGTGCGTGCGCGCGAGCTCGACACCCATGTACCACAGGGCGCGTCGGCCGCGCAGGCTCAGGACCTTGGTACGGCGGCCGTTGCGCACCCCTGCCTCGGAGGCGACGAGGGACCGATCCACCAGGACCCTCACCAGGTTTGACACGGTCGCCTCTGACAGCCCGGACGCCGCCGCCAATTCCACCTGCGGCATCGGACCCCGTGCCAGGCAATCCATCAGCAGCCGGAGGTTTCCCTCGCGCTGTTCCTGCTGCGGGGTGCCGCGGGCGTTCATGCCCCACATGCTCGTCAGCGCGAACCGACCATGTCAAGGACGCCGACCCAGCCGTCACCTGCTGAATGCAGTAGCTCCGGCGGCGTTCCGGTCGACGCGGGAATCCCGCGCGCGCACCGAAGAAATGGCACCCCATCACTTCAACGAATGAATTCACTGATTGAATCCAATTCCCCGCGGTCACAATTCAGTCCGCCCGCTTGTCGGCAGACAAAAAAACACGATAGATGTAGGGGAATTCACTCGGCACACAGCCCGGAAACCCAGTCGGCCCCGGAACGACACGACGTCCTTGTCGCCGCTGCTCACGGGCCGTCGTCGGAAAGGAACCCCGCCATGGCCGATGCCAACGCTTCCACCGCCCCGGTCGTGGACACAGCGAACGGAACGCTGCGCGGGTCCTGGGAGGACGGGATCGCGGTGTTCCGCGGCGTCCCGTATGCCGAACCTCCCGTCGACGCGCTGCGCTGGCGGCCCGCAGTCCCCTTCGAAGCTTGGTCGGGGGTCCGCGAGGCCACCGCACCGGCGCCTGGCGCCCCCCAGCCGTTCATGGGGCCGGATCCGATCCTGGGCGGACACGGCTTCCCACCGTTCGACGAGGACTGCCTCACCGTGAACGTGTGGACGCCGGCGCCCGACCACGCCCGTCGCCCCGTGCTGGTGTGGATCCACGGCGGCGGGTTCGTCAGCGGGTCCGGATCGCTGCCGATCTACGCGGGCGACACGTTCGCCCGCAACGGTGACCTGGTCGTCGTCACGGTCACCTACCGCATCGGGCCGCTGGGCTACCTGTACCTGGGCGACGAAGACGGCTCGACATCCGGCAACTTCTGGCTGACCGACCAACTCGCCGCCCTGCGGTGGGTACGCGAGAACATCGCCGCCTTCGGCGGCGATCCGGAGCAGGTCACGGTCGCCGGCCAGTCCGGCGGAGCATTCTCCACCGCCGCCTTGGCGGTACACCCTGAGGGGCGCGGACTGTTTCGGCGCGCCATCTTGCAAAGCCCGCCGTTCGGCCTGCAACTGCCCAACCCCGCCGCCTCGCTGGAGCGGACCGAGGCGTTCAAGGTCGCCGCCGGAGTGTCCACCGCCGCGGAACTGCGGGAGTCGCCCTGGGAGAAGCTCGTAGAAGCGACGGTCGGCATGTTCATGGGGGCACGCGCGTGGGGCCACTGGGCGGTGCCGTTCCTCCCCGTCCTCGACGGCGAGACGCTCCCGACCCACCCACTCGAAGCCCTCCTGCAAGGGGCGGCGGGCGACAAAGAGGTCATCGTCGGCTGGACGGGGTTGGAGGCGAGCTTCTCCTTCGCCCTCGACGACCAGTACGCCGACACCACTCGCGAGCAGGTCGAGGCCCGCATGCAGGACACGTTCGGAGCCCGCGCGCAGTCCGCGTTCGACGCCTACGCGGCGGCGCGGCCCGGCGCGTCGCCGCGTGACATCCTCACCGACTTCGCGTCCGACGAACTGTTCCGACTGCCCTGCGTCGCGCTGGCCGAGGCGCGCGCGAACTCCCGGAACCCCGTGTGGGCCTACCAGTTCGACTACGCCGCCCCGGCCCACGACGGGCGGCTCGGCGCCACCCACTGCCTGGAACTGCCGTTCACCTTCCACAACGCGGAGCGCTGGGCGCACGCGCCCGTCACGGCCGGGATCGCCCCGGCGGTGCTGAACGGACTCGGCAGCGCCATGCACCGCGCCTGGATCGCGTTCGTCCGGACCGGCGACCCCAACCACCCCGGTCTGCCCACATGGGAGCCCTATACCGCCCCCATGCGCACCACGATGCGCTTCGACACCGTCACTGCCGCGGTCGGCGACCCGGTCCGTCACTGGCGCACCCTGTAGAACCCCTCGGTCCCCTGTCTTCCGGAGGAGCACCATGACCATCGTCCAAACGACCGGCGGGCGGGTCGAAGGCGTTCGAGAGGGCGGGCTCACCGTCTTCAAGGGCATCCCGTTCGCCGCGCCGCCCGAGGGCCCCCTGCGCTTCCAGGCGCCCGCTCCCGCCGCGAAATGGGACGGGGTACGCCCGGCGCGCAGCTTCGGCGTGGCGCCCCCGCAACTGCCCCTGGTCCCGGGGCGGCCGTCGGTGTGGTCCCCTGCGGACGGCATGGACTGTCTGACCGTCAACGTGTGGACTCCAGGCGGTGCGGGCGACCGGCTGCCGGTGATGGTGTGGATCTACGGGGGCGGGTGGAAGAGCGGCAGTTCCGCCGATCCCACCCACGACGGCGCGGTGCTTGCCGCCGATGGCGTGGTCCTGGTGACGTTCAACTACCGCGTGGGCTTCGAGGGCTTCGCACACGTGCCCGGCGCACCGGCGAACCGCGGGTTCCTCGACCAGGCCGCGGCGCTGAGCTGGGTCCAGGAGAACATCGCCCGGTTCGGCGGCGACCCGGACAACGTGACCATCTTCGGAGAGTCGGGCGGCGGCGCGTCCGTCGCCGCCCTCATGAGCGCGCCCCACGCCCGCGGCCTCTTCCACCGGGCCATCGTGCAGAGCATGGCCGGCCGCTTCCTCCCCGAGGACGAGGCACGGCGGATCTCCGTACTGATCTGCGACGCGGTGGGCGTCGCACCCGAAGACCTCGCGAGCGTCACGCCCGAACGGCTCCTCGCCGTGCAGGACGTGCCGCTGGCGTCCATGGCGGCCGATCCCACCAGCTGGACCACCCCCGAAGCGATCACCGCCTTCTCCCCCACCATCGACGGGATCTCCGTTGTCGACCTGCCGTGGCTCGCGCTCGATTCCGGGGTGGCCCGCGACATCGATCTGATCTCCGGCTACACCCGCGACGAGTTCACGCTCTGGTCGCTCCAGCACGGGGCTGTCAAGCCCACGGTGCTGGGCATGATCAAGTCCGCGCCGATGATGCTGGCGATGGCCCGCAGCAGGCCCCGACGCGACCGGTCCGCGCCCAAGCAGCCGCGCCCTGTCCGGCGGTCGATCGCACTCGACCACACCGCAAGGGTGTTGGGTCTGGAAGCCACCGCCCCGGCTCACTACCGGGCGGCGCATCCCGGAGCGACGGACGGCGAACTGTACACGGCGATGTACTCCGACGCGCTCTTCCGCATGCCCGCGACCTGGCTGGCCGAAGCCCACGCGGCAGCAGGCGGACGGGCGTTCCTGTACGAGTTCGCCTGGCCGAGCCCGGTCATGGGAGGGGTCATGGGCGCGGTCCACACCATCGACATCCCGGCCACATTCGGGCACGCGCAAGGCGAGATGGCCAAGTTCCTGTTCGGCGGCAAGCCGCCACCGGCAGACTTCCTCGAACTGTCCCGGCGCCTGCGCGCCTCCTGGACGTCCTTCGCCACCCACGGTGACCCCGGCTGGCCCCGGTTCGCCGGCAGCGACGCGCTGACCCGCATCTGGGACACCGTGCCGACCGTGGCCGCCGACCCGCTCGCCGCGTCACGCCGCATCTGGTCCTCGGTCAAACAGCGGGACATAGGCTGACGATCGCCCCAGGAGTAGCTTCCGGTCGGGCTCTGTCGGGCGGTTTCACGGCCAAGTCCCGTCTCTGCCTGCGCGTGCTCCGACGTAGTGTCAGCCCCTGTGCCCGCCCCCACGCGACGTAGCCGCACCGGCGCTTGGAGCTGAGCTACCCGGACCACGGCGGCAACGGCCCCCGGGTGTCCTGCTACACGGGTGACTGGCTGCATGTACGGACAGGACGTGCTCGCGGAAGGCTGCGGCGGCGTGTGCCATGTCGCGTACAACCAGCGCGGGCAACCGCAAGCGGTGCGACTCGTGCCCATGCCCGTTCCCCGATCGCGCGGCTGGGGCCGCGCTTCTCGGCGGCGGCGAGGCCTGGGCGGACGGTCTCGGCAACGATCACGACCTACACCTCGAGTCGCCGCACATCCACGCACTCGCCCCGCGTCTCGACGACGCAGCCGTCGGGCGATCAGGGCCGTGGCAAGGATTCAGCGGTCCACGTCGGACAGTCCGGTGATGTGCCTGACGTGGCGGCGGCTGGGCTCGGCGAGGACGTCGTGCAGATCGAGGAAGACCCGCCGGGCCTCGACCGCGTTCCAGTCGTCGGGCAGAAGCTCGGACGGCAGCCCGGGGTCGAGGTAGGGAAGCCTGCGCCACTCGGTGAGCATCGGCACGTAGGTGCGGAACGCGTCGTCGGGAGCGAGATCCGATCCGCGCCGCAGACGGCGAAGCGCCGGTTCGTGGGTAGCGGTGAACGCCGCGTACTGCTTCTCGATCGCGGCGAAGTCCCACCAGTGGCTGACCGCCCGGCCGAGGTCGGAGTACGCCTCGTAGTCGGCGGAGAACAGGTGCACGTAACCGCTGAGCCCGACACGTGCAAGGGTGGTGCGGGCGTCGTCGAGGAGGCGCCCGGGTGCGATCCAGACGCCCGGCGAGACGTTGCCGAACCCGAGCCAGGTCAGTCGCGCCCGCAGTTGATGGCGGTGGGCACGCTCCGACTCGGGGACGGAGAACACCGCGACCACCCATCCGTCGTCCAGGGCGGCGGGTTCCAGGTGGCCGAAGATGCGGCGGTCGCCCTCGTCGAAGATCGATCCCATAGGAGGGCTGAGCCGGTAACCGATGCCGGTCTGCCGCTCCTGGACGAGGGTGCCGCGCTTCTTCAGGCGGCTGATCGCCGAGCGCACGGCGGGCGCGTCGACGTCCAACTCGGCCATCAACCGGATCAGGTCGGCGATGGACACCCAACCGCCGAGGCGGCGGATGAACGCGCCGTAGATGGTGTTGATGAGCGAGCTGGGGCGAATCGCCGTGTCTGCCATGATCGCCTTCCCTCGGGTACGGTCGCGATCCTACAAACAGGGGGTGGCCCCTGGTCGGCCGGTGTTACGCCTCGGCGTAGGCGCCGGAGAGCAGGTGGCCGGCTCCCGGCGCGACGGCGGGCAGGCCGAGGGCGCGGAGCATCTGGTGGACGGTGCACACCGCGGCGGACACGACGGGCTTGCCGAGTTTCTGCTCGGCCTCCTCGATCGCGGCCAACGACGGCATCTGCACGCACGCCGACAGGACCACCACGTCGGCGTCGCCGTAGTCGAGCCCGCTCGCAATGCCGGGCAGTCGGGCGGGGTCGTGGGCGGCGACGTCCAGGTTGTTCGGGATCTCCAAGGCGGTGTAGTCGACGACGTCGATGCCCTCGTGCTTGATGTAGTCCACGACGGTGCGGGTCAGCGGCTGCATGTACGGAGCCACCAGGGCGACCTTCTTCGCGCCGAGCGTGTGAAGGCCGTGGACCAGTGCCCCGGCGCTGGTGACCACCGGGGCGGGCGCATCGTTCTCGGCGGTACGGGCGTGCAGGCGTTCCTCCGACACGCGGTGGTAGCCGAGCCCCATGCTCATGATCGCCACCAGGCAGGCGTACCCCAGTACGTCAACCCGCGCGTCGGACAGTTCGACCGCGCAGCGGTCGGAGTCGGCGTCCATCGCCTTGAGCTGCTCGGGGGTCACGTGGGTCATGCGTATGCGGGACGAGTGGAACGTGAACCGTTCGTCCGCGACGGCTTCACGGGCCCGCAGGATCGCCGGGACCTCAGTTTCCATGGTGATGTTCGAGCTCGGCACGATCTGGCCGATGCGGTAGGTGCGCTGGGTCACGGAGGGCCTCTCTCACGGGTGGATGACGGCGCGGCCGTCCGACGGGCCCGTCGGACGGGTTCGGTCGACCGCCCAGGGGCGCGTCAGCGGGCGTCGACGACCGGGTTGGACAGGGTCCCGATGCCCTGGATGGTGGCCTCGACGACATCGCCGGGCCGGAGGAACTCCGGGGGGTTCATGCCCGCGCCGACGCCGGACGGCGAGCCGGTGGCGATCACGTCGCCGGGTTCGAGGGTGACGCCGGAACTGATGTCGGCGATTAGCCGGGGGATCCGGAAGAGCATGTCGCGCGTGTTGCCCTTCTGCTTGGTGTGCCCGTTGACGGCGAGGTGCAGGTCCAGGTTGAGGGGGTCCTCGATCTCGTCGGCGGTCACGACGGCAGGGCCGAAGGGGCAGTAGGAGTCCTGGCCCTTCGAGAAGAACCACTGCCCGGAGCGTCGCTGGTCGCGGGCGCTGATGTCGTTGACGATGCTGTAGCCGAAGATGTGGTCCCAGGCATCCTCTTCGCTCACCCGGAACGCCTTGGTCCCGATGACGACGGCAAGTTCACACTCCCAGTCCAGCTGCCGGGTGAGGTCGCCGTTGTGCAGGATCGGGTGGCCGGGTCCGGTGACCGCGGTCGACGGCTTGCTGAACAGGACCGGACGGTCCGGGAGTTCCTTTGCGGTGTCGAGGCTGCGGCTGGACTCCTCCACGTGCTCGACGTAGTTGAGGCCGACACCGATCACCTTGCCGGGGCGCAGCGGCGCCAGCAGCGTCACCGCGGCCAGGTCGTGCACGGCCTCGGCGGGCCACGCTTCCGCGTCACCGGCCAAGAGAGCGGCAACCTCGGTCTGCGCCTGAGAGCCTGCCTGGATCAGAGCCAGGAGATCGGCGGGCGCGTCGGTGCCGAGAGCCGCGATATCGACGACACGGTCGCCGATTTGAGCACCCAGCCGAGGGGCGGAACCGTCGGGAGTGAAGGTGACAAGACGCATGGCGCTTCCTTGATCGTGGGGGAACAGGGGGTGCAGGGGCGGTGGAGGTCGGCAATGGTGGAGGTCGGCGGTCGACTCGGCGGTGACCGCCGACCTCCGGCCGGGGCGTGCGGCGCGACACCCGACAGGGCCCCGGCGGTGGGTCGGTGCCACCGAGCGCACATCGCGGCGGGCACGCGCCCAGCCCGCCCGTCGAGATGCGCGTCATCCTCGGTGGCACCGGTCTAGGACGCGGCCACCTGGTGGCCGTCGTTGTCGGTCAGGGCTTCCTCACGCCAGAAGCCGAGTGAGCGCATGACGGGGAAGTCATTGAAGGAGAACAGGCAGGCGTCGTCGGACTGGTCGAGGTTCGCGTGCTCGTGCCAGGCCCATGAGGGCACGCAGAAGATGTCGCCCTTGGTCCACTCGAAGCGCTGCCCCGCGACGACGGAGACGCCGCGTCCCTTGGCGGCCGTGTAGACGACCGAACCGGTGTGGCGGTGCGCCTTGGTGGCCTGCCCCGGACGCAGCAGCTGCATGTGCGCGCCCATCGTGGGCATCACGGAGCCTCCGGTGACCGGGTTGGTGTACTCCATGATCACGCCGTCGTACGGCGAGTCCGCGCCGGTCTTGGCGAGGTTGCGCAATGCTTGGTACGTCGGCTCCCACGGCCACGCGAGCAGCGGCGAGTACGGCCGCGTCCACTTCTCGGCGCCGTACGGCAGCAGGTTGCCACCGTAGGTGAGCACCGATTCGTTCGCCACGGGCCGCGCCTGCTGGTACAGGTCGGGGTGCACCTCGTAGAACCCGGCGTCGAGGGCGTTGACGAGCGGGATGTCCAGGCCGTCCTGCCAGATGACGGGTTCCTCGGTGCCCTCGTTGCCGTGCTCGTGCCAGGTGCCGTTCGGGGTGATCGCGAAGTCGCCGGGCCCGACGCGGAGCTTCTCGCCGTCGACGATGGTCCAGGCACCGGTGCCCTCGTGGACGAAGCGCAGCGCGGACGCCTGGTGGCGGTGCGCGGTCATCGACTCGCCCGGCCCCATGATCTGCAGGCCGGTGTAGAGCAGGCCGACCGCCGCGGAGACGTCACGTCGCCCCGGATTGACCAGCATGACGACACGGCGTCCGGCGTCGTCGGCCTTGACCAGGTCCAGGGCCTTGCGGACGAGTGGGCGCAGCTGGCTGTAGCTCCAGTGCACCGGAACGGACTGCGGCTGGGGGTACCAGGGCTCGATCTTGTTGGCGACGGTCCACAGTGCACCCGCCTCCAGCTCGGCGAGTTCACCGTAGTACGCCTCGAGTTCGGGGGTGTCCGACACGCGCGCGCGACCTAGCATGCTGTCGTCCTGGGTTGTCACGACTCCTCCTCCGGCTCATGCCGTGTGGGCTGCCTGGGCTGTCTGGTCCGCGGCGGGTGCGCCGCCTGTGCCAGCCCTGCGTACGGGCTGAACCGCTCCTGATCCGCGTCTTCGGCCGTCGCCTCCTGGGCGGAGGAGAACCTCACCGGTCCTCGCGGGCGGTCGTCGACGTGCAGGCTGAAGATGTCGAAGCGGTTGTAGTGGCCGAGGATGTCGTGCATCTGCTTGGGCTGGATGCACCGGTTGAGGTCGATCTCGGCGTAGACGATTCCCTCGTCGTCGATGAGGGGTTCGGTCACCGGGCGGCCGTCGGGGCCGAAGATGCCGGACAACGCGCTGCGCTTGCGGCGCAGTTGCTCGCGTACCGTCGCGTCGTCGCCCGCCACCTCGTCGACGATGCGGTCGGAGATCGTCGAGCACGAGACGACCGAGAAGACCTTGCCCTCGAAGCAGTGCGCCGCGGTGCGGAGCGCGATCGCCTCGGCCATGTCGTAGTCGGCGGGTGCGACGGGCAGGGCGATGTAGCTTGCCGCGTGCACGAGTTCGCCCTGCGCGAGGAGGGTGAAGCGGGCCAGCGTGTTGGTGTTCTCGCCGCAGGCGAGCACTCCCAGCGGGCCGACCGGGGTGGCGTGCACCTTGAGCGAACTCGCGTCGCCGCCGGTCCAGGTCAGCTTCTCGGCCCAGGTGGGTACGAGCTTGCGGTGCACGCCGAGGAGTTCCCCGTCGGCGCCGATGGTGACCATCGTGTTGTAGAGCTCGCCGACGCTGTGCGCGCCGCGTTCGTTGACGCCGATGACGACGACCGCCCCGGCGTCGCGGGCCGCCGCACGGAGCCGGTCGATGTGCGGCCCGGGGATGTCGACGGACGCGCGGTACAGCTTCTCGAACCACGGCGAGCCCTGCACCGGGTTCATCGTCCAGTTCCAGTACGGGTACCCGGGCACGAACACCTCCGGGAACACGATCAGCGACGCACCGTTCCCCGCCGCCTCCCGGATCAGCGAGACCGCCTTGTCGACGGTCGCGGCCGGATCCAGGAAGACCGGCGCGGCCTGGACCGCGGCGGCGGTGAAGCGCGGCAGATCGTCGCGCTGGTGCTCCAGCAGGCTGTCCATCTGTGCCTCCTCGGTTTCGCGGGCCCGTGGGAGCCCGGTTGCGGCGTAGTCCTATGCCCCGCCGGTGACGACGCTGAGCCGCGGCGCCGCGGCCGGACGCCAGCGCTGGTGCGTCTCCTCGGCTGGCCGCCGCAACAGGTGCAGGCGCGGGGCGACGCGGTCGCTGCGCGCCCCCGGAGGCTTGCCGCTCCCGGCCTGCCACGGGGCCGGCCATGCCGTCCCCGGGCCGCGGTAGTCCTGCGCGGCCGCGGCATGCAGGGTCCACATGGGGTCGTGCAGGTGAGCGCGCCCGACGGCGCACAGGTCGGCGCGTCCGGCCAGCAGGATCGAGTTGACGTCGTCGTACGTCGAGATGCCGCCGACCGCGATCACCGGGACCCCTGTCGCGTTGCGGATCAGGTCGGCGAACGGCGTCTGGTAGCTGCGGCCGTAGGCGGGTTGCTCGTGGGCGACCACTTCCCCGGTGGAGACGTCGATGGCGTCAGCGCCTGCCGCGACAAGTGCACGGGCGATCGCCACTGCATCGTCGCCACTGGTGCCGCCGTCCGCCCAGTCGTACGCCGAGATCCGCACGACGAGCGCCTTGGTGCGCGGCCACACGGTGCGGACCGCGGCCAGGACTTCGAGCGGGAAGCGCAGGCGGCCGGCGAGGTCGCCGCCGTACTCGTCGGTGCGCTTGTTGGTCAGCGGGGAGAGGAACGAGGAGATCAAGTGGCCGTGGCCATATTGCAGTTCGAGGACGTCGAAGCCGACCCGATCGGCCCGCGCGGCGGCCTGGGCGAACTGCTCGGCGACAAGCGCGAGGTCGTCCCGGCCTGCCTCGTACGGCTCGAGGCTTTCGTCGTCCCATGCGATCGCCGACGCGGACATCACCGGCCATTGGTCTGCCGCGCCCAGCGGGCGTGAGCGGCCGTCCGGCCCGGGCTCGGTGCGCGCGGCGCGGCGCCCCGCGTGCGTCAGCTGGATCCCGAGCGCGGCCGGGGCGACCTCGCGGACCGTGCTCGTGATGCCGCGCCAGGCGGACTCCTGCCGGTCGTCGTACATACCGGGGCTGCCGAGGCCGGGCCGCCCTTCGGGGCCGACCGCGGTCATGCCGGCGAAGACCACCCCGGCGCCGCCGAATGCGAGTGCCGTGAGGTGCGCCTGGTCGAAGGCTCCCGGTACCCCCTGCACGGCGGTGCCGGTGGTCATCGGCGGCACGACGACGCGATTGGCGAGGTCGACCGGTCCCAGCCGGTAGGGCCGGAACATCGGTGGTACGTAGGCCTGGTCGCCGCGTGCCTCGACCGCGCCTGCGCCCGCACCCGCGCCGGGGTCGCTGTCGGCGAACCAGGCGTCGGACACTTCGACGAAGGCGGCGTCCCGCGAGCGGAGGTTCTCGTAGGTGACGCGGCGGCTTCGCGTGAGCAGGTTGAAGGCGAACTGCTCGGGGGCCTGGCCGGTGTACCGCCCGATGTCCTCGAACCACTCCAGGCTGGCCTGTGCGGCGCGTTGCGTGGACTCGACGACGGGGCGCCGCTCGGCTTCGTAGGCGGCCAGCGCCTGGTGGATCCCGGAGTTCTCGTGCAGGCAGGCGGCCAGCGCGAGGGCGTCCTCCATCGCGAGCTTGGTGCCCGACCCGATGGAGAAGTGCGCGGTGTGCGCCGCGTCGCCGAGCAGCACGATGTTGCCGTGCCGCCAGGTCTTGTTGCGGACCGTCGTGAAGCGGATCCATCGGGAGTTGTTCGCGAACAGGCGGTGGCCGTCGAGGTGGTCGGCGAGCAGTTCCTCGCAGCGCCTGACGCTCGCCTCGTCGCTCGCGCCGCGCGGCAGCTCGCGGGACGCCGCGTCCGCGAAGCCCGCGGCACGCCAACTGGCCTCCGGCATCTCGACGATCACGGTGCTGCGGGTGGCGTCGAACGGGTAGGCGTGCACCTGGAGCGCGCCGAAGTCGTGCGTGTCGACGACGAAGGTGAAGGCCTCCAGCACCTTGTCCGTCGCGAGCCACATGTAGCGGCAGTGGCGCTCGTCGAGGTCGGTGGCGAAGTGGTCCGCGAACTGCTCTCGCACCGCCGAGCGCACGCCGTCTGCTGCCACCACCAGGTCGTATTCGGCGGCCAGTTCGCGGACGTCCGGCGCCTCGGTGCGGTAGCGCACGTCGACGTCCAGCTCCGCGCAGCGGCCCTGGAGGATCTGCAGGAGGCGCTTGCGGCCGAGGGCGGCGAAGCCGTGTCCGCCGGAGGTGAGCGTGCGGCCGCCGTAGCGGACGTCGATGTCGGTCCAGCGGGCGAACTCGGCGGACATCGCGGCGTAGACCACGGGATCGGCCTGGGCGATGCCGTCGAGTGTCTCGTCGGAGAACACCACGCCGAAGCCGAAGGTGTCGTCCGGGGCGTTGCGCTCCCACACCGTGATGTCCCATGAGGGCGACAGTTGCTTGACGAGCGCCGCGAGATACAGCCCTCCGGGCCCTCCTCCGATCACAGCGATTCGCACTCAATCCTCCTGATGTTCCTGGCTCCACCAGGAGTCTATGTCGTTCACTTTGCGAACGTCAACACAACGCTATATACCGTGCGGGTGATCGCCACTACAAGCGCTCCGGCTCCTGCGGCCCCGCGCCGGCGAACAGCGCCGACTGGGCTTCGCTCCACGGCGCAGCGGTCGGGGAGTCCGCGGCGGCGCGGGCGATCGACATGCGCCCCGCCGCCGCCAGCCCCTCGCGGCCGTACACCTCGAAGACGTAGTGCAGGGACGTGGTGCCGACCTTGTCGACGCGCAGCTCGACGCGCACCGTCTCGCCGAACCACAGGCGGGCCCGGTAGTCGGCCTCGTAATGCACGCGCGGGATGGAGCCGTACAACTCCTCCAGGCCCAGGCGGCGCAGCAGCACCGTCTCCGCCGCCTCCGCCCAGCGCAGGACGGCCGAGTGATGGTGATGCCCGGCGGCGTCGGTGTCGACCCACTCGACGCGGCGCTCGATGACGACGCTGGCCGGGGACGTGCTCTCCATGCGGGGTCCTTCGTTCGATGGTCGGGGTGAGCCCCGCGTGACGTGCTCCGACGCGGGCGGCCGGACCGCTCCGGTCAGCGGGCTCCGTCGCCGCGTGCCCAGGAGCGGAGTTCCGCGCGCAGCAGCTTGCCGTTGCCGGTACGCGGCAACGCGTCGACGAACTCGACGGCGCGGGGGTACTTGTAGGGCGCGATCGTCGCCTTCACGAACTCCTGAAGCGATTTGGCGGTCGCCTCTCCGGGCTCCACCCCGGCCCGGAGCACGACGAAGGCCTTCACGATCATCCCGCGGGCGGGGTCCGGGGCACCGGCGACGCCGCATTCCTCGACGTCGGGGTGCGCGAGCAGGGCGAGTTCGACCTCGGGCCCGGCGATGTTGTAGCCGGACGAGATGATCATGTCGTCGCTGCGCGCCTGGTACCAGAAGTAACCGTCGGCGTCCCGGATGTAGGTGTCGCCGGTCAGGTTCCAGCCGCCTTGGACGTACGTGAGCTGCCGCGGATCGTCCAGATACCGGCACCCGGTCGGCCCCTTGACGGCCAGCACACCCGGTTCCCCGTCGGGTGCGGAGATGCCGTCCGACGTCAGGACGTCGGCCCGGTAGCCGGGGACGGCACGGCCGGTCGCCCCGGGGCGGATGTCGTCGTCGGCGGCGGAGATGAAGACGTGGAGCATCTCGGTGGCGCCGATGCCGTCGATGATGCGGATGCCGGTCGCGTCGTGGAAGCGGTGCCACACGTCGGCCGGCAGCGCCTCCCCCGCAGAGATGCACCTGCGCAGCGAGGTCATGCCCTCGGCGAGCCCCGCACCGAGGATCGCGCGGTACGCGGTCGGCGCGGTGAACAGCACGGTGACGCCGAACGTCTTGACCAGTTCCGCCAGTTGCGGCGGCGAGGCCTGCTCCACCAGCAGCGTCGCCGCGCCCACTCGCAGCGGGAAGACGACCAGTCCGCCGAGCCCGAAGGTGAAACCGAGGGGCGGAGTGCCGGTGAAGAGGTCGCCCGGTTCCGGCTTGATCACGTGCCGGGAGAAGGTGTCGGCGTTCGCCAGCACATCGCGGTGGAAGTGCATCGTCGCCTTGGGACGCCCGGTCGTCCCGGACGTGAACGCGATCAGCGCCACGTCATCGACGGCCGTATCGACCGCAGCGAACACTCCGCTCTTGGCGTCGCAGCGGGCCACCAGATCGTCCGCGGACTCGCCGCCGTACGGCACGGTCGCCAAGTCGGGCACGCCGGTGGCCAGCTCGCCGAGGAACCTGTGGTCGCACAACGCAAGGCTCGGCGCGCTGATCTCGCACAGCGTCTCGAGCTCGTGCGCGCGGAGCAGCGGCATGGTGGTCACCACCACACCGCCCGCACGCAGTACACCGAACCAACAGGCCACCAGCCAGGGGTTGTTCGGGCCACGCAGGAGCACCCGGTTGCCGGGCACAAGGCCGAAGTCGTCCACGAGGACCTGCGCCACCTGCCGGGCGCGGTGCTGCAGGTCGGCGTACGACCACGTCTCGTCGGCCGTCACAAGGCACCGGCGGTCTGGGCCGAACTCCTCGATCACGTCGTCGAGGAGCACGACCGCACAGTTGAGTCGGGCCGGGTAGGCCAGCCCGGGAAGGTCGAACAGCAGCTCGGGCCACTGCTCGAACGGTGGGAGTCGATCACGGCAGAACGTGTCGACGTGGGCGGAAGGAGACAGCTCCATGAGCGGCACCTCGTCCTGGTGGCAGCGGAGTCGTGGGGCAAGTATCCCCTATTCCTGACGCCAGTCAATAGATCGCGATATAGCCGTGCAACCAGAGCCTTCTCCGCCGGCAGGGGCACCACGACCGCGCCTCCGACCAGGCCGGCGAGCAGGTGCGACCTCGACGCCGAGACGGACACCGACGCAACACTCCGCCCCAGGCCCCGACTCGAACGAGCCTGCGACAAGGAGCCGTTCCGATGCCAACCCGGCCGCGCGGCATCCATGGCGGCCATGGCCCAGAGTTTACGTCCGTCATTGAAGCGCGATGCCATTTCTGCATGGTGTTACCCCGGATGATCCGCACCACCAGGTTCACCGTGCCCGGCCGGGCCCTGCTCGCGGCGCTGCTGCACCCGCTGCCGCGCGGCGTGCTCCGTCGGCTGCGGCTGACCGTGCATCCCGACACCGTCCTGCGCTGGCACCGCGACCTGGTACGCCGCCGACACGCGGAGGCGTCGCAACGAAAGCGCCCCGGACGGCCGCGCACCGTCCACTCCATCCGCGTCCTCGTGCTGCGGCTCGCCCGAGAGAACCCGACCTGGGGCTAGCGCCGCATCCACGGCGAACTCGCCCTCCTCGGCATCCCCGTCGCCGCCTCCACCGTCTGGGAGATCCTCAAGACCGAGGGCATCGACCCCGCACCCCAACGCGGAGCCGCCACCTGGGCCGACTTCCTGCGCTCCCAAGCCGAGGCGATCCTGGCGTGCGACTTCCTCGAGACCGTCACCCTGACCGGGCAGCGCCAGTACATCCTCGCCGTGATCGAACACGCCACCCGCCGCATCCACGTCCTCGGAGCCACACCCCACCCGACGGCCGCGCGGGTCACCCAGGCCGCCCGGAACCTCGCCATGGACCTCGACGACGCCGGCACCAAGGCGGTGTTCCTCATCCGCGACCGGGACGCTAAATTCCCGGCACTGTTCGACGCGATCCTCGCCGATGCCGGCATCCGTATCATCCTCACGGGCGTCCAAATACCCCGTGTGAACGCGGTCATGGAGCGGTGGATCCGCACCTGCCGCCACGAACTCCTCGACCGAACCCTGATCTGGAACCAGCGACATCTGCTCTATGCGCTGCGCCAATTCGAGCAGCACTACAACCGGTATCGACCGCACCGGAGTCTCCAACAGGCGGCGCCGCTATGCGCACTACCCGAGCCGATCCGCGATGCTGACCAACTGAAGCGGCTGCGCATACGCCGACACGACCGACTCGGCGGCACCATCCACGAATACCAGCATGCGGCTTGACCTGCGCGGATGGGGTTTTCGGCACCCACAGGTCCCCTTCACTCACGCCACGGGCGCCCCGCAAGGCGCCCGCCGGGACCTCTGCGCCCGGCGATCAAGGGCCTGCCCAGCGCACACACCCCGCAATCACCCACCCGAATGCGCAGCGATCAGTCCAGGCCGTGGCGGCCAATCGGGTCAGCAGCAGCGCATCGCCCCGTGCGCCGGGCGGGCCGGTCGCGGCGATCCGGGCGAGGAACGGCACGGCTCCGAACACGCCGGATCACGCGCAGCGCGCGTTCAAACTCCCGTCGACCGGCCGGGAGTTTGAGCAGATGCCTTAGGCTCCGAACTGTGCTTCAGCCGACTGTCGGCATGGCCGATCGATGCATACGGGCGGTTGCCTCCGTTGTCCTGAGCCTCGCGGGCCTGCTTGCGTCGACGGCCTGCGGCACCGGCGGCGGACGGGACAGCGCCCCCAGCGCCACCTTTTCCGCCTCCGGCGCGGGCCCCGGCGGGTCCACCGCAGGGCCGCGCCCCACCCAGGGAACACCCCTCGCCATCCCGATCACCGGACCCGAACCCCGGTACGTGGACGACGAGGAGAAACTCAAGCTGACCCTCCCGCCGCCGCCCGGGACCGAAGCCTCGCTCACCGAGCAGGTCCTGTACGACCTGCGCGCGCAGACCCTGGGCATGGCCGGGGCCCCCGGCGCCCTCGACGCCCGGTGTGAGGGCGAGATCACCGCGCAGCGTGACCGCATCACGGTGTGCCTGGTCATGTACGAGGGCGTCGAGGTGAGGTGGCCGGTGGAGGTGACGGGCGCGAACATGCTCACCGTCTCGTTCCAGAGCCTCACACCCAAGACCGGGCCGCTGGTCCGCGAAGCGGTGTACGGCGCCTTCTGGTCGCAGTTCAACAGCAAGTCCCCGCAACTGCGTTGCGACGACATCCCGCACGTCACCAGCGTCGAACTCGACCGTGTCAGCGGCTACCACTGCCAGTACCTCGACCTCGGCCCCGCCGGGCCGCGCTGGCTGGACCAGCCTGTCGTACTCGGCCGCTTCGGCGTGCAGTTCTCCTAGGCGGTCCACGTCGCCGCCGTCAAGGGACCGGTCACGAGCAAGAAGGGGCCACGCCGCAACCGGATGACGCAGGTCGGTACAGCCGCACGCGGTCGGTAGGACCACTATCGACGATGTCGACGCCGTGCCGTCTCGGCTCTGGCGGCCAACTGGGCCATCCCGGGCCTGGAAGACAGAGGGGTTCCCCGGGTGTGTTCCGGGTCGGCCTTCTTGATGGTCTCGTACAGGTTGATGCAGTACTCGTCGTCAGCCCGGCGGGCCAGATGCCTATAGCCGCGTAGCCAGACGTACCTCCTTGGTAGGAAGACCGACCTCTCGGCGAACCTATTGATGTGGGTGACCAAAGCCCGCCACTCCTCCACGGTGGCGAAACGGTGTCCACCCGAGAAGAACAGGTACGGCGTTCGGTTGCTGCTGCACCCCAGAGCAAAAGACACGCTGGTGTAGCCATCGACTGCGCCCACCTCGAAGTGATAAACCCTGCCGCCGCCCTCCCGGCGGGGCCTGGGCAGGTCAGACTCCGGGGCCTGCCGCATCCACTGGTCCAGGTCGAACGGCAGGGGCCCCATGAAGCGTCGCATCCGCAGTTCGCGCGCGACTGCCCGCACGAGGCCGACCTTGCTCACCATGGGCAACAGTTTGCAGCAAGCAGTCCGCCGCAGCCCAGGCCGCAGAGTTGCAGGGCAAGTCCGGAAACTGGCAATCGATTTGGCGGCCACCAAGGGGCCGCGCCTTCCGGTGCCTATGTGCGATCAGGCGACGTCCCACGCTGGATAGGTCGCCTGTTCCGGGGCCGCCCGGCTGACAGACAGCCCCATAACGGCGCCGACCGCGCAAGCCACGTTCGGGTGACCCGCCGAGGAATACCGTCTGGCTGGAGCCCCGGTGAGCCTTCCGCCGAGAGGCGGCCCCGCTCACCGCCCACCTTCGTTGTCGGGCCCGCACACC
>NZ_JBSFVE010000049.1:0-24641 GCF_053592165.1 Streptodolium elevatio
TGAACGGGGCTATCCAGGACGGCTCCGACGCCGTGATCACACCAGCCACACCAAGATCATCTCACCCGCGACCAGCACTTACGGGACAACCCTTAGTTGTTGGTGCCAGCGGTGAGGACGATCGTGCTCATGCGACCTCCGGGGCCGGACCCCGCTCGGTTCGGGTGAGCCGCCAGGGCTGAGCCGTCCGGTGATGAGGGCGGGTGCCCTACGGCTGAGGTGCGGACCGCAGCCGGTCCAGGTGGCGCAGCGGGTCCTCCGCGGCGGCGCTTTGCGTGTCGAAGATCATCGTGGTTCCCGTCGCGTCGTCGTACCGCGGCCAGGCAGGGCCGGGGTCTCCGGTGTGGGCGAAGGACGCCCACGCCTGGCCGATGGCGTCGGCGAGGCTCTGCGGCGCGTCGGGGCCGGTGAATACCGCGGCGCCCGGCTGGTGGAGGTTGTCGAACACGAACGGCAGGTCCACGGAGTGGCAGGCGCCCAAGTGGCCGTTCATAGCGGTGGAGCGCCAGGTGAGCAGGTACTGCCACACCTGGTGGGTGTGCACGGCGTGGGTGGCGGCGGCGAGCCTGGTGGGTGCGCGGAACATCTGCTCGCTGATCAGCGCGTTAAGCAGCCCGCCGGGGGAGGTGTCGGGTTCGACGGCGCGGAACGCCGCCAGGGCCTGGGACGGGTCGGTGTAGCGAGAGGCGAAGACCGGTTCAAGGACTTCCTCGTCGGCGGCCTGGGGCCCGCTGAGCAGCAGGAAGAGACGGGCTTCTTCCAGGTTGGCGCCCACGATCAGGGAGATGTCCTTGGCGGCGCCGTCGCGCAGCGCGTCCAGGGGTGGCCGCGGCAGGGTGGAACCGTCGACGACCGGCGCGAACGGCAGCTGAACACCGGCGACGCGGCTCATCATCGCGTCCTGAACGACCTGCTGGGCGCGGATCAGCTCGTCGGCGGGCGTGTCGCGCAGCTTGGCTGCGGAGTCGGCGTCGAGGCCGAGGACGTCCAGCAGTTCGCGGGTGACCGCGGTCGCGGCATCGGGGGTGGTGACGTGCTCGGGGTTGCCGCTTTGCACGATGGCCTTGTGGAACAGCCCAGCCGCGGCGGGGGCGGTCATCAGCGCCAGGGTGCTCATGGCGCCGGCGGACTGCCCGGCGACGGTGACGTTGCCCGGGTCGCCGCCGAACGCGGCAATGTTGTCGCGCACCCAGGCGAGTGCCGCGATCTGGTCGAGCAGACCCAGGTTCCCCGACTGTGCGTAGTCCGGGCCGAGGACGTCGCCCAGGTACAGGTAGCCCAGGGCGCCGAGGCGGTAGTTGACGGTGACGACGACGACGTCGCGGCGTTCGGCCAGGCGGCTGCCGTCGAAGACGGGGTCGGAGCCGGAGCCGGTGATGAACGCGCCGCCGTGCAGCCATACCAGCACCGGACGTGCCGCTGCACCATCACCGGAACCGGTGGCTGCGGTGGCGGGAGCCCCGGCAGGGGCGGGGGTCCACACGTTGAGGGTCAGACAGCCGGCTTCGTCGGTGGCGAATCCGTCGAGGCCGAACATCTCCTGCAACAGCGGGTCGTGGGGCTGCGGCGAGGCGGGGCCGTACTGCGTCGCGGCCCGTACGCCGGGCCAGGCCGCGGGTGGCTGCGGAGGGCAAAAGCGCAGCTCGCCGGTGGGGGAGGCGGCGAAGGGGATGCCCTTGGCCACTGCACCCCAACCGGTTGCCGTGCCCTGGATGCGGCCGTGCGTTGTCTCGAAGATCACGTGGGTGCCCTTTCCTTGCGGTGATGCGCGCCTGGAGCGGCGGGCCTGGCCGGACACGGGTGCGGCGTCTGGATGCGGCGCCGGAGGGGCGCGGGGCACGGCCGGTCCCCGTGATCCGGGCCGCGCCCCGCGCCGGGTGGCCTGCGGCTACCCCTCCATAAGGCGGCAGGTCACCCAGGTCCGTCCCCGGCCCGTGTTCGGGGACGGACGACGGGCGCCGCCTGTGCGGGCGGCGACGCACCGGGTGTTGGGCTGGTCGTGCGGGGGAACTAGGTCGTGTCACAAACTCCCCCCGGGCCCGCGGGCCGTGGCACGCACGCTCGCCGCGTTACGGGCCTTGCCGCCGGGCCCGGGGGCCCTCCCAAGCCAAACCCAGGCCGAGCCGCGGCCCGCGCCTTGCGATCGCACGCACCACGGCCCGCGGGCTAACCGACGGGACTTTGAAGACACTCCCTAGGGCGGGACGGGTGTCGGTCCGGACGCCCTTTCGGGTAGGCCGCGTGCCCTGGCGGGGCACGCGGCCGAGCAGCGTTACAGTCCGGGGCCGCGCAGCGCGATGGTGCAGCCGGCCTTGGACTGGATGTTGACGTAGAGGGTGCGGCCGTCGGGGTCGAAGGTTGCGCCGGCGAACTCGGCGTCGGGGTCGCCGGGGACCGGTGCGAGGCGGGCGATGTCGATCAGGGTGCCGTGCGCGGTGAGGCCACGCAGGTAGTTCTCGTTCTCGCCGTCCTCGCACAGGATCAGCGTGCCGCGGGGGCTGACGGCGATGTTGTCGGGCATGTCGAGGACCGTCGAGTGCGGGGACTGGTAGACCAGGCGCAGGCGTTCGCTGCGGATGTCGTACGCCCACACCTGGCCGCGGCCGGCGCCGAACGCGGTCAGGCCGCCGGGTCCGGGCGGGAACTCGTCGCCGGGTGCCGCGTCGCCGCCCTGGGTGGAGACGAAGTAGACGGTGCCGTTCTCGTAGGCGGCTCCTTCCAGGCGGGAGAAGACCGCGCCGCCCTTGGCGTGGCCTTCGCGGGCGACGGTGGGTGAGGCGTCGAACCAGGTGGCGCTGGGCGCGAAGGTGGGGTCGGGGTCCTCGATGTCGACCCACGAGGTCCGGTAGCTCGCGCCGGCTTGCTGGCCCAGCTGGAGTTGCGCGCGGGGGGTGCCGGTGACGGCGAGCATCTGCAGGCGGCCGCCGTCGAGGATGTGTCCGGCGCGCATCGGGTGGACCGGGGGCAGGTAGCGGTAGAACCCGGAGGGGAACAGCGGGTTGTCCTCGGTCAGGTACAGCGCGCCGGACGGGGGGTCGAAGACGGCGGACTCGTGCTGGAACCGGCCCGCGGAGCGGATCGGCCGGGCGGTGGCGCGGCCGCGGACCGGGACCTCGAAGAGGTAGCCGTGCTTCTGCGTCAGTTTGCTGTTGTCCGCGCCCGGGATCGGGCTTTTCACGTCGGGGCCGTCGACGGATTCCTCGCAGGTGACCCAGGCGCCCCAGGGCATCGGTCCGCCGGAGCAGTTCATGATGGTGCCGTTGAGGCTGACGCGCTGGTCGGTCAGGCGGCCGTGCCGGTCGACGATGAGCGTGGTGGTGCCGCCACCGCCGAGCAGGTCGTAGGCCTGGGACAGGTGGCCGAACGCACCTGGGGTGCCGGGGATTTCGTGGTTGCGGACCAGCACGGTGGCGCCGGCCCAGCCGCGGAATGCGGCCATGCCGTCGGGCCGGGCGGGCGCAGGGTGCCCGTCGTTCATCGGGTCGCCGACCGCGGAGAAGGACCGGTAGGTGAAGCCTGGTGGAAGGTGCAGGCGGACCTGGCCGTCTCGCTCGTCCGGCACGGGCTGCAGCGCTCCGGGATTGGGGGGCTTGTGGGGGCCTTGGGGTGCGGCGTGTGCGGACGCGATCAGGCCTTGGAACGGTCCGGCGAGCAGGGCGGACCCGCCGGCGGCCGTGGCGGTGCGGGCAAGGAATTTCCTGCGTTCCATGGGGCTCGTCTCCTGTCTGGCGGGGCAGGCGAAGCAGCGGGCGTGAGCGGGTCCGACGACGGGTGCGGCGGAGTCGGGACGGTGTAGAGCCGTGTGGCCTCTGGGTTTGGGGGACGGGAGAGGAGCGTGCGGGCGGCGGAGGACGTGTGCCGCCCGCACGCTGAGTGCTACTTGGTGGGGCGGGTCTCCCAGGCGACGTCGGGCAGGTAGCTGGGGGCGTACTTGAACCCGGTGATCTTCTTGTCGTTGAAGGCGTAGATGCCGTCCATGCGGACGACGGAGACGAACCACGCCTGGTCGACGACGTACCGCATGACGTCCCGGTAGAGCGCGGGCAGTTGCTCCTGCGGTGCCGCGGCCGCGGCGGCGAGCTTGGTGCTGAGTGCGGGGTCTTCGGTGGCGAAGGGGTTGAACGCGGTGGCGTGCGGCAGCATCCAGTCGAGGGCGATCAGGTAGGTCGGCGCGCCGCCGTAGCCGAATCCGAGGACGGGGAACTTCTTGGATGTGGCGTTCTGCAGCCACTGTCCGACGGTGGTGTCGGTGGTGACGTTCGCGTTTACGCCGATCTGCTTCCACTGTTCGACGACGGCCTGGGTGATCAGGTCGATGCCGAGCATGTTCTGGGTCTCCATGTCGAAGGAGAACCCGCCCGCGTAGCCGGCCTCCGCGAGCAACTGCTTGGCCTTGGCCGGGTCATAGGGGTACTGCTTGTCCAACTCGGCGTCGAAGCCGTCGAGTCCGGGCATCGAGATCTGGGTGGTCGGGGCGCCGTACGACTGGAAGAGCGCCTTCGCGATGGCCTCGCGGTTGACCGCGTAGTTCAGGGCCTGTCGCACCCGCTGGTCCTTCAGCGGTTTGGCGATGGTGCCCTGCCGGTCGGCGAGGTTGACGCCCATGAACGCGGCGGGGCTGTTGATGGTTGCCAGCCCGCCGGACTTCGCGCCGTCGACCTGCGCGGGCACGATGGTGGTGATGTCGGCCTGGCCGGTCTTGACCGCCTGGAGCGCCGACTGCGGGTTGGCGATGACCTTGATGACCACCTTCTTCCAGTGGATCTTCGACTTGTCCCAGTACTCGGGGTTCGGCTTGTAGGTGTAGTGGTCGCCGGACACGGTCTGGCCGGCGTCCAAGATGTACGGGCCGGCGCCGAACGACTGGGTGCCCAGCTTGCTCGGGTCGGTCAGCCCCTTGGGGCTGATGATCGAGCCGACCATGGTGATCTGGTCGAGCAGACGCGGTAGCACCGGGTTGGCGGACTTGTTGTGGATGCGGACGGTGTCCGGCCCGGTGGCGGTGACCGAGTCGATCGCGGAGGTCCACGAGACGTTGAGCCCGTTCCGGCGGGCGTAGTTCAGCGACGCGGCGACCGCCTCGGCGGTGACTGGGGTGCCGTCGGAGAACTTCACCCCGGGCCGCAGCTTGAACTCGAAGTCGGTGTTCCCCGAGCCGACGTAGCCCCACTCGGTGGCCAAGCCGGGGTGGGTCTTACCGTCCTCGCCGACCCGCAGGAGCGTGTCGTACGCGAGGTTCACGAACCAGTTGTCCGAGCCGACGTTCGCCTTCGCGGGGTCGAGGCTCGCCGGGGGGCTGATCGTGACGATCGTCAGCGTGCCATCCCCTCCCGAATTCGTGGACGAGCCGCCGCAACCGGTGGCGGCCAGGGCGAGTGCGGTCAGCGCCGCGAGTAGTGTGCCGATCTTGCGTCTGCGCATGGTGCGTGCCTTTCTCCGGGGTGATCAGTCGACCGAGGCGAGGCTCGGCGCGGGCAGTTCGACGACGCGGTGGCAGGCCACCGAGCGCTCCGACCCGGCAACGGGGTCGGGGCCGACCGTGACCAGTGCGGGGCGCTGTTCGTGGCAGACGTCGATGACACGGGGGCAGCGGTGCGCGAATACGCACCCGGTGCTATTCGGCGCGGCGGCGGTTCCCGTGCCGGCGGTGATCCGGGCCTGGCGGCGGGCGCGCTGGCCGGTGGGGTCGGGTTCGGGGGCGGCGGCGATCAGGGCCTGGGTGTACGGGTGCGCCGGGTTGCCGTACACCGCGCCGGCGTCACCGGATTCGAGGACCTGGCCCCGGTAGAGCACGAGGATGCGGTGGGACAGGTGGCGCACGACCGGGAGGTCGTGGGCGATGAACAGGTAGCTGAGGGACAACTCTTGTTGCAGATCGGCGAGCAGGTTCATCACTTGCGCCTGGATGGACAGGTCCAGGGCGCTGACCGGCTCGTCGCAGATCACCAGCTTCGGCGACAGCATCAACGCGCGTGCGATGGCGATGCGTTGGCGCTGCCCGCCGGAGAACTGCCCTGGGTAGCGGTCGGCCGCATCCGCCGGCATGCCGACCCGCTCCAGCATCGCGGTGACACGAGTCATCATCTCGGCTTTGCCGAGCTTTTCGTGGACCAGGAGGGGTTCGGCGAGGGTCTGGCCGATGGTGCGGGCGGGGTTGAGCGAGGAGTAGGGGTCCTGGAACACCACCTGCAGGCGGGAGCTGATGCCGCGCCTGATGCGTGCGTTGGCGCGGGTGATGTCGCGGTCCTCGAACCGGACCTGTCCGGAGTGGACCGGGTTGAGGCCCAGGATCGCCCGTCCGATGGTCGACTTGCCGGAGCCGGACTCGCCGACTAGGCCCAAGGTTTCGCCCTCGCGGACGGCGAAGGTGACGCCGTCGACCGCGTGGAGCGGCGGGTTCTTGCGGCCTTGGCGGAAGTGCACGGCTAGGTCGCGGACGTCGAGGATGGTCGGTGGCGTCATCGCAGGCTGCCCTCCTCGAGCAGGGACGGGACGTGGATGCAGCGGGTGAGCCGGTCCGGGGCCGGCCGGGTCAGGGCGACCGGCTGCGCGGTGCACGCGTCGGTGGCGTGCTTGCAGCGCGCTGCGAAACGGCAGCCGCGCGGCCAGTCGCGCGGTGCCGGCACCGTGCCGGGGATCGTCGGCAGCGGCTCGCCCCAGACCGCCTTGTGGGGGTTGGCGGCCATCAGGCCGGCGGTGTAGGGGTGCAGGGGTTGGGCGAACATGCCCTCCACTTCGGCGTCTTCCACGACCTGGCCGGCGTACATCACCACTGCGCGGCGGCACAGGTCGGCGACCACGCCCCAGTCGTGGGTGACCAGGAGGACGGCCATGCCGGTGGTCTCCTGCAACTCCCGTAGCAGGCCGAGGATCTCGGCCTGGACGGTCACGTCCAGTGCCGTGGTGGGTTCGTCGGCGATCAGCAGCCGCGGGTCGCCGGCCAAGGCGACCGCGATCGCCACGCGCTGGGCCATGCCGCCGGACAACTGGTGCGGGTAGCGGGCGGCGACGGCTTCGGGGTTCGGGATGTGGACCCGTTCGAGGAGTTCCACGGCGCGTGCCCGTGCGGCCTTGCGGTCGCCGCCGCGGTGGGTGCGCACCGCCTCGGCGACCTGGTGCCAGATGGTGTACGTGGGGTCGAGGGCGACCATCGGCTCCTGGGAGACGTAGGCGATGCCGGTGCCGCGGATCTTCGCCATCGCCTCGCGGGAGCCGGTGACGTCGACGCCGTCGAAGTACACCGCACCGCCGGTGATGCGGCCGCCGCCGGGGATCAGGCCGAGGATGCCCAGCGAGGTGACGGACTTGCCGCAGCCGGACTCGCCGACCAAGCCGAGCGTTTCGCCGGGCGCGAGGTCCAGGCTGACGTTGTCGACGACGCGGGTGCCGCCGATCTCCACGGTGAGGTTCCGCACCGACAGCAGCGCGCCGGGGGCGGGAGCCCTGGGCTTGGCGGCGGCCGACCCGGTGTCGCCCAGGCTGCCGTTCTGCTTGTCGACAGCGGCGGATTCGGTCCGGCGGGCGGGTGAACTTGCCTTGGAGATCGACCAGTTCTCGATCGCCGCGTCGCGGATTGCGTCGCCCAGCACGGCCAGCGCGACCACGGTCAGCACCATCGGTACACCGGCGGGTACCAGCATCCACGGGGAGCGGTCGATCGCTTGGGAAGCGTCGGCGACCAGGCCGCCCCACGAGGGGGCGGGCGGCTGTGCGCCCAGGCCCAGGAAGCCGAGGCCGGCCTGGATGACAACGACGATCGCGGCGAAGAGCGCGGCCTGGACGATGATGGTGCTGGCCAGGCGGGGCAGCACGTGGCGGCGCAGGATCTGGCTGTGGCTCAGGCCCGCCACGCGGGCGGCGGCGACGAAGAGTTCCTCGCGAATGGTGAGGGTCTGCGACCGCAGGATGCGGATGAGCCCCGGGGCGCCCAGGACGCCGAAGGTGACCATCGCGGCGTGCAGGTTGCCGGGGAACACCGACAGCACGACCAGGACGATCACGATGCCCGGCAGCGAGAAGACCAGCTCCGCGCCGCGGGTGATCGCCCAGTCGACCCAGCCACCGCGGTAGCCCGACAGCAGACCGAGGGTGACCCCGATGACCAGGAACACGATCAGGGCCTCGACGACGGCGACCAGGGTGGACCGGCCGCCGAACAGAAGACGGCTGAGCAGGTCCCGGCCCAGCACGTCGGTGCCCAGCAGATGGCTCCCCGACGGGCCCTTGAGGACGTGGCCGAGGTCCTGCTCCAACGGGCCCCGGGTAGTGAACATCGGTGCAGCGCTGGTGGCCACGACGAGCAGCAGCAGCCACGCGGTTGCGACCACGGCGCTAGGTCTGCGCAGCACACGGCGGACGAGCCCGGCCTTCTTCGGCGCCGCCGGAGGCGTAGGTGCCGGTGCGTGGGTGGCTGCGGGTGATGCGGTGCGGGGGGAAGCGGTGTTCATGCGGCACGCACCCTCGGGTCGAGCCGGCCGTAGGCCAGGTCCACGAGCAGGTTGACCACGACCACGACGATCGTGATGTAGAGGACGGCCCCCTGGATCAGCGGGATGTCGTGCTGGACGGTCGCCTGCTGCGTCACTCCGCCCAGGCCCGGCATCGCGAACACGGTCTCGACGAACACCGTGGAGGCCAGGAGGCTCACCATGACGACGCCGAGCACGGTGACCACTGGCAGGGCGGCGTTGCGCAGCACGTGCCGGTACAGGATCGACCGCTGCCGGAAGCCGTTGGCCTCCATGACGCGAATGAAGTCCTTCGTCATGGTGTCCAGGACGGAGTCGCGGGTCTGCTTGGCGATGATCGCCACCGCGCTCACCGACATCGACACCACCGGCAGCACCAGCGAACGCGCCCACTCCGTCGGGTTGTCGGCCAGTGGCACGTACCCGGTCACCGGAAGCCAGCGAAGCTGCACCCCGAACACCGCGATCAGCACCAGAGCCAACCAGAACGCAGGCACCGCAAGGCCGAGCAGAGACAGGACGTCGACCGACTTGACCAGCACCCCGCCGCGCCGCGCGGAGAGCACGCCGAGTGCGACGCCGACGATCCCGGACACGATGGTGGCGGCGATGATCAGCGAAAGGGACACCGGCAGGCGGTTGTTGAGCTGCGTGGCGACCGGCTCGCCGCTGAACAGCGACGCCCCCAGATCGCCCCGCAGGAGGCCTTCGAGCCAGTTCCAGTACTGGACCGGCAAGGACTCGTCCAAGCCCAGCTGGGCGCGGACGTTTTGGTACTGCTCCTCGGTGGCGTGCTGCCCGGCGATGGTCCGCGCCGGATCCCCCGGAACCAGCGAGACCAGCACGAACGTGAACGCGGAGACGAGGAAAAGCAAGGGCACGGACGACACGAGCCGCCGCAGGACTAGTCGGAGAATGGCCATGGTCACCTCGGGGCTTTGCGCAGCGCGTAGGCGAAACATCCCCGATACGAGTGCGGCGGCTTGGCGCGCCTGACAGGCGTCGCGTGTCCGGCATCACGGGGTTAATGGATTCAGCGGGCTCGCCAAGGGCGCTGGTGGACGTGACGGGGAAGCGGGAGGGGTCAAATGCCGCCGTACGTGGTCCGGCGTCGTCGGCGGCCACGTGCCATGCGGTCGGTACCTCGTGTACCTGGCTGGGTCCCCGGCACGTTAGCGCGGAAATTTGACTGTCGCCAGATCTAGGAGATTTTTGATGAGTGCGGGAGGTCGCCAAGTAGCGCCTTGGACGCAGGGCGAACAACGCTCAGTGCATTTCCGTGCAGTCAGGGCGCCCCTGCTCAGGCACGCCTCGAGCGGATGAGGTGACCTGCGGGGCGGCACATCAGCGATGGCCCGTCGGAAAGGTGCCGTCCCCGGGCCCGACGGATTTCGGCTGTCCGCGTGGCCGATTTCGTCCCGAGGGTTCGATGCGTGGCCCAAGGCGACCGGTGCTGTGGGCCTCGTCCACAGGCGACAGCCCGCGTCCAGCGCGTGTGAAGCGGCGTGTGTGTCGTGACCGGTGGGCAGTCGACGACGCCGCCCGCCCCGTGCTGGTCTGGATCCACGGCGGGGCTTTCCTCACCGGGGCCAACGCCATGCCCAACTACTCCGGCGAGACGTTCGCTCGCAACGGCGACATCGTCGTGGTCAACATCAACTACCGCCTCGGGCCCCTCGGATTCCTCTACTACGGCGGCGACGACGGGGACGCGAACGTCTGGCTTACCGACCAACTCGCGGCGCTGTGCTGGGTGTACGACAACATCGCCGCGTTCGGAGGGGACCCCGGCAACATCACCGTCGCGGGCCAGTCTGCCGGCGCCCTGTCCACTGCGACACTGGCTGGCCACCCGGATGCGCGGCCTCTGATACGCCGTGCCGTTCTCCAGAGCGTCCCACTCCGCATGCCCATGTCCACGCCGCCGGAGGCACTCGCGCGCACCGAGGCGTTCCTGAGCCTCCGGTGCCAAGAATGCCGACGAGCCGCGCCGCGTCCCCTGGCCGCGCCTGATCGAGGCCACCGTGGAACTCCTCGTGACCGGCGCCGAATGGGGGCACTGGGCCGTCCCGTTCCTTCCGGTGCTCGGCGACGCGACGATGCCGACGCAGCCCGTGGACGGCCTCCTCGACGGGCTGGGCGCCGATCTCGATGTCCTCGTCGGCTGGACGAGGGAGGAGGCCGCGTCAGCTTCGCCCTCAACCCGGTGTACGCCGCGACGACAAAGGAGCAAGTGCTGCGCCGCGCCCGGGAGTCATTCGGCGAGGGCGCAACCGAGGCGTACGAGGGGTACGCGGCTGCCCGCCCCGGCGCCCGGCCGATCGACGTCCTCATCGACCTGACCACCGACGAGGCGTTCCGGACGCCGACACTCGCGTTCGCCGACGCCCGCGCGGAGCGGGGCCGCCCGGTGTGGGCGTACGAGTTCGACTTCCAGGCCCCCGCGCACGGCGGCCTGCTCGGCGCCCCGCACTGCCTTGAACTGCCCTTCGTGTTCGACAACTTCGACGCGTGGTCGCATGCGCCGTTCGTGGCGGGCATGGATGTGCGGATCAGGGACGCGCTTGCGGAGTCGATGCACCGGGCGTGGATATCGTTCATCCGCACCGGCGACCCCAACCACTCCGGCCTGCCGCGCTGGGACCGCTACGACCGACCCTCGCACGCGACGATGCGCTTCGACACGGTGATTACCGCGGTCGCTCACGGAGGGCCCGCGCCGGTGGCGTCGCAAGAATAATCCAGACCCGGCCTCCGCTTCCGTCCCGCGATACGTGCACCGACTGAGGTCCGTTCAGCCCTTCTGCTGAGATAGGTCTCGGCGAGACCTGCCGGGCGGACAAACTACTCGCTCCGCACGGTCTTGCCGGTGCGACGGCGGCTGCCCGCACGGCGTGCGGCGAACTCGTTCTCACCCGAACGGGGTTGATGGCCCGGACCGATACGTGGGCGCAGCGTCGGCTGTTCACGCCCGGCGAGCCGGGCGGCAAGGTGCGCGGCTGCGCGTACCACGCGACCCATCCCGAGTGAGGCCAGGAGTCCGCACGGCCTGACGGTGTTCCGCGAGGTTCAGGCCGTCGATCCGGTCGCCCGCCTCGCGCTGTAGCGCTACCTGTCGCCCTACGACCCGCAGGTGCTCCGGCAGTGCGCCTGCCGAAATTGTCATCCGGCCTGGTCAGGCCGTATGTCGGTACTCGTGGATGATTCCGCCGAGTCGGTCGTGTCGGCGTATGCGTAGGCGCTGGAATTCGTCGGGTTCGGTGATCGGGTGGGGTGCCGGATGCAGGGGTGCCGCCTGCCGCAGTGCCTGGTGGGGCCGGTGGGTGTTGTGGTGGGTCTCGAACTCGCGGAGGGCGCGGCGTAGGTGGTGTTCGTTCCAGATCAAGGTGCGGTCGAGGAGTTCGTGGCGGAGGGTCTGGACCCAGCGTTCCATGATCGAGTTCATGCGCGGTATCCGAACGCCGGTGTGTACGACGCGGATCCCGGCATCGGCGAGGATCTGGTCGACGAGTGTGGGGAACTTGGCGTCTCGGTCGCGGATGAGGAACTTCGCGGTGGCTCCGGCGTCTTCCAGGTCCATGGCCAGGTTCCGGACCGCCTGGGTAACCCAGCCGGCGGTCGGGTGCGGGGTGGTGCCCAGGACGCGAACCCTGCGGGTGGCGTGCTCGATGACCGCGAGGATGTACTGGCGCTGGCCGCTCAGCGTGACCGTCTCGATGAAGTCCCAGGCCGGCAGCGCGTCGGCCTGGGAGTGGAGGAAGTCGGCCCAGGTGGTCGAGTGGCGGCCGGGTGCGGGGTCGATGCCTTCGGCTCGGAGGATCTCCCAGATGGTGGATGCGGCGATCTTGATACTGAGCGCGGCGAGTTCACCGTGCACCCGACGGTAGCCCAACGACGGCTTTTCCCGGACCAGCCGCAGCACCAGGGCCCGGATCGAGCGCACGGTGGGCGGGCGTCCGGGCCGCTTGGGCCGGCAGGTGCGCGCATGCCTGCGTTTCATCAAATCGCGGTGCCACCGGAGAACCGTGTCCGGCTGGACCAGCAGCCGCATCCGCCGCAGGACGTCCCGCGGCAGCGCACCAGCAGGGTGCGAGGACCACCCGGTCCTTGGCGGTGAACGCCACGCGGCCCCCGGCGAGCTGCCGCTCCAAAACCGCCAGCTGATGCCGAAGCACAACGATCTCCGTGTCCTTGTCCCGGTCGCTCATCGGCAGCAGCCGCGCGGCCGCGAAGACATTGGTGACGGCCAGGTACGCGAGTCGAAGCAGCACAGGTGCAGATCTTGCCGTAGTCCACATCGGCCGTCTGACCTGGGCGGACGGCATAGTCGGCAGGCGCAGTCTTCCCCGCCCGGCGAGGGGGCGGTGCGGGGGCCCGACGAGTCAATGCAGCGACTGTCGCATTACCGCGTCGATTGGTTGATGCTGCAGCAGGCGGGGACGTCGAACGAGCGCCCCATCGCACAGTGGTGGCCTCGCTCGGCTCCCGAGCCACGGTCATGGCATCTGGCCAGGCACTGATGACCGTTCGCACTGCCAAGGTGGTGAGCACGGCGCCGACGAGCGACACGGCCGGCATGAACCAGGCGATGTCTGTGGTGTGGAAATGAGCGAGCGGCTTCCTCGTCGACGGAATCAAGCGCCAGGCCCCTGGGGATGCGCCGCACGGTGAAGCGCCGCGCATCCCCAGGGCTGCCGAGACCGCAGTGCTCGGTCTCGGAGGAGTTGCTCACCCGTCTACGAGCCGGCAGCCGCCCGCAGTCCGTCCGTGACCGCGTTGAGGACCGGTTTGGCGGTGGCGACCCCGCCGTTCGGTGCGAAGTGGCTCATGGGGTGCCAGAAGGAGACGCAGGAGTCCGGGGCCCACGGGCGGATCCCGGCCAGGCATCCGTCCTGTGCGCCCCAGGCGACGAGGTCGCGGTGGAAAGCGTACTGTCCCTGCGCGGTCAGGGGGTATCCGGCGACCGCGGCGTTCCACTCCAAGGGCGGGGACATCGTGCCCGAGGGGTAGCCGGCTTCCGCGATGAAGACCTGCTTGCCGAACGTGCTGTGCAGGGACTGGCTGGACGCCTTGAAGACGGCGAGCTGGTCGCCGACGGGCACCGAGGTGGGGTAGTACGACGTGCCCAACTGGTGGGCCTGGAAGCCCGCGTCGGCCATGGCCTGCCAGAACGCTTCGGCGAAGCCCGGGTATTGCATGGCGATCACGCTGGTGTGGGTGCTGAACTTGGCCTGCGGATCCACCCAGCGGATGCCTTCGGCGACAGCGGCGAGCAGCCGCCCGGTGTGCGGCCACAGGTGGGCTTGCAGCCAGGCGATCCGCGCGCTGTCGGACATGCCCACCAGCAGGGTGTTGACGTCCATCTGGCCGATCGCGGGGTCGACCGCATCCGGCGCCGTGTAGCTCCAGTACGCGGTCGACGGGGTGAAGCCGCGCGGTGCGACTCCCGCGACGCCGAACTCGACTTCATTGCCGAGGTCCCAGACGTTGACCCGGACCCCGGTGCCGAGAACCTGGCCGGCCGCCATGGCTCCGTACAGGCGTAGAGCCTGCACCATCTGGTTGATCGTCAGCGACTCCCAGGGGCAGGGCAGCTGGATGAGCGGGTAGTCCGAGAAGTCGGGGCCGGGCTGGTGCGAGACGTCGCCGTAGACCGCCCAGAGACCGAGTTCCACGTTGAGGGGAAGGCCCAACTTGCGTGCCAGGCGGGCGCGTTCGAGGACCCGGCGGTACCCGTGCTCGCCGCCGTTGGCGTGCGCGTCGCGGCGCGTGGCCATGCGCGCGAAGACCTCGGTGGAGCCGTGCGCCATGAACAGTCGCTGGACGCCTTCGACGGTCGTGGCCGTCCGGATCCCGTCGGTCAGGGCCACCTGCGCGAGTGCTGTCTCGGTATCCGGGCTGACCGACAGGGAAGTTCGGAACGTGGAACCGGCGGTGGTGGCCGCGGCGGTTGAAGGGCCAGGGGCAGTCGACCGGGCTTCGGCGGAATGGGCGGAACCCGAGAGCGTACCGGCTATGGCGAGTCCGGCCGATGCGCCGAGGAAGCCGCGGCGACTCAGACTTGAGCCTCTGTCGGCCGGAGACGCGTCCGGTTGGGACATGGGGATGATCCTCATACTCTGTCGCTTTCTGCGCAGGGCACAACCGCCTGGGTACACGGCCAGTGCCGGTGGGCGTGCTCAGAGAAGGGCGAGGCCGATGGAAGGAGGGGCCTCCATCGCGGCCTTGGTGCGTGCGCGTGTGTGGCTGGGAAGCATCCGCAGAGGGGTCCGTCCGCCCGGCCCCGCAGCACGAGGCCGGGCGGACGGCACCGTCTGCGCGGCGGCGGGCGGTGCGGCGCGCGGACGAGTCAAGAAGCGCTGACCACGAACTTCTGCGTCGCGGGGTCGAACACGTACAGGCGCGCCGGGATCGCGCCGTGGGGCGTGGCCTGCGCGTAGGTGGCCTTGTCGGCGTTCCCCGGGCTTTGGAAGGAGCCGAGGGAGAAGCCGGCGTTCTGGAACGTCTCGTAGTTGAGGTCCTTGCCGGCCTTCTCGACGATGGCCTTCAGCAGCGCCACATTGCGGCACGCGGCGCCGGCCGAGGTCTGCGGTGTCGGCGTGCCGGCGGGCAGAGTCATCGGGTCGACGGTCAGCTTGCCCTTGGAGGCGGGGGCCGCGGCCTCGATCGTGGTCATGCACTCCTGGTTGGTCGCCTCGCCCCAGTTGGCGATGAGGCCGAGCGCGCCGGCGCCGGTCAGGGTCGTGAAGTCGTGCTTGCCCTTGTCGTTGGCGTACGCCTGGATCTGCTGGAAGTCGGTGAACAGGAGCCGGGGGCGGTATTTGGTCTGCTCCAGCACCTGCGGGAACGACGCGCCCATGCTTCCGACCACCACGACCGCCTCGGCACCGGCGGACTGGAACTTCTGGATGAACACGCCGGTCTGCTGCCCGACCGCGGCAGCGTCCTGCGCGGGGGCATCGAGTACGCCGGTCTCCACCGGCGTCACGCCCATCTTCTGCAGCCCCGGGATGACCACGTCCTTCATCAGGGCCTGCTCGTTGACGTTCGAGAGGACCGCGACCTTCTTGCCGACGAGACTGTTGCCCGCGTTGAACAGGGCGATCGAATCAGTGACTTCGTCGCCGCCTCGGAGGTCGCTGAACCAAGGCGCCTGGGCTTGGGCGTAGCGCTTGGCGGTGAGCTGGCCGCCGATGGCCGCGGTCTTGTTGGTCTGTACGTAGCACAGCGGTTCGTCGCCGTTGAAGTTGCCGAGGACGGCGAAGACCTTCTCGTCCTGGGTGAGCTTGACGCACGTCTCCTGTGCGGCGGCCGGTGAGATGAGGTTGATCTTGCCGAAGACCGGTTGGATCTTGCGGCCGTTGATGCCGCCCGCGTCGTTGATTTTCTTGAACAGCGCGTTGTACGCGGCTTCGTAGTCGCCGTGGTCGATGCTGACGAAGGCCTTGACGGATTCCAGGTCGGGGTAGGTGACGCCGATCTTGATCGTGTCGGCGGTGACGCCGGGCGCGATCTTCGGCGCCGGCGGTGCGGCGGGACTGCCGGCGCCCGCCTTGTCGGCGTCGTCCTTGTTCTCTGCTGTGCAGGCGCCGAGCACTAGGGCGCTCGCGGCGGCGAGGACGACGGCGGCGTGCCGTCTGGTGCGGTGCGATGTCATGTGTTCGGTATCCGTTCCTGGAGATGGGCTTGGGCAGAGTGGGCGACGCGTGGACCCACCGGACTGGCGCTCGGGTCCCCGGTCGTGCGGCGTTACGCGGGTGTCGCGGCGTCCGCTGTCCGGGCGGGGTCCGGGGCGCTGGGACCCGTTCCGCTGCGTTCGATGGCGCGTTCGTCGGTGCCGAGGTAGCTGGCGATGACCTTGGGGTCGTTGCGGACCTCGACGGGCTTGCCGGCGGCGATGATGTGGCCGGTTTCCAGGCAGTAGACGCGGTCGCTGATGCTCATGATCAGTGGCATGTCGTGCTCGATGACCAGCATCGAGGCGCCGAGCTCGCGGCGGATCTCCTGGATTAGTGGCCCGAACGCCTCGGTTTCGCGCTGGGCGACGCCTGCAGTGGGTTCGTCCAGGCACAGCACCCGGGCGTCGAGCGCGAGGAGACCGGCGAGTTCGACTATGCGGCGGGTTCCGGTGGACAGGTCGCCGATGAACGCGTCGGCATAGCGACCCAGACCGAGGAAGTCGATCAGGTCGTCGGCGTCCGAGCGCTTGGCGCGTTCCCGGGTGAACGTGTGCGGCAGGTGCAACGCGGTGGACAGCAGACCGGTCCGGCCGCGTGCCTCCAGGGCTATCTGCACGGTTTCGCGGACCGTCAGCTCGGGGAACAGGGTGGCGGCCTGGAAGGTCCGGCCGAGACCGAGCCGGGCCCGCGCGGCAGGGGCCGCGCCCGAGACGTCCCGGCCCAGCAGCTCAACGCGTCCCGAGGCCGGGACGAACCCGCCGATCGCGTTCATCAGGGTGGACTTGCCCGCACCGTTGGTACCGATCAGGCCGACGATCTCGTTCGGGCGTACTTCGACGGATACCCCGTCGACGGCGTGTCGCCCACCGAATCGCACCCGTACCTCTGACGTGGACAGCACCGGCTTGTCCTGCGGCAGCGGTACACGGGCGGTTCGGGCGAGCCCCTTCGGCACTGTCGTGACCGCTTTCGCCGCAGGCGCGGGCCCCAGCTTCCGGTCCGCCCAGGCCAGCAGGGCATCCCGGGCGCTGTAGCCGATCTGCACCAGGCCGCCGGGGAAGTACAGCAGCAGGATGAGCAGTCCCAGACTCGACGTCAGCAGCGGCACCAGTTCGTTGTCGGGGAAGATCGCTGGCAGACCGATCACCCACAGGGCGCCGAGCACCGACCCCGACACCGAGCCGAGTCCGCCGATTACCACGATCGACACCAGGGCGAGCGAGTCGGGGCTGAGGAAGTACTTGTCGGCGTACGGCACAGTCTGCACCGCACCCGCCAGCAACGCGCCGCCCAGCCCGGCGATGCCGCCGGCCAGCGCGAACGTGCGCAGCTTCACCCGGGCGGCGGCAACCGTGTACGCGGCCGCCGTCGCCGGGTTGTCGCGCACCCCGATCGTGGTACGCCCGATACCCGACTTCCGCAGTCGCGCGACGATCACCAGAACGACCGCAAGCACGATCAACACCAGGTAGTAGTAGGCACGTTGGGTGGACACGTCGATCCCGAAAGCCGAACTGCGCGGGAAGGACGCCGTAGTGGTGCCCTCGTCGTGGAATACATCGCGGCGGTAGAGATATTGCTCGGCCGCGACGGCGAACGCGAACGTGCTGACCGCGAGGAGCAGTCCGCGCACCCGTAGCGCACCCGCGCCGACCAGCGCCGCGAGCAGCGCGGTGAACAGCGACGCCACAAGTACCGCGGCCGGGAACGTCAGCCCGCGGAAGCTGTACACGGTGTCGCCGAACTCGATGTGCAGCCCGCGGTTGAGCGAGGCCGCGGTCAAGGCACCCAAGCCCGCGAACGCCATCTGCCCGAGGGAGAGTTGCCCGGCCCAGCCGGTGAGGATGGTGACCGAGGCCGCGCAGATCGCGTACGCCAAAATCACCGTGTATAGCAAGTGCCTGGACGGCTGGGTAACCACCAGCGGGACGACGATGGCGACCAAGCCGAGGAACAGCAGGGTGGCGCGTTCCATGTGACGCACCCACCAGACGCCGCGAAGGCGCTCCGGGACCGGCTTGACCTTGGGGGCGAAGGAGAACGCCGACGCCTCGGTGTCGCGGCCCCGGCTGACAAGGAACACCGCGACCAGCACGATGACCAGGAACACCAGGTCCGTCAGGCCGGGTTGGTCCAGCCAGTTGAACTGGATGAACGACTGCACCAGGCCCAGCACCACGCCGGATGCAAGGGCGATCGGGAACGACACCATCCGCGCGATCACCGCGGCGGCCAGGGCACGCAAGAGCGTGGTGGGGCCGAGTGTGGTGACCTGGGTCAGCGACTGGTTCTGTGCGGAGATCAGGATCAGGCACAGCGTGCCGAGCAGGCCGGCGACCGCCCAGACAGCGGTGGAGACCGCCTTGGGGCTGATGCCGTTGAGCCGTGCCAGCTCCGGGTTTCCGGCCGCGGCCTTGACGGTCTTGCCGAGGGTGGTCCTGCCCAGGAACAACGCGAGCAGGATCGCCGCTACCGGAACGGTGACCAGGACACTCAACTGCGCCCCGGTTACCTGCAGATCGTCGGCCGGCGACCACGTCCCTGTCCAGGGCACGGGGTACGACCAGGTCGTGTAGTCGTCGAGATCCGGGTATGCGGTCACGATGGTGAGCGCGAGTTGCGCGACGCCGATGGTGGCGACCAGCACGATGACACGCGGTGCGTTGAACAGGCGGCGTACCACGGCGAGGTCGACGATCGCGCCGAAGAGTGCGCCGACAAGGAGAGCCACGGCCAGCGCGATCCAGTACGGCACGTGGTAGCGCACCACGAGCAGCGCGAACAGCACCGAGCCCACCAAGCCCATGTTCGCGACGGCGAAATTGATGACACGGGTGGAGCGGTGGACGAGGACGATGCCCATCGCGAGCAGGCCGATGATGAGGCCGGTGACCGCGCCGTCGAACATCAGTTGCAGGGTTGGCATTTCCATGGCCGTCAGCCGCCTTCCTTGCCGAGGAAGACCGCGCGGGCCAGGTCGTCGCGTTCGGCGAGCTCACGGGCCGGGCCGGTGAAGCGGACTTGGCCCTTCTCCAGGAACACCGCGCGGTCCGCGATCGCGAGGGCGATGTTGAGCGACTGCTCGACGACGACGATCGTCAGCCCGTCGGCTTTGAGCCGTTCGATGATCGAGAGCAGGCCCTGCACGACCACGGGTGCGAGTCCGAGCGAGAGTTCGTCGATAAGCAGCACCTCGGGGTCGTGCATGAGCACCATGGCCAGCGCGAGCATCTGCTGCTGGCCGCCGGAGAGTGACCCGGCGATCTGGGACTGCCGGTCGGCGAGGTCGGGGAACAGGTCCAGGACGTAGGCGAAGCGCTCGTCCCGGTGCGTCTGGTCCTGGCGGAACCGGAACGCGGCCATCTCCAGGTTCTCCCGCACCGTCATGTCCGGGAACACACCCTTGCCGCCGGGCAGCAGGTGGATGCCATAGCGGCCGCGCTGCTCGGGCGCCACATAGGTGATAGTGCGGCCGTTGAGCCGTACGACGCCGCGCGACGGCGTGCCGAGACCGCAAATAGCTTTCAGGATCGTCGACTTGCCCGCCCCGTTGGTACCGAGCAGAGCCAGCGTCTCGCCGCGCTTGACGTCGAAGGCCACGTCGAACAGCACCTGCACGTGCCCGTACGAGAAGTCGATGTTGTTCACCTGGAGCACCGGAATGTGCTCCGGGGCCGCAGCCTGGCGGTCGCGCTCCTCCAACTCCTCGCGCAACTCCTGCACGACCAGCGAGAGATCGCCCTTGATGAAGGACGCGCCGCGGATCAGCATCAGGCCGCCGACCAGCGTCGCCGGAACGCCCACCACCAAGGCTGCGACCCGCGGGTCGTAGGCGTTGCTGATGAGGCCGGAGAGCAGCGCACCGCCGGTGGCGCCGATGAAGAAGATGTAGATGGCGGCCAGCGCGCTGCCCAGGCCGCGCAGGCGGTAGGGCACGATCGAGCCGAGGACGGGGCCGACCATGGCGAACGTCACCATGGCCAGGACCGCCGCCGGGATGCCGGCGAGCATGAACGCGACGCCGTTCGGCATGAACCACTGGATCGGCATCAGCACCGCGCCGGGCAGGATGAACCAGCCGAGCAGCGCCAGGGCGCGCGACGGGTCGCGGCGGTAGAGCCGGTCGTACGCGGGCCCGGCGAACGGGAGCGCGGCGAGGACCGCGACGCCGCCGACCGAACCCCACACGCCGCGTTCGAAGGTGGACATGCCGAAGTGGTCGTCCGCCCACAGGTTTTGCAGGATGCCGCTGGTGAACAGGCTGAACCCGAGCGCCGAGAACGCGATGATCGACGTCTTCATGGTGCGGATGCGCATCAGCCGGGCGAACGCCGCCTCGACCGAGATCGGCATCGGCTTGGCGTCCTCGACCACCTCGCCGAGCACCGACTTCATCTCGTGCTGTCCGCGCTTGGGCTCGGGGAGACGGAACGCCCAGACGGCGATGAACAGCGCGGGGATGCCGAGGATCAGGAACGGCCACCGCCAGCCGTCCGAGCCGCCCGCCAGCGCGGCGATGGCGCCGACCAGCAGGGGACTGAGTGCGCCGAACGTGCGTGACGCACCGGAGTTGACCGCCGCCAGTCGGCCCCGCACGCCGATCGGGTAGGTGTCGGCGATCATCGAACCGTGGACCGGCAGGTTGCTCGACTTGGCCACGCCGACACCGAAGCGCGCGAGGAAGAAGAGAAACGCGTTGGCGGCCAGGCCGCACGCGAACACCATGGCGGAGAACGCGACACCCGCCCAGCCGATCACACGGCTGCGGCGGCAGCGGTCGGCGAGCCAGCCCATCGGCAGCGCACCGAGCACCAGGAAGGCTCCGGACGCGGCGGAGATGAAGACGATCGCGCCGTCGCTGAGCCCGAAGGCGTCGCGGATGTCCGGCGCGAGCACCGTCAGTGTCGCGGCCTCCAGTTCGTCCATCGCGGCGAGTGTCGTCAGGGTGAGGAACGTCGCCGAACCTCCGGCGGCCAGGCCCTGGCGAACGGACAACTGCTCGTCGCCGACACCGGGGAGAAGCTCGTCGGCAAAGAGGACTTGGCGCTGCGCTTCCGCCTGGCGCGCTTGGCGCTCGGCCTCCGCGTCGATGAGCCCACCGGCCAGCGCGGCGGCCGAGCGGGGGGCAGCGCCGGCCTTGTCCGCCGGGTCGGTCGGGGCCGTCACGGTCGGATCCGGTCGGGACTCGGGTACCGGGGGGTGCACTGGGACATGGGATCTCCGGATGGTGAGAAGAGCCGACCGAGCGGCTGCCGAGGCTTTGCCCCGGCCACAGGGCCACCACCGACGGACGTGGCCCCGCGGGCTGAGCGATGGTTCACAGCGGCACTCAGTGCCAGTTGTTACCCCAATGACATGAATCGATTCATGCGGTTGGCCTGTGTTTCACCGGTGCTACGGCTGGGCTGTGCCGGGAGCGTAGCGGGCGGAATCTGCATGCGCCAGAGTCGGATTTGCGTTTCGCGGGTGGCTCTGATCTTTGAACCTTGCCGGGCTCGTGGCCGAACCGGACAATTTGTGTCATGGTTACGCTATAGAGCCGATGCGGGTGCCGCACCCCAGCGCGTCCGGCGTTGACGTGCCCTGCGGCGAAGGCGCAGGATGCGTGCTTGAAACGATTTAACGCCTTGGAGTGACATGCCCGCCCCCACCCATCTGCGCGTCGAGCATCTGGAAGCCCCGCTGGGCCTGCACGTGCGCCGTCCCCGACTGTCCTGGCAACTTCCGTCCGGCTCGTCCCGGCAGTTCGCGTATCAACTACGCACCCAGGAGTGGGAGTCCGCACGCGTCGAGTCCGACCAGTCCGTTCTGGTGCCGTTCGCCGGGCCGGAGGCGGCTTCCGCCGAACGTGTCGTGTGGCAGGTCAAGGTCTGGACGGACGTCGGCGAGAGCGCTTGGTCCGAGCCCTCGTGGTGGGAGGCCGGGCTCCTCGACCCCGACGACTGGTCGGCCCAGTGGATCGAGCCCGACGAGACCGAACCGCGGCCGGAACCCGGCGCACGCCCAGGCCACCTGTTCAGGCACGAGTTCGCGCTGCCGTCCGGTGTCGTCCGCGCGCGGCTGTACGCCACGGCGCACGGCGTATACGAGGCGTTCCTCAACGGACACCGAGTGGGCGATCTCGAACTCACGCCGGGGTTCACCGCGTACCGCGACACCTTGCACGTGCAGGCCTACGACGTCACCGACTTGCTCGTCGCCGGCGACAACACCCTCGGCGCAGTGCTCACCGACGGCTGGTTCCGCGGCCGGGCGGGGGCGATGCGCCTCGCCGACAGTTTCGGCGAACGCACGGGGTTCCTCTGCCAATTGCATGCCCACCATCTCGACGACTCGGTCACCGTGGTCGGGACGGACGGGTCGTGGACGACCGCGGTCGGCGAGATCACCTCGGCCGACCTGATGGACGGCCAGACTGACGACCTGCGTCGGAGGCAGCGCGGCTGGACCGAGGCCGGATTCGATGGCGCGGGATGGGCCAAGGCCCGAACCGCGAACGACGGACTGTACGCCGACTTCGCTCGACTGACGGCGTCGCCCGCGCCTCCGGTCCGAGGCGTGGAGGAGGTGCGCCCCGCCTCGGTGGCGGTGCTGCCGTCGGGCGTCCAGGTGGTCGACCTCGGCCGGAACATCAATGGCTGGGTCCGGCTGAACGTGCCGGCCGATGCCGATCTGACGCTGAGCTACGGCGAAGCGCTGGGTGCGGACGGGGACCTGGACACCGAGCACCTGCGCGGTGTCGACTTCCAGACGGGTGACCTGCTGTCGGCGGGCCAGGTGGACCGTGTGATCGGTTCAGGACGCCCGGGCGAGGTGTTCGAACCGCGGCACACCACCCATGGATTCCAATATGTCCGCATCGAAGGCGCCGAGAAGCCGCTGAACCTCGCCGACGTGACCGGCGTGGTCGTCCACACCGACCTACGGCCCACCGGCCGCTTCGAGTGCGGCGACGAACGCCTCAACCAGTTGCACGACGCGGCCGTGTGGGGCTTCCGGGGCAACGCCTGCGACATCCCCACCGACTGCCCGCAGCGCGAGCGCGCGGGCTGGACGGGCGACTGGATGCTGTTCGTGCCTACCGCCGCGTACCTCTACGACGTCGCCGGGTTCTCCGTGAAGTGGCTGCGGGATCTTGCGGTCGACCAGTGGGACGACGGCTGCCTCACCAACTTCGCCCCCGACCCGGGCGGGCGCGCGGTCCAGCACCTCCCGCCCGAACTGCTCGACCAGTTCGCCGGGTCGTCCGCGTGGGGTGACGCGTCGGTGATCGTGCCGTGGGAGCTGTACCGGGTCTACGGGGACCTGGAGATCCTGCGCGAGTTCCGTCCGATGATGGTCCGTTGGGTGGAGTTCGCCGCCGAGCGGGCCCGCACGCGCCGCCACCCCGACCGTGCGGCAGCCCGTCCGGAGCCAGCCGCGCACGAGGAGTTCCTGTGGGACGGGGGCTTCCACTGGGGGGAGTGGTGCGAGCCGGGGGCCGACGGGCAGGCATTCCGGACCGCCGACCAGGGCGCCGTCGCCACCGCCTACCTGTACCGGTCCGCCGCGCTGCTCTCCCGGATCTCGGCGCTGACGGGGGACGACGCCGACGCCGAGCGTTTCGGTCTGCTGGCTGAACGCGCGCTGCACGCGTGGCGTAGCGAGTACATCGCCGAGGACGGATCGCTGACCCCCGCGACGCAGGCCACCTACGTCCGGGCGATCGCCTTCGGCCTCGTCCCCGACGACCTGCGGGCGGCGACCGCGGACCGCCTGGTGAAGCTCGTCCGGGACGCCGGCACGCACGTGGGCACCGGGTTCCTCGCGACCCCGTACCTGCTGCCGGTACTCGCCGACACAGGACACCTCGACGTCGCGTACGACCTGCTCTTCCAGGACACCGAACCGTCGTGGCTCACCATGATCGACCGCGGCGCGACCACGATCTGGGAGGAGTGGAACGGAATCGACGCGAACGGCAAAGCCCACGCGTCGCTCAACCACTACAGCAAGGGGGCGGTGATCTCCTTCCTGCACACGCACGTCGCGGGCATCCGGCCGCCCACGGACCCCGACCCGGGGAGCGCGGGCTACCGGCGCTTCACGATCGCGCCTCAGCCGGGCGGCGGACTCGCGCGGGCGCGTGCGGAGTTCGAGTCGCCGTACGGCGTGATCAGCTCCGCTTGGCGCATCGATGACGACGCCTTCGTCCTCGAAGTGACCGTGCCGCCGGGTGCCGAGGCTGATGTCCGGCTACCGGACGGGCGTGCCTTCCAGGCGCTCCCGGGGACGCACACGTTCCGCTGACCGGCGCCCGCAGGCAGCCCGGCCGACGTCCGCTGTGCTGCCGAAGGCTCGCCAAGTTTGTGTAGGAATTACACATCAAACGGGTGCCGGGCGCGCGCATCCGCGCGACAGTGCGGTGGCCGGGGGGCCCCCGGGGGGGGGCCCCCCCCCCCCCGCGGGGGCGCCGGGGGCGACACCCCCCGAGGGAAGACCCCCCCGGGGGGGT
>NZ_JBSFVE010000050.1:0-23227 GCF_053592165.1 Streptodolium elevatio
CTCCTTCTGCTCCTCTACCGGTCGGGCTCGCCCATGGGAACGTCGTGCGTGGGGGACGGGATCGCAGTGCGCATGAGTTGTGCGGGGACACCTGGATCAGCCGACGTGCGCGGTCCTCGATACCGCAGCGTACGCCGGAACGCTGCCGAGGCTAGGTTGGAGAGGCTCTACCACGAGCGAACTTCCTGCCGGTTGGGCAGCCGTTTCGGGGAAGCCGGGGGATGCGATGGATTTCGACGCGTTGGGTTTGCACGAGAAGTACCGCTGCTACTACCAGGGCTCGAAGGAGGCACTGAGCCTCCTGGAGAGGGATAGGCGGGGGATGCCGCTCGCCAAGCTCCTCGCGACGCGGGCCCGCACCGCCCTGGACATGCGTAGCTCGATCGATTACGCGGACGACAGCCGCGATTTCGCGGACGGCTATGCCGCGCTGGCGGGCATCGTTGCCGACTACGCGCGGCTGTGCGGTGAACTCCACGCCGATGTGACCCAGGCGGGACGGCCGGAGCCCCCGTGGCGCGTCGTCGAGCGTGGCCGCTTCGCGGTGCGTGCGCCGTCCGCCGTCCGGCGTCCGCAACCCTCGTACGCGCTTGAGGCCGCGCACGGCACTTGGTCCTTCTGGGTGTTTCTCTCCCCGAGCCGGACGCAGGAGGGCAGCACAGTTACTATCTCCGGCCCGATATCCGCCGGCGGCCCGACGGCGACTCAGGTGCAGTGGGGCCGCATCCTGCCCGAGTGGTGCGACCAACTCGGCTACGGGTTCGACGCCCTCGGTGTGAAAGTCCGCCTGCCGTGGACGGACGACTTGGCCAAGCCGGACACCGACGGCCCCCGACGAGATGATCACATTGCCTGAGGCAGCCCCGCTCGTTCTCGGGGGTCGGGAGTCAGCTGCCGGCCCGGGCGCGGTGGCGTCCCGGCCAGCCGTGCCGGCTGTCTTCGGGGCGGCGGGTGGTGTCGCGGTCCGGGCGTCGTAGGACCGCAGCCAGGGATTGGAGGGGCCCGGCTGTTGTCTTGCGCCGCCCGTTTCCGGGACCGCGACCAGGGGTCCGCCCGCCGTCCGGGCCGGCCATGCGCAGCACGCACGACCCGCGACCGGGTTCCCGACCTCCGGCAGCACCGGCGCCGCTTCGGCCAGAACACCGCACGCGGTCAGGCGACCCACCACCCGCTCCAGTGCGGCGACCGGGCCGAACACCAGCACCACCTCATCCGCCGCACCGACGTCGACCGGGTCCATGCCCCAGTCCAACGAGTGCTCCCCGATCGAGGTAGTGCCACGAATGGGCGTACGTCGACGAGAGGCGCGTCCCGCGGGGGGCGGCGTCGTTGACTCCGGTATGACCTTTCCCCCGCCACGTGACCGGCGCACCGAGCGCGCCCGTCGGCGTCGTCTGGCCGCCAGTGATCCGGAGACGCCGATCTTCAACGCGCTGGCCGCGGAGTGGTCCGCAGCCGACCGCGGCTTTCCCGGCCCGGTCCCGGCACCCCCACAGCTGCTGATCACCGACGGGGCCGCCCTGTTCGGCCGGAACCTGCCGTCCCACCCGGGCTGACGCTCAGCCCGGTTCGGAACTCCGTCGGATCGTCGTCCTCATCGTGGGCAGGCGAGCGTGCAGGAGCGCTGCTTGGCGGCGCAGGGACGCGACAGCGGCCTCGGCTTCCAGACGCGCGGCCACCGCCGACAATTCGTCCGCGTCCAGCTCCGGTGGGACCGTCTGACCGTTGCGTGTACCGCCGTCGGCGTGCATGTGCTCCACCGTGGTCCCCGTCGTGAGGGGTGGCAACGCAACCGCCACCCGCCGCCAGGGGGCACCGGCGCCTCGTCGCCCACCGCAAGAGCGCCGCAACCACACCGGGCTGCTCGGGATGCCGAGGGACCCCAACCGGCATACGTTTCCGGTTCGCCGCTCACGACAACCCCGCGACGTCCGTCGGGTAGTCCGCGGGAGGGAAACGGGTGCATTGTTCCCGGTCGAGGCCTCCGGTAGGTGGCGCACTCCTGCGCGCCTCGTCAACTGCGCGTGCGCAAACCGGCGAGTTACCGCGGCCGCGAAGCGCGAGGATCAGCCCGGCGAAATCGCCGACCCCGTCCGGGGCAATCCGAGGTGCTCCGCGCGTACCGCGCCCGACCCCGCCCGGGATCGCGCGGTCGGGGCGCGACACGAACAACGGAGTTGAGATGGACACTTCGATCAGCCGCGGGGTCTCCCGGCGCCGATTCCTGACCGCGACGGCCGCGACCGTCATCGTGGGATTCAACGCGGTCACCGGCAAGTGGGTGACGTCCGCGGAGGCGACCGAGGGCGCCTCGTTCAGTCCGGTCCCACGTCTGGACGGAACGCTGCTGACCGACGACACCACGCTCGCGGCCCACGCGACGGACGCCGGGAACATGTCGAACAGCACGCCCCGTGCGGTGCTCAACCCGGCGTCGGCGGGCGACGTGCAGGCGATGGTGCGCTACTGCGGACGCAACCGCATCCCGGTCGCGGCCAACACCGGCCGCAACAGCGTCTTCGGCCAGACCCTGACGCGCGCCGGACTGACCGTCAACATGAAGTCGTTGAACACCATCCACTCGATCTCGGCGGCGGGTGCGGACGTCGACGCCGGCGTCCTTTGGTACGACCTGATCGCGGCGGCCTTCCCGTACGGCCTGACGCCCGCGGCCATCACCGGCTACACGCGACTGGGAGTCGGGGGGACCCTCTCCATCGGCGGCCTCAACGCGGCGACCAGCAACCTCAGGGTCCCTCAGGCGGCCACGGTGCGGAAGCTCCAGGTGGTGACCGGAGCCGGAGACCTCGTCGAATGCTCGCGCACCCGGAACTCCGGACTGTTCAAGGCGATGTTGGCCGGGCAGGGCCAATGCGGGATCATCACCCGGGTCACCGTCGACCTGATCCCCGCGCGGCGGTTCGCGCGCGTGTACCGGTCGGCGCCGTACACCGATGTCGCGAGTTGTGTGAACGACCTCAGGGTCCTCGCGGCTCGCGGCGGACGCCCGGGTGAGTTCGACTTCGTGGCCAGCGCGAACATGCCGGGCGAAGCCACACCGCTGCCGCTGGGCCTGCTGGCGGTCGTCTTCTACGACGACCCGTCCGCGGTGCCGTCGACAGCGGCGCTGACCCGCGGCTGCTCACCCGTCACGCAGCAGGCCCAGTACGTCGACATGGGCTACCTCGACTACATCTACCTCGTCGATCAGCAGGTCGACGCCTGGCGAAGCACCTCAGGGTGGGACTCGCTGGTCAAGCCGTGGTTCAACGCGCTGATCCCGGACAATCGCGTCCTGGAGTTCGCCGAGTCCCTGTTCCCCGCACTCACCGCCGAGGACGTCAGCCCGACGACCTTCGTCGTCTTCAGTCCCACGCTGACCTCGAGCTTCACCGACGACTTCCCGCTGTTCAAGGCGCCGTCGACCAGCGGCGGACGCTGGGCGTGGCTCTGCGGCGTGCTCACCACCTCCGCCGCGCCCGGCCCGGCCCCGGAATTCGCCTCCCGGATGCTGGAACGAAACCACCGGTGGTGGCAGGACGTCGTCGCGCTCGGCGGGACACGCTACGTCGAAGACGCAATCCCCTTCACCAAGACCGACTGGGCCACCCATTACGGATCGGCCTACCCGCAGTTCGCGTCGTGGAAGCGGCAGTTCGACCCGTACAAGATCATGACGCCGGGCGCCGCCATCTTCTAGGAGCCTGCGTCAGCCGCTACGCCGCCGTCGGCCGCCGGAGCCGCGGCGGCAGGCGGCGTTGTTGCGGACCGTGCCGGACAGCCATGCCCCGGCGACGGGGTCGGCTTGGTGGCGCAGCCACACCCCCGACCGGGCCGGTGAAACGCCCTTGCCTACCGTCTGCGACGCGCGGTGCTGGTCGGTTCGGGGCCGATGACGCCCCACACACGGGGTGTACGCGGGAAGACCGCGGCCATCGCGGCCCGGTCCTCCGCGCGTTCGCGGTGCGCCGCGCCTCGCGTTGCAGCGCGAACAGCCCCTCGGTGGCCAGCTCGGGGTTGTCGCAGGTGAGCACCATGCAGACAAGGCCGTAGGCGTACCCAATTGCCAGCAGTCCGTCCGCCCCCAGGTCGTGCCGGTGCGCCTGAAGGTACGCGTACTCCTCCGCGGCCGCGGCGTGCATCCGATCAACGGGCTTGGTGGTGGATTCCATACCGGACCTAACGACCCAAGGGCGGTCGCAGGGTCGTCTCCGCGTGGAACAAGCGGCCTTCCGGGTGACGCGCCCAGGCACGCCGGTGCGGCGGTCGGTCCGCCCGGACCTCGGCCGCGATGCTGGCTACATGGACCTGCGCAAGGCCCCGGACGGGACGTACGAAGTGGTGCTCAACGGCGTCAAGGACGCCACCATGACACACCTGAGCAAGTTGGCGACCTCGTACGCTCGCGAGGCCCCGGCTCCGGTGGGCTACGAGACCGTAGTGGCCCGCGCCCTACGCGAGGCGGCTGACCGGCTGTTCGAGGGCGTGGAGAACGTATAGGGCCCGACAATCCGAGGCGATGTACGCGGCCTGCTCAGGTCGTTGACCGTTGACCCGGCGGGCTGGGAACGGCGCGGTCGGCCGGTGTGTCGAGGAGTCCTCGGGCCCGCTCCCGCGCGAGCCGCACCGGTCGGCCCGCGCCGTCCGGACCGACGAACCGCCCACCGCCCGGCTCGGTCGTCGCAGCGTCGGGCCGGCGCCTGGAACGGGGCCCGGGCCACCGGGCGGTGTGGCGTCCGTCGATCGTGACCACCGCTACCCGGAACCGGGCCGGCGATCCCGCCTGACAGCTGGGGCCCGGGTCGTCCACCGCGGCCGCGCACCTGCGCGTCGCTGTCCGCGCGTGGGCGGCTGCTGCCCCGAAGGGACTGCACCCCCGCACGTCTGGCTCCACGCTGCTGACGGTCCGACTGGATCCGGGCGGGTCGGGTAGACGCACCGCATGCAGCGCGGCAGGAGCGGGATCTTGGACATCCGGTTGGACGGCACGGTCCGTTCGGTCCGCGCGGCGCGCCGTAGGCTGCGGCGCTTCCTCGACGCGGTGCTGGCGGTTCCGATGGCGTGGGAGGCGGTGCTGGTGGCGTCCGAGCTGTTGTCCAACGCGAGCCGCCACACGCCCGGTCCGTGTCGGCTGACGGTCCGGGTGGACCCGGACCGCATCGAGATCGCCGTCCGCGACACAGCCCCCGACCGGTTGCCCGCTGCCGCGCATGCGTTCCCCGAGCGGCACGGTCTCGGCATCATCGCGCACGTGACCGGCAGCCCACCACGCGTCCGACGGGTCCCCGGCGGCGCCGTGACGCTGGCGTGCCACACTCCCGCGCATTCACGTGAGACTGCCGCGTGTCCGACGCGCTCCAGGTCACGGTCGACCCGGTCGGCCCGGCCCACTGCACGGTGACCGTGGCAGGGGAACTTGACCTGGCCACCGCTCCGCAGCTGCGCGCACCTACGTCACCAAGGCGATCACCCTCGACGACTTCACCCGAACCGCGCCCCGCCTAGTCGCGGCTGCCCGACTCCAGCACATGAGATTCGGGAAAGGCGGACCAGGTGGCGTCCCGCGGGCCCGTGTTCTCCGCCGCCACCGGCACGGCCATCGGCCGTAGCCACGCCGCCATTTCACGGACAGCCCCGGGGCACCTCGCCCTCGACGACCCGGACCGCTCCTTCGAGCGCCCTCGGCCGGCGACTGACCCAGCGCCGACGGGCGCGCCGTAGACTTCGTCATCGCCCCGTCGGGTTCATTCGATCCGACGGTCGGACTCGTCGTCGTCCTCGATGTGGATGTCGTCGACGGCGATGTTGACTTCAACGACTTCGAGAGCGGTCATGCGTTCGAGCGAGGTGACGACGTTCTCCCGTACGGCGGCAAGGAGTTCGGCGATGGGCACGCCGTAGTCGACGACGAGGGCCAGGTCCACGGCGCACTGCTTCTCGCCGACCTCGACGCTGACGCCCTGGGCGACGTTGGGCTTGCCGCCCGGTACCCGTTGGCGCACCGCGGCGAAGACGCGGCCCGCGCCGCTGCCCATCGCGTACACCCCGGTGATCTCCCGGGCGGCGATACCGGCGATCTTCGCGACGACGCCGTCCGCGATGGAAGTGCGTCCCCGGTGGGTCGCCGGCGCGGCCACCTCGGCGCCGCCTGACTTCTCCACCTGCGCTGGATTCGGTGGGGTCGTGGTGTCCGCCATGGTGGCACTTCCCTTCAGAGGTTCCGGTTGCTCGGTGCTGCACCTGCCCGTTCCGCTCGTCGCCACACCCGGACGCGGGTGCCTGCGGTGGTGTTGCCAGGACGGCGGCGGTGGCGGTTTGCCGTTGGGGGCGGATCGTGTGGTCTCCGGTGGCGAAGTGTCCGGCGGTGCGCAGGCCGTAGCCGCGGGAACTTTTTGGGAATGAGGGGATTCCGGCCGGGCAGACGTGGGCTCGGAGGTTGATAACTATGGTTCCCCTGATCGTCGTTCTGCTTCTCGCGTTGCTCTTGTTCGGCGCTGGTTTCGCGTTGAAGGCGTTGTGGTGGATCGCCGTTGTCGTCCTGGTGGTCTGGCTGCTCGGCTTCGTGATCCGGCCCGCGGGCCACGGCGGCCGCAAGGGCCGCTGGTACCGCTGGTAGGACCCGTTCGGTGGGTGTGGGGTGCGACCAAAGATCTTTGGTCGCACCCCACACCTATGCCGAGTCCTTCGAACTCGTGAACCGCGGAACCTCGGTCGAGCGGCCGGCCGGTCCGTCGGCGGCCCCGTCCCTCGGGTGAACGCAATCGGCAATCGTGTACGCACGCGCCCGTCCGGCCGACATCTGCTGCCGCGGCTCTGTCGTGGCGTCCCTACGGTCCGGTGGCGGCGGGTGGTTGGCGGGGACGATGGCGGTGACGACTTTCCCTTCCGGGAGGAGGCGCACGTTGGGGGTGCAAGCGAGGGCGCCATGCCCGCCGCCGACTGAAGCCCCGACCACCGCCGGTCGCCCCGGCCTCAGATATTGACAAACAGAAATGATCAGCACGGTTCAGTTCAGGTGTTTTGACCGTGAACGGCCCACGTCGCCGTCCTTGGTCGCCGAGATGTTCTCGATGAGGTACGGCACGGTGCCGCGCACCAGCCTGTTGACTGTCTCGGCCGCCGCGGCGCTGGCGCGTTTGAAGCCTTCAGGGTGTTTGACCACGGGGGCCAGCCCCGCCGCCGCGGCGGTCGCCAGGGCGACCGCGGACGCTGTCTCGGCGGGCTGCGATTTGCGCAGCGGTTCCTGGCTGCGAGACCGGGTCTGCAGGTCGGTGGTGAGGGTTGCGCCGTGTAGGACCGGCGGGCGCTGCAGTTGGCGCCTGCTGGCGATGGCGGCATCGGTCCGTCGGAGCCAGGCCTGGTACGCCTCCAAAGGGACGAACGTTTTGACGGCGTGTTCGAGCATGGCGCCGATGTCCTGCTCCGGCGGGAACAACGGCGCGTCGGAGGTGACCGTCTGCCTCAGGTTCTCGGAGTACCCGGCAAACGCGGCGTCCTTTTCTGAAGGCTCGGTCCAGCGGAAGAACGACGTCATGGCGGCGCGCCGCTCTTCGTCCGATACGTGAGCCCAACGCGCGTCCAGCTTCCGGGCGTTGGGTGGGCCGGCGAGGCCGAGGTAGCGCGTAAGCCGGGCGGCCTGGCCCAGGGAGAGCGCGTCTGCGTAGATGCGAAACGGTGCCCTGATGCCGGCCACCGCGGTGACGGCCTCGGGATAGGACTGGTTGGCACGCCACTGGTCGAGCGTCTGTAACTCGCTTTTGCTCTGAGCTGTGTCGATGACCATGAGCACGGGCGACTGGCCCTGGCGGGAAACCCACACCGCGGGCGCGTAGTGGTTGGCGAACGGCTGTCGCTGGGTGGTTTCCGCGACCCACCAGCGCTGCCCTCCATCGGCGAGGCCGATAGACACGCCGGGCCGCTCGGGGTCCACCCAGATCTGGCGGTGAACGGAGATGTCGCCCACGCGGATGCCCCCCGGTGTTTCCCGTCGGATTGACGTTCCGCGTCGGGGGCGTAGGCGGCGCGCTGGGAGAAGGTGTGGGGAGCGAACGGCAGCGGACCGTACATCACCGCGCCGTGCGCATAGTGCTCATCCAATCCCTGAGCCGACAGGTCGGGCACGAAGTTTCCCGCCACGCCCAATGCCTCCATGGGGACTCCCCGCCCATGCAAGTAGCTCACGATCCCCTGCGTCCGGACGCTGCAAGCCGCGACGATGTCGTGCCCGAGCGGCAGCGCAGCGATGTCGGCGAGGAGCATCCGGGCCTGCTGCGGCTCCAAGGCGTACACGGCACAGCTCCGTCCTGTCCGGGGGTGACCGCCCGCGCCGGCCTGGAAGCTCTGGTGGCCCGTGACGCGACCCGTCGCGCGGTCGGCCTGACGGCATTTCGTTGACAGGCTGGATGGCGAGTCAGCACCTTCTTGGCCCGCGCCCCAGAAGATCGACAGGTTCCGGTCGGCCGGTGCCGGCCGGTGATCGGGCCCCGATCGCCTGGCGCACCTGTTACCAGGAAGGCGAGATCGACCGGGCACTCGCGGGGCGATTGACGAACGTCCCCGCCACCTATTACGCGGCGCCCGACGGAAGCGTCCTCCTGCAGCGGTGCGAGACCGACGTCGCGCGTCGTGAAGTTCCGTCGGCCCCCGACGATGAGCACGGCCAGGACGTGCTCCAGTCGCTGCCGGCCCAGGCCCGTGGGGGCGCGGTGTACCGCTGCCTGGTCGCGGGTGATGCACGCCCGCAGCAGGTCCACGGACCGCCGCCCTGCGGCGTTCAGTTCTCGTCCGAACGGGTGGGCTGCGGCGAGGACGGGACCGCCGCTGGGAGGTGCGGGGCTTCACGCTCGGCGGCGGGGCGGGGGAGCCCCGCACGTCTTGGAGGTCAGCCGGTGCGGAGGAACCCGGCCCCGGTGTTACTGCCGCCAACCGTGGTGCTGAGGGCAGCTTGGTTCGCGTATTTGGTGCCCACGGAACCGTACTTGGTGGTCTCTTCAAAAGGTGTTCGCGTGCGTGGCCCCCGTATGCAGAGGGGGCCTTCATGCTGTCGCCCCGGTGGTGACCATGGCGGCGACGGCGGCGGCGCAGCCCGCGGCGAGAGTGAACCCGGCTCCTCCGTGCCCGTAGTTGTGGAGGACGCGTTCTCCTTGAGGCAGCGTCTCCTCGCCCAGGCGCACTCGGGGACGGAAGGGGCGCAGTCCCACGCGGTGTTCCAGTACATGGGCGTCCCGCAAGCGCGGTTCGACGGCGGCGCATCTGTTGACGATCTGCCGGGCGGTCGCGGCGTCGGGAATCATGTTGGCGTTGTCGGGGGTCTGGGAGCCGCCGAGGGTGGCGATGGGTCCGTGCGGATAGAAGTACGTGTGCTGTTCGGTGTCCGGGGTGTCATCGCAGAAGAACGTGTCGATGCCCGGGTTCCTCACGACGACGATCTGGCCCTTCACGGGCGTGACGAGGGGGTCGGGGGCGAGGGTGCGTGCACCGACGCCCGCGCAGTTGACCACGACCGGTGCTTCGCGAGCGGCTTCGGCGAGTGAGGTGTACGCGTGCTTGCGCAGACGGCCTCCTGCGTTCATGAGTCGGCGCTTGAGATATCCGAGGTAGGTCGGTGCGTCGATGACCGGGACGGTGAACTTCCACCCGCAGCGGTATCCGTCATGCAGTTCCTGGGGGTCACAGAACCGGGCGCCGACCATGTCGGCCCAGAACGGCATTTCGCGTGGCTCGCGGGATTCCTGGGTCCCTTCCACCAACCTCACGCCGGTGGAGCGCGTGGTTGAGGACAAACTCGTCAGTTCCACCAACGACACCGCTGCCCAGGTGCGGATCCTGGCCGAGGGCTCGACGAGGTGCGGATCCCATGCGGCGCCGGCCGCGGTGGAGTGGGCCCGCTCGGGCGGCACCGCGGCGTCGACCCTGACTGACAGGCCCGCCTCGGCCAGGCTCACCGCGGTGGAGAGGCCGACGACACCGGCACCCACCACCACAACGTCGACCGGTCGGCCCGACAACGTCGGCACTGTCACCCTCCAATGATCGAGTTGACACGCTGTTCCACTGCTCGAATGCGCTTCCACATGGCTCCCTCGTCAGGCCGGTGGAACGCCTTTGGACCTGGTTGGTTCCAGCACCCCCGCCGACGACTACCAGCGTTACGGCCCACGGGTATTCGCTGCCGTGCTCGGTACCCGCCCCGTCCTGCGCGCTGGTCCGGTACAGGTGATGACCGCCGACCGCGTCTAGGGCGCGTATGGTCGTGGTCAAGCGGCCGCCCGGGTGAGTTCGTTGATCCAGGGCATCGAGGCACGGAGCGGGAACTGACGAGGTGGCTTTCGGGGGCCTCGCCGTAGACGCCCCGCCATGCCTTCGGCTTGCTGATCAGTCATTCGACGGTGCTTCGCCTCCAAGTCGGCGATCTGCTCGGTACCGCGGTCGACCCAGGGGTGTGGCTGTTGTTCCTCACTACCTTCCGGACTCTCACGGACGGAGGGCGACTTTGAGGGCTTGGCGGGTGTCCATGGCGTGGTAGGCGGTGGCGACGTCGTCCAGCGGCATTTCGAGGGAGAGCACTGGTGAGGGGTCGAGGCGCCCGGCGAGGACGTCTGCGAGCAAGGGCTCGAGGTATCGGCGTGCCGGGGCGACGCCTGCGCGCAAGGTGATGTTGTGCCGGAACAGCCGGTAGAGGTCGACGTGTTCCACGCCGTTCGGGACGCCGACGGAGCCGATGGTGCCGCCGGGCCGCACGAGGTCGATCGCCAGGTCGAGGGCGGACTGGGTGCCGGCGCACTCGGCGACGCTGCATGCACCACCCTGCGTCTCGCCCCTGACGATCTCTGCGGTGGCCGGGTCGTCTGCGGCAAGGACGTCGGTCGCCCCCATGCGCCTGGCAAGATTGCCGCGTTCAACGCGGCGTCCGGCGAGGATGATCCGCCCCGCGCCGGCTCGGTGAGCGGCGAGGACGGCACACATTCCGACGGCGCCGTCTCCGATCACGACGACGGTCGATCCAGGCTGGGTACCGGCGAGGACGGCGGCGTGGGTGCCGGTGGCCATGACATCGGTCAGTGGCAGCAGTCGGGGCAGGAGACGGGGGTCGGTGTCCGCGCGTACCGGGAGGAGGGTAGCGTCGGCAAACGGCACGCGTACGGCCTCAGCTTGTCCCCCATCGTGGCGTCCGCCCCAGAATCCGCCGTCGGGGCATGACGTGAACAGGCCTTCGCGGCAGGGCCGGCAGGTGCCGTCCGCGAAGGCGAACGGTGCGATGACGAGGTCGCCGGGTCGGACGCGAGCGACGTCCGGGCCCGTCTCCTCGACGGTCCCGACCCACTCGTGACCCATGCGGTCACCAGGGGTGAAGGACTCTTGGCCGCGGAACGGCCACAGGTCGGACCCGCACACCGCCGCGAGGCGTACGCTCACGATGGCGTCGCCCGGCCGCTGGATCACCGGGTCGGGAACGTGGACCAGCCGGACGTGTCCGGCGCCTTCCAGCACGGTGGCTTTCATGGTTGATCACGGTAGGCTGCCGCCGCCCGTTCGCCCATGGCACTTCGACGGCGCTTCGGCATGATTCCCGTCGAACGGAAGGTGGTTGGGTATGAGCGGTAGCACAACGTCAGGGATAGACGCCATGGACCTCGCGATCATCCGCGAGCTGTCCCACAACTCCCGCATCACCCTCGCCGAGTTGGGGCGCCGGGTGGCCCTCAGCCGGCCCGCGGTCGCCGACCGCGTGCGGCGTCTGGAGGACAACGGCGTGATCACCGGATACGGCGCCCACCTCGACCTCCGCCGGTTGGGGCTGGGCCTGCGGGCACACGTGTCACTGCGTCCCCGGCATCGGTACACCCGCAACCCGAAGGGACTGCGGGAGCGACTGCTGACCCTGGGGAACGTGCTCTCCTGCAGCCACGTCACCGGCGCGAACTGTTACGAGCTGACTGTCGCGGTACGCGACGCGCACCACCTGGAACAGGTCATCGAACGCCTCGCGGAACTGGGCGACACCACCACGGGGGTCGTGCTGTCCGAACCCGTCCACCCGCACGACGTCGACGTCACAGCGTGGCTCGCGCACGACGTCTGAACCCGATCATCAAGAACCACCGGGCACGACGGCCCTGGGCCCTGAACATCGCCCCCTGACTTATGCCTGCGCCGTCGGCGCTCCGGTCGGCACCGCGGTTGTCCTGTCTCGTTGATGTTGCTTGGCGTGTGGGGTGTTGGCCTGGGTGGCTGCAGGTGTGGTGAGACGGTGGTCGTGCCTGGGCGATGGTGGTGCTGGGGGAGGTGCATGACCGGTTGCTTCCGCTGAGGGCCGGGCCGATGAGGGGTTCGGCGGGTTGTGTGAGATTTCCGCTGTCGTTTGAGACGGCCTCTACCTGCCGGTTATCGCCAGTCGAGCCCCACGTCGGCGAGCCTGTCGAGTTGGTGGGTGGTGAGTTTGGCCCTGCGATGGCGAAGGATTCGCGGACCCCGGCGTAGTCGCGTTGCCAGTCGAGCGGCCATGCGGGGTTCCAATCCGGGTCGATCACCGCGAGGGCCTGGGCGCGTTCGGGGTGGCCGGCGAGGGTGCTGTTCGCAGTCCTGTCTCGTTGTTGTGCTTGATGTGTGGGGTGTTGGCCTGGGGCTGCAGATGGGGCGAGACGGTGTGGGCTCGATGCGTTTTGGCGGACACCCTGACTGAGGGGCTGCGGCCTCTTGGGGAGGATGTCCATCATGGAGAGCATGGGGAAGAAGAAGCCTCGGCCTCGCCGCTCGTTCGCGTCGGAGTTCAAGGCCGAGATCGTGGCCTTGTGCCGGCAGGGCGACCGGTCGGTCGGCCAGGTCGCGAAGGACTTCGACCTGACCGAGACCGCGGCCCGCGAGTGGGTCAGGCAGGCCGAGGCCGACGCGGGCGAACGTGACGGCCTGACGTCGTCCGAGCGCGAGGAACTCGCGCGGCTGCGGCGGGAGAACACCCGTCTGCGGCAGGACGTGGATAACCTCAAGCGGGCTTCGGCCTTCTTCGCGAACGAGAGCCGGTGACGGTGCACCCGTTCATCGAGGCGGAGCAAGCCGCAGACCACAGCGCCAAACGCGCCTGTGAACCGCTCAAGGTCTCCCGTGCCGCCTACTACCACCGCCGCACCGCCGCCCCCGGCCCGCGCGCTGTCCGCGACACGGAGCTCACCGAGCGGACCTCAGCGCGCGGCAGCTACGGCGCGCCGCGCGTCCACGCGGTCCTGGTCCGCGGCGACGCCCGCGTCGGGCGGCGCCGCGTCGCCCGCCTGATGCGCCAGGCTGGACTCCAGGGCCGGCACCGCAGACGCGGGCATCGCACGACCGTCCCGGACCCGCACGCGACGACCCGCCCGGACCTGGTCCGGCGGGACTTCGCGCCGGGTCCGAGCTCGACCGGATCGACGCGGTGGTGCGGCGACATCACCTACCTGCGCACCGACGAGGGCTGGCTGTTCCTCGCGGTCGTCATCGACCTGGCCACCCGCAAGGTCGTCGGCTGGGCCGCCGCCGACCACCTGCGCACCGAACTGGTCGCCGACGCCCTGCGCGACGCCGTCCGCAGGCAGCGGCCGCCACGCGGGACGATCTTCCACGCCGACCGCGGCTGCCAGTACACCAGCCGTGAACTCACTTTTCTCGCCAGCGGGTTCGGCATCCGGTTGTCGGTGGGGCGGACCGGCGTCTGCTGGGACAACGCGGTCGCCGAGCCATTCTTCGCCACCCTCAAATCCGATCTCGACACCTGTCGGCCCTGGCCCAGCCGGGCCGCGGCTCACCGCGACGTCTTCGAGTACATCGAAGGCTGGTACAACATCCGCAGACTGCACAGCAGCCTCGGCTACCGCACACCCGTCGAATACGAAGCCGCTTTCCCGAGGATTCAAATGGTGGTGGCTGCCTGGGCGGGGCGTTCGTGAGTTGGGTTGGTGTGCTTGTGGCGCGGTTGGCTCGCTGAGATGTGCTTTCTGGTCCTACGTCTGGGTTGGGGGTCGCGGGTCGTTTGTTCGCTGTGTGCTTCGTGGTCCTGGGGGCTGCCTTGTGAGTCCTACAGTGCGGTCCGAGTGTGAACGCCCCGGAGTGCAAGGTCGGCTGGTGTTTGTCTGGTTCTGCGTGATGAACGCTCGGCGGTCGGCCGCTGCCGGCCGCGGCTGGCGTCGTGGCTGGGGCTCTACCGCTGCCGCCTGTTGTCGGGGGCCGCTGTCCCGGATCAGTCGAGCGGGGTGGCTGTCGCCTTGTGGGGGCGGGTTTGCTCGAATGCCAGGGTGACTTTGCCGTTGAGGTTGCCCTGGGCGAAGCGTTTGTGTGCGCTGTGGATGGTGTGTGGACCGAAGGTGGTGTCGATGCGGGGTTGTACGGCGCCGGTGTCGACCAGCCTTGCCAGTTCGCCCAGACCCGTGCCGTCCTCTGTGACCTGGTGGACTGTGGTGCGGATGCCTCGGTCGGAGAGGTCGGGTACGGGGCCGGCCTGAGTGGCGATGGAGGCGTAGCGTCCGCCGTCGGCCACCGCGTCGGTGACGAATGCACCGAACGTGTCCAGGACCGCGTGGTAGCTGTGGATTTCCAAGGTGGTTCGGTCCGTGGTCACCACGGACGCGCCGTGCTCGCGGGCGAATGCGACGTGCGCGTCGCGGGCGATGAGGGCGTCGACGTGTATGCCGCGCGAGACGGCGATCTGCAGAGCGAGCCCGCCGACCGCCCCCCCGGCGCCGGCGATGAGCAGTCGTTCGCCGGGTTGCATGGACAGCCAGGCCAGCGTCTGCAAGGCGCTCAGTCCGGGCAGCGGCAGGGTGGCCGCCTCGACGAGGCTGGTCGTCGTCGGCGCGGCCGCGAGAGCGTGAGCGGGAATGGCCACCAGTTCCGACCAGGTGCCTCGGCCGGTGTCGAGCTGGTGGGACATGGCAATGACCCGTTCGCCGGGTTGCCAGCCGGTTTCGCCGCCGTCGACCACGATGCCGGCGAGGTCCCAGCCGAGAGTCATCGGCAACGGGGGAGCCCCCTCGCCGATGGCGCCCTCGCGGGTCTTGTCGTCGACGGGGTTGATGCTTGTGGCGACGTTGCGGACCAGGACCTCCTCCGGGCCGGGAGCGGGTTCGGGGACCTCCCGTAGTCTCAGTACCTCCGGGCCGCCGAAGCGGTCGATCTGTACGGCGCGCATGCGCTGTCCTTCCTGGGGTCGTTGCCGGTGGCCGCCGCGTGGACGGTGTCGCTCACCTGGCGCGGAACGTCGGTCGGCCGGTTGGGGGTCAGCTGCTGCCGGTGCCGGCGGAGCAGGGGGTCCCCGTGTCGGCGCGCAGCTCGCTGATACGTCGGCGGTGGTGGTTGCCGGCGGCGGCGCGGCGCGCGGCGTAGTGCGGGGACGCGGTGGTCTGGCCGGGGTGCCGGTGGTAGCCGTACACCGGTGTCGCGCCGAGGTAGTAGCCGGGATAGTGCTCGGCGGCCATGAGCGCCAGGGCGGTGTCCTCTCCGGCGGGGAGTGCAGGCCAGCCGCCGAGTTGCCACAGGACACTGGTGCGCCACACCATGGCGCAGCCGTGGAACGGCATGAACCCGAGGCGCTGATAGGCCTCGTACACCGTGCCGCACTTCTGGACTCCGGTGTCCAGGTGATCGGGGAAATTCACGTGGTGCCGCTCGTGCAGGTCGACGGTCAGGCCCGCGGTCCACGAGCTGTCCGTGGCCTGGGCGGTGTGCAGCAGCAGGTCGAGTCCGCCGGGGAGCCACGTGTCGTCGGCGTCGAGGACCGCTGTCCATGGTGTCCGTACGTGGGACAGTGCCATGTTGCGTGCGGTGGAGGGCCCGGCCTGACGTCCGCTGGCGAGCAGGCGGAGGCCCGGGACCATTGCGCGGCACCCGGCGGCAACGATCGCGGAGACCTCCGGGGGTACACGGTCCCCGTCATAGCAGACGATCCAGTCGACGGCGGTGGCTTGGGCTGCCAGTGACGCGGCGGCGGTGGGCAGGAAGCGCACGGCCTCCCGGTGGACGGCGGTGATCACGGAGAGGGGCGTCGGCCAGTCGTCGCTCGGACGCGGGTCGGCGGGGTGTACCTCTCGGGGAGCGTCGGGCAAGGAGGTTCCCTTGGTTCGTGTGCGTGCGGGAGTCGGCGGCCGGGGGTGAGTCAGGTCACGTCGAGGACGGCCTTGCCGTGGAGGCGGCGTGTGCGCAGGGCGTCGAAGGCGTCGTCGGCGTTGTCCCAGGAACCGCGCCACGCGATGCCGGGGTCGAGCGTCCCGTCCGCCACGGCGGCGGCCAGCCGGGTCAGGTCGGGAGCCAGGTTGTCGCAGGCGAGCAGGTAGAAGGTGGCCAGCGTGCGGTTGTGGCGCCCTTGGTTGCCCATGAGTGCGCCGGCCGGGAAAGTTGTGTCGTCCGGGGCGGCGTGGCCGACTGCCACCAGCGTGCCGTGTTGCGCGAGCCGGGCGTAGGCATCGACGAGATGTGTGCCGCCGACCAACTCCACGACGCCGTCCACCGGTTCGTCGACTTCGTGCGGTGCGGTGATCACCTCGTGGGCGCCGAGACGCCGCAGGGCCTCGCCGTGGGCCTGCGGATCGCCGGTGGCGGCGAGCACGTGCGCCCCGCGTTGGCGGCCGATTTGCACCGCGTACCGGCCGACCCCGCCGGTGGCCCCGCTCACCAGGATGCGCTTGCCGGCCAGGGGGCCGATGCGGTCCAGTGCGCGCAGCGCGCTTGCTCCCGCGACCGGGATGGTGGCGATGGCTCCGAGATCGGCGCGTTTCGGGACGACGCCGATCAACGCCGTGTCCACGGCGCGTAGTTCCGCCCACGCGCCACCGTCGGCAAGCGTGACCACCGGCGTTCCCGCCGCGGGACCGGATCCGTCCGCGGCGGCGCGCTCCACCACGCCGGCGGCGTCCCAGCCGGGGACCGCTCCGTCCGGCTGCCCTGCCACCACGTACTTGACCTCGCCGTAGTTGAGTGAGGTCGCCGATACCCGGACCAGTGCCTGGTGTGCGGCGGGTTCGGGGTCTCGGACTCGGGCTAGGCGCAGTCTCGAGGTGGTGGAACGGTCGACGACCAGAGCACGCATCGGCGTGGCTCCCTTCGGAAGGCGGGGACGGCCGACACACCATAACGCCGCTCAGTGGCAAAAACCTACGAGAGGCGTTATCGGGATACACTGAGGCCATGACCCCTGCCGCCCTGCCCTTGCCCAGCTCGACCGACGGACTTCCCCTGCGTGAACGCAAGAAGCTGCGCACCCGCCAGGCTCTGGTCGACGCGGCACTGGAGCTCTTCACCGAACGCGGCTTCGACGCCGTGACGTTGGACGAACTCTGCGACGCCGTCGACGTCTCCAAGCGCACCTTCTTCCGGACCTTCGGCAGCAAGGAAGACGTCGCGATGACGCCCACCCAGGACCTGTGGGCTGCCTTCCTCGACGAACTGGAGGTCTGTGACCCGGCGGGAGGAACAGTGCTGGCCATGCTGGAGCGGGCCGTCCTCGCCGCCCTGGATCAGATGCCCGCCGACGGGTGGACCCAGCGGGTCGTGCTCAGCCGCCGCCTCATGGAGCAGACTCCGTCCATGGCCGCACACGGCCTGCACTTTTGCGAGCGCACCACCCAGAGCGCCCTCGCCACCCTCCGACGCCGCATCGATGTCCCCCCGGGGCACGAGCTACAACTCCGGCTCGCCCTGGACATCCTGGTCGCCGCGTTCCACCGCGCGCTCGACGCCTGGACCGGAACCGCCGCACGGCCACGCCGTCGCACACACCCCACCACCCCGGCACTCGGGGCGCTTGCCGGGCACCTGCGCACCGCGATTGCGGCAGTGCCCAGCACCCTGGCATGGTCTCCCCGGCTGGGGACCCTCCGAGACTGAGCCCTTCGCTCCGACGCCGGTCGCAGTGTCGGCGCGTTCAGGCCTGTGAGGTAGGCCAGGTGCGGCACGCCAACCTTGCGGGCGCCTGACGCGCTCCACCCGCTGGGCGCCTGGAGCCGGCGATCGGCGATGGGCATGCGAAACGGGTGCCGACGCGGCACAAAGAGCAGAAAAGCAACGGCGGCCACCGCGTTGATATCGCGGGGCAGGTTCATGGCGAAGCCGTGTAGCGGGACAGGCCGGTCTGCCGATGTCCGCCTGCTCCGAGAATGGGCAGGCCGTGGACAGGGGGCCGCCCCAAGGGCCCGGCCCGCGACGGTGCGGACGTAACCTCGAATGCGCCTGGTGCTGTGTGTCGTCTGCTTCGTCGGTCGTGACCAGGGTCTGCCCGCCGCCCGCCGCCCGCCGCCCGATGCGGTCATGAGTCGCACGCATAACCCGTGGACCGGATGGTTGGTGTCGGGCATCACCGGGCCGGGTCGGCCAGGCCGCCGCTCTCGGTCAGTCGCCCTACCACCTGCTCGAGCGTGACAACCGGACCGCACACCGGCACGGCCTCATCCGCGGCGCCGTCGACCGGGTCCATGCCCCAGCCCAACGAGCGACTCCCCGGCCGGGGTTCCGCCACGAACGGGCGTACCGGGGCCGACAACGCAACTGCCACCCGGGTCGCCGACCGCGTCGACGCCGTCCGCCAGCGGCCGCGGCCCTGCGAACGCCTCAACCAGGATCCCCAGCAGCCCGGGCCGGCCTGCGTTGCGCGGGTGCCGGTACCCCGCCAGCCACTTCAGGTTCGCCGCGAACGCCGCCCCCGGCGGCTCCAGGCGCCGACAGGCAAAGCCGACCTGCGCGCATGCCTCCGTCATCGCCTCCGCTGCGATCAGTGCACGTTCGCCGCCAGCCCGGTCGACACGGCGCGCCCCGCGAAGCCGAACACGTCCCGCGACAGCCCCGGCCCGTCCGCGTACCGGGCGAACACCTGCGGTACCCACGGCCGCACCCGACCCGAGCCGTCGCGCCGCACCGGCCGCACCGGCCGCACCGGCCGCCCGGCCATGCCCACGTCCCGCGGGTCGCGATCGAGCACCGTCAATTGGGTCCGCATTCGCGTTCGACCCGCACGCGACATGCCGGCCGGTGGTCGCCGACCACCACAGCCTCGGACCCCAACGACGCCCCGGCACGACCGGGAACGCCGAGACCGGGTCCAGGTCCTCGAACGCCACCGCCCACGCCGCGTCCGCCCACCGCTGCCGCGCCACCTGCCCGCCCCCCCCGGGTCGACGAACCCCGCCTCGAACTCCGCCTCGAACCCCGCCTCGAACTGGGCCCTCGTAGCCTCGGCCTCCGCGCCATCGCCCTCACCGATCACGCGCGTCACCCAAACCGGGCCCCGCTCACGACGGACCCGATTCGTCGTTCCGTTCCCACCGTGCCCGACGGTGGGGGAGAGCCGGCTCACGCCGAGCTTCTGCGAGCCGGTCGCACGCCGCCTGTCATCCCCACCCGTCGGCACGCCGTCGTTCGCGCGTTCCGCCGCTGTCACTCCTCCGCTCGGCCGTGAGCGTGTCGGCCAGTTCTCCGGCGGTCAGCCCGGCCCACCGGGTCACGTCCTCGACCGCAGCCCCGGCGTTCAGGGCGACGACAGCGGTCCGCCACCGGGCGTGGTTGAGGTGGCTCTGTCGACGACTTGCGGTTCTGGCTCAACTTCTGCGATGCGACGCATCCCCCCGGCGCACAGCGGTCGATGAACGAGGGAAACACCAGGTCGGCGGCCTGCACCGACGCGGTTGCCGGGCGAAGGACCCGACCCCGCGGAAGTTGAGCCAAAACCGGTTCTCGTGGGCGAAGCCGTATCTGCGTCATGGACACAGGTGAAGGCTCATGTGCCGGTCTCCCGGTTCCACATGGCCTCATAACCGCGTGGGTCGGGCGGAGGGGCCGGGAGCGCCTCGGTGTGGTGGGACCGCAGGCCGTCCAGGGCGATTCTCAGAAGCCGGAGTCGGATGTGCTCCTCGTCCTGCGGGGTCGGCGCCGGTGCGGGTTGGCTGAATCGTCCGATAAGCAGAGCGATGTCCATGGCGGTCACATCGCCGCGCAGGACTCCCGATGTGTGTGCGCGGACGACAAGTGCGCCGGTGGCGCCCTGGGCCCGGTCGGCGGCTTCCTGCATGCGGGAGGTGATCTCGACGGCGCCGGCCAACGGGGCCAGGGCACCGAATCCGAACCTGACGCACTCGGTGATGTAGTGCATCAGGCCCTGCCACGGGTCGTCCATCCCGAGCCCGGTCTGTGCCGCGCGGGCAAGCCGTTCGAGGGCGTCGGCGCACAGCCGTTGGAGGAGTTCCTCCTTGGTGCGGTACCGGCGGTACAGGCTGCCCATGCCGACCCCGGCGCGCTCGGCCACCGCCGCCACCGGCGCGTCGAACCCTTGGGTGACGAACACCTCGCGGGCCGCTTCCAGGAGCGCCTGGTCGTTGCGCGCTGCGCGGGCTTGCGGGCCGCGTTTGCGCGGTACGGGGGCGTCGGACATGGCCTCAGGATACGCCTTGCGGAGCGATTCGCTCCGGGTTAGCTTATTCGGAGCAATCCACTCCGAATCAGCGAGAGGGCTTCGCCATGCCTGCACACGAACCCGTCCTCGTCATCGGCGCCACCGGCAACCAAGGCGGCGCCACCGCACGCGAACTACTCGCCCGCGGCCGACGAGTCCGGGCCTTGGTACGTGATCCCGACCAGCCCGCCGCCCAGGACCTGCGGCGCCACGGAGCGGCACTCGTCCAAGGCGACCTCGACGACGCCGCGTCACTCCACACGGCGATGGAAGGTGTCCGAGGGGTATTCAGCGTTCAAGCACTGGCGTACGAGCCGCACACCCTGGCCGCCGAAGTCCGCCAAGGCAAGACCGTGGCGGACATCGCCGCCGAGCTGCGCGTCGCACACCTGGTGTACAGCTCCGTCGACGGAGCGGAACGCGGCACCGGCATCGACCATTTCGAAAGCAAGGCCGAGATCGAACGCCACATCCAGGCCCTCGGCCTGCCCGCCACCATCCTGCGCCCGGTGTTCTTCATGAACAACCTGCTCCACTACGCGAAGACGGACGGCGAGCGCGTCTTGTCGCTGCCGGTCGACCCCGTCCGGCTCATGCAGTTCATCGCCACCGACGACATCGGCGTGTTCGCCGCCGACGCATTCGACGACCCGGACCGGTTCGTCGGCCACGCGCTCGCGCTCGCCGGCGACGAACTGACGTTCCCCCAGGTCGCCGAAACCTACCAGCGCATCACCGGCGTGCCCACCCGCCTGGAAGCCCTCCCGATCAAGGAGCGCATGTTCGAGTGGTTCGCCGAAGAGGGCTACCGGGCCGACATCCCCGCTCTGCGCCGCCAACATCCGGACATGCTGACGTTCGAACAGTTCCTGGCCCAGCGCCTTACGCCCGCCAAGGCACGCGAACACCAGGGGGCCGACGCGTGAACCAGCCCGAGCAACCCTTCCCCGTCGAACGCGTCGACGCCGAGCAACCGGCCGCGATTCGAAGGCTGGTCGCCGACGCCGAACTCCGCCAGCACGACCTCGAACCGTTCTTCGACCTGCACACCAACGATGTTGTCATGGTCAACGTCGCCGGACGGCGGGTCCTGGGCAAGGCCGACCTACGGCACGTCAGAGCAGCGGCTTTGGCCTCACCCCTGGCGCAGGTACGCACCCGACCGGAAATCGTCGACATTCGTGCTGTGCACCCGGGGAGCGCGATCGTGAGCTGCATCAAGCACGTTTCAGACGAACGGGATCCCGGCGCGCGAGGCTCCGACAGCACGCGCCTGCCCACCACCGCAAGCCACCTACCTCGTGGTGCGCACCGGTAACGGCGACTGGCGCATCGCACTGGCGCAGACAACGCCCGTCGCCACCGCCTGATCCCATCCGCGGTGTGCGGCAACGAATGTCCGCAGAACCCCATCGCCGCACTTCGGCGTCACCAGGACGCGGAACGAGCGCACCCTCCGCAGCTCCGCGGAGGCGGTCCATCCAGTGCGCATCGCCCATCTACGCCGAATCCGTAGATGACGATGCGCTGTCGGATCCGGGGCGAAGCGGCGTCGGCCGGATACCGCACCTTCGGACGCCTCAAACCCTGGTGTTCTTCAGATTCCGCTTTGTGGCTCAACTTCTGTGGGATCGGGTCCTTCGCCCGGCAACGGGTCGGTGCAGGCCGCTGACCTGGTAGACCGGGCTGCGGGCGGTGGTCGCGGCCCGAGGTGGCGATGTGACCGGGGTGATCTTCCACAGCGACAGGGCACGCCCAATACACGTCGGCCGCCTTCGCCGAGGTCTGTCGCGCCCACGGCATACGCCGGTCGATGGGCTGTGTCGGGTCGAGCTACGACAATGCGCTCGCGGAGTCGTTCTTCGCCACGCTCAAGCGTGAACCCCTCCACGGAATCCGCTGGTTGGTCAAGACCCAGGCGCGACTCGCGGTTTTCGCCTGGCTGTCCTGGTACAACCAGAGCCGCCGACACTCCGCACTCGGCTATCTCAGCCCCGTCGACTTCGAACGGCAACACCACGGCCAGGTCGACAGCCTGAACCTGGTCGCTTAGTACGCGAGTATCCGCAAATTGGGGCAAAGCCCGGCACTTACATCTATGACAACGCTGGCAACACCAAAACCCGCCCCATCCCCGGCGGCACCCAGAACCTCACCTGGGACCCCGAAGGCCGCCTCGCCTCCAACGCCACCACCACCGGCAGCCTCACCAAAACCGAGACCTACCTCTACGACGCCGACGGCAACCGCATCCTGCGCCGCGGCCCCGACAAAAACACCCTCAACCTCGGCAGCACCGAACTGACCCTCACCCTCGCCAGCCAGAAGGTCACCGGAACCCGCTACTACGCCGGCCCCGCAGGGACGCCAACCGTCGTTCGTGCCGTCGACGCAACCGGCGCCACTAAGTTCTCCTTCCTGGCCAGCGACCACCACGGCACTGCCACCACCACCCTCGACGCCGCCACCCTCGCCGTCACCCGCCGCGCCCAAAAGCCCTACGGCGAAGACCGCGGCACCCAGCCCACCACCTGGCCGGACGACAAGGGCTTCCTCGGCAAACCCGAGGATTCCACCGGCCTCACCCACATCGGCGCGCGTGAGTACGATGCTGGACTCGGCCGCTTCATCAGCGTCGACCCCGTCATGCAACTCAGCGACCCTCAGCAAATGAACGGGTACGCGTACGCCAACGGCAACCCAGTGACGCTGAGCGACCCGACCGGCCTAAGGTCTTGTCTCACGTGGTGATTTTGGTGAGTTTCTTGTAGCAGGTCAGGGCTGCGGCGAGGCCGAGGAACGCGAGGAAGTGGCTGGCTTTGCGTTCGT
>NZ_JBSFVE010000051.1:0-1779 GCF_053592165.1 Streptodolium elevatio
TCGCCCGCCTGCACAACCTCACCCTCGCCGGATGACCGGCGAATCAAGCCGCCACACTCCGACAACGGAGATCATTTACGGGACAACCCTTAGAGAATTTCTCGCTGCCGCCGAAGAGGTCTCGGCGGGGTATCTGCACACTCAGCTGATGGCGGCGCTAGGCCTGAGTCGGACGGGACTGCGTATGTCTTACGAATTCTGGGTCTCAGGCGAGGTGGCTGAAGGAATCGAGTACACCGAAGTGCTGCGCACCGACCAGGCGCCGTCGCTGATGGACGACTGACAGTAGGGCGTTCCCCGCGGCGCCGGGAACGCCCTACTGAAGCACATGCGGGGGCGTCCTGCACCGCGTTGCTCCGGAGGTATTTGCCTCTTCTCCGTGCCAGGGCCTGGTCTGGAGATCGTACGGCTGTCCACGGCCCGGAAACCGTGGACGACCAGTCGAACCCACCGCCCGAAGGCACGGTCGGCGCGGGCGCACGCGAGGAACTGCTCGGCGTCGCCGGGGGAGATCTCGATGGTCATGTCGCCGCAGTGCGCGCGTACGTACGCCTCGGCTTGGCGCTGCCAGGCGGTGTAGTCCCCGCGGATCCGGGCGCCGGCGGCATGCCCGAACTTCAGCGACCCGGCCAGCCGCAGCAGGTCGTCCGGCAGCGCCCGTCGTCGTCATCGTCATTGAACGGGTTGCCGCCGAGGTACAGGACCAGCCGCGCCGCGCTGGACCGGTGCACGGTCCTGGCTGGCCGGGCGGCGTCCCGGGCGGCGCGGGGGCCGCACGCAAGGCCCACCGCGCATACGCCGACCGCATCGACGCCGCGTCGCCTTCTTGAAGGGTCAGGTTTCTTCCGGTTGGTTCGTGTCGACGTGGAGCTAACCGCGCGGCCTGACCCTCGTCGAGGTCGACAGCGGACCGACCCACACGGTGTACCGGATCGGGGACCGGCGGATCACCCTGCCCGTACCCACCCCGGCCCCGGTCGTCCGGCAGGTCATCGACGACCTCGCGGCCATAACATGACCGACCCGAACGGACAGACCATCCAGTCCTGGGCCGTACGCAGCGGCCGAAGCTGGGTGGTGCACGTGACCGAACACGGGGTGTACGGGCACGGACGCACCCTCGGCGCGGCGCGCGAGAACACCGAGCAGGGCCTCGCCCAGGTTGCCCAGGTCGCCGCAGTCGTGCTCACGCCGACCACGGCCGAACTGCAAACACTGCGCGCCGCCGAGGCGACCTACCAGGCTGCGGCGGGCTGCTGCCTTGACCAAGGCGGCGGGAGAGTGGTCCAGGCCCGTGGGGTGGTAGCCGATGTCATGGAGATGCCAAGTGAGTTCGCCGTCGCCGCAGCCGAGGTCCAGGGCAGGCCGTCCCCGCCCGGGGCCCAGATGGGTGTCCACCAGTGCCGTCTCGGTGGGGTGAAGCCTGCGATATCCGCTGCCGGCTGCCCATGCGGCATCCCAGTACTCAGGAGATGCCGTCGATGAGGCGGTCGGCGCAGCCGACCGCGACACCGTGTCCAGGCGGCGGGCCGACCCGGTTGGCGGTTGCGTCACCAAGTAGTCCTCCCGAATGGTGGCTCCGGGCCAGCGGTGGCCTTCTGAACAGGCGCGCACGGGACGAACGCGGATGGAGGAACCAGCGTGGCGTCTTCCGATCGCTTGCTTCGGTAACGGTGAGGGGCTGGCCATGTACTCGAACAGGCGGCGACAGCACAGGAATCGCTTGTGCCCTGAACAGAAGAACTTGACAGGGAACACCCGTACGGGCACACCAGCCCC
>NZ_JBSFVE010000051.1:1876-18207 GCF_053592165.1 Streptodolium elevatio
ACCGGAAGCCCCGGAAGCCCCGGAAGCCCCGGAAGCCCCGGAAGCCCCGGAAGCCCCGGAAGCCCCGGAAGCCCCGGAAGCCCCGGAAGCCCCGGAAGCCCCGGATGACAGGCCTCAAAGGACAGGGCCAAAGCGGTGCTTTGATGGTCACGCTGACCGAAGCGGACTCGTACTTGCGTAGACGGCCGCTCCGGCGGCGAGGTACGCACGTACACCTCACCCTGCGGCCGTCGACGTGGTGCCGCAGGGCGAGGGACCGCCACGGTGGCTGCCGTGTCGGCGGGGGCGCCAGCCACGTCTCGCTCACCCGCCAGGTTGTTGTCGGTGCGGGGCGGCACAGTGCCGCGCATGCTCAACGGATGCGACGAGATCGACTGGGCGTCGATGCACCACGCTTACGGTACGGCCGAGGATGTACCCGGCATTCTCCGGGCAATGGCCTCCCCTGACCCTGCCAAGCGCGAACGGGCGTTCAGCGCCTTCTACGGCGTGGTCGCCCACCAGAACACTGTCTCTCCGGCGACGGTCGCCAGCATGCCCTTCCTGTTCGAGCTGGCCGCCGACCCGGACACGCCGGACCGAGGCGCGGTGGTGGCGGTCATCGCCAACGTCGGCAGGGACGCTCACGAGTCCGTCGCGCACGCCGGGTCCTTCGAGCCGCCGGACGACTGCGTGGCCGCGGTCGCCCTGCTGCGCCGGCACGCCGAGACGCTCATCTCCTTCGTGAAGGACGACGACGTGTCCGTCCGCCGCTCCGCGGTCCCCACATTGGGCCTGTTCGTCGACACCGACGGCGGCACCCGCGCGGCGACCCTGCTCCGCGAGCGCCTCGACGCCGAACAGGGCGTTATCGAAAGACTGTTGATCGTCGAGGCGACGGCCACGCTCGCTCTTCGGCTCCCCTCCGTCGCGGACGAGGCCCAGGCCTGGCTCGGGGACGTCGTCGCCGACACGCGCGCAGGCACGCAGACCCGGCTGGCGGCGCTCGCCGAACGTGCCCGATGCGCCCCGGCCCTGATCGGCCCCGACACCGTTGTCACGGCCGTCGCTCTCCTGGGCGCCATCGCCAAAACCACCACCACCCGGCGTGTCTGGCCACACCCCAAGCCGCCAGCGGTCACGGACGAGACCGCTCCGCCCCCGGTCGTCGCGGCGTTCGACGACCTCGACCGGTTCACGCGCGTGTACGACCTGACCACGCGCACGCTTCGCACCCTCCACACCGCGCTGGCCGAACGCGTCGCGTTGCGCACAGAGTTGCTCGCCGAGCAGTTCCGCAGCCCGGCCCCCGGCGCGCGGCTGGACGCGATACGCATGGCCGCCGACCTGATGAGGACCTGGCGCGGCGACCACTCCGCGCTCATCGGCCTGCTCGCCACGCAACTCGGCGCGGACGATCCCGAGATCGCGGCGGAAGCGGCGTCCACCCTTGAAATCTGTTCCGCTTTCGCCCAACCAGCCCGCGAGCAACTCGCCGCGCACGTCATCGGCCAGCAGGGCCGGCACGGTCCCGACGCATGGGCCCACCCGGACCCCGAACTGCGCCGCGCCCACCAGTTCGCCGCCCGCGCCCTCGCCGCCCTCGGTGACTCACGGGCCCTGCCGAGCCTCCTCGTCGCGCTGGACACCGGCGTCGACGCCTGGCGCGCGACGGAGAGCGCGGCCCACCTGACAGAGGCCTCCGCCGTACTCACACCGCGCCTGTGCCGCGCCCTTCGCCATGCCGACCTGGCGCAGTCCTGGTTCGAGGGCACCGCGCACCGGCTGCTGAACGCTCTGGCCGAACTCCGCGACGAGAGCGCAGTCCCGGCGATCGTCGACACCCTCACCGCATCCATCCGCGACGAACACTGGGACACGGCCGAGGCCGCACTGAAGGCCCTGACCCGCTTCGGCCCCGCCGCGGCCACCGCCCTGCCGCTCGCCCGACACCTGTCCTCGGCCTCGTCCGCCAGCCCGCGGCTCCGCGCCGCCGCCCTCGCCGCCTTCCGGGCCCTGGGCGGCGACCGCGACGAACTACTCGCCCTCGTCGGCGAACTCGTCGACGCAGACGGCACCTACTGGATGTCCGAGGTCCCCGACATCCTCGCCCGCGTCGGCGCGCCCCTCCCCGCAGCGCCTGGAGGACTATCTCCGCAACGCACCGTCCGACCACTTTCAATGGCCTCAGGTCTGTTCCGCCATCGCCCTCTGGGACATCTACGGCGCACCGGAGGCTGCCGCAGTCGTGCCGACACTCCTCGAAGGCTGGGCTCGGAACGAGGAGACGGCCCACCACGTCGTCCCCTGCCTCGACCGCATGGGCCTGGCCGCCGAGCCCGCACTCCCCGTACTCAAGGACGCCTTGTCCCAACCCCGCCGCACCGGCTGGCACCCGGACATCGCCCGCGACGAGCAACTCCTCCAGACCGCCCGACGCATCGTCGCGAAGTTCGACGTCGACGACTCGGTCAAACCCAGCAGCTAGGCGATGCCGCGCAGCGGGTACGGAGCATCCGCATCCACGGCCCCGTTCGGGTCGCTGGCGGCTATCCGGGGCTTCCCGGGTTGGTGTGCCCAAACCGAGACTTCCCTGGCAGGTCGTTGTGTTCGGCTACGCTGCCTCGGCGTGAAGGGCGAACTGGACCCCGGGCTGGAAGAGCCAACCCTCATAGGGGACCGGTCGGGATGGCTCGGCCAAGGGATCCGTGAACCCGACATACGGCGGACATTTCGACAGGTAGCCGCCGACCGCATTGGGACGGGCCCGATTCCGCCGGTCGCGCGGATGCTCTTCGACCCCGTGTTCGGCCCCTATCACAACGACACTGACTTCCTCGGGGACTTCTACAACGAGATCCTCCACCAGGACACGTGCTCCCCGTATACAGCCGCCGGTGTCGAGGTCCTGGCCTGGCTCGCCGTGGACGACCGGGTCCCCGCGCCGCACCGCATGGGCTTGGTCGACCTGCTGTTCTCGATCGCGACCGTCGGCGAGCGCCAGGCTGCGGAGTGTTGGCCGGACGGGCACCCAAACGCCGATCCTGTCAGCGAGGCGCGTGCACGCGAGGCCGTGGAAACCATCACGGGGCCCGTGTCCGCGCGGTGGGACGCGGAGTGCACCGCGGTCCGGCTTGCCCTGGCGCAGCTCGCCGGCGCGTTCCCCGCGCGCGTCGGCCCGGGTTTGTTCCGCCGTCTGCGCGACCTTGCCGATCGCATGTGCGGAACCGCGGCCGGTGACCTGCTCGACTTCGTCGCCGTGATCTTGGAGGGGGACGAAACCGTGGTGCATGCCGCCGTGGAACACCACACCCGCTCCGGCGCAGAGAACTACTTCCAGGGCGCTGCACGCGACTTGCCCGTCCGTGTCCGCGCGCTGCATCTTCTCGACCAGATGTTCTTCTTCGAACGCCGACGGCTGATCGCGTTGTTGCCGCCCCAGGCCAAGCCCTGACCCCGAACAGGCAGCCCGACCGGCGTCCCCGGCAACGAGCCGTTGGCGACGAGTCTCAGCCCGGAGAACCTGGGCCGGTGTGGCCGTAGCGGGTGAGGTCGGCGGAGCGGGTTCCGGGGGCTTGGAGGTCGGCGTAGGGGTGTTGGCGGGCGCCGGTGGGGTGGAGGAGGACGCGGCGCGGTTGGGCGGGTGTTGGTGCGGGGCCGGGCGCGCCGAGGTGTTCGAGGACGGCGGCGGGCCCGTGGTCGCGGCGCAGCGCGGCGAGTTCGTCGAGGTCCCAGGCCATGGAACCGACGACCGTGCGGCGGCGGCCGCGAGCCTGGACTTTGCCGCGTACCAGCAGCAGCCCGCTGTGGAAGACGGTGTGGGCGCACGCGGCGTGGCTGTCCTCGAAGAATGCGAGGTCGACGAGGCCGGAGCCGTCTTCGAGGCTGACGAAGATGACCCGTCGGCCGGAGGCGATGGGCGGGGTCTGCGTGGAGGCGCGGATCCCGGCGACGAGCACGGTCTCGCCGGGCTTGCGGTGGGCGAGGTTGCGGGCGTCGACGGCGCCGATCTCGCGGAGCAGGCGGTGGTGGTGCTCCATGAGGTGTCGGGACACGTCGATGCCGAGTACATGGAGTTCGGCGCCGAGGGCTTCGCGGGCGGTCATGTGCGGCAGGCCGCTGGGTCCGGTGGCGTCCAGCTGGGGGTCGTCGAGGGGGAGTTGGCCGTCGCCTACTCTGCGGTCGCGGCGGTGGAGTTCGCCGAGTTGGAGGAGTTGGTCGCGGCGGCTGGTTTGCCCGTCGTGCAGGGAGTCAAAGGCGCCGATGGAGGCGAGGTGTTCGGCGACGGGGAGGGCGGGGCGGGCGCGCTGCCACAGGTCGGCGAGCGAGGTGTAGGGCTGGCCGTCGGCGATGCGCGCGCACTGCTCGGCGGTGATGCCGCGCACGGCGGACAGCGCGAGCCGCACCCCCCAGGTGCCGTCGGCTACACGTTCGATGGTGTGGACGGGTTGGGAGCGGTTGGCGTCGACGGGCAGGACCTGGACGTGGTGGCGGCGGGCGTCGGCGACGATGACGCGTTTGGGCCACATGCCGGGGTCGTGTTCGAGCAGTCCCGCGTACAGGGCGGCGGGGTGGTGCGCCTTCAGCCAGGCGGACTGCAACGCGGGCACGGCGAACGCGACGGCGTGGGCGCGGCAGAATCCGTACGCGCCGAAGGCCTCCACGATCCGCCACACCTCCTCGCGGACATCCGCGCTGTAGCCGCGGGCGGCGGCGTGTTCGTGGAACCAGGCGCGCAGCTGCGGCGCGCGCTCCTTCTCGCCCAGTGCCCGGCGGGCGACGTCGGCGAGGGCGAGGTCGCAGCCGGTGAGGGTGGCGATCAGCCCCATGATCTGCTCGTGCCAGATCGTGACGCCGGCCGTGTCGGCGAGGATCGGCTCGAGGTCGGGATGGGGATAGGTGGGGGCTTTGCCGTGGCGGGCGGCGATGTACTGCTCGGGCATGCCGCCGGCGACCGGGCCAGGCCGGAACAGGGAGATGTCGGCGATGACGTCCTGGACACCGCGCGGCTGCAGGCGGCTGAGCAGGTCCTGCTGCCCGGGGGATTCGAGCTGGAACATCCCGATGGTGTCGCTGGCTTGGATGAGCTGGAACGCGAAGAAGTCGTCCAGGGGGACCTGGGCGGGGTCGTCGAGGTCGATGCGCTCGCCGGTGACGCGTTCGACTTCGGCGACGGCGTGCGCCATCGCGGACTGCATCCGCACCCCGAGCACGTCCAGCTTGATCAGACCGAGCGCCTCGACCTCTTCTTTCGCGGCCTGGACCATCGGGTAGCCGCCGCCGGGGGTGGGCTGGACGGGCAGGCGGTCCAGCAGCGTCGCGTCGGTGATGATGACGCCGCACGGGTGCATCGCCATCCCGCGAGGCAGCGCGTCCAGTTGCTCGGCCAGGGCGAACAGCGGCCCGAACGCGCCGGCCTCGGAAGCCAGGCGCCGCAGTTCGGGGAGTTCGGACAGCGCCGCGGTGATCTCGCGGGCGCGGATGTGCGGGAACGCCTTCGCGATGCGGTCGATGTCGTTCGGGGCGACGCCGAGCGCGAGGCCGGTGTCGCGCAGCGCTTGCCGCGCCCGGTAGGTCTCCGGCATCGCGGTGACCGCGACCCGCTCGGCACCGAACCGTTCGAAGATCCGGTCGTAGACTTCCAGCCGACGCGCGGACTCCACGTCGATGTCGATGTCCGGCAGCGCGGTGCGCCGGTCGGAGAAGAACCGTTCGAACAGCAGGCCGTGGTCCAGCGGGTTGGCGGTGGCGATGTCGAGGGCGTGGCAGACCATCGACCCGGCCGCCGACCCGCGGGCTGCCACCCGGATCCCCATCTCCCGCACATCGGCGACGACTTGGCCGACGGTGAGGAAGTAGGAGTCCACCGCCAGGCGGGAGATGACCTCCAGCTCCTGGTCCAGGCGCGCGGCCGCGGCCGGGTCGCGGTCCAGGCCACGCCGGACCATGCCCGCCTCGCACCGCTCACGCAGCAGCCGCGCAGCAGCCGCCGTGTCTGCGGCGCCGACCACCTCCGGCTCCGGCAGATGCGCGCTGCCGATCCCCAGGTCCGCCGCGGGGTCGACGCGGCACGCCGCCGCCGTGCGCATCGTCTCGGCGAGCAGCTCCGCCGCACGCCCGGGTCCGGATCCGGCCGCGTCGGCGATCCGGGCCGCCGCGTCGGCCATCGCGGACGGGCCCTTCAGCCACCGCGTGCCGCAGTCCAGCCACGAGGGGTGCCAGCGGATCGGCCGCAGCAGGCGCGCCGCGTCCAGGACGTCGGCCAGCTTGTGTTGGGCAGGGTCGGCGGAGCGGACCGCGTTGGTCAGCACCGCTCGCACCCCGGCGTGATCGGCGAGCTGCACGGTGCGCGCGGCCAGTCGCAGCGAACCCGGTCCGGTACCGGACAGTCCGTGGAACACGGCCTCCAGGCGCAGGCCGTCGCCGAACAGTTCCCGTCATGGCGCAAGCAGGGGCTCGGCCGCGTCCGGTCGCCCGGCGGCCAGCGCGCGGACCGGCTCCGAGGTCGGGCCGAGCAGCACCAGCAGCCCCACCCTCACCCCGACCACCCCCGAACTCGAGGCGCTGCGCGCCGCCGAGGACGCCTACACCCACGCACTGCGCGCGGCAGTGACCGCCCTGGCGCGGGCACACACCACGCCGACCGACATCGCGGCGGCGACACGCATTCCCCGCACCCAGGTGAAACGGCTCCTCGCCGGACACTCCGCGCCACCCTCCCCCAAACCCCTGCCCCCCTGACAACAACGGCGCCCTCCGGCGACGGCGTTGACGACCGGTCCTGACGGTGTTCCCCCTCAGCTACTCGTCGCAGGCTGTGGACGGCCGGACCTCGACGACGAACCACCAGCGCGTCGCAGAAGCTGCTGCGGGACCTGGGGTTCGTCGGGCACCAAGTGCCCTGAAAGTCAGTCGTTGTCGTCCGCCGCGTCGTCGCGGACCCCATCGTCGTCCGGGTCGTTGCGCCAGGCGGCATCTCGAGCGCGGCCGTCGAATCCGGAGTCCGCGGTGGCGTTGTCCGGATCTCGCAGAGCCGCCGCGGGAATGTGGTCTGCTGCTTCGTGGTCCGTCGGTGTGCGTCCCATGCCTCCAGCGTGAGGCAGGACGAAGGTAGGCGACCGGGACTTTTGAAGACCTTGGGGCCACCGAAAGGCTTGCCAGGTCGGCGCGCATGCTCAGGGGGGCATGGGTTGGATCGCCGTTGCGGCGCCGGCGGCCCGCGATGTTCACGGCCGGGATCGCGGTGCGGCAGGCCCGCCTTGCACGAAGCCAAGCAGCCTTCGGCACACCGGCAGGCCACGGCCGCGGGCCCGTTCCTGGGCCTGTACACCTCTTCGCCGTGTTCCATGGACGGCCCTGCGAGCACTGTCGTCGCAGGGGAGAAGTCGGTCGGTGGCGGCGCGGGCGCCCGGGGAAGGTTTCCCGGGCGCCCGCGTGGTGGGGTCGGTCAGTTGGGGTGAGCGGTGACGGCTCCGGTGGCGGCGGTCCAGATGAGGTAGCCGTGTTGGAAGTTGCTGCGTTTGCCGCCGGCGACGTCGAATTCGTTGCTGGTGGGGTAGCCGAGCCAGCTGGTCTCCCAGCCGATGGACGCCCAGTGGGTGCGGATGGCGCCGATGACTGCCCAGGCTCCGGTGCTGGGGTGCCAGTAGATGCTGGAGTAGGTGCTGAAGTGGTTGAAGTAGCCGACTCCGTCGGGGGTTTTGGTGTCGTCGATGGTGGGGTAGCCGAGGTTGGTCTCCCAGCCGAGTTCGGCCCAGCGGGTGCGGATGGCGCCGCCGATGGAGTGGGCTCCGGTGTTCGGGCTCCAGTAGACGGACACGCCGCCCTTGCTGAAGTGGTTGAACCAGCCGATGCCGTCGGGAGCGCCGGTCTCATCGTTGACCGGGTAGCCGAGGGTTGTGGTGTGGCCGCGTTCGATGTACTTCAGGTGGATGTCGTTGAGGACGTAGTAGGCGCTCTTGCCGCGTTCGGCGTAGACGCCGCCCTTTTGGAACAGGGAGTACCAGCCGACGGTGCCGTCGGCGTACTCGTCGGCGGTCGGGTAGCCGAGCAGGCCCTTCTCCCAGTTGAGCGAGGCCCATTTCTTCAGGAGGCTGCCCTGGACGAGGGCGGCGCCGGTGTTGGGGTGCCAGTAGATGACGGCGTTGTCCTCCGTGGCGCCTGCGGTGCGGAAGTAGGTGTACTTCCCGGCGCCGTCGGGTGCGGTGAGGGTGTCGGTGACCGGCCTGTACGCGCCGGAGGGTCCGCCGAGGTCGAGGTACTTGGCCAGGACCGGGCCGCACACGTTCTTGGTGCCGCCGGTCGCGCCGGGGAACGGCTGGCAGAAGTTGAGGTTGTCGCCGCCCATGTCGCTGCGTGGGCCGTGGGCGGTGCGTCCGCCGGCGTAGAGGTAGCGGGTGCCGGCGGTGTCAGAGGCCCACAGGTCGGGGATGCCGTCGCCGGTGACATCGGGGGTGGCTTGCAGGTGGGGGAACTCGGTGAGCTTCCATCCGCCGGTGCCGTAGACCGTTTTGTCGCCGCCGCCGAGCGCAGCGAGGTTGGTGCCGCCGCCCTGTTTGGCGCCGAGGCGCAGGTAGAGCTTGCCTTCGGTCTTGTGGCGCATGATCAGGTCGTAGGCGCCGTCGCCGCTGATGTCGCCGGCGGCGTGGATGGTGTAGTCGGCCCATCCGCCGGTGCCGATCTTGGCTGTGGAGAGCATGGTGGCGCCGGTGTAGCCGTTGAAGGCCCACAGGTCCGCCCCGACGACAGCGAGCATGTCGGGCAGGCCGTCGCCGGTGGCGTCGCCGAGCGCGAGGATCTGTGTGAGCGCGGACGGCGCCGGTGACCCTGGGGGGAGGAGGAGTTCGATGCGGGCGGCGGTGTCGACGGCGCCGCGGCCGTTGCCGGGGTAGACCCACAGTTTCCCGTCGGGCATCCGCGCGATGAGGTCCTGGAACCCGTCCGCGCCCCACCAGTCGCCGTGGTAGGTGGTCAGGGAGTTGGTGAAGTACCCGGCAGGGACCTGGTTGTGCACGTTGCCCGCGCCGTCGTCGGTGCGGGTGCCGTTGATCGGCTTGTTGAGCTTCCCGCCGGAGAACGACGGGAACACCTGCAGGTCACCTCCCGCGTTGACCAGGGCGAGGTCCGGCTTCTGGTCGCCGGTGAAGTCCATCGGCCCGTCGACCTGGTCGCGCGGCTCCACGAAGAAGCTGTAGACCGTCTGCCCGGACCAGTTGCCGACCTTGTCGATCGCCTTCACGTACAGCTGCGCGGGCCCGGCGTGCGCGGGGGTCGCGCGGATGGTGGAGGCCTTGCCGGGAGCGGGGGCCTTGACCCGGTTCTGGAAGTTGTTCGTGTCGAAGCTGTAGGCGTACTCGACGGTGTCCGCGGTGCCGTTCGCACCGAACGTGAACTCGCCGAGGGTGCCGTACTCCGCCCCCTCGGGCCACGCTGCATCCGAGCCCGCCCTGTACTGCGGCGAGGTCACCGACGGCGCGTTCGGGGCGGACTTGTCGACCTTGAACCGGCACGGGTTGTTGATCGCGCCGGGGAACCCGGTGGGGCCGGCGAACAGCCCGGAGCTGTCGTGCGGGTCGAACGTGTAGGCGTACGTGGAATTGTTCCGCAGCCGGGTGTGCGGGATCGTGTAGTTGACCCAGCCGTTGCCCATCAGCGGCGCCCAGTCGTCGAAGATCCGCTCGCCGGTGGTCTCGTCCCAGATCCGCATGAACACCCCGTCCAGGTTGCCATCCGGGTCCGCGTTGTGGGCGTACAGGAGCACGTCGTTGTCCGCGATCACGTTGCCCGCGTCCGTGCGGCATGCGCCGCCCGGGGAGGTGCCGATCGCGCCGGAGTGCCACGGCGGACGGTTGTAGACGATCTCCATGCTCGGGTTGACCGCGAACTTCTTCCACGCGAACGTGTCGTTCTCGTTCTGCGCCTTCAGCACGAGCGTGACATCCGCCCACCGCTGATCGCGGGCCATGGTCGCGGCGTTGAGGGTGTTGAACGCCAGGTAGTCCCCGGGGCAGGACGCGTTGTAGCCCTTCGCGGCGTTCACCGACTGCTGGAGGATGCCCGGGGCGGGCTTGTTGGCCCAGGTGGTGCCTTCGTTGATCGGGCCGGTGTGGTGCAGGTCCACCGCGCGGGCCTGGCACGACCACGCGTGGGTCTCCAGGAGCCGGAACGTGGACGAGCTGAACACCGCCCCGGCCAGCAGGTTCGGGTCGAACGACATCCGGAAGAACGACTGCGCGGTGCCGCTGGTGTCGTTCTCGTGCCCGATCCGCGCGGTGGTGGTGCCGCCGTTGAAGTTCGCGCCCATCCAGAACGACTGGGTGGGGAACTTCTTGTAGGCGAGCGTCCACCCGGCCTGCTTGGAGAAGAACGACGGGTCCACGAACACGGGGAACACCGTCTCGGGCCCGGTCAGCAGGGCCTGGTCCGGGGTCAGGCGCAGCATGTCTCCCTCGAGGCGCGACGCCACCACGGCCTCACGCGTTCCCGGTTCCGGACCGCCCAGCCCGGGCAGCGCCAGCGTCCCCGACACCGGCGGCATCGTCGAGGACGCCGACGGTACGGGCGCAGCCGACGCCGGGGTGTCCGAGGCAGGCGCGGCGGGGGGCTGGGCGAGCGCGGCTTCGCGTTCGGCCCAGCGGCTGGTCGGGGTGTGACCGGAGGAATCCCACATGAACGGCGTCGGCGACGCCGCCGCCACGCCGCCCGCCGCGTCGACCGCGCGGGTGACACCGGACTCGGCGTCGTGCGTGAACGACAGCTGCGCCGAGGACAGTCGGAACGCCAGCTGCGCGACCTGAGGACTGCTCGCGGCCTGGCGGTCCTTGACCACCAGCACCTGCGAGAACCCGCCATCCCGTGCCGTCAGCACCAGGTCGACCCCGGGGAACACCTCCGGATACAGCGCCCGGTCCCCGGACACCTGCGCGGTCGGCAGCACCCCGTTCGGCCACATCAGCGTGAACGACTCGCCGGTCGGCGCCGTCATCCGCAGCAACGCCCCCGGCGGCAACGCCTCGTTCCCCGCGGCGAGTTCCGCGGACGCGGACCCCCCCGGCGACACCGTCGGGACAGGGGAGGTAGGCGGCGCGGGAACAGACGCCGTCGGTGACGTCGTCGCCACCGGAACATTCGCGCTCTCACCGGTCTCGGGCAGCGACGGCATGGTGTCCGGCTCGGCCGGAGGTGGCGCGGACACAGTCGGTGTCGACGGTGCGGACGGGTCCGCAGCGGGCCGGCGCGGCGCGTTGCGCGCCACCGGGCCGGCGGGCGTTGACGCGGCGGAACCGCCTGCGCCGAAGACGAGCTTCGTCGTCGTCGACCGCGTGGCGAATCCGCCCGGCGCGGGTTCCAGCGTCGTGTCGACGTCTCGCCACCCGGCGCCGGACTTCACCCGGATGGGCAGCACGTGCTGCGTCCACGTGAACGACCCGTCCGGGTTCGCCATCGTGGTGCTGGTCGCTGTCAACGACGTCTCGACGCGCACCGGCTGATTCAACTCCCGGGCGCGGCGCTGGGCTTCGTTCTCGTCGACCGCCGGAGGGGCGGCCGCTGCGGGAGGCTTCGCTTTCGGCTCGTCGTCGACAAGCACCGTGAGAGTGCCGACGCCGAGTGCTGCCGCGACGATTCCCGCCACCACCGTGCCGGCCCGTCGAGGCGCCCATTTACCGGGCCACCGAAATTCCCTGGCCGACACAGACACCGTCCCCGCCCCCTAACTCGCGCGGACACAGCTCACAGCAGCCTCCGCGAAAACCCAAATACCGCCCGCCGAGACGGCGGCATGCGGCGGCGCACCTGCGGGACACCGCTTCTGCGGGCCCGGGTGTCAGATATGCGGACGACAGCATGGCGCACGAGACCAGGAAATTCCTAGTGCGAATTTTCTAACCGATCCCAGGCCGAAGCGGATGGTGAATAGGCGCGCACCAAACGTGACCATCCGGAGGCGATTCCGCTGGTCGGGCTGGCTGTCACCGGCCTGCCCAGGGGCTGGAAAATTGAGCGAATCGCCCGATTTATTCAAGATCACGTGTTCCAGTTTGGCCTATATGGCATGGCTTTGGGTTTTCTGCAAGAACGCCTTCTCTGGGCTTGTTGGCCGTTAGGGGTTCCAGGAGGCTGGGGTGTGAGCGTCGTCTCGCGACGGTGTCTGTCTTTGCCGGGCTATTGCCTTCTGGTGGATTCTTCCGTCAGGATCTGCGGCACTCGTACGGCTGCGGGGGCATTAGTTGTGCCCGCGTTTCTTGGGGGCTTATCTCGTGTTCGGTCTCGGCTTCTGCGCGCGCTCTTCCGGACTGCGCGGCTGCGTGCACGGCGGTGCGCGTCAGGTCACCCGGCCCATGCGCCTTGTGGCGTTGTCGGCTGCCGCGTTGCTGACGGTCACGCTCGCCCCCGCGCAGGCAATGGCCGGACGCAACCCGGCACGCACGGATGTGCAACTCCCGGACCTGCAAAAGGAATCCCCGGTCCCGGGAACCGACAGCACCGCGTCCTTCCAACTGCCGGTCGCCCCCGGAACCCAGATCGAATACGAACCCGTCCGGATCACCCCGATCAACGGTGGAACCGAGCAGATCGTCCTCGGCGCCACCGGGGCCCAGGCCTTCTCCGCCACCACAGCCGATGTGGCGGCCGACGGCATGCAGCAGGTCGCCTCTCTGCCGCTGTGGGTCGGGCCCGCCCAGGCCCCGGCGCCGCCCGCCGGGGCGCAGGTGCTGTCCGCAGCCACAGTCCAGGAGCCGACGGGCACTTGGACGGTGACAGTTCCCGACCGCACCGCCACCGAGGCCGCCGGCATCGACGGCGTCCTGATGAAGCTCGAACCGTCACCGGACGCGACGGCAGTCGACCTCAAGCTCAAGTACGAACAGTTCGAGCAGCTCTACGGCGCCGGATGGGGATCGCGGCTGCGGCTCGTCCAGTTCCGGGAGTGCTTCCTGACCACCCCCGAGGTGGACGGCTGCTCCGACGCGACCGAGGTCGGCTCGACCAACAACGGCAACCTCAACGAGGTCACCGCAACCATCGAGCCCTCTATGGCAGGCTCGGCGCAAGGCGCGGCGGCGATGGCGGCAACTTCCAGCGCCCCGGGCGCGGTCGTACTCGCAGCCACCGGCGGCACGGCCGGCGATGCGGGCAACTACCAGGCCACCTCACTGCAGCCGTCCGGGACGTGGACCGCAGGCGGGCCGTCGGGCGGGTTCACCTGGTCCTACCCCGTCGATGTCCCACCCGTCGCCGCGGGTCCCCAGCCCTCCGTGCAACTCGGCTATTCATCGCAGTCCGTCGACGGACGGACGTCGACGACCAACAACCAGGCGTCCTGGGTCGGTGACGGCTGGGACTACCATCCCGGGTTCATTGAACGCAGCTACCGCGGCTGCGCCGACGACATGACTGGCGGCAACAATTCCAAGAAGACCAGCGACCTGTGCTGGGGCGGCTACAACGCCTCGCTGTCGCTGAACGGAACCACCACACAACTGGTCCCGACCTGGGCGACGACCGCCGACCGCGACGCAGGCAAATCCCCGGCCGCGTGGACCCCCAGCGACGACAACGGCACCCGTGTGGAACTGAAGTCGGCCGCCGGCAACGGCGACAACGACGGCGAGCACTGGATCGTCACCACCGCCGACGGCACGCGCTACCACTTCGGCCTCAACCGCTTGCCCGGCTGGTCCACCGGAAGAGCGACAACCGGCTCCACCTGGACCGTCCCGGTGTTCGGCAACCACGCAGGGGAACCCTGCCGTCAGGTCGGCTTCGAGGCGTCCGCCTGCGACCAGGCCTGGCGTTGGAACCTCGACTACGTCGAGGACACCCACGGCAACGCCATGGCGCTGTACTGGAACCAGGAGAAGAACTGGTACGCCCAGGCCGGCAAGACCACCGCGCCAAAGCCGTACGTCCGGGGCGGCTGGCTGGACCGCATCGAGTACGGCCTGCGCTCCGACTCCGTCTACACCCGGCCCGCGCCGGCGAAAGTTTCGTTCGCCGTCGACGAACGTTGCCTGCGTACACCTGAGTTCGACTGCTCGGACGCGAGGTTCACCAAGCACAGCGCCGACGGCCTGCACTGGCCTGACGTGCCGGTCGACTCGATGTGCAAGGACACCGGCAGCTGCCTGGTCGGCGGCCCGACGTTCTGGACCCGCAAGTGGCTGACCGCCATCACCACCCAGGTCGCCACCGCGCCCGGTGCCGCCACATACCGGCCGGTCGACTCATACGAGCTCAAGCACAACTTCCTCGACGCCCGCTACGACACCAACCCGCCCGCCTGGCTCGACTCGCTCCAACGCACCGGGCACGCCGCCGACGGCACGATCCTCGCACTGCCGCCGGTCACCTTCCACGCCAACGCCCTCGACATGCCCAACCGGCAGACCGGCCCCGGCGACAACCGCCCGCCGTTCATGCGCCTGCGCGTCGAGAAGATCTTCACCGAGACTGGCGGCGGCATCGTCGTCGGCTACTCCCAGCCCGACCCGGCGTGCAAGCCCGGTCAGACCAAGCCCAGCCCTGAGGTGAACACCACGCGCTGCTTCCCCGTGTCCTGGGCACCGGACGGCTCGGACGAGCCGCAAGTCGAGTGGTTCAACAAGTACGTCGTCGACCGGGTCTCCCAGGAGGACTACGTCACCAAGCCGGCCCAGCCGCCAGTGGTGACCCAATACCGCTACCTCGACGGCGGCGCCTGGGCAAAGGACGACAACCCGTTCGCCAAGCCGTCCACCCGCACCTGGAACCAGTGGCGCGGCTACGCCCGCGTCCAGGTCGTCACCGGCCGCACCGACGCCGACCAAGGCACCGAAGCCGGCCTCACGGAGCACCGGTTCTTCCGCGGCATGCACGGCGACCCCATGCCCAGCGGCCCGCCCCGCTCAGTGAAGATCAAGGACTCCACCGGCGCGGACATCGACGATGACCTGCTCGCCTACCGCGGCCGCCCCGCCGAGGTCGTCACTCACCTCGGCGACGGGAAACCCATGTCCGTCCGCGAGGTCACCAAGCCGTGGTCGCGGGTCACGGCGACGCAGACCCGTCCTGGGCTTCCCGACCTGCGGGCGAGTCAGGTGGCCACCGCAGCAACCACCAAGACCGAGATGATCAGCGGTGGACGCGAACGCGTCACCCGGACCACGGTCACCACTCGCGACCCCGTCTACGGACTGCCGGAAACGACCGAAGACCTCGGCGACCTCGCCGTCACCGGCGACGAGCAGTGCACAGTCACCCGCTACGCCCACAACACCACAGCCAACATCATCGGCGCCAAGACCCGGGTGCACACCACCACCGGCTTGTGTGCCGCGGTCGGATCCGCCGCTCCCGAGCAGACCGTCGCCGACGTACGCACCCTCTACGACAACCTGCTGTTCGACCAGGCGCCGACCACGGGCGCAGTCACCTCCGTGGAGACGATCAACGGCTCGGGCACCGGGTACAGCCGCACCAGCGGCACCACGTACGACACCTACGGCCGCCCCAAGACGGTCACCGACGCCGACGGACACGACACGACCACTGACTACCTCCCGGCCGACAACAGCACACCGACCGAGATCAGGGTCACCAACCCCCTTGGCCACACGACCACCACCGCGGTGGACACCAGCCGCGGCCTCGCTCTGTCCGTCACCGACACCAACAACGCCAAGGTCACCAGCGCCTACGACCCACTCGGCCGCCTGACCGCAGTGTGGAGCGCCTCACGCCAGTTCCCGAACGCGTCCCCCAACGTCCGGCACAGTTACGAGGTGTCCGGGGCACGCATGAACGTCGTCACCACCGAGACACTGCGCGACAACGGCAGCTACGCCGTGGCCAAGACCCTCTACGACGGCATGCTGCGCGCCCGCCAGACCCAGACCGAGGCCGTCGCCGAAGGGCGGCTGATCACCGACACACTCCTCAATGCGAGCGGCGGGACGCGCCGTACCAACCCCACCTACCTGGCAGCGGGCGACCCCGGCAACCTGCTGTACCTGCCGACCAGCAACACCCAGATCCGCACATGGACCGAGACGGACTACGACGGACTGGGACGCCCCGTCAGGGCCGAGGTCTGGTATGGCGGCACCAGCACGCCCGAGCGGATCACCGAGATGCAGTACGCCGGCGACTACACGCTCACCATCCCCCCCACCGGCGGACCCGCGACCCGAGTGTGGAACGACGCCCACGGACGCACCGTGCGCCTGGACCAGTTCACCGACACCGCCCGCACGCAGTTCACCACCACCGCATATGCCTTGGGCTTGATCCGTTTTGACGGACACCCTGGCTGAGGGGCTGCGGCCTCTTGGGGAGGATGTCCATCATGGAGAGCATGGGGAAGAAGAAGCCTC
>NZ_JBSFVE010000052.1:0-15039 GCF_053592165.1 Streptodolium elevatio
GCCTGGTCGGCCCGGTCTCTGCCCGGGCCGACCAGGCCGACCGGGCGTCAGTGTCTGGGCTCCCGCGGCCCCGATGGCGTCGTTGTCCGATGTGCGCCGGGTGTCGTCCGAATACCGTCCGGGTGTGGCCGCTGCGTCCGGCGCGGCCGTACGCTCCGCCACGGTCCCGTCCGGTCCGGCCGGGCGTCGTCCGCCGCGCCTGCCGGGTCTGTCCTCCCCCGGCCGCGGGCAGGTCGGGGTGCCGGGGGCGAGTGCCGGTCGGGGCGGGCGCATCGCGGCTGCGTACCATCGCGTGCCGACCGCAGAACCACTGCCGTACCGACCAACCCGTCCTGGCGGCCGCCCGGTCGCGCGACCGTCTGGCCACCGAGTTCCGAAAGGCCGTACCCCTGAACGCCGCGTCCGCGGAAGCGCTCTCCGTCGTCCTTCTCCTGGCGGTCCTCGGTTTTGCGGTGGTCCGGCCGCGGGGGCTGCCGGAGGCCGTGGTGGCGGTTCCCGCGGCGGGCGTCGTGGTGGCGACGGGGGCGATATCCCTGGGTGCCGCGCGGGAGGAGGCGGAGCGGCTCGGGCCGGTGATCGGCTTTCTCGCCGCGGTGCTGGTTCTCGCGCGGTTGTGCGACGAGGAGGGCCTGTTCGAGGCGTGCGGTGTATGGATGGCCCGAGCGGCGGCGGGGCGTCCGCGTGGTCTGTTGGTGCAGGTGTTCGCGCTGGCCTCGCTTATCACTGCGGTGCTGAGCCTCGACGCGACGATCGTGCTGCTGACGCCGGTGGTGTTCGTGACGGCCGCGCGGGCCGGGGTGCGGGCGCGGCCGCATGTGTACGCGTGTGCGCATCTGTCGAACACGGCGTCGCTGCTCCTGCCGGTGTCGAACCTGACGAACCTGCTGGCGTTCGCGGTCAGCGGGCTGAGCTTCGTCCGTTTCGCGGCGTTGATGCTGCTGCCGTGGGTGGTCGCGATCGCCGTGGAGTACGTGGTGTTCCGGCGGTTCTTCCGGGCCGATCTCGCGGCCGTGCCGGAGGTGCCGCCGCGCGTGGACGCCCCGGCCTTCCCGGTGTTCGCGCTGGTGACGGTGCTGGGCACGCTGGCGGGGTTCCTGGTGGCGTCGGCGGCGGACGTGGATCCGGCGTGGGCGGCGGCGGCCGGTGCGGCGGTGCTGGCGATCCGGGCGCTACTGCGGCGGCGCACCACGCCGGGCGCGTTGGTACGGGCGGCGGCGCTGCCGTTCCTGGCGTTCGTGCTGGGGCTGGGCCTGGTGGTCCGGGCGGTCGTGGACAACGGGTTGGCCGACGCGCTGGGGCATGTGGTGCCGCACGGCACCGGGTTGCCCGCACTGCTGGCCGTCGCGGCGTTGGCGGCGGTGCTGGCGAACGTCGTCAACAACCTGCCCGCGGTGTTGGTGATGCTGCCGCTGGCCGGTCCGATGGGCTCGGGTGCGGTGCTTGCGGTGCTGCTCGGGGTGAACATCGGTCCGAACCTCACGTACGCCGGTTCGCTGGCCACGTTGCTGTGGCGCCGCATCATGCGTGAGCAGGGGGCGGAGGTGGGGTTGGGCGAGTTCACCAGGCTGGGGCTGCTCACGGTGCCGGCCGCCCTGGTCCTGTCGGTCACGGCGTTGTGGGCGTCGTTGGCGCTGATCGGCACCTGAATCGGACAACCGACTCGACAACCGATTCGACACCTGGCTCGACACCTGACTCGACAGCCGACGTCGCGTGACTTGGCCCCGGTTCGCGTGACGCCGCCGGCCGCGCGTCCGGGACGAGGCCGGGGAGCGCGTGCGCGGGTCGCGGTATGGTCGGCGACCGTGACCGGGGCGAGTGCGACGTTGACGGGCATCGGGACGGTACGGGCCGAGCGCGGTCCTCGACGTGCGGGGAGCGCGCCGTGAGGGCCCCGGGCGGTCGGGGCCGCCGCGCGGCGTTCATGGTGACGGCCGCGGTGATTGCGGCCGCCGTTCTCGCCGCCGTCCTGGTGGTCGTGCTGCGGGACGACCGCGGCGGCGGAGCGGATGCCCGGGTGCGGGCCGAAGCGGTGCTCGACGCACGCCAGTTGGCGCTGATCCGTGCGGCGAAGCCCGGCCCGCGGTGCGAGGACGCGACGCGTACCGGGCCTGTGCCCGCGGCGGACGCCGGGCTGGTGCCGCTGGACGTGATGCGCGTGGACGGCTCCTGCCTGTCGGTGGCGACCGAGTACGTTGCGCCGGGGGACGTGGAGGCGCGCCGGGCGGTGCTGGCGCGGGATCCGGCGGTGGTCGTCGCGGCGGTGGCGCCGCCGATGACGCCGCACGCGCTCTCCCCCGCTGCCGCTCCGGCTCCTTCCGCGCTCTCGTCTCCATCGACTCAGGTAGCCCCGGCGGCTCCGACGCAGGAGGACGACCGGCGCGGCGACCAGTGGCCACTGGACCTGCTCGGTGCCCCCGAGAACTCCGCGGACCTGCCGTGGCCGGACGGGACCGGGGTCGTGGTGGCCGTCATCGACACCGGTGTCGACGCGGGACATCCGGATCTCGCGGGGGCGGTGGTCGGGCGCCGCCACTACGAGGGCGAGGGCGCGCTCGACGAGGAGGGCCACGGTACGCACGTCGCCGGGATCGTGGCCGCGCGGCGCGGCAACGGCGGCATCGTCGGTGTCGCCCCCGGGGTGTCGGTGCTGGATGTGCCGGTGCACCTGAAGAAGGCCAATCCGCAGGGGCCGTCGTGGTGGACCGGGCTGACCTGGGCGGTGAACCACGGGGCGGACGTCGCGAACATGTCGTTCGGCGGGGCGTACTCGCTGTACCAGCTGCCGGAGTACCGCGACGCGTTGGCGTTCGGGGCGGCGGCGGTGGAGTTCGCGCGGGCGGGCGGGGTGGTGCTGGTGGGCTCGGCCGGGAACTGCGGTGAGCGGTTCGCGGGGAACCCGTTCGACAACGACTGCGAGGACCGCCATCAGCGGCAGGTCCCGAGTGTGTACGACGGTGTCGTGAACGTAGGCGCGGTGAACGACGACCGCGAGGTGATGGCGTACTCGTCGAAGAACGACGATGTGGACCTGGTCGCGCCGGGCGGGCAGCAGGCGGCTCTGCTGCCACCGGGGCACGGGGGCGGCCTGGTGCTGTCCCTGGCGCCGGGCGGCAAGTACGCAGGGCTCCAGGGCACGTCGCAGGCGGCCCCGCACGTCGCCGCGGCGGCGGCCGTAGCGCGTTTCGTACGGCCGGACGCGACGGCCGAGGAGGTCTCGCGGGCCCTCGTGGACACCGCGGATCCCGGCGGCGTGGACGAGGACGACCGCGGGAAGCGCGGCACCGGGCGCGGCATGCTGGACATCGCCGGCCTGGTCGACCGGATCCGCAACGGCCCGCCACCGGGGCCGACTTCCGCGCCGACGGCCGGGCAGTCTCCCGGGCCGTCGGGTTCGCCCGGGGCGCCGGTGGCGCTCGCGGAGCGTACGCAGGCGGCGTACGTGCAGGACGGCACGCTGTACGCCTACGACGGCGCGACCTCCCACCCGGTGCGTGCCGCGGACCGTCCGCCGGGCTGGCTGGCCTGGTCCGCGGACCACACGCTGCTGGTGGGTGCGGACGAGCGGACGCTGTTCTCGTGGGCCGGGCCGGGCACGAAGCCGGTCGAGAAGCCATGCGACGACTGCGCGGGCGGCTCGGGAGGGTCCGGCCCTCCGGCGCTCGTGCAGGACGCCGCGGTCACCGACCCCGGCGGTGGCCCGCCGACGGGCGACCTGGTGCTGCGTATGGACGTGGACGGCACGCTGACCCGCTACAACGCGCACACGCTCGACGAGATCGGGTCGTCCGTTCCGGCGTTCCCCGCCGATGCGGTCGGTTCGAAGTCGCTGCGCGGCGCGGTCGGGGGCAGGCTGCTGGTCCACGAGTCGGGCGGGGCGCAGGCGTCGGAGCGGCTGTGGCTGGTGGACCCGGTGTCGGGGCAGGTCGGTCCGTCGCACGATGTCGCGGGGTCGGTGGTCGGGACGGTGGCCACGAGCGCGGCCGGTGACAAGGTGGCCGTCGCGACGGGCTACGGGTCGTGCGGCAGCCCTCAGGGGGTGTACGTGCTGCGCGGTTCCGATCTGGGCGAGGTGGCTCGGCCCATCACGCCCGCGGGCGTGATGTTCGACGAGATGTTCTTCAACGGGGACATCCTGTACGCGGCCATGGCCCGGTACGCGATGCCGCCGGGTGAGCCGTGCGCGCGGACCGGGTCCGCGGGCCTGTGGCGTTTCGCGGGCGGTGTGTGGGAGCGGGTCGATGCGACGGTGCCTGCCGGGCGTCCCCTGGAAGGCCGTTCGCCGGGGGCGGCTCCCGCAGCTCCCGCGGCGGCCACCGGCTGGCTGCTGGCTCGTGACGGGCGGGCCGTGCTGGAGCCGGCCGCGCCGGGCGACCCCGCGAAGGGCGACCTGGGGCCGTCGGACGATCGGGTGTGGGCGACGCCGACACGTACGGAGGTTCCGCTGAAGCCGCGGTGACCCGGCCGCAACGACGGGGCAGCAATGACCCCGGTCGGGGAGGTGCCGGCTAGTCCATCAGCTCCGCGGCGACCACGGCGCCGAGTTCGGTGCAGGCTTCGCGGGCATCCTTGGTGACGGGGCCGGTGATCTCGACGGGCGGGCGTACGCGGCGCAGGTCCATCGCGGCGGCGGCCGTCTCGACGGAGCGGACGGCGCCGGCGGTGTCGCTGTTGCCGTGCACGTAGAGGCCGTACGGCTTGCGCTGGGCGCCGTGCGCGTCGAGGTAGAGCATCTGGTCGAACCAGTGCTTGAGGGCGCCGGACATGTAGCCGATGTTGGCGGGGGTGCCGAGGAGGTAGCCGTCGGCTTCGAGGGCTTCCTGCGGTGAGCACACCAGGGCGGGGCGCACCCGGATCTCGACGCCGGTGATGTCGGGGTCGCGGGCTCCGGTCAGGGCGCACTCCAGGAGTTCGGCCAGGGTCGGGGACGGGCTGTGGTGCACCACCAGGAGAACTGTCATCGGACCGCCACCCGCGCTCACGTCCTTTCGCCGCTGTACGTGGTCCTGTGCCTGATCCGGTTCGGATTCCGTGCCGGGGTCGATGCCCGGGGGTCGTGGACCCGTACCCAGGATCTGTGCCGGGGCCAACCCTACGGAAACGGGGGTCGCGGCCCCGCTGTCGGGGCGTGGCGCGGGCTGGGGTGGGCCGTACGGGTGGACTCGCCGCGGCGGTGCGACTGGCGGTGAGCGGCCGGGAACGCCGCTGATCAGCGGCGAGCCGGGTGGTTTTGGTGGCGATTTAACCCGTTTGTCGGGTTGCATCGCTCTCACCATTTGTAAGGATAAGACCACTTTCTGTGATGTTTGTGACATTCGAAGTCCATGGCGTCGTGGTCCGCCGCCGTCCCACCCGCACCACGTGCACACCCCAGTGCACCGCCCCCAGGAGTCATCGTGGTCCTGTCCATCTCCGGAGTCCTGCTGCTCGGCGTCATCGCCTTCCTGTTCTTCCGCAAGGACGGGATGAAGATCTCGCACGCCCTCGTCTGCGCGCTCTTCGGCTTCTATCTGGCCAGCACCGCCATCGCCCCGCACATCACGGCCAGTGGCAACAGCCTCGCCAGCCTGCTCGGCGGGCTGAACTTCTAACCGCACCGGACATCCGTTCGGCTGCACGGCACGTTCGGAGCCGCCCGCCCACGGCGGCACCCGCGTACCCGGCCCTGGCTCGGCGACGAGTCGGGGCCTTGCGCGTACCCCCGTCCGGACGGGCCGCCGGCCGCGACACGCCCCCTCTCTGCCGTCCCGCAGCACCCCGCAAGAAACCCCTGCCGCCCCAGGAGCCCCCGTGCCGTCCCCCCTGCCGCCCACCGCGCCCGCCCTGTCCCGCCGCGTCGCCGCCGCCACCCGCAACGGCCTGCACGCGACCCGGGCCGGACTGAGCAACGGCCGCGCCCACCTCGACCGCGTACGCCACCACGCCCGCGACATGTTCTCCCCGCTCCTGCACCTTGGCCGCGGCCTGCGCCGCGAGGCGGCCTGGGCCCGCACGTGGTGGAAGGAGGCCCCGCCGGACAAGCGCAAGGCGGCCGCCGTCGGCGTCGCCGTCTCCGCGGTCCTGCTCTACTTCCTGCCGTTCGGGCCGCTCCTGGCCCTCGCCGCCGTCATGGCCGGGGCCGCCTGGATGGGCCGCGACCGCACACCGCCGCCTCCGCCGGGCCCGCCGCCCGGCGACGGCCGGCTCCAGGCCGTCTACAACGGGCTCGTCCCGCACCTGGCCGACGACCACGACCCGGCGGGGCTGTTCGTGCCCGGCGGCGAGTACGCCAAGGCGTTCGAGCACCACGAGTTCGACGGCGACCGCCTGACCCGCCTCGAACTTCGCTACTCCCCCTACTTCACCGACGACGACCCCGACGCCCGGGCACGCATCGAACGCGTCATCGAGGCCAAGGCCGGCCGCGCCCGCGAGTACCTGTACGACTGGGACACCGAGAACAACCGCCTCACCGTCGCCGCGCTCCCGCCGCTCCCCGGCCCGGTGCCCGCCCAGCCGTACGTGACCGCGCCCTGCGAGATCGTCCTCGGGTTCACCGACGCCAGCTCCACCAACCGCCTCATCCCCGTGTCGATGACCCCGGGCGACCCCGCCGAACCCGCGGGCGCGCCGGTCGACAAGGCCGCGGGCGCCCCGCCCGCGGCGGCCACCGCCCCCGTGAACGGCGCCCCCGCGGCGAACGTGCACCAACTGCCGCCCGTCATCTGGCGTACCGGCACCCGCACCAACGCGCCGCACCTACTCGCCGTCGCCGGACCCGCCGCCGGGAAGACCACCCTGCTGCGCACCATCGCGCTACAGGCGCTGCGCGACGGAGACCTGATCGCGATCGACGCGACGGGGTCGGGCGACTTCGCGTACCTCGCCGGCCGGGTGGGTGTGCTGCGCGTGGACTCCACGGCCGACCAGGTCCGCGAGACGCTCACGTGGCTGCACGCCGAGACCACGCGCCGCGCCGCGGCGATCGGCGACGCGAAGGCGGCCGGCGTACCGGTGCCGGAGGAGGCCCGGCGCCCGTTGCTGGTGCTGCTCGACGAGCCCGCCGAACTCGCCGACGCCACCGGGGCGTCGGCGTCCGACGTGTACGAACTCCTCGACCTGCCGCTGCGCCTGGGCCGCACCACGCACATCAGCGTGGTGACCACCGCGCGGCCCACCCAGCTGGCCCGGCTGCACCCGGGGCTGCTCGGCGAGACGCACACCCGGATCGCGCTCGGGCCGCTGGACACGGACACGCTGGTCGCGGCGCTCGGTGCGGAGCCGGGCATCACGGGCGGCGACGCGATGCCGCCGGGGCGCGGGTACGCGCGGCTCGGCGCGGGCCCGGTGATCCGGCTGCAGACCCCGTACACGCCGGACCCGCTGGAGGACGACACCCCCGAGCCGGACCGGCGGCGGATCCTGGACCTGCTTCCGGACGTCGTCCTGGCCGCCGGCTCGCGCGCGCCGGACGCGGCCTCGGCCGGCGCGGCCGGGGCGGCGGGTGCCGTGTCCGACGGGCGGCCCGAGGGGACGGTCCCGGTGACGACCGGGCTGTCCGGCGCGGGCGGCGGCGCTCCGTCGCTCGTGAAGTCGCACTGAGCCGGCGCCGGCTCGGGGTGAACAGACCAGCTGGTGGGCGCCGGGCGATCGGAACCGGGCGAAAGCCGATCCGACACCGGCGCCCTCCGCGTCCGAAATGACCATCGCGGGTAGTCCGTTCGAGTGAATAACCGCGAGATGTGCTGGTGGCGGCCGTGGCCCCGGGAGGATGTTCCTCGCGGGGCCACGGCACGTTCCGGGCCCTGCGCGGCACGGGAGTGATCAAGAGTGCGACTGAGGTGTGGCATGGGTGGCGGGCGCGCGGCGCAGGTACGGAGGTCGGCGTCGTAATGCTCCCGTATCCGACCGTTCGCGCCCAAGCGGGTCTCAATATGCCGAACCACGCTCACCGGACCGGGCCCCGCGCCATGATGGACCACCGACACACCGCCCGGGACCGCAGCCGAGGACGTGGACGCCCGTGTTCGACCTCGCGAACCTCACCGCCAGCGACCTCGTCGTCTGCGGCTCCGACCTGCGGCAGGCCACGGCCGCCGCGACGACCCCGGAGGAGGCCGCCCGGGCCCTGGCTCGGCACTTGCGCGGCGCGTTCGCGGACGCGGCCGCCGGAGCACCGCAGCTCGGCCTCGTGCGGGTGTACGCGACGTCCCGCCGCCGCGGCGGCGACGCCGGTGACCGCGTCCTCGAACTCCTGGCCGGCGACGGCGCGTTCGGGCCCGGGCACCCCGGCGCACCCGACCTGATCCCCCTCGCCGGCCCCGGCGTGCCCGCGCCGCTGCACCCGGCCCTGGACGCGGTGCTGCGCGACCTCGGGATCTGCGGCGACGCGACACCGCGGGGCGGTGTGCCGGCCCTGCGCGTGCCGGAGTCCGCCGGGACGCCGGAAGCGGTGTCCGTGCCGCGGCCGCCCGGTCCGCCGGGGCTGCCCGCGGGCCTGGCGCTGTCCGAGCCGGCCTCGGCCCCGCCCGACGCCGTGGATGCGGTGGCGGACACCGCGCAGTACCCGGACCCGCACACGGACAGAGACCCGCGCGCCGCGACGAACTCCCGCACGGACACAGGCACGTTCGCCGCGTATCCTGCGCACGCCGCCGCCATCCCCGCGCCGCCGGGCGCCGCGCTGTCGTTCCCCGCGGCCGCCGCGGGGGCGGTCGCCGAGACGGTCCGCGCCACCGTGCGCGAGACCCTCGCCGAGACGATCCCCGAGTCACTGCCCGAAGCACTCCCCGGATCGGTGCCCGGATCACTGCCCGAGGCGTTCGCCGAACCGCCGCTCGAACCGCCGGCCGCGTACGTGCCGGAGACCGTCCCGCGGTTCCCGGGCCGCGGCCCCGCCGGTCCGCGCCCGCCCAACGACCCCGCGTCCGCCCCGGCCGCCGCGGCAGACCCCGAGGCTGCCCCGCGGCCGGCCCCGCTCATGGGCACCGACCCGGACGCCGACGCCGAGCGCCACGCCATCGCGCACATCCCCGACCAGATGGCCGCCCTGCACGGCACCCGCACCGTGCTCGGGTACGCGGGAACCCTCCCCGACGGCGAGTTGTTCGCCGTCCTCCTCTACAGCGGCCACCACATCCCGGCCGCCGCCGCCGAGGCGCTGCGCAGCCTGACCGCCGCGACCCGCCTGGCGCTGCTGCCCGCCCCGCCGACCCCGGTGCCGACGCCGCGCAACGGGCAGATGACCGCCGCGCGCCTGGACGCGCTCGAGCAGTTGCTCGCGGCCACCGAGGACACGACGGTGGAGCAGGCGCGCACGGTCGAGACGTACCGGGGGCGCGTGCGGACCCAGGCCGAGCAGCTGCGCATCAAGCAGCGCCGCCTGGAGCAGGAGACGCACATCGTGGAGACGCTGTACAGCGTCGGGCAGCAGCTGACCCGGGAACTGGACCTGGACCAGCTGGTGCAGACCGCGACCGACGCGGCCACGAAGGTGATCGCGGCGGAGCACGGGATCCTGCTGTACCGGGACTGCGACCGGGACGACGGGCTCGACGACATCCGGCACGCCGCGGCGGTGCGCGGCGGCACGCCGCATCCGCTGCTGCCCGACCCCGGGGTCCGGCTGACGCTCGCGCACCTGGGCGCGGACGTCGTACGGTCCGGGGACGTCGCGGAGCACCCGGGGCGTTGGCACCCGGCGCCGGTGGCCGACGACCCGGAGGCGCTGCCGGTGCGCAGCTACCTGGGCGTGCCGGTGGTGAGCCGGGAGGGCAAGGGGCTGGGGGCGTTCGCGTTCTCGCACTCGAAGCCGGACATCTTCACCGAGCGGGACGAGCAGTTGGCGCTGGGCATCGCGTCGCAGGCCGCGGCGGCGATCGAGAACGCCCGGCTGTACCGGAGTGTGCGGGACACGGCGGTGCGGTTGCAGCGTTCGCTGCTGCCGCCGGAGCTGCCGGACATCGAGGCGCTGGAGATCGCGTGCCGGTACCTGCCGGGGGCGCGGGGCTCGCAGGTGGGCGGGGACTGGTTCGACGTGATCCCGTTGTCGGCGGGGCGGGTCGCGCTGGTGATCGGCGACGTGATGGGGCGGGGGCTGGCCGCGGCGGCGGTGATGGGGCAGCTGCGTACGGCGGTGCGGGCGTACGCGGTGATGGACCTGCCGCCGGCGCAGGTGATGCGGCATCTGAACCGGATGATGGCGGGGATGGGTGCGGAGGACCAGATCACGACGTGCGTCTACGCGGTGTACGACCCGTGGCACGACTCGGTGCGGTGGTCGAACGCGGGGCACCTGCCGCCGGCGTTGATCACGGCGGACGGCTCGGTGCGGCTGCTGGACGACGACCTCGGGGTGCCGCTGGGTGTGGAGGGCGCGACGTTCGAGGACGCGGACGTGGTGTTCCGGGCGTGCGACCGGCTTCTGCTGTACACGGACGGGTTGGTGGAGCGGCACGATGTGTCGCTGACGGACCGGCTGCAGTTGTTCACGGCGGAGGTGGGCGGGGCGGCGCGGAATCCCGACGGTGTGCAGGACACGTGCGACCGGTTGATGGGCGGGATGCTCACCGGGCGCGAGCACGACGACGTGGCGCTGCTGCTGGTACGGGCGCGGGAGGGCCGCGAGCGGGCGGCCGCGCTGGAGTTGCCGCCGACGGCGAAGGCCGGGCGGGAGGCGCGGTCGTTCGCCCGGTCGGTGCTGGCGCAGTGGCGGTTGCCGGGGCTGGGGGACGCGGCGTGCTCCGTGGTGACGGAGCTGGTGGTGAACGCGGTGGAGCACGCGCGTACGCCGATGGAGCTGCGGCTCGGGCACCGTCCCGGGCGGCTGGTGGTGCAGGTGGCGGACCACGATGGTCGGCTGCCGCGGCGGATGGCCGCGGCCGAGGGGGACGAGCGGCACCGAGGGCTGATGATCGTGGCCGCGTTGGCGGCGGACTGGGGGGTGCGGCCGACGGACACGGGGAAAGTCGTGTGGGCGGAGCTGGTCGAGCCGCGGTGACGGGTCGGGCTCACGGGTCCGCCGGGGTGGCGGGCCGACAGTGCGGCGGGACGGTGCGGCGGTGCGGTGCGGTGCGGTGCGATGCAGTGTGACGCGTCTCGCACTCGGCACCTGATGTCAGTTTTTGATCGCTGTTGGGCAGCTTCTGTACGTTATGTGCGCCACTCGGCCGCGGACGGTACCCCGAAGGCCGCCACGCCGCATCCGAGATGTGATGAAACGTCCGAATGCGGGTAGTTACCCGGGCGACACGGACCCAGGGACCGCGATGCCCGGCACCACCGGGAATCTTCGGCGCCCTCCGCACGTTGATCGATCGAACAGGCAGCCACGGCTGTCGCAGTGGACTTCAAGCCCAGGAGGCACGATTTCATGAGTGAGCGAGCTCTCCGCGGCACGCGCCTCGGCGCCACCAGCTACGAGACCGACCGTGGAATCGACCTGGCCCCGCGTCGCACCGTCGAGTACGCGTGTCCCCGCGGTCACCGGTTCGAGATGCCGTTCTCCGTCGAGGCGGAGATCCCCCCGGTCTGGGAGTGCCGCAGCTGCGGCGCGGTCGCCCAGCTGGTGGACGGCGCCCCGCCGGAGGAGAAGAAGAACAAGCCCGCGCGTACGCACTGGGACATGCTGATGGAGCGGCGCACGCGCGAGGAGCTGGAGGAAGTCCTCGCCGAGCGCCTGGCCGTGCTGCGGTCCGGAGGCATCGACCTGCACCACGACCCGCGGGACAACCGTAAGACGGCCTGACCGCCGAACTGTCCCCGGAACATCCCCGCAACGACGACACCACACGTCCACGACGGCCGCCGCCCCCGGGCAGGCGGCCGTCCGCACGTTCAAGGGACGAGCGCACCTCGTCCACGCCCGCACACGCCGGTGGCCCGGCCCGATCGACACGTGATGCGGGCGCGCCCCCCGCCGGGGGGCCGCATGCGCCAAACGGCAGGCTGTCGAAGGGACTTCCAGGACGACCAGGGACGCGTGGTCGCCGTCGTGCGGGAACAACGAGGCGTCGCCGTCTGGCCCGCCGATGTAGCCGACGAGGCTCTGGGCGACGTAGTAGACGAGTTGCGCATCGATGCACTCGTGCCGCCGCAGGCCCCGGCGGCGGCACGGGGCTGACCTGGGATCGGACGTGCGGATCAGCCGGGGAGGCGGCCGGGGCCCTGGTCGCCGACGTTGTCGCCGGGGCGCCACACGGTCGCGCCGTTCTGGTCGACGACGGTGCCCTCGACGACCTCGCCGGGCACCACGCGGCCGTCGGGGGCGTGCATGCGCATCTGGTCCTGCGCCTGCCGGGCCTGGCCGACGGCCGCCCCGAACTTGGTGCGGCGGGCCAGCTGGCTGCCGACCGCGCCGCCGATCGCCCGGCGCAGCAGCGGACGGGTGAAGGGCAGCAGGCACAGGATGCCGAGCGCGTCGGACAGGAAGCCCGGGATGATCAGCAGGATGCCGCCCAGCACCACCAGGCCCGCATCGGCCGCGGCCTTGTTGGTCTCCGGCGTCGGGACGGCGGAGACCGTCTCCGCGGGGCCCGCGTTCGCGGCGGCGGCCTTGGCGAGGCGGTTGAGCGCGCGGCGGCCTGCGTACTTGATGGCCAGCGAACCGGCGACCACGCCGGCCAGGAGCAGCAGGACGGTGTTGCCCGCGCCGATGGCGCTGCCGACGCGGCTGATCAGGTAGATCTCCAGGATCGGCAGGGCGACCAGGGGCAGCAGGATTGCGGCGCGGCGCATGGTGTCGGGGTCTCCCTTCCGATCCCGGGGCCGGTACGGCGGACGCCGTCCGTACGGTCCGGGTGGGCCCGCCCCCGGGCGGTTCCGGGAGCGGTCGTGCGGTATGCGTGCCGCGGGGTGCGTGCGGCGGTAGGAGGGTAGCCGCCGGTCGCGGTGGTGGGCCGCGCGGTGATTCCCCTCCCCCTGGTAGACGCCTCAGCGGCCTGGAGTGTTCCCACCGTCGTCAGCTGCGCCCTTGGCACCCGGCGCGGGCCCGGACGGCCGCGGCGGCTTCGCCCCCGCGTCCGATGTGTCTGACGCGTTCAAGGCGTCCGGCTGACTTTCGCCTTCGGAATCGCCGGGGGAATCGGTGTCGGCGTCGCGTCGTCCGATGCCGGGCGCCGCGCCGCGTGCGGCGTCGCGCAGCTGCCCGAGGCGGTGCCCGGTGCCCCACGCGGTGACGCGCCACAGCGCCTCGGCGACGATGGTGCGGCTCATCTTGCTGTCGCCGCGCTCACGTTCCACGAACGTGATCGGCACCTCGACGACGCGGAACCCGCGGCGGGCGGCACGCCAGGCGAGGTCGACCTGGAAGCAGTAGCCCTGCGAGGCGATCGAGTCCATGTCGATGCCCAGCAGCGTCTCCCTGCGGAACGCCCGGAATCCGCCGGTGATGTCGCGCAGGTCGAGGCCGAGCATGAGGCGCGAGTACGTGCTGCCGCCCCGCGAGAGCAGCTTGCGGGACGTGGGCCAGTTCACGATCGCGCCGCCGGGGACCCAGCGCGAGCCGAGGACGAGGTCGGCGCCGCGTGCCGCCTCCAGCAGCCGCGGGAGCTGCTCGGGCTGGTGGGAGCCGTCGGCGTCCATCTCGACGAGGACGTCGTAGCCGCGGTCGAGCCCCCAGTGGAACCCGGCGAGGTACGCGGCGCCCAGCCCCTCCTTGCCCTTGCGGTGCAGCACCTGCACGTGCGGGTCGTGTTCGGCGAGTCCGTCGGCGATGGCACCGGTGCCGTCGGGACTGTTGTCGTCGGCGATCAGGACGTCGACCCCGGGCGCGGCGGCGCGCAATCGGCCGACGATGTCCGCGATGTTGTCCGACTCGTTGTAGGTCGGGATGATCACGAGCACCTTGCCGAGGTCGCCGAAGGTGTCCTGCTTCTGCTCGTCGGGGGCGCTCACATCGTCTCCTCGCGGGCCGCCGGGGCCGGGCGCCGGGGCGCGGCGGCCCGTGCGGCGGTCACGTTCCGTCGTGGTCGGGTACGGCTGCGTACGCTACAACGTCCACACCGGCCCTGGGGTTTCGCGAGTCGACCGGCGCGGCCCCGGTGCGTCCGGCGTGCCGTGGCGCGGCTACCCGGACGCACCCCGCACATGCCGAACCGGGTCGGCCCGGGTCGACCCGGTGCCGCGGATCGCTCGGGTCGGCGGGCCACGCGTGCCGGATGTTCAGGGCTCCCGAGGCGACGCCGCCGGACGGCAGGCGCGTGGTCCTGGACCGTCGACAACGGGTTCTGGAGCGACTCCCCTTCGAGCCCGGTGTCGTCGTGGCGTGGGTCCTCGGCGGCGGTCCGCCAGTTGCAAATCGTCGCGTACGGCCGTCGGCCCGTGTGGTCCAACACGGCTTCGGGGGCCGGGGGTTCGCGTACGGAGCCGCCGGGGGCGCCATGCGGCCGGGTGCTCGGGGCGGGGCCTCGGGTCGTGGTGTTCGGCAGGTGGGACCGGTCGCCCTTCGGGCCGGCCCCGGACCGGCTGGCTGCGGGTCTCGGGGGCCGTTGTCTACTGGGCGGCCGGGTCCCACCCGGGTCGCACCGGCCGTCGGGTCGGCGCTCGTGGTCGGCAAGGCAGGCGCACGGGTGCTGCCCTGACGGCCGCGAGCCGCACGGTGGCGGCTTCCCGGGGCTGCCGCGCGTGCGATGCCGGGTCTGGCGGTGGGTGGCCTGCCGGCCACCGGGGCCCGGTCGCGTGCGCGTTGCCCGGGAAGGATTTCCCGGTCGGTCGTCCTGCGGTGGACGTGATCGAACGTAGCGGGCGGGGCAGGCGCGGTGTCAACAGTGCCTTGACCTGGGGTGATGCGGTGTATGCGCTGGTCAGGACGGGGCCGGGCCCGGCAAGTGTCCGGGCGGGTGGCCGCGGATCGCCCATCGGTCGGCGTAATGTCCACTCTTTCGTGGCACCGCGCGCACCGTCGAACGCCCGGCCGGCGCACCGCATCCGGGACACGCACCGCCGTGAACGGCGGTGGGTGGACAGGGCCTAGTAGTGCTTTGTTAGCTCGGTCTGGGTTTGCGGTGGGCGGTGGGGCGTCTGCAGGTGGGGCAGGTGCCGTGCCAGGTGGCGAGGAGTTGT
>NZ_JBSFVE010000053.1:0-15008 GCF_053592165.1 Streptodolium elevatio
CCGTCCTGGGCTCCAGCGTCAGTGCGACCACCGTCTGGGCGATCCGGTCGGCCACCGTGGGCACCCCGAGGATTCTTGTTCCTCCGGGCTTGGGGATCTCGACCGCCTTCACCGGCGGTGGGAAGTACGTTCCCGAGGACATTCGGTTCCAGATCTTGTACAGGTTGCCCCGAAGATCCTTCTCGAAGTCCTCGATCGAGCACCCGTCCACCCCGGCCGCCCCCTTGTTGGCCTTGACTCTTCCGTATGCCTCCCACACCAGTTGCTTCGAAATCGCGAACGGCTTGTCCGCCGGACCTGACATGCCCACCCGCTTCCTCCCGGAGAACTTCCGGTTGTTCGCGTGAACAGATCACCAATGAGCCGGCCCCTTCGCTCCACCCCGATTACCAGGGCTTCAGCACTACTACGGGCCGGTCCGCCAGCGCGTGCCGCATCGGTACTCAACACCTCACGGTTTCCGCCGCCCGGCGCGCTCCCTCTCGCCGTCCGGCATCTTTCGACACTCAGACGACCATGTCGGCACTCGCCTTCCCACGTTCCATGCAGAAGCCGCAGACCGGACTCGCGCCGCCTCCATGCCGGACACCACCTGGCCAATAGACGGGCACCCGCCAGGCTCATCCCGGCGCCATTTAACCGCCCCGGTTTTGATGTCAGTTGCTTGTTTCGACACGTCGTCAGCGGTTCGCTCTCGCTCGCCTTCCCGGTCCCCACCTGACGCCTCACGGACGCCTTTTCCTCAACGCTCACCACGACGGTCTTCAGCCAACGCAGCTTGAGGTGGTTTGACGCCTCCCCCCGAGGGCGACGCCGAAGGGCCACAAAACCTTCATCATCTGCACAGCACCGCATCAAGTGGGCCTACCTACATCAGCCTCACTCTCCGCGCTCGTGGCGCACTTAAATGCCAAGCTAACCGGACACCTCTCTCGAGACAGGCTTGAGGCGCAGCCAAAGAGCTGGCTGCGCCTCAAGCCCTGCCGTTCACCGCCAGTCCAACCAGGCCTCGGCGAGCTTGGGGAGTTGGTCGTCGGTGAGCTTGGCGCGGCCGGCTTTGGTGTTGCTGGTCCATACGCCGAGTTTCACCTCGACCGTCAGGACGTCCTCGCTGGCTTTGCCCATGAGAACCGCTTCTCGTGAACACCATGCCCGGCGGCGGATTTGGTCACCGATCCGGTGCGGGCCTTTAGGCTTGGGGTGCCCAGACGTGTGTCAGTATCGCGGCCATGGAGACGGAGCCGGACGGGATCATCGCGGTGCGCCGCGTGGGTGGTGGTAAGCGTGACTTCTTCCGTGCTTACCAGGTGTTGGTCGATGGAGCTGTCGTGGGCAGGGCGAAGCGCGGGCAGACGCACACGTTTACGGTGCGGCCTGGAACGCACCGTGTGCAGTTGACGATCGACTGGTGTTCCAGCCCGGAGTTGGTCATCGAGGTTGCTGGTGGTCAGGTGGCTCGGTTTGTTTGTGCGCCTGGTGGGGGGCGTGATCGCGGGGCGGTTGGTCCCGACCGAGCTGGGGAGTACATCGCGTTCGGCCCGGACACCGACGAAGCCTAGGTGCGCTGGTCCGCCAGTGTCTCGGTGGTCCGCTCGGTTAAGGACCGTGGATGCGCGTCCGTTGTGGGAGGTGCACCGGAGGCAGCGGCCGTGTGCAGGCTGCTGTTTGGGGAAGGGCCTGATGGACCGTCGGTGCGTGGACGGTGTGTGCTGTGGCCGCAGCGTCGGTGTATCAGGTCTTTGTGGTGGGGGAGCGGTTCGTTCGTGCGAGTCGGATGTGGCCTGTACACCCCGTTCGGGGTGTACAGGCCACATTGGTTATACCGCCCGTCACTTCAGGGTTGGTACGTCTCGCTCATGTGTGCCGCTGGTTCACCAGAGTCCGGGGGCGGCGCTCCAGGTGCTGGTCTTCGGGTTGAATCCTCCGGTGCCGGGGTTTTGGGCGGTGTAGACGAAGCGGGAGAATCCGCCGTCGTTGTAGCGGTAGAGGGTGATGAGGTCGTCGCGTCCGTCGGCGTCGGTGTCGCCGGTGTGGGGGACGGATCGGTCGGCCCACCAGTTGCCGGGGCCGGTGCGGGGGGTGGCGGCGATGGGGGCGGTGAGGTTGCCGTTGGCCGCGGCGGTGAAGGTCCACAGGCCCATGTCGCCGTTGCCGTAGTCGTACATGACCACGAGGTCGTCGCGTCCGTCGCCGTTGGCGTCGCCCGCCGTTGCCTGCATGGCTGAGTGGTACCAGGAGCCGGGGCCGCTGGCCCAGCCGGCGATGGTGAACGCGGGGTAGGTGCCGCCTGTGTTCGCCAGCGAGGTGAACGTCTTCAGCGTGTTGTCGGTGTAGATGTAGGTGCCGATGATGTCGGCGCGTCCGTCGTTGTTGGCGTCGCCGAGGGCGAAGTGGGACTGGTCGGTGTACCAGAACCCGGTGTTGGTCTCCTCGTAGCCCTTGACCGGGGCGTTGAAGACGCCGGTGCCGGTGGCGGTGAAGGTGTAGGTGGCGAACCGGCCGTCCGCGGTGCCCTGGACCGCGACGACCTCGTCGGCGCCGGTGCCGTTGGCGTTGCCGGCCATCAGGGTGGTGCGGTTCCAGTCCCAGCCGGCGGGTTGTTCCCAGCTGCCGCCGAGGTAGGTGAAGCCGCCGTCGGGGTTGGCGCGGAAGGTGAAGAGTTTCACGCGTCCGTCGCTGTAGCGGTAGAGGGCGGCGATGTCGTCGCGGCGTTTGCCGTCGGTGTCGGTGACGAATTCGCCGGCGACCCACTTGGCTTGGGTGATCCACCAGTTGTTGGGGGCGGTCTTCCAGGACTCGAACGGGGCGGCGGCGCCTCCTGAGCTGGTGGTGAGGCTGGTCCACAGGGCGGCTGAGCCGCCGAGGTAGTCGTGGACGGTGGCGAGGTCGTCGCGGCCGTCGGCGTTGAAGTCGCCGGTGACGGTGATGTGCGCCGCCGAGGTCTCACCGTCGGTGTAGGTGTGGTCGGCGGCGGTGTTGGTGGCGGCGTTCCAGCGGATGTAGCCGCCTTCGAAGTCGACGCGGGTGCCGCCGGCGACGGGATAGTGGTCGGTCTTGGGGTAGCCGAGGTAGCCGGCCTGCCAGCCGGTGTTGCCCCAGGCGGTGCGGATGGTGCCGTTGACGACGACGGTGCCGTATTCAGGGGTCCAGTGCATGGAGGCGTTGTCGGCGAAGTTGACGTACCTGCTGCGGTTGTTGGCCGTGGTCAGAACACCGCTCGTGGGGAGGCCCATCTCGGTGCGCTTGGCCTCAGACAGGGACCGGTACCTGGTGAGGACCGGGCCGCACAGCGATTTGCCGGTCACGGCAGGGACGGTCTCGCACTGCTGCCATGACGTGATGTTCGGAGTGACCGTCATGGGCGACTCGAACGGATAGCCGCCACCCGTTTCGCGCCCCGGGAATACGCTCACCCGTCCGTCCGGGGCCACAACCCACAGGTCTTTGTGGGTGCTGCCGGTGATGTTGCCGTCGCTGGCGACGGTGGGATATTCGGCGGCGGTCAGCCCGCCGTTGATACGGGTGCGGGTGCTGATGGATCCGTAAGCGGTGATGTCCGGGGCGGGGTTCTTACGGCTGGGATACTGGTACAGGGCACCGTCGTCCGTGTCGCGCGCCCACAGGTCCGGCAGGCCATCGCCGGTGGTGTCCCCAGGGACGGTGAGGGTCATGTTCTGCCACCCTCCGGTGCCGATGCGTCGGGCCTCGACGAGTGAGCCGGTGGCGCTGCCGCCGGTGTAGAACCACAGACTGCCGTTGCCGGTGCCGTCGACTTCGACGGTGAGGAGGTCGGGGCGACCGTCGCCGGTGGCATCGGCCAGCGCGGCGATCTGCCGGACGCGGGACCAGTCGTAGGAGTAGGAGTCGCAAGCGCCGACGCAGGTGACGATGTCCTTGTTGACCTCGATGGCGTTGCCGTAGGCGAAGTACTGGTCGCCGTTCTTCTCCGGTCCGACCTTGTCCGGCGGGAGAAGGGTGCCGTCGAGACTGCTGGGGTAGAGCAGGAGAGCCCCGGACTTGTAGGCCCACAGTTGGTCGGTGTCGTTGCCGTTGCCGGTGGTGTGGCTGAACACGGCGGTGGACCAGCCCTTGCCGTCTCCTGAAGGCAGTGCGCTGTCAGGCGCGTTGGCGGGATTGGAGACCTGGACGGCGCTGTTGAGGATGCCGGGGTCCTTCTTGGCCTGGTACATCACCAGCTTGCCGGACGGGTCTGCCATCACCAGGTCGGGCAGGCCGTCACCGGTGATGTCGCCGGCGACGGAGGTACGGGTCGGGTCGTAGGGCACGTAGAACGCGTAGGTGCGCGGTTGGGAGCGGTTGCCGGCCATGTCGACCGCTTGGACGCGCAGCAGGTTGGTGCCCCAGGTGTTGGGGGTGAGGGTCAGCGTGGCGGTGGTGCCGCCGTTTGCGGGGACACTGGCGGCGTTGCCGACGGGGATGGTGTTGTTGAGGGCGTACTCGAACTTCCAGACGCCGGAGGCGTTGTCGGAGGCCGAGAGAGTGAACGTGCCGGGCTTGTTGACGCTCAGCGAGGACGGGGCGGTGCCGGACTCGGGGTAGTCGGTGGAGGTGACGGTGGGGGTGTTCGGCGCAGTCTTGTCGACGCCGAAGCTGCAGCCGCGGATGAAGAGGCTGTCGCTGCGGCCGTCGCCGTCTCCGGCGCGGACGTACCAGTCGTAGCGGTGCCCGTCGGCGAGGGTGCCGACGGCGACTTCGGCGCGTGAGCCGGAGCTGATCGGGGGACCCCAGCCGTAGTCGGTGAGCGTGGGTCCCGAAGTGGCGTCCCACAAGTGGAAGTTCGCGGTAACGGCTGTGTTGTCGGGGTCGCTGACGACGGCGCTGAGTTTGATGCCACCGGTTGCCTGGTTGGTCGCGCCGATCCAGCCGCCGCAGGCGGGGTTCTGGGGTGCAGGTTGGATCCACAGGTCGGCGGGGTCGTTGACCCAGGAGTTGTAGTGCACGCGCAGGGCGGCGTTGCGGCCGAACCGCTTGAACTGGTCGTCGGCGACGTTTTCCTTGCCGGTGAGGCTGAAGGTGACGACCGTTTCGTCGAGCCTGTCGAGCATCATCGGGAAGTGCTGCGACCCGATCTTGTAGTCGGCGAGGAGCTTGCTGCACGCGGTGCCGCCCTGGTTCGCCGCCCCGGTCATGGGCATGGAAGCAAGCCAGGTGCGGTTGCTGTCGTTGGCGCCTTCCGGACGGTTGCTCCAGTTCGTGCTCGGACCGATGGTTCCGGGGGTCGACCACAGGTCGACCGGATATGCCTTGTTGCAGTCCCAACTGGAGGACTTGGTCTGGGTGGCGTCGAACTCTATCCCGGTGACGGTGCGCCGATCAGAGGAGAAGCCGCCGTAGAACTGGTAGTAAGCCCGCTGGTTGCCGACGCAGGCCGGCGTCTCGTTGGTGTACTGCTGGTAGCCGACACCGGGGTCCCTGGCCGCGGACCAGTTCGTCGCCGTCGGGCAGCCGGCCTGGGTCCAGGTCGAGCCGACACCCGGGTTGGGGTTCCAGGTCGGGTCGATGTAGACCGGGTAGACCGTGGCGGGGCTGTCGAGCATGCCCTGGTCGGGCGTGAGGGTCAGGCTGTTCGCGGTGACGGTGACCGCAAGTTCGGTGTGTTCGGCGTAGGCTCCCGGGCCCTCGGCGGTGGACACCTCCGCACCCGAGGTCGGCTCCGGGTCATCCTCCGCAGCCGCCGGGGAGTTCGCCGCAGCCGTCGTGGAAGCCGGCGCCTGTGCGCCCGCCTTGGCGGGGGCCTCGACGGGTGTGGTGCGGGAGTCCCACATGGTCGCCGGTGGCGCGGTGAACACCGGTGTCCCGGAGGCGTCTACAGCCTGGAGGGCGCCGTCGTTTCCGGCTGCGACGGTCAGCCCGGTGGTGGCGACACCCAGGCGCAGGGTGTTCAGGCCGGGGTTCTGCGCGGCGGCGGCGTTCTTGACGACGAGCGTGTGGGTGAACCCGCCGAGCGTACTGGCGGTGACGCGCAGGTCCACGTCGGGCAGCACGTTCCGGTACACCGCACTCGCGCCGTCAAGGACCGGCGCTGGCAGAGCTGTTGGCCAGGTGAACGCGAGTTCTTTGCCGCCGTGGTTGAGCCTGGCCAGCGGTCCGGTCCCGCCCGGTGACAGCGTCAAACCGCTCCACGACACCGCCGGGGCAATCGCGCCGGAGGAGTCCTTCGACAACGTTGCGTCCAGGTCCGCCCAGCCGCCGCCTCGCTTGATGCGCTCAGGGGAGCTCGTGCGGGTGAGGGTGAAACCGCCCTCGGGCTGCGCTGCGACGGTGTCGGTCTCGGTGGTCAGTTCCGGCACCGGCACCGCGACCCCGGTCCGGCGGGCCTGCTCCGACGCGGCTTCCTCCGGTGTCTGCTCGCCCGCCTCGGCGGAAGTCTGAGCGACTTCCGGGGAGCTTGCAGCATGCGGACCTGCGGACGGGGTCGCCGCGATGGCAGGCGAGTGGGTGAGCAGCGTTGCGGCCACGGTGAGCGTGGTGAGAGCGGCGGCTGTGCGGGCTGCGCCTTGCCGTGGTGCGCGGCGGCTGGGTGGTCCCCCCATGGAAGTCCTCCGGTTCGGTGGCGTGTCCGTCGGACGGCGGACGCGCGCGGAACCTAGCCGTCCCTTCGGACACACGACAACCGAAATGTTGTTGTGGCGCACTTCACATCGTCACGGACAAGCGAGGCTATGGATGCGGGGAGTGAGGGAGAGGCTTGTGGGGCGTGTGGTTCGTATAGGGCTGAAGTTATTTATGAGTAGACAAATACATGCCGTAGATCTCCGCCTTGGGCACTCGAGCGGTGTGATGCATTCCACTTTCCGGTCGGGAACCAGCCCTGCTGTGCCCTTCCGGCGTGTCGGCAGATGGTTCTAAGCTGCCCGCCGTTTCGTGATCTTCTCGGGGGGCGTGGTCATGCGCGGATCGTCAACAGGCTTCACCGTGGTGCGGCGCAAGTCCGCGTGGCGCTTCCCGCTGATCCTGGGCCTGCTCCTCAGCCTGCTGGCCCCGACCGCCGCCGAGGCATCGGACGATCGCGCCGGCATCAAGGACCCGCGGGTGTGGTCTCCCCGCGACCTCGAGAACGTTCCGTCGGTCGGCGGCCGTGACGCGCCGCCCCCGCAGCTCTCACCCCCGGTCGGGGACACAGCACCGGCGTGGCAGCCGCCCCCGGTGGTGTGGCCCGAAGCTGCGGAAGCCGATGTGCAACTGGCGCCCTCAGCGGATCCGGCGCCCGCGGCGGCCCGGGCCGAGGCTGGCCAGGCGTCCGGCATCCCGGTGCGGATCAGCGCCGCCGCCCCCGACTCCACCGACCCCGGACACGCCGCCCGCGCACAGGCTCCCACGCAGGACGGCCCGGGCCAGGTCCGCGTCGGAGTGGTCGACAAGGCCACCGCGGAACGCGCCGGCGTGTCCGGACTCCTGGTCACCGTCCGCCCGTTGGACGCCGCCGCGCAGACCCGCGTCACCGTCGAGGTGGACTACGCCGCGATCCGCGGAGCCTACGGCGGGGACTGGGCCTCCCGCGTCCGGCTCGTCGCGATGCCTGAGTGCGTCCTGACCACACCCGAACTCCCTGAGTGCCGCACCGAAACACCCATCCACGGCACCCGTAACGACCCCGCCGCAGCACAGGTCTTTGCCGAAGTCGACCTCGCCACCCCCGCAACTGCGACCGACGCGGCCGCCCGCACCGCGTCCCCCACCGCCGGGACCGTGGTGCTGGCGGCCACCGCCGACTCCTCCAGCGGCGCCGGCGACTACAGGGCCACCTCCCTCGAGGCGACCGGCTCGTGGTCGGTCTCCGGGAACTCCGGCTCCTTCGGCTGGAGTTACCCCATCACCGTGCCCCCAGCCCTCGGTGGCACAGCACCGAGCATCGCCCTCGGCTACAGCTCTGCGTCGGTCGACGGCCGCACCGTGACGAAGAACGCCCAGTCCTCTTGGATCGGCGACGGCTGGGACTACCACCCCGGGTACGTCGAGCGTTCCTTCGCCTCCTGCAAGCTCGACGGCAAGGACAACACCGGCGAGGCGTGCTGGTCAGGCAAGCAGCAGATCACCCTGTCGCTGAACGGCGCCAACACCACCCTGGTCCGCAACGACGCCGACGGCGTATGGCGCACCGAGGACGGCTCGAACACCAAGGTCGAACTGCTCTCCGGAGCCCAAGGCGACGCAGCCAACGGCGACAACGACGGCGAGTACTGGAAGGTGACCACCGCCGATGGCACTCAGTACTTCTTCGGCCGCCAGTACAAGCCCGGCGCCACCACCGGCACCGCCTCCAACTCCGCCTGGAGCCGCCCGGTTTACGCCAACAACCCCGGCGAGCCCTGCTACAACACCGACTTCGCGCTCGCCTGGTGCCAGCAGGCCTGGCGCTGGAACCTCGCCTACGCCGTCGACATCCGCGGCGGCATGGTCTCCTACGTCTGGGCACCCGAGACGAACCACTACTCCCGCAACCCCGACACCGCCCACCCCGACGGCACCCTCACCCCCTACACCCGCGGCGGTGTCCTGGACCGCGTCACCTACGGCTCCAAACTGACCGACACCGCCGGCCCCACCGCCCAGGTCGTCTTCACCGCCTTCGAACGGTGCCTGCCCAAGACCGGCGTGACCTGCGCGCCGAACACCCTCAACAAAGACACCGCCGCCAACTGGCCCGACACCCCCTACGACCAGAACTGCAACGCAGGCACACCCGCCAAGGACTGCAAGAACTACGCCCCGACGTTCTGGTCGACCAAACGCCTCACCAAGATCACCACCCAGGTCCTCAACGGCACCACACCCACCACCGTCGACGACTGGGTGCTCACCCACGAGTTCCCCGACCCACAGGACGGCACCAGCCCCGCACTGTGGCTCGCCGCTATCGCTACCACCGCCTACGACGGCGCCGCGAAGATCACCCAGCCGTCGGTGGACTTCACCGGCACCATGATGAACAACCGCGTCGACGCCGGCGGCGACCACGCCCCCGCGCTGAACCGGCGCCGCATCACCACCATCACCACCGAGACCGGCAGCCAGACCGTCGTCGCCTACGCCGCCCAGGACTGCGTCGCAGGCGCCACGCCCACCGCAGACAGCAACGGCAAACGCTGCTTCCCGATCTGGTGGGACTACGACGAAGTACGGGAACCGAAGGAGAACTGGTTCCACAAGTACGTCGTCGCCGCCGTGAAAGAGCAGGACAACACCGGCGGCATCAACGCCAGCCCGCTGCGCGAGACACGCTACGAGTACGTCGGCGACGCGGCCTGGCACCGCGACGACTCCCCGCTGACCGAGGACAAGTACCGCACCTGGAACGACTTCCGCGGCTACGCCGAAGTGATCGTCCGCGCCGGTCTCGCCCCCGCCCCGGCCACCCAGTCATCCACGCTCTACCTCCGCGGCATGGACGGCGACACCAAAAAGGACGGCAGCAAACGGTCCGTCACCGTCACGGACCCGCACGGCGGCACCATCACCGACGCCGACCACCTGGCCGGCACCGTCCGCGCCACCACCGCCTTCACCGGAGACGGCGGCACCGCAGCGTCCACCACCGTGACCGACCCCTGGACCGGCCCCGTCGTCGCCACCCACGTCCGCGGAACCGGCCTGCCCGACCTCGTCGCCCGCAAGACCGGCACCGCCAAGAGCACCAGCAAAGCCAAACTCGCCAACGGAAGTTGGCGCTCCGCCACAGTCACCACTACCTACGACCCCACCCACGGAGTCCCGACGGCCGTTCTCAACCAGGCCGACGGGCTGCCGGACTACTGCACCACCACCAGCTACGCGCACAACACCGCCGCCAACATCCTCGCCCTGCCCATCGAAACGGTCACCGTCGCTGGAAACTGCGGCACCGCCGCCGGCGCGGGCACCACGGTCGCCAACTCCCGCAACCTCTACGACAGCCAGCCCTTCGGGCAGATAGGCGGCATCGGCGCGATCACCGGCACCCAGGTCCGCAAGTCCTACACCGGCAACGACACCGCCGACTGGGTCACCACCGCCACCACCGTCTACGACACCTACGGACGCGCCACCAGCGTCAAGGACGCGCTCGGCAACACCACCACCACGACGTACACCCCTGCCACCGGCACCCTGCCGACCACCGTCGAGGTCACCAACGCCAAGGGCTGGAAATCCACCACCCAGCACGCTGGCCCACGCAACAACGCGGTCAAGGCCACCGACGAGAACGGCCGCGTCACCGAGTTCGCCTACGACCCGCTCGGCCGAACCACCAGTGTGTGGCTGCCCGGCCGCACCCGCGCCCAGTCCGCCAGCCTGACCTACACCTACAACCTGTCGAAGACCACACCGTCGACGGTAACCACGCAGACCCTGGTCTCCAGCGCGGGCGCCTACCGCAAATCCATCCAGATCCTGGACTCCTTCCTGAACGTCCGCCAACTTCAGGAAACCGACGCCAAGGGCGGCCCAGGCCGACTCATCGCCGACACCGTCTACGACTCCCTCGGCCGCACCGTGCTCACCAGCGCCCCCTTCCACAACGCCAACCCGCCCTCGACGACGTTCTACGACGCCAACGACAACGAAGTACCCAGCCAGAGCGGCGTGTTCTACGACGGCCAAGGCCGCAAAATCGCCGAGACGTTCAGCGCCCACGCACAGGAACAGTGGCGCACCACCACCACATACGCCGGAGCCGACAAGGTTCACGTGACGCCGCCGACCGGCGGGACCGCCACCACCACAATCTCTGATGCCCGCGGCAAGACCGCCGAACTGCGCCAGTACAAGAACTCCGCGAACGTCGGCAGCGACGACCCGTCTGGCTTCGACAAAACCACCTACACCTACGACTACCGCGAACAGCTCAAGACCGTCCGCGACCCCGCAGGCAACATCTGGACCTGGGAGTACGACCTCCTCGGCCGCAAGACCAGCGCCGAAGACCCCGACAAGGGCCACTCGGAAGCCCACTACAACGACCTGGGCCAGGTCGACTGGACCAAGGACGCTCGCGGCCAGGTCCTGTGGACCACCTACGACAGCCTCAGCCGCCCCACCGGCACCTACAAGGACACCGTCGCCCCCGCCAACCAGCTCACCGCGCTGAGCTACGACCGCTTCGCCAAGGGCCGCGCCGACGGCTCCACCCGCTACGTCGGCGGCACGGGCGGCGCCGCATACACCAGCGAGATCACCGGCGTCGACACCGGATACCGCCCTACCGGCACCAAGATCACCATCCCTGCCGCCGAAGGCAACCTTGCCGGCGTATACACCACTGCGACGCAGTACAACCAGATTCTCGGCGTCCCGCTGAAGACCGACCTGCCAGCCATCGCCGGCCTCCCGCAGGAAAGCCTTTTCTACACCTACGACCCAGGCGGCAACCTCAAATCCGTCGGCGGCGCGGCCGACTACATCAACCTCGCCTACTACGACGTGTACGGCCGCACCCAGCGCGTGGTCTTCGGCGACGTCCCCAAGCAACTCGCCTACACCAACAATTGGGACAACGTCACCGGCCAACTCCTCGGCACCACGCTGGACCGGCAGACCGGACCCAACGACACCCAGATCACCGGATCCGTCGACGCGACCAAATACACGTACAACGCCGTCGGTGACGTCACCTCGATCTCCACGCGCCGCGACGACGGCGCCGCCGGATTCACTACCGACACCCAGTGCTTCAGCTACGACCACCAGCGGCGGCTCACCGAGGCCTGGACCGACAAGGGCGGCACTACCACCAAAACCACGCCCTGGGTCCCCGGACTGGGCGGATGCACGAATGCCGCACCTACCGCCGCGAACATCGGTGGCCCCGCACCGTACTGGCAGTCCTATACCTTCGACTCCGTCGGAAACCGCACCAAACTCGTCGACCACAATCCCGCCGACGCCACGGGCGCCCAAGACACCACCACCACCTACACCCACCCCGCACCGGGCACCCCGCGCCCCCACGCCGTTGCCACCACCACGGTCAGCAAGCCCAACGAGTCCACGACCTCCGCCTACGACTACGACGCGGTCGGCAACACCACCCAGCGCCCCGTCGACGGCGGCAACCAAACCCTCGTCTGGGACGCGGAAGGCCGCCTTGCCTCCAGCACCACCCACCTCAGTGGCCTGAATAAGACCAGTACCTACCTGTACGACGCCACAGGCAACCGACTCATCCGCAAAGAGCCCGACACCACCACCCTCTACCTCGGCCAGCAGGAACTCACCCTCACCCACGCCTCGAACAAGGCCACCGGAACCCGCTACTACGGTGCTCCCGGCGGAGCCCCCACCGTCGTACGCACCACCGACGCTGCCGGCACCAACACCCTCGACTACCAGGCTAGTGACCACCACGGCACAGCCACCACCAGCCTCAACGCCGCCACGCTCGACATCACCCGACGCAACCAGAAGCCCTACGGCGAAGATCGCGGCGCCCAGCCCGCCCCCGGCACGTGGCCTGACGACAAGGGATTCCTCGGCAAACCCAAAGACGCCAGCGGCCTCACCCACATCGGCGCCCGCGAATACGACCCCGCACTCGGCCGCTTCATCAGCGTCGACCCCCTCGTCGACCTGACCGATAGCCAACAGATGCACGGCTACACCTACGCCAACGGCAATCCGGTCACCAACAGCGACCCCACCGGCCTCATCTCCCGCAGACAAACCAAGATCAGCAGACAAGGCAACGTAACCGTCAGGGCCACAAGGACCGTCTGCCAGGGACCATGCACCCCCGGCGAACCTGCGACCGACTGGGTCTACACAATAACCGTCTATATTGAAGCCCCATCCACCCCGACAGCGCCCGGCCCGAAGGACGGACGCCCCGGATGCGGAACCGTCTACCGCGAAAAATGCATGTCCCCCGGGCAAGTGCAGGCCTACAACACCGAAAAGAACAGGTGCCGCCCAGAAATTAATCCCTGCGCCATCCCCTGGCGTCCTGGAACAAAGCGCAACCCGGTTGTGGCGTTCGTCCTCGGCGGAGCTCAAAAGATGTACACCGCTATCGATGTGGCGTGCAGGGCACCAGCATCTCTCGGGGCCTGGTCGGATGAGAACTGCGGAAGCACGCAGACAGACAACTGGGCTAAGGAGAACGCCTACGCCGAAGGTGACGCCTACGAACTCGGCCAAGTATTTGGTGACGGCCTCGTGCTCGTGCTCGGCGGCCCGAAATCCGCGTCGCCGGGAGCCCGCCTGGTCGTCTGCCACAGCTTCCTGCCCGACACGCTGGTTCTCATGGCGGACGGCAGTCAAAAGCGCATCGCTGACATCGTCCCCGGTGACGTCGTCCTTGCGACCGACCCCGAGACAGGAAAAACAGGCCCTCAGACGGTGCTTGTCAGCATTACGACCGAAGACGACAAGCTTTTCAGTGAAATTACGGTAGCCACCGAAACCGGCAGTCAAGTCATCACTGCTACGCAGAACCACCCATTTTGGGCCGCCGATCTAAATCGTTGGCTCGATGCTGGCCAAATTCAGCCAGGTCAATGGCTTCGCACAGACGTTGGAAGCTGGGTTCAGGTCAGCGGCAACCGAAAGTACAACCGGCAGCAGCGCACCAACGACCTCACCGTAGCTCGAGCCCACACCTACTACGTCCTCGCAGGTGCCACACCCGTCCTGGTCCACAACAACGATGCGTGCATTCGCGCCGCAAAAGCCGCAGCGAAGAACGCCCCGCTCGGCGTTGAAAAGGTTGCAGCTGCCCGACTCATCGACGATGGAAACGGCGTGCCAGGAGATATCCATATCGGGCTAAGTGGCCATGGCAGGGGTCACCCTTTCTATGAAGACGCTCTGACGCAGCGGGCGCCTCTCGCTCGAGGGCGTGAACCATGGCCCTGGGACAATTGCGCAGAAGTGCGCGCATGCAATGGTGCCCTGTCAGACGCCCCGACCGATAACCTCGCGGTATTGAGCAACGTGGAATACGCTGTCGTGTATGCTGGGACGGGCGACAGGGCAGTGGCATGCCAGCAGTGCCTCATCATAGTTGTTGGCGGAGGTGCCAATCCGAAATAAATAGCTGAGTCCGATGGCGAGTTTATATGATCGCGCGGGTTGAGTATTCCGCTGGCACTATCTGGGGGTATTTGCGGGCATGCTGAATGAACAAGCTGTCAATGTGCTGCGTGAAAGTGGCTGGTTCGCGGGCAGAAGAGCATTCATCGATTCCGCGAGACGATCCTGGGCCAGCATCGACCGCCTTCCTAGTAGGGCTGTTGAAGAGTTTATTAAGGAATACTTCTCCATAAGTTTCGCGCATCCCCATCATTGGAGCAAGGATGCCAAAGATATTACACATATAGACCCGGTTGCAGCGGTCGCGAATACCTCGCTGTTCGCACTTGCGAATGAGTACGAGGTGAAGGCCAGCGGGAGACTTACGCCTATTGGTCTAATGGACTGTGGAGTTCTTCTATTCGCGGGTCTTGACGGTGCGATCTATGGCGGAAATAGCCCCTACTTTGGCCGATATGGAGAATCCTTCGAAGATTTTCTGAATTTGCTGTTCTCGTCTCGCCGACCCGTGGTGCTCCAGTGACCTTGTCGGCGCTGCGTCCCCCAGCGGTTTGGCAGACCGGGCCGCGTGAGGTCGGGGCCGCGCACACCTTGTGGACCGGCCGCCTCGGCAGCCGGAGGCCTGCGACTTCGGCCTGACCCTCACCATCGACGATGACGGCACCGTCCACCACACATCCGGCGAACCCCGATCAGACCGTGTCCCGCCGTCTGACACCTCTGAGCCTGGCGGGGCGAGTTGGCGCATCGTCAAGTTCGTGCGCCAGTAGGCCGACACGAGCAGCACCCGGTCCTCCAGCGGAAGGGACCACGGCCGGCCCTTGCGAGGCGGCGGGCACGGCAGCGCCGACGGGCTCGGCAGCTGGCACAGCGCGGGAACGGCCTTGCCGGGCAACGGACTTCCCAGGCACGGCGGGCGGTCCTGGTGCAGCGGCAGAACGGGCCTTGCGGACCCTGGACTTCACCGGCGCCTTCACCGG
>NZ_JBSFVE010000054.1:0-14674 GCF_053592165.1 Streptodolium elevatio
CCCATCACGCCCACGACATGACACGAGGACGGAACCGTTCCATCACCCACGAACGGGCGACATCACATCACCAGAAACGGGACTTAACGCCCTCTTAAGGTGCTCAAACGCCAGATGTTCGGACGAGCCAGCTTCGAACTCCTACGCAAGCGTGTCCTACTCGCCCCGTGACAACCATGTCGCCGCCCGATGCCATGATCACCGCACCTGGACATGAGGAGACGCCACCATGGGCACCTGGGACATCGGCCCATTCGAGAACGACATGGCCGCGGACTTTGCCGACGCCCTGGACGAAACACCCCACGACCAGCGCGAGGGTGTGGTGCTTTCCGCGCTTACGCAGGCGATCCAGGCGCAGGACTACTTGGAATGTCCGGAAGGGGCCGAGGCCGTCGCCGCCGCTGCGCTGATCGCGGCACAGTGCCCAGGCGGTGAACCCGTCAGCACGAGCTACGGACCTGACGAACCCGTTCCGACCATCACCGACGAGCTTCGATCGTTGGCTGTCGACGCACTCGACCGAGTTGTCGCCGAGAACTCGGAGCTCGCCGACCTCTGGGACGAGACCGTCGACGGCCCGGCCTGGCGCAACAGCGTTCGTCGCCTGCGCGGCGTCCTGGATCCTGAGCCGGAACGGCTGGAGGAACCGCTCTTCGAACTCTGAGCGCACAACACAGCGTTACCGATCACAGAACTTGAGCCTGAACCACTTCTCATGAACAAAGCCAGATTGACGAAGCCGACCTCGCCGAGGCCACCAAACCTGCAGCGGATTAGGCGTGCTTGCGCTTCGCGTTGGGCGGTGGCATCAGCGGTACGGATAACGACATCACGCCCCACGACGAGGAGGGCGGTCACCGACGCGGCGCAGGTGGCGACGGTGCTGGCAATCGTCCAGCCGTCCATCTCAACTTGCCTTCCTCGTCCGCCAGCGGGTCCCGGTTGGTCCTCGCAGTCCTACCGCCCCCGTGCAACGCAAGTCCACGGCACCGGACAAGGTTTCATCCGAACGGCGCAGGCCCTACGGGTCACTCGACGCGGCTGACGGACGGCGTGGCCAACCAGAGGAGGTACAGGGCGTGAGTAGTGGGCGCCCTCATCCGGCAAGCACGTTCGGCTGCGGGTTCACGGCGCGAACGTGGGGCGCCCCGGTCACCCGCTCCGTGGTGGTGGCCGCCCGGGCGTCAAACGCCGCCGACGAACAACCGCAACCGCCGCGGGATTCATTCACCCGTTCATCAGCAGGGCTACGGTGCCGTCGTCGGTCAGTGCCTCGTTGAGGAGGTCGCGGTGGGGTATGTCGTCCTGTGCGTAGCCGTACCGATCGACGAGAAGTTGGTGGAATGCGGCGATGTTCGGGGTGGGTACGGCCGTGCGCAGATTCCAGCGGCGTTTGCCGATGGACAGGAGGGTCGCGTCCATCTGCTTGCGGAGTCGGTCAGTTGTGAATGCTGCCAGCGGGAGCGTGTCGGGGTAGGTGTGTTCGGGAGTGTCGAAGAACGACCTCATGAAGGACGTGAGCACATGCGGGTCGGAGTTGCGGCCGGCTGCCAGTCGTGCGCGCGCCATGGCCGCGACATTGGAGATCGCTACGAGGATCTGCCAGTCAAGCCATCCCTGGTCCCGGAGTTCTTCCAGGTGGCCGCGCGCGGTCGGGTCGGTGAGTAGGCGAGGCAGGGTGACAGCGAGCAGTTGGGGCAGCTCTTCGTAGTTCTCGCGGATGTACTGCTGTGCGGTGTCGCGGTTGTAGCCGGGTCCGGGGGTGGTGGGCGGCTGGATCTGGCTTGCGGGGGCGGGCTGATAGCGCGGCGTGTCGAAGGGTTGCATGGTGATGGCGCCGAGGGCGGTGTAGTGATCCTTGGGCAGCAGGGCGGCGGTTTCGTCGTAAGGCCGTCCGACGTGCATCTTGTGTAGGAGGCCGCGGGCGAAAACTTGGTGCACGAGGTCCATAAAGGTGTCGGTGGGGCGGGCGCTGAGATGCGCTAGTGCTGTGACCGAATAGGTCCGCCGGGTTGGTCCAGGCTGCGACCCACCACCACCGCGCCTGGTCGACGGCCGAGTCACTGCTCAAGGCAGCGAACCAGGAATGTCAGTCCCTCCGGGCTGCTCAACCGCACAACACGACGACCGGTTTTCTCGGACCACGTGGCCAAGTCATGGCCGTGTTCGTGTGCGCGTACGAAGACGCTGTCCAAATCCTCGACGTTGACCGCAAGTTCCCACTGCGGAACGGATGCACTGGGTCCACGTGTAGCGATGAAATCGGCGCAGTTCAGAGGGGTCCCCGTCGTCCTGTCGTAGAAGTGCCGGGCCTTCTCAGGCTGGTCGCACGTCAGGACCATGCGGTGCGGGGCGCCCGCCAAGTGGGACGGGAAGTGCCATCCGGTGAAGTTGCGCGGCTGCCACAGCGAGAAGGCGGCACCTACCGGATCGATCAATGTCGCCATGCGCCCCTGATCGCCCGCGTCGAAGGGAGGTACGACAAGACGAGCGCCGTTCACCGTCGCCACTTCGGCGCGACGGTCGACGTTGTCGACTGCCAGGTAGTAGGCGATGTGGGCGGGTGTTCCCGGTGGGTAGACCGGGTTCGCCAGGTCGCTCACGCCACCGATCAGGTGGCCGTCGATGGCTATCTTGGTGGCCTTTCGCCAGTCCTTCTCGTCCACCGCGAAGCGCCAGCCCAGCGTCTTCGAGAAGAAGGTGGCGGTGCTGGCCAAGTCACGGGTTTTGAGGTCCATCCAGCAGAACTCGTTCAATGAACCCAGACGGGTCGTCATCCTGTGCTCCTTGTCGTCTCGATGCTGGGTATCGAGTGCTCAGACGACTCCGCAAGAGATTTTCGGCTGCGCTGCGTAGCAGGGACGGCAGCAAACCGGTCCCTACCGCACCGATTCGAGCCTTCGCGGGCGTGTCCGGTCTTCGCCGGTCTGGATCAGGCTGCGGCCGTCGGAGGGCGTCCGCCCCAGCGAATGCCTTTCTCGCTGCGGATACGGGCGCGTTCCTTGCGCTGGGCCGCCAGGACGTCGGGGTGGCGGGCGTTGGCGTTGCGCCAGCGCAGGTAGCGGTGCAGGGCCCGGGTCTGTGCGGGGTGGCTGCGGTGGTCGGAGTTGGCCAGGGTGAACTGGCGCAGCGGTCCGAAGTGGGCCTCGATCGGGTTGGCCCAGGAGGCGTAGGTCGGGGTGAAGCACAGTTCGACCTCGTTCTTCTTCGCCCAGCGGCGGATGTCGGCGCCGGTGTGGGCGGAGAGGTTGTCCAGGATGATGTAGATCGGGGCGCCGTCGGGTCGGGCGGCGCGGATCGACTTCAGCGCGGCCAGGGTGTTGGCGGTGCCCTTGCGGCGGCGGTTGACGCCCCGCAGACGGTCGTCACCGACGGAGTAGCAGCCGTGGAAGTAGGTGACGCCGTGCGTGCGGCGGTAGGTCGCCGGCAGCCGTTCGGGCTTGCTCTGCTTCGCCCAGCAGGAGCCTGCGGTGGGCCGGATCCCGAGGGGGCCGAACTCGTCGAAGGCGAAGACCCGGTCGGGGAAGCGTTCCAGCACCTCTTCGATGCGGTCCAGCTTGGCCCCGCGTTCGGGGTCGGGGGACTCTTTCCATGTCTTGGTGCGCTGGAAGGTGATGCCGCGGCGCCGGAGTAGGCACCGTAAGGCTTCGCGGCCGATACGGATGATGCGGCCGTGTACGCGGCGCAGGTGGGCGGCGAGTTTGCGGATCGACCAGCGGGTGAAGGGCTGGCCGAGCTTGGTGGGGCGGGTGGTGGCCGTCTGGATGATGAAGTCTTCGTCGTCAGGGGTGAGCAGGCGGGGACGGCCTCCCGCCCATCGAGGGTCCAGGCAGGCCAGGCCGATCTTGTTGAACCGGTGGATCACGTCCCGCACCGTGTCCTCGTCGGCCTGGACCGTTGGGCGATCACCGGGACGCGGTTCCCGCCGGCGGAGGCGAGCAGCATCATCGCCCGTCGGTAGCGCACGGAACTGGTACTGCCCCGGCGGACGATCTGCTGCAGCTTCTGCCCTTCCTGGTCGGTCAGTCTGCGCACTCGCACAGGCTCGGCCACCACACCTGCAGCGGTCGGAACGGACGTCACCGCCATCCAACCGCCCCGACCACCAACCCGGCGAACCTTCCCGGTCAGAGCACTAGCCGGACGCCGACCTCGGCGGGGTCCAGGCCGACAAAGAAGTGCAGTCTGGCGCATTCCTGCCGACGGAACGGCAGCGCATTCAGCGCCCTGTCGAGGTCGGCGAACGCAGCGACTTGGTCGGCCGGGTCACCACTCGGGTCAGGTGGGTCTGGAGCGCCCGGGCCGGGGGTGGTGAAGTCGGTGACGATGGTGCGGCGGACACGGCGGCGGCCGTCGATGATCTTGCAGTTGAGTACGTGGTAGGTCAGCGCCATCGGCTGCTCGTGGCGCAGGACCTGGTCCCATATCTGGAACAGCCGTACCAAGGTGGCGTCCACGGCCTCCTCCGCGTCGCCGGGCATGCGTCACCGGCGGCGCAGTCGCGCCACCCGGCGTGTGGCAGGGCAACGCCCGGGCAGTCCTCGCCGCGCGTGCAGGACATGCGATTTTTGGAACTGCCGGTGAGCACAAACGCTTACGATTTCGAGCATGACCGCCGACCACCTGGACAACCCTGCGGGGCGCCTGCAGTACCTGCTCCTCGACCTGGGCAGACGGTACCCGCGGGCCGATGCCATGCGGCAGACCAGCCTGTCGACCGCATGGTCCGCCATCCTCGACGTGCCCGAGCACACTCCCGAGTTCTTCGTGGCCGTCGGGAGGTTCTATACGCTCCCGGACCAAGTCACCGCAGCCGTAAACGCGTTGACCAACCACGATGATTCAGGCAAAGCGCGACTTCTGCGTCATATCGACGGGATCGGCGACGCCTTCCGAGGCCACGGAGCGATCCTGGCCAACCCCCTGGCTTCCCTGGTTGAAACCTTCGCGACTGGATGCGACATTCCGCGCAGCGCCGCACTGGCACAGCTGGACAACTGCTCCTATGAATTGCATCGATTCCAGGCTGAAGCATCAGCGATGACGCTCTGGCAAATTTGACCCAAAGCGTTACCGAGCTGGTCGAGGAAGTGCATCAGGCCGACATCGACGGCGCGCTGAAGCTCCTCCTGATCGACTACCTGCAGAAGATCCTCACCGCGCTGAACATGTACCGCATCGAGGGCAGCGACGCCTTGCGCGACGCAGCATTCGCGACAGCCGGTGCGATGGTAAGCACCTCGGACCTCTCAGAACGGTTCCGCGGTCCGGTTCGCGAAAGGTTCGACAAGGTCATGGTCTTGCTGTTCGGCGCCGTCGCCGCTGGAGGGGGAGGCGAGCTCGGAGCCGAACTCGTCAGGCGGGCTATCGAAGCCGCCAGCTGAGTTTCCCCAGCGGGCGGGGGATGCTGTGCGAGTCGATGACCGCACGGGGAATGCGTTGTACGCGCCGTAGTCGAGGCGGCTCGCGCATATCGGGACCGCCGCGAGCTGGCCCAGGGCCTGGCCGACCACCAACTCCACCAGTTCGCCGGGACCGGACTCGACTAGCGGTAGCCCAAAACGTCAGAGGGGGCGCGGTTGGTCCGCGCCCCCTTTTGGGTGCAGTCTGTGACGCGTCAGCCCTGCGGGAGTAGGGCGTTGAGTCGGGTGGTGAGTTGGTCGACGCGCGTGATGGCCGCCGCGTCGATTGGGGGCGTCAGTGTTGCTGTTCGCGGAGGAGCACGGCTGCGGGCTGGTAGCGGTTGACCTTCGTTGCTCTCGGGCGCGCACGCTAGTCCAAGCCACCCCCGGACCGCGCGACAGCTCGGCCACCTCAGTGGTGGTCAAATGCCTGTCTCGACCGTTCGAACGGATCCAGAGACGAGCCCAAGGTGGGTCCATGGCTCGGCATTCCAGCCCGTCACCTGGTCCACACAGCGGCTGCTGTCGAGATCGAGAACTGCACAGCGCCGCTGGGTCAAAGACGATGTGCAGATCAGCCCCTCAGCGGGATTGCCCGGATTGAAGACCTTGAGAAGGAACTCCGCGACGACCTGGGTCGGCACGTAGTCGATCTGGTCGTAGCCATCTCGTACCGGCTTTGCCATCTGCGCAACGAACTTGTGCAGAAACTGTAGGGTGCGCCGTTGGTGGCCACGCTCGGGGTCGAACATCGACGGAATGGCCGGAAGACGGGTGAAGTCGACCACCGTGCAGTTGCGGGAAAGCTCGAAGGTACCTACTGCCAGCCGTTGCTGGCTACCGCGCGCCACCTCCAGCACAGCGGTCTCCTCGTCGAACGCACCATAGAACATCGGGATGCCAGCCGGACTCATCCTGTTGGACATCCGGGCCACATGACGAGGCGCGGTGCCGAGGTCGGCGGCGACCCAACTGGCTGCGGCCGTCATCTCGTCGTCGCGTACCTCGCGGGCACGCCACAGCTTCGAGCCTGCGGGAAGTTCTTGCACCAGCCCGAAGTCCAAGATGTGTTGACCGATCTGGTCGAGGATGCGCCCTGCAGGGATATCCCCCCAGCGCTCCTCTTCCTCGTCTGCGCTGTCGCGGCGGAGCCAGAAGACGTACCTGGTCCGGTGTCGGATCTGTTCGCAGAAGTTCTGCCAGCTGGCGGTGAGCTGCTCGTTGTACCGCTCGCGTTGCCAGCTGATCTCGGCCCAGGTCTGGTCACTCAACGCTGCGCGCACAGCGTCTAGGACCCCAGCGTTGGCGAAGACTTCGGAGTGGTCTTCCACCAGCTCCCAGGTTTCCCAAGTGGGGGCGACGTGATAGCCGCCCTCCCTGCTGTTATAGGAGATGCCCTCATCGTCGGCGTTGGCGTACTCGGTCTGCAACCCACCGACAAACGCTTCGGTGAGACAGTCCAGTTCAGCAGCAGGAATCTCGCCACAGAAGCTGCACTGCTCGTCGGCCCGGGCGGCATCCGAGATCATTTTCTTGAGCGCCGAATCGCTGACGCATCCCGCACACACAAACTCGCCCCGGGAAGACCAACCCCGCTCGAACTCCAGCTCCATCTGCCGCTTCGCCGCACCCATGGCCGGCAGCCTACGCCCGGTGCGTGGTGCCGAAAGGTGCCGCTGTTCGCGACGGTGACCCTTGGGCCGAAGGAATACAACCGGGCTTGCCCAGGCCGACCCACCAGGCGTGCGCAGCTTCGACTTGGTCTCACAGGGAGCGCGGCCCGGCCTGCCATACCACCGGATCACCGGTGAGGGGAACGTCGCGGTAGCGACGGGCGCGTCGGCGCGGCGGTGGGGAGGCCGTACGCAGACCTTGACCCACGGGCCACTGGGTCGTCGACACGCGCCTCAGCCCACGGCAACCGGGAACCCGGATCCGGCCAAACCCGCTCGGCCCTGCACTGGCCGGGTTGTTGCGGCGGCCGGTTCGGTTATCGGCTTCGGCCACATCGGGGGGCGGCTCCGGTCAGACTTGAGCCTTGGGGAGGGATCAGCGGATGCAGATTGTAAAAGGGGCGAACGCGCCCGTGCCCACGCAACCGTGCAGGGTGACGGTGGGTGCGCCTGGCGCTCCGATCGACGTGTCGGCCGTGTTGCTCGGGAGCGACGGCAAAGTCCGCAGCGACGACGACCTCGTGTTCTACAACCATCCCCGGCAGGACGGCGTGGCCGTTGCCGGGCGGACCGTCCAGATCGACTTGCCGTCGCTGCCGGCCGACGTGGACCGGATCGCGGTGGTCGCGAGCGTGGACCCCGACAAGCCGATCGAGCATTTCGACGCGAACACGACGCCTGGAGCGGTCCTGGAGAGCGGCGTTGTCCACGTGGCCTTCGCCCCGCCCGCGTTCGCCGACCGCGAGACCGTCGCCGTGGTGATGGAGGTCTACCGGCGGGCCGGCGCGTGGAAGGTGCGCGCGGTGGGGCAGGGCTGGGCCAGCGGACTGGCCGGCCTGGCAACGGACTTCGGCGTCGACGTCGACGCCCCTGAGCCACCCGCCGGGCCAGCGCCCAGCGTGCGCAGGCCCGCCCCGACCACGGGCGCACCGAACACCGGCTCCCCCGGGCTGGTGCCGCCGCTCGGTGCGGTGCTCCTGCCCAAGGGCGGACAGGCGACCATCAGCCTCCGCAAGGAGAACCCGGCCGCCGTCATCACCGCAGTGCTGGAATGGGACGGTGGCAGCGACGCCCGCCGCCGCGCAGGCGCCGATCTAGACCTGTATGCCCTGTACGTCCCACGCAGCATGGTGACACCCCGCGGAACCAGACCCCAGACACCCGACCTCGCGGTGTACTACCGCGACGGCGGATCCCTCACCGCAGCGCCGTACATCGCCCTCGACGGGGACTCCACCGCGCCCGGGCGGGAGACCATCACGATCACCCGCCCCGACCACCAGGGCTACGTACTGATCTGTGCCTACAGCGCCGTGGAAAACGGCACCGGATCCTTCAAGTCCTACGGCGCCCGCGCCGTCGTCTCCGACGGACACGGCTCCACGGTCACCGCCCCCCTGTTCAACAACCGCAACTTGTCGTACTGGGTGGCGATCGCCCTGATCGACTTCACCGTCCCCGGCAGCGTGGACATCCGCCACGTCGAGCGCTACAGCGGCAACCACGTCGAAGCGCGCCCGATCCTCTACACCAACGGCAACTTCCGCATGAGCGCCGGAAAGGTCGAATTCAAAACCCAGTAGGGCCGCGCCGAAACCAGGTCCTCAGTCCATCTGGAACCAGGCCCCCGCGTGTTCGGGTGGCGAATACTTTGTGGCCAGTGGCCGGGCGGGCGGCGACGGGCCCTGGTGCGCTCGCGCTCCCGGTTTGGGTTCTCGTTGTTGACGACTTGGAGCCCGCCGACGCGGATGTCCCCGACGGTGCCGGTGCCGACACGGACGCTCGTGATCTGGTTTGACGGAACTGCTACGCCAGGCCGATCCAGCCGAGCCGGATCCGGTTGGTGTGGAGGATGGCGGACAGCTCCTTGTCCAGGCGGTCGCTGTCGAACCACAGGGAGTGGGTGGCCAGCAGGATGACGCCGCCGCGTTTCCGGGCGGCGGCCAGCACCGGCGGGTCGGCGGGGGCGTCGTAGGTCATCTGCACGGGGAGGCCCGGCGGGGTGCTGTCGAGCGCGATGGTAGTGCCGACGATGCGGGCCCGGGCGCCGGAGGCCGGTTTGCCGAAGACGAAGTCCCTGCCGGGCGGGACGAGATCGAGGTGGCGGAAGTCGGCGGCGACCTGCACCCGCCAGCGCCCGTCAGGGTCGCGGCCCAGGGCCACGTTCTCCAGGCCCGGGTTGACGATCAGGGCGGCATGGTGCTCTTGGACGTCGCCGCGCATGAGCGGCATCAGCAAGGTGCGGGCGCTCCAGGAGTTGTGGTGGTGGACCGGGGCGAGGACGCTGCGGATCGGGCCTGCGGTGGGCGGGGCGCAGTTGTCGTGGTGGAGGCTGGCCGTGGCGACGCCGGGAAGGTCGTGGACCACCAGGGCCGGCGGTGGCGTTCCGAGGGGTCGGCCGCAGGTCTGGCAGTCGACGGCCCACAGGTGGGCGGCGATGTCGGCGAGGCCGTCGGGTCCGAGTTCGTCCTGGGTATGGGGGTCGACCAGGAGCGCCCGTACCGCCGGGCCCGGTGCGTGTGCGCTGGTGGGGAGTTCGACGCGGTTGCGGCGTGGCTTTGGCCGCCCGGGTGTGTCGGCGGGCGCGGTGGTGTCGAGGAGGTCGTGCGGCCAGTGGTGGGTGTGGATCAGGTGGTGGAGAGCGGGCGAGGCACCGATCCCGACCACCACGCACGTCTCTGCGGCGTCGGCGTAGGTGGCGTCCGGGTTCTTCATCAGACGTCGCTGCCGGGAGGTGGTGGTGATGCCGACCAGGCCGCCGTCGGCAATGTGCTGCCACATCCCGGCGTAGTTCGGTGCCAGCAGCAGGACCTCGAACCGGCCTGCGGCCTCGGCGGGTTCGACAACCTCGATCTTCAGTTTCACCAGCGGGCCGTCCGGGTGGTCCAGCAGGGCCCAGGAGGTGCCGATCGTGCTGTTCTCCGACAGGTGCACGCTGCCGTGCTCGTTCAACAGTCGCAGCAGGAAACGCAGGTTGGGCGCGGGGCCGAAGGCGGCCGGGCCGTCCTCCACCACCACCATGAACAACGGCGGCAGGTTCGGACTGTCGTTGGGAGTCACCAGCATCGCCCCGGCAGCGAACACGGTTCCGGCCGTGAAGTCCTGGCGCTGCCGGTCCGCGTCCTCCCCAATGTAAGCCTTCACGCTCTTGATCGGATTCGTCGGACGCGGTTCCCGCTGCGGCCGACGCGCCTTCTTCCTGCCCATGCTTCCCCCTGTCGTGTCCCCGCACGATGCGGGCCCGGTGCGGATGCCATGGCGCCCGCACCGAAACCTTCCCCGAGCTCCCGGCGGTCACTAGGTCAAGGCCGGACCGGCGAGCGTGCGACCACGACAAGCACTGGACCTGTTCCGACACGACACGTACCAGGCGTTACGGATGATCGAGCCAGGCCCGCTGGCCGTGTTCGTCGACGGTCACGCCGAATCTGGTGATCTCCGGGCGGTCGTGGTCCTCCCAGCGGTAGGCCGCTTCCGCCTCGTCCCACAGACGGCGGGGGCCGGACTGGGTGACGTCGTGGCGGTCCCGCCCGGGGATGGAGTCCGCGGACGCCCAGGAGATGCCGTCGGACAACCACAGCGTGCACTCGTCCGCTTCGTCGCCGCTCCCCCAGGCCAGCGAGTAGCGACAGTTCGGGACCCGCAGCCCGACCGCGAACCGCTCGTGCACGTCCGCGACCAGGAGGCGGGGATCCAGGCCAGTGGTGGTGTCGTCGCCGGAGCTGCCGGTAGTCCACGCGGCAGGCTGCTGGGCACGCAGCCACATGAACGCCGAGGTGTCGACGATGCGGCCGGACGCGGTCCGGCCGTCGGACTCGAGGCGGAGCAGGCCGCCGGCGCTCATGCCGTTGCCGAACGGTGTGACGATGACGCCGCGGGTCTGTCGGATCCAGGTGTACGGGACGGTCTGCACGGTGCAGGTGGCAATCAGCCGTTGCACGGTGGCGCCGTCCGGGTGGCCGTCGGCGCCGTCCGCGCACACGACCCGGGGCCGGTACCCCGCGGCCTTGAGCGCGGCTTCGGCGTCGGCGCAGATGCCTGGGTCGACGTCGACGGTGGTGACGGCCTGGTCGCCGAGGCGGTGGGACAGCAGGGCGGCGTTCCAGCCGGTGCCCGTCCCGATCTCCAACACCCGGTCGCCCGGGGAGGGTTCGAGGTGGCGGAGCATGGTGGCGACCATGTACGGCATCGACGACGACGAGACCGGGGTGCCGTCGTCGGCTCGGTGGGTCACCAGGGGGACGTCGGCGTCGACCAGGCGCTGCCAGGGGTCCGGGTCGGTGGTGCGGTCTACGGGGGTGTTGTCCAGGTCCCAGATGCGGTCGGGGACGTAGTCGGCGCGCGGGACCGCCCGGAACGCCTCCACCCATTCAGGAGAGATGACGCCCCGGGCGGTCAGGTCGTCGATCGCGGTCACCGTGCCGTTCGCCTTCGCTTCACCGCTGGGGGTTCTGGGGCGGATTCGCCGGGGGCTGCGGGTTCTGCGGCGGTTGCTCGCGGTGCCCGTCGCGTTCCGCGGTGTCCGGCGGACCGGAGTGCTTGCCAGCCATCGTCGCCTCCTCAACTAACCGGGGACGACTCCACACCGTAGCGGCGCGGTCACCCTAGCCACCAGGGCACACAGGGGCGCGCAACCGCACCGCAGCAAGGGCGGCGCCGTCGTGCTCCGCACTCGTGACCATGAATCACCAGCCCGCCGCGGACGTGAGGGCAGACCCCACTGGACTCGGCCTGACCGGATGCGGACGCGCCAGGGCTGCGGTTGCAGCGGACAGCCGGGAGGCGAAGAGTGGATCTTGTCATAGGTGAGCACCGTCGAGTCCGTCCCCCGTCTCTGGTGCCCCCGGGCCGCTCCGGTCGAGGACCGTGACGGCCGAGCAGCGACTCACAGCACACCTGGAATCATCATGGCCAAAAGCCCTCGGCGACAGGTCTCCCGCATCGTCGGCGTGTCCTGCCTGGCGACCGCCCTCGCACTGCCGGCCGCCGCACTGGCCGCGCCCGAGGCCCTTGCCCGGACCCCGTACGCGGCACCTGACGACCCCACGCCCCCGCCGACGCCGGACACCCCCGGGCCGGGCGAGACGGGGACACCCGAAACGCCGCAGCCGCAGACGCCGGACACGGGACAGCCGAGCACACCCGAGCAGCCGCAGACGCCGGACACGGGACAGCCGAGCACACCCGCATCCGAGCAGCCGGGCACGCCGACGGGGGCGGAGACGTCTCCGGGAACGCCGCAGTCCCCGGGTTTGCAGCAATTCGGGGCGAGCACGCCGAAGGAGGTCGAAGAGCGCATCACGGCACTCGACCTGCCGGAGGCCGAGAAGCAGAAGCTCAGGGACGCGCTGGCCAAAGCGGTGGCCGCGATCACGAACGCGGCGACCCCGGCGGCCGAGAGGGAGAAGTACGAACAGGCCGTGGACGGGCTCAACGAAGCGTTGAAAGCGAACCAGGCTCTGAGCGGGTCACCGCAGGACAAGGCCGCGTACGCGAAGGTCCTGTCCACGCTCAGCAGCACGTTGCAGAACGTTGCGGATCCAACCACGCCGGCTCAGGATCGTGCCGACCGGTTGGACATCGTGCGCATCGTCGGCAACGCGCTGAAAGTCACCGCCGATCCAGGCACATCGCCGGAGGACCGGGCCCTGTACATGCAACTCGTGCAGGGCATCAGCGGGGCGCTGTCGATCGCGGTGGATCCGCAGGCGACGAACGGGTCCACCTACCAGATCATCGCGACCGAGATCGCCGCTGACCTGTACCACATCCAGAACCCGGCCACGCCACCGGCGGATCGGGCGATCCTCGTGCAGCGCGCCGGAGTTCTGGCCGCGGGAATCCTGGCCAGTGTGGACCCGCAGACGGCACCGGAGAAGCCGCAGGACCAGGAGGCGGTGTCCAAGGCCATCGAGAAGGCCGCCCGAGAGGCGAACCAGGCGGCGGCGACCCTCCAGAACCCCAACGCGTCGCCGCAGGAGCAGGCCGCCGCGCGCCAGACGCTGGACGCGCTGAACAGCGCACCGCAGAACCCCCACTACCTGGAGTTTTTGGCCGAGGTCAAGAAGCACGATCCGCCCGCGGCCTGCCTCCAGGCCATAGAGAGCCGGACAGTTCAGGCCGGATGGCCCGAGGGGTCGCTCTGGGCACTCTCCGACGACGTGTGCGGCGACACCCTGGCCGCGGCAGCCCGCGACAACACCAGCCGCTGGAACCAGCTCTTCCAGTGCGTCCGAGACAACGCCTTTTCGACCTGCGCCGCCTACATCCCGCAGGACTGAGTCGTACGCCGCATTCGGCATGGGGAAGTTCTACGGTGATTCGTCCCGGAGGGGCCGCACGGCGCACCGGGCGCCGTTGAGGTCTATGGCCGCGTGCCCACCCCCACCCGGCGCGCGGCCTTCGGTACTGGCGAGCCCGCATTTTCGTCCCGCAGTTGGAGAGTTGGGTCGCTTCGGTCGCACGACAGCGCCCGCCTGGCGCCGTTGTCCACGTCCGCCGGCGCGCTCGTGGAACTGTTGGCCGCGCTCGCCCGCCGCCAGCACGAGCACCGTGCCCGCACCGCCGAACGCCTCGGCGCCGTCGCCTCCTCCAACCTCGTCCCACCCGACCTGGAGGAGATGGCCGTCTACTACCAGGCCAAAGCGCTGCGCGACCTCGGCCGCTCCGCCGAATCCGCCAGAGGCATGCGCATCGTCGCCGCGGGCACCAGCCGCCTCGCCCCCGCCGCCCGCCGCGGACTGGCCCACCTCGCCCGGCTCTCCGGGGACTTCCCCACCGCCCTGGACACTGCCCGCACCCTCGAAATGGTCGCTGCCGACCAGGACACTGGTCGTGACCGAAGAACCGGACGCCGTCCCGGACCGCGTGCTGTACGCGGACGGGCACCACGTCGTCCTGGACGAGGACATCGACCCCGGCCGCGCCCGGCACGCGCGCCTGTACCTTCCCGGGCCGTTCCCGGCCGGCACCGACATCGACGTCGCCTGGACCGGCTTCGGACCCGGCGGCGCACTCCGCACCACCACCTGGCACGGCACCGCCACCACCTCCACCCCCGCCGCGGACATCCCCGCACCCGCCGGAACCATCACCTGGTCCGCCGGACACTTCGTCACCTTCGCGCACACCGCCACCGAGCCGGACGGCCGGACCCTGCGGTCACCGGGCATCGCGCTGCTCGTCGCCCCGGCCTGAGCCCAAGACTCCCCCTCGGCCGACTGGGTATCGGGCCGGTTCCTGCCGAGTCTCCCCACGCGGCAGGAACCGGTGTCCGCCCCCCAAGCTGCGGAGAGGCTCAAGCGGCGGTGACGTTCACCGCCTCCGACTGCGCGGCCGGCCCGTCCCGGGACAGCCACATGCGGGCGCTTAGGAATCGTGCGTCGTCGCGTGTACACGGCCTGGGCCGCGCAGGGCGCTCGCCCCTCGGGGACCGGGCCGCGTCCCATAGCGCGCGATGGCTCCGATCGTCGTGCCGGTCCGCTCCTCGATGGAATGGGCTGTGGTGGGGGGCGGGGGGTCGTCCCCGGCGGCCCCCCCGAGGTCGGCGACACCCAGGACGTCGGCGAATACGAAAAGGACAAGGCCGGAAAAACA
>NZ_JBSFVE010000055.1:0-14155 GCF_053592165.1 Streptodolium elevatio
GGGCTCCCCCCGTCCGGGGTACCCCCCCCGGGGCCCCAACCTTTTCCTCGCGCGCCCTTTACCAACCCCCCCCCGCCGCGCCCCGCCCGAATCGATTCGGGCGGGGCGCGGCCGTGGTGGTTCGTGCCGGTGAAGCGGTGGTCAGCGGGCCAGCAGGACCACGACGCGGCAGCGCGGACATGGCCCGCAGCAGCCGCGCCCTGGGGCTTGTCACAGCTACCTATGCCTGCGCGGAACGGCGGCCCTACACGCGGCGCCAAAAAACGACTCACCCATGCCTGCGCGGAACGGACGCCTTCCAACTGGCCCCAGGCCCAAGCGGCTCATATCTCGACTCACCCACGCCTGCGCGGAACGGACACGCGTTGCGGGCCGCCTGCCATCCTCACGAAGACGCGACTCACCCACGCTGGCGCGGAACGAACCTGCGCTCGGGCCCCCCGGCGAGTGCCCATGAGGCGACTCACCCACGCTGGCGCGGAACGAACACTCCGTGACCTGCGGCGTTGGAGCGGCTTTGCTGCTCTGTGACCGCAGGCTTGTCGTTCCGCTAGGTGTGGGTGACCGGCGGATCGCTCCGCCGGGGTGGCCCTGCCCAGGGTGGGCGGGGTCTGCTCGCGTCAGCGCTGCTGACCGGCACGATGGTGCTGGCCGGTCTGCGGCTCGACGAGCTTTTAACGTCGCCCGCTCTGTCAGGGGCGACGGCCACCGTTACGGCGGCAAGGTCAGCGAGGCGGGCGATGTTCAGTGCCGCGTTCAGGTCGCGGTCCAAGACGAGCCCGCACGCCTCGCAGGTGTACTCCCGCTCGGACAGGCGCAGCTTGGTTTTCACTGCGCCACAGCCTGAGCAGGTCTTACTGGTCGGAGCCCACCGGTCGACAACCGCGAGCACGGCCCCGTACCAGGCGGTCTTGTAAGCGAGTTGACGCCGGAACTCCGCTGGCGCGACGTCCAGGATGCTGCGGTTGAGCCCGGTTTTGGCCCTGACGTTCCGCCCGGGGGCTTCCACGGTCCCCCGAGCGGAGCGGGTCATCCCGGTGACGTTCAGGTTCTCGACGGCGACGACCGCGAACCGGCTGGCCAGCAGCTTGGTCACCTGGTGCAGCGCCGCCGAACGGCGCTCGGCGACGCGGTGGTGCAGGTCCCCAACCCGCCGCACGGCCTTGCGGCGCCGATTCGAACCCTTCTGGGTTCGGGACAGTGCCCGCTGGGCCTTGACCAGGCGATCGACATGGGAGTTGAGGTGCCGCGGATTCGTGACGAACACGCTTGCCGGGTCGGCCGGGTCAAGCGGCTGCGACAGCGCAGCGAGCACCTTGACGCCCAGGTCCACCCCGACGGTGCCCGCACGGCGCTGACGTTTCGTCGGCCGGTCCGGGACTTCCTGCCGGACCTTGCACAGCACGGACGCGTACCAGCGGGTGCCGCCGCGAGCGATGGTGACGGACTGGACGACGGCATCGCCGCGCTCCACAGCACGGGCGAGGCGCTTCGCGGAGTCGTGGATGCGGATCGATCCCAGCGACGGGAGCCGCAGCCGCCGGTAGCCGTCCGTGCGGATCGTCGGCTTCTTCACGTCGTGGTGCAGCCGGAACGCGTCGCGGCAGCGGCCCTTCTTCTTGAACCGCGGGTACCCCACAGCCCGCCCAGCGCGCCGGCCGGCCCGAGAGTCGAGCCAGTTCTTCCACGCCGTGTCCGCGTCGATCATCGCGGACTGCATCGCGTAGGTAGAGACCTCGTGCCACCACGGGAAGACCCCGCCGGTGTTGCCGGACCGGGAGTCTCCCCGGGCGCGCTGGTAGGCCTTCTGCAAAGTCGGCTTGGTCGGGACCGGCACGCGAACCTGCTTACGCGCAACGTCCTCCGGCACACCGGCCTCGACCTGCTGCGCGACCAGCCATCGCCACTTCTCGTGTGCGCAGGCCTTCGCCGCAATCGCGAAGTTGAAGGCGTTCCTGGCCGCACCGGCGTGCTTGGCGAGGTGGACAGCCTGCGCGGGCGTCGGGTCCAGGGTGAATCGGAAGGCGCGGAGTACCTCTGTCTGCACGAGTGCTCACCTCGCTCTCGGGCGGACTGCGGCCGGAGCCGCAGGATCTGCGTGACGGTACCGACACGCTCTGACATTGTCGCGAGCAGTCGTGGCTGCGCCCACCCGGGCGGGGACACCAGGTGGGCGCAGGCAGAACCGCTCGCGGGACGGACGGGAACGTCAGACGCTGATGCGCAGGGACTCGGTCGGCACCTCAGGGCCGCACGCCGGGGTCGCCCCGACTGGACGGAACGCGCGTTGGTCGTCTGCCGCCTGCACAGCAGGCAGGACCGCAGCCCATTCGGCAGCACGCTGTCCCGGGATCTGTCGAGGAGTTGGTCGCCGGTGCGCCATCTGGACGATGGCTGGCGTCGGCAAGGCCTTCGGCTTGGGGGTGACTTTGGTGGGGCGTCGGCACGCGGTCGCGTCGATAGCCTCAGTGAGGCGCTGCTCCCATTCCTCGACGGTGATGTCGAGGATGACGCGGCGAGAACTGCCGGTGCAGCGTTCCCCGTCGGGGTGGTGCGGCCAGACCATGCCGCGTCGGATCCTCCGCCAGGTGTGGCACTCGGGGCAGCGGATGGACTGCTGTTCGCCGTCCCGCAGGTTGATGTCCTGGGGGAGTAGCTGGCTGATCCTGTAGGGCGCGAGGTTGCTTGAGCGCACGAAAGCCTCCCTGGAAGGGGCTGGGGTTGGTGGATGCGTGTTGCGTTCTCCGCCCCCCAGGAGCAACCCCGCGCAACAACGCTGCGGGCGGATCGTGGGGGACAGGCAGCGCAATCGCCATCTGTGCCGCCAGACCAGCCCACATGAGCGACCTCGTGGTTCGTCAACTCACTCCGCCCGGGGCGGTGAAGTCCTGGTCTGCGGTGCGCTATTCGCGTGTAGTCCATCTCCGCTGCCGTTTGAGGTGGCCGCGGTGCTTGCTGTGGCTTGCGGGCTTCTAGAGAGAGTCCGCAGCATTGCGATACGATTGACCTTAAGGCTATAAGCCTTAAGGACGCAAGGGCTTACGGCACGGCATACTGATGGACTGTCAAGTCCCAGGGAGGAGACCGGCCGTGACCGGCGACGATGCATGGATTGGGGACGCGCAGCCCTATCTCGCTCCACGTCCGGCAGGCGAGCGCGATGCGTGGACCGCAGAGGCCGCAGCCCGCGGAAGGCGCGGGGGTCAGCGTCTGCTCGCCGTCGAAACGGTCACGCCCCCGCCCGATGTTGAGGCGTTCTTCGCGTCCAGCCACCCGGTCATCCTGCGACGCCGTCTGATCCTCTTGGACGACAAGCCCGTTGAACTGGCGAACTCGTACTACCCCGCACGAATCGCCCAAGGGACTCGTCTCGCAGAGCGAGGCAAGATCCCTGGCGGTGCTGTCACGCTGCTCAGCCAACTGGGCTACATCCCGGAGGACGACCCAATTGAGGACGTTGGAGCAAGCGTGGCCAGCGCAGAAGAGTGCCAACTGTTGGAGCTGTCGGACAACATGCCTGTTCTGGTCTTGACACGCTTCACCAGGTCCACCGAGGGCGTGCCAGTGGAGGTCAGCATCATGACCGGGACACGGCACCTCCAATATCGCCAGCAGAGGGCCGTCTAGATGGCGCGCGCGTTTACGGATACACGGTCGGCGCACCAGAAGATCGCGGCTGGACTGCGCCGCCGGATCACTCGGGGCGACCTGCGCCCCGGTGTTCAATTGCCCTCCACTGCTGTCCTGATGGAGGAGTACGGCGTCGCGGGCACAACCGTGCAGAAGGCACTCTCGATGCTCAAGGATGAGGGGCTTGTCGTCGGCCAGCCCGGTAGGGGCGTGTTCGTCCAGGGCGGGACACAGCGCGCTATTTCGCCCGGGGTGTACTTGCCGCCAGCACCCCAGGGAGCGCCCTACCGCTGGGTCAGCGAGGCCGAGAAGGAATCTCAGCACGGCTCGTCGAGGCTGCTCCAGGTCGCCGTGGTCACGCCACCGTACGAGGTAGCACAAACGCTCGGACTCGACGAGGGCGCCCAGGCGCTGCTTCGCGAGCAGGTGTTGCTCCTGGACGAAGAACCGGCAGAACTGGCTCGGTGCTACCACCCGCTGAGCCTCGCCGAGGGCACGCCCTTGATGGAGCAGCGGAAGATCCGCGGCGGGACGCCCACGCTCCTTACCGAGATCGGCTACCCACCACGGGAGTTCGTGGACGAGGTGTCCTCTGAGATCCCCACTGAGGACGAAGTGGTCGCCTTGGAGCTCCCCAAGGACATGCCGATCATGCTCACGTTCCGGACGGTGTACTCCGACGACCAGCGTCCAATCGAGGCTTCGCTGCTCGCTAAGGCCGCGCACAGGTACCGAATGCGCTACCAGGTGCCCATCCAACATCGGGACTGACTGCTGCACCGCATCGCTGATTGTCACGCGTCCTAGCTTCTGGATCAGAAGTACTCGAAGAGAGGGCGCAGCGTGGAACTGGTGTGGAACTACCGTGGTACTTCGGCTCTTCCGCCCTGGTAGGTGACCGCAACGGGGGTGTTCAGTGATCGCTGTGGAGCAGTGGACTGGCGCGTCGGCGCTGTTGTTGAGGCAGGCAATGCGGGCTTCGGTCCGTGAGTTCGCCAGTCGTCTTGGCATCAGTGCGCGCACGATCACGAAGTGGGGGAAGTCCCCGGCGACGGTGTGTCGCCCCGAAACAGCGCAGATCCTGGACACGGCGTTGAGCCGGTGTACGCGCGAGGAACAGGAACTGTTCCGTTCCCTATTAGCCGGGGTCTGGGGAGAGTCCGCATCGGGGGATACCGAGCGGTCGTCTTGGGCGGCCCCTTGCACGGTGATCTCGCACAAGTTCTTGCCTGTGTACCTCGGCGAACAGGGGGGCAGGCTGTATGCCGCAGGTGCGGTGTGTGTGGCTGGTCCGGGTGGTCTGGAGCGTAAGACGTTGCTGGCTCGTCACCCGTCAGCGCGCTCGTCCACGGTGTACGTGTACGCGTGCGGCGTGGCCGTGGTGCACCTGGAGGAGCACCACCGCGTAGACACATTGACGGAACTGGCGGTGTGGCGGTATCGGACGTATGCCACGGATCCGGCCTGGGCCGGCGACTGCGTCGTTCGTCTCCTGGAGCAGCACGCCGCTCCCGACAAACGGGACGACAAGGCTACACCGTGTCCGCAATATGTGTTGTCGGCCTACGAACTGCGGGATGCCTCGTGGACCGGTGCCAGCCTGGACACTGCATTGCACCTGCTCACCACGCCATCGGTACTGGTCAATCGGCAGGACCCAGCGCATGTGGTGCCTCTGGGCGCGGGCGCCGAAGACGCCAAGTTCCGCGACGGATGGACTCATCCAGAGACGGTGCGGTTCGGCGGCGGCGTTTCGCGAGGGGTGGCCGGCTGGTCGGGTGTCGCTTATCACCCCCAGCCAGCCGAGCGGGCTCTGACCATGAGCCAGATCGTGGATCTGGAGCTGGACGCGCAGGCGTTGTGGGCGCTGTCGTCCCATGTGTTGCACATGGTGGAGTCGGGCGAGGATCCGGTGATGCCTCCCGAGTTCGGGTGGCGGTTCTTGCGCGGTGCGTACGTCCGGCTGACGACGGCGCGGCCGACGGAGACGGCGCAGCATCGGGTGATGCGTGAAGCAATTCTGTCAACGAGTGAGCTGCCTGATCGGCTGCGTGCTGCGCAGGATGCGCTGCGGGATGGCAATCCGTGATGGCGACTATGGGGAAGGCGGGTTGGGTGGATCCTCGATCGACGGCGTTGCTGGTCATCGACGTGCAGGCGGGTTTCGTGAATGAGCGGAGCAGCGGCGCGTTGCCTGCGATCGTCCGGCTGTTGGAGGGTTGGCAACAGGCTGGCGCTCCGGTCGTCTTCTCCCGGTTCCACAACGCGCCGGGATCGCCGTACGAGACGATCACCGGCTGGACGCGGCTGCGGACGGCGGAAGAGCAGGAGCTCGCTGGCGAGCTCACCGAGTTCGTCGCGGGCGCAGCCGCGGTCATCGACAAAGGGCAATCGTCGATCTTCACGCCGGCGTTCGCCGCGCTGGTCCGTGATGCGGGTTGGACGGACCTGGTGCTGTGCGGCATCGACACGGATGCGTGTGTGTACGACTCCGCCGTGGCGGCGTACCACACGGGGCACCGGCCGTGGATCGTCACGGACGCGTGTGCGTCGAGTGGCGGCGTGCAGTACCACGACGCCGCGCTGTTGATGGCTGGCCGGAACATCGGCCGCGGCCAACTGGTCTCCAGCCGCGACGTCCTGGCACGGATCGCCAAAGGGGCGCACGCATGAGCGCGCTGCCGTACGACGCGGACCTGGTCGTCGTCGGAGCCGGGCCTGCCGGTGTCGCCGCAGCGCTCATGGCCGCGAGCCTCCAGTTGCGGACCGTGGTCGTGGAGGCCGACCGGGTCGGCGGCGCGCTGCACCGGATCGGCGCGGTGGAGAACGTGGTGGGCGGCTGGTCGACCGGGGCGCAGCTCGCCGATGCGCTCGCGGCCGATTTGGTCCGGCTGGAGGAGGCTGGCCGTTGCATCGTGGTCCGCGGCCGGGCCGCCGCGGTGCGCGGTCATGACAACCGCGCCGAAGTCATGCTCGAGGACGGCATGGTGCTGGCAGCGGCTGCCATCGTGGTGGCCACCGGTGTAGAGACGCTGACGCCGCACGGCGTCGGCTGGATAAGCGCGCCGGAGGAGTTCGTCGCGCCGCCGTTGTGGCGTGCCGCGCCGGAGGACGTGGTCGGCCGGACGTACGTGCTCGGCGGGGACCGGCCGCTCGGGACGTGGCTGCGCACGCACCGGAAGTCGCCGCAGATGCTGCACGTGCTGCACCCGGCGGCGGACGACTACAAGGTCGCCGAGGTCGTCGGTGACGCACGTGTCCGCCTGGTGCCCGTGTCCCGCGTCGCTGTGACCCGATCGGCCTACGGAGCGGAGTGGCTTCTTGAAGTCACGGACAGGGCAGGCCGGTCTACCAGTTACGTGGCGAACACGGTGCTGGGCAATCTGGGCAACCAGCCGGCGTCGCTGCGGGGACTGGTCTCGGGTCAGGACGCGTACTGCCCGACGGAGTTGCAACATCCGCGGGTTCGGGTGGCTGGGGATTTGCGGTCAGCGCAGTTTCAGCGGATCGCGACGGCTCAGGGGTCGGGTGCGGAGGTGGTGCTTGCGAACTACTACGCCGAACAGCGGATTTGATGGGTTTTCAGGTGATAGGGGCAGTGTGATCGGCGTGTGCGCGACACGTGGTCGGTGCGTACTGCTGGGGCGGCAGGGACGCGATACGCTGACCGGCAGCACTGATCAACAAGCAAATAGGAAGCGGCCCCGTCGATCGCCCTTGGACAAGGCGAGAGGGGCCGCTGTGGCCGAGGGACCTTGTGATGGGGGTCCGGAGGCCCGCAGTACACCTTTTACTGGAAGGTCAAGGTGACCGCGTGATCTTCAGGGTACCCGCAGGACGGACCCCACACACAGAAGCACCCCGTTGTGGTGCCAGCATTCGCGCGCAAAGTGGCTGCTGGTCCTTCATCGGGGTGTTCGTGTTGTCCGGACGCGCCTCAACCCGAAACTCGGGGGAGGGGGCGGGGATGTCGTAGTCCTCTGAGGGGCGGCGCCTGCAAAGAGGGTCTTTGCGCCGCCCCGGGCCGCCCGGTCTGGTGATGCCACTCACCTGATCGAACGCCCATCGCGTCTCCGGTAGGCCTGCCACGGCCCCGGAGGGGTTGTCCGACCCGGTGCCACCCGGCTTCGGACCTCTCAATTTTTTGGTTCGTCCCAGAACCACCACCACGCGGCTCACGCCGGGCGGGGCTTTTGCATGCCCGCGTGCGCGCACGCGAGAAGGCGACTTCATTGTGCACAAGAACTATGGGCGTGGCCAGCTTTGGCATGCCTGCGTGCCGGGTTTCCCCCCGTCTGGGCAGGGCGTACGGCGCTGTTCCGTGACCAATTTCACGCGATCGGGCGACAGTTCGGCGGTCTTCGGGCACCCAGTGTCGGCCTCGCGGCAGGCGCCGCTGGGAGACCTCGCCGAAGTTTTGGGGCGCCGCGTGTCACACCAGCGCCGCCGCCATGCACCTGACGTAGGTGTGAACGGATCTTTCTCGCGCGTTGATGTCACACGACGGCCCTTGGTGGGGCGCTTCTATGACGTGAACGCCACCTATGTCTTCTCGCCTGTCCCTGTCCCTTCGTCCTGGTCGTGCTCGTCGCCGGATGCCCGCGCCTGCGGTGTTGCGGGCGGGGCCGTGCCGCTCGTGTGGGTGGGCCGGTGAGCGCGGTGGCGGCGGAGGCCGCTGTCGTGGCGCTGGTGCCCGGGCCGCGCAAGCCGTCCGGTACGTCGTCGAAGTCGAAGGCCGCGGCCAGGCCGCGGAAGGTGTCGCCCGCTGTCGCGGCGCAGCGGCTGCTGGCGAAGTTCGCGCCGGTCTCGGGTGAGCTGCCGCGGTTGTGGGTGCCGGAGTCGGAGCAGACGGTGAAGGCGACGCGCGGCCGGGTCACCCAGGACGGGTACTCGTGGATGCAGTCGGCGCACTGGACGGTCGGTTCGGGTTGCTACGTGCCGGTGCGGTCGCACGGGCCGCGGGCGATGAACGCGACGACGCTGCGGCTCGGGCAGGAGCTGGCGGCGCTGTCGCCGTGCCGTCCCGGGGTGGAGTACCTGGCGCGGCGGCTGAAGATGAGCGAGCGGGCGGTGGAGTACCACCTCGGGATGCTGCGCGAGGCCGGGCTGCTGGTCTACATCGAGAAGGGCACCCGGTACCGGGGCAAGGGGGCGCGGGCGAGCGAGTTCGCGCTGGTGATCCCGCCCGCCTACGACGCCGCTTTGGGTATCCGCACGACCGGTGAGGGCCCGTCGCGGCGGGCGACGGGGATCGCCGAGGCCGGCCGCGAGCTGGTCGCGAAGCTGGGGCGGAAGGCGTCGCGGAAGATCCGGGCGCCGCGCGCGACCGCGGTGGAGCCCGCCGCGGAATCGTCGGCAAAGCCGCAGGTGAATGCCCCGGAGAACACCCCGGCTGCGGCCGTTGCGGACCCCTCCGGCGGGGCTGTGGATAACTCCGGGGACAGCAGCAGCCGTTGCACCCCAATGGAGGGTGTTACCGCAGGCTTTTCTCCGGGACTTTCTCTTGTGGTCCCCCTAGAGGCACAGCTCGCAGGCGGGACGCACGATCACGCCCCCAGCACCCACCAGAAGCCCGCACGCCGGACGGTCAACAAGGTCGGCCGCCGGTTCCAGCTCGCCGCCGAGCTCGTCCGCGAGATCGGGTGGCTGGCGAAGGCCTCCGTGCCCCGGGTCGCGTGGGTGGTCGGCGAAGTCTCCGACGCCGGATGGACCTGCGCGCAGGTGGCCGCCTGGCTGGCCACTGTCGACGCGCCGACCGAGGGCGCCCGACGCCCGTCCGGCCTGCTGGCGTCCCGGCTGCGCGGCGTCACCGGTCTGCCCGGCTGGCGCACTGCGGCGGAGCGGGCCGGGCAGGTCGAGCACTGGCGCGACTCCGCCCGGGCCACGCGGGCCCGGCACGCCGACCAGGTCTGGAACGGCGGGATCTGGCAGCTCCCGGTCACGGCGGAGCTGGCGGCCGACGTGGAGAGCGCGTTCGCCGCGATCGACCAGGCCCGGGACGGCGTCGACGGGGTGAGCGTGCACCACGTCGACGACCAGGTCCTGGAGCTGGAGGACCTGAGCCGGGACCAGGTCCTCGAGCTGCGGCGCCTGGGGGAGCAGGACCACGACGCGGTGCTGTCGACCATCGACCTGATGGGCGAGGACTTCGCACGGCGGCTCTACACGAACCGCCTGGTCGACTGGGTGCTCCATAAGCAGCGCACCGCCGCACCGGCCCCGGCGGCGTGGTGACCGGCCCGGACCCGGCACGCGCCGGGACGCCCGGCACGTCGGGGATCGACCTGGCCAGGGTTGCCCTGCGCGCCGCCCGCGCAGCTGCCGCCCAAAGCGCTGGCCGTCCCGCTCTGGCGCCGCGCGCCCGGCAGGCCCGGCGCTCGGACGGGCGCGACCCGCTGGGGCTCGCCGCCGTCATCGAGGGCTTGGTCGCCGCCCGGGCCTGGCAGGCACCGGCGGCCGGTGCCGGGATCCTGGCCGACTGGGAGCGCATCGCCCCGAACCTCGCCGGCCACGTCCAGGCCGCCGCGTTCGATCCGGCCACCGGCCGCCTGGACCTGCGCCCGGACTCCGCCTCCTGGGCCACCCACCTGCGCCTCCAGACACCCGCGCTCCTGCGGCGCATCGCCGACCACACCGGCACGACCACCGTCCGCACCATCCGCGTCCTGGCCCCGGCCGCCAGGACCTCGTCCGCGGGGCCCATAGCCGTCGACGACACGGACATCGCGCCCGCGCCGACCCCGCCCGCGGCCCGGCGCGAACCGCTGGCCGGATACCGGGAGGCGGTGGCCGCGCACCGCGCCGCCGTCCCTGAGCAGCAGCTCGCCCCCGGCGTCTGGGCCGCGATCGAGCGGCAGGACCAGGCCCTGGCCTGGCACCGCGAACCCGAGGAGGTCTTCCGCGCGGTGCTGGTCGACCAGGACCAGGAGGCGGCGCAGGCCGGGCCCGGCGGCCGCTCGGACGCGTACCGGCGGGCCCGGGAACAGGCCGCGCGGGACCGCGCGGCGCGCAGCCTCCCGACCATCGCGAGCGCTTCGTCGGCGCTTCCGGCCCCCCTTCGGGACACCGCGTGAACCATCCGGATCGGATGCTGCGCCTGTTCGTCGTGCGCCAGGCTCGTTCCTGGACCCTGCGCCCCGGCAACGTCGCGCAGAACACGGGGCGGGATCGCGATGCCCGGCGACCACGGCTTCCGGCCGCCCAGTGGGCACCTACGGCGCGGGGGACTTGTCGCCGCCTCCGCTGCCGGGGGGTGTGAAGCCGACGAGGCGGGTTGCGGTCATGAGCCGGTCGGTGGCGCGGGGGGCGGCGAGGTTGCCGAGGTAGGCGAGCATGGCGGACACGATCACGGCGGCGCCGGAGGACAGCCCGAACGGCTTGGCGATGACGATGAAGAGGGAAGCGACGATGAGGCCGGTGGCGATGACGGCTTGGATCCGGCGGCGCAGGCGCTGGCCGAACCGTTCGCGTGCGGTGATGTCGTCGGCGGCGAGGAGGGTCCATTCGCCGTCGGCGGCGTTGACGACGGCGGCGGTGAACTTCTCGCGCATGAGTTCCAGGTCGCGGCCGCCGAGCGCGGCGGTGGTCTTCCAGCGGCGTATGGCGGTGGCGATGCCGTCGGCGGTGCGGTTGATCTCGTGGTCGGCGGCGGCGTCTCCGGTACGCAGCGCGCGCCGCCAGGGCCCTTCGACGGTGTCGGCGAGGTGCTCGAGGCGGCGCAGGAGCTCGAGGCGTTGCTCGGTGGTGATGTAGGGCGGGGGTACGCGCTCGGGGTTGTCGGCCAGTTCGGTGGCTTCGGCTACCGCGCGGGGCCTGGGAACGGGGGCGGGGACCAGGTCCTCGTCGGGGATGTGCAGGCCCTCCAGGAGCAGGGCGATGTCGAGGAAGCCGGTGAGGACGGCGGCGCACTGGACGACGTCGTCCGCTTCGCGTGGTGCGGCGCGTTCCAGGGCGACGTGGACCGCGGCGTAGAGGAGTTTGAGCCCGGCGATGGCGGCGGCGGTGGCGAGCGCCCACGGGATACCGATGTCGAACTGGAGGTCCGCGACGACCGTGTCACCACGGCCCCAACCGGCGACATCGGAGTCGTTGAGCTTGTCGACGACCATGGGGAACCAGCGGTCGAGCAGGAGGTTCGCGGTGAGCAGGCCGGCGAAGATGACGAGCTTGGCGATCGCGGACCCGTAGGTGCCGAGCCGTCCGGCGGCATGTCCGATGAGCTTGGTGACGTACCAGGTGATGGCCACCATCAGGAACATCGCGCCTGCGGCCGCGCTGCCGGTGGGAATAGGAAGCCCGGGGACGACACCCGCGAAGACGAGGCCGAAGAGGACGAACCCGGGGACCACGTAGAGGCCTTCGTAGAGCACGAAGTACGCGCGCAATTGAACGGACCACGTCGACGGCAGCGCGAGTATCCGGGCTGCTGCCACGACTGCAGGCCGGATACGGATCTCGGCGCCGAGGTCGAGGTGGCGCAGTGTCGCCAGCTGCTCGGCGCGGGCCGTGCTGACGGCGTTCAGGTTCTCGGCACGCCGGTCGGCGATGGCTTGCAGGTCGTGGCGTAGGCGCTGGACCCGTCGGGCCATGCCCGGCGGATACCCCTGGGTACGGAGCCACGTCATTAAGTCCGGTGGGTCCTGCTGCCGGTTGGTGTCGACCATGAAGTCCCCCGTGTCGTCCAACTGTTCGTCCCAAGGTAGGCCGAAGCACGAACCACGCACCTGCCGTTCCGGGAACTTGATCTCGCCGGATGCCGCCCGTCACTCGGGAGTTCCGGGCAGCCAGCCGCCACCGCCCGCCGTGGGGCGGGGTTCCATTTGAGACCTCACCGCGGTCCTGGCGCCGCTGGACCCTTGGATGCGTCAGGCATCCTGCAGTTTGCGCGGCTTCGTCTTCGCTTTGCCGGTCTTGGCCGCGGTTGGGACGAGTTGGCTGATGCGCTGGTGGGAGAGGTCGAGGATGTCGCCGACGTCTCGCTGGCTCATGCCGGTGGCCAGTAGCGCGGCGACGGCGTCGGCGAGGGCCTGGCCCTCGTCCTGGGCGGCTTTCCGCGCGGCCTTGCGGGCGGTGCGCAGCTGCTTGATGGCCGCGCCGGTGCCTTCGATGGCGAGGTCGACGCGCACGGTGTCGAGAGGGACGTCCAGGACCGCGGCGAGGGCGTCGGCGGCCATCCTGCGTGCTTCGCGGACGGTGCGGCCCTGGGTATAGACGCCACCGGCCACGTCGTCGATGCTGACCGCCCACCATTCGCCGGAGCGCTCGGCACGGGCGGTGTACGTCGTCGGGTCTTGCCGGTCATGCGTTCCTCGCCTTCTTCAGGATCGACGCGGCGGTCAGCTCGTTGACCTCACGGTGCCGCGGCACCACCAGGAGCACGCCGCGCAGCTCGTAGATGTCGTGGCTGCCGCCGGAGCGTACGAACACCGCACCCTAGGCCTTGAGCTGCCGCACGAGGTCGGTCCTCTTCACACCGCGGCCGACTCCGGGAGCGTGCCCGCGACGGGGTTGGCGGACACCCCGCCGGCACCCATCACGCCTGGGGGTGCGGGTGCGCCCTGCCGGGGTGCGGCTGCGGCCCCGCCGGGGGGGTGGAGGCGGGGCCGCAGCGCGGGGAGGCCGCGTGCCCGGTGGGGGGAGGCGGGCACGTGAGTGGAGGACCATGCGGCGGCTTTTGTGTCGCCGCACGCCTCACCGGATGTCTTCCACCGTAGGCAGAGGAACCGTCCGAAAGCCGTGCCACGCGCAGTCAAAAACGATCAACACCACACGAGTTGCGCCGGTGGGCTGCGTTCTGGCGTCCATGGACGGCCCCGACCAGGCGACGTGCTGCGCCCGTACGGGTGAACGGGCCTGCGGTGCCGTGGACTTGGGCGGGGTGGGGCCGGTACGACTAACGGGACCAACCAGACCGTCGGGGTCTGGTCGGCGACCGGCAGGACGGGGCTCGGGGATGTCGAGGACACGGTTCGTGTACAGGTGCGTCATGACGGCTGCGGCGGTGGTGCTGGCCGCGAGCACGGTGGCGGTGCCCGCCGCCGCCACGCCTGCGCAGGGGCAACAGCGGGAGGCTGGTGCGCCGTTCAGCTTTCGGCTGCACGACGCGGTGCGCGAGCTGTCGCTCGCGCAGGAGGACCGCACCGGCTACGTTCGCACCGCCTTCCGTCACTGGGTTGATGCGGATCGGGACGGTTGCGATGCGCGCCGTGAGGTGCTGATCGCCGAGGCTGTGGAGCCGGTGGAGGTCGGGGCGCGGTGCGCGCTGACCGGTGGCCGGTGGTGGTCCAGGTACGACGACCGGTTCCTCGACCAGGCTGGCCAGTTGGATGTGGACCACATGGTTCCGCTCGCCGAGGCCTGGGACTCTGGGGCGTCTGCGTGGAGTGCTGCGGAGCGTCAGGCGTACGCGAACGACCTGGACGACGAGCGTTTGTTGATTGCGGTGTCTGCGGCGTCGAACCGTTCCAAGGCGGACAAGGATCCGGCGGAGTGGATGCCGCCGTATGAGGCGTACGCATGCGAGTAC
>NZ_JBSFVE010000056.1:0-10205 GCF_053592165.1 Streptodolium elevatio
CACTCCCGAAGCCCTGAACACCGGCCCCACCAGCGACATTGCCGCCACCGACGCCCACAATCACGAAACGGACACCAGCTCTCTTACCGCCCTCTCAAAACGGGGTTCACCCCAACCATCCATATCCCGGGATCATCGCGGCTCTGCACCGAGTACACACCCGGTTCTCCGGAACTGCCCCGACATCGTGGCGATCCGGCGACGCGCACCGAGTAGCGGTGTCGGCGGCATCGCGGGTGCGCAGCTTGGGCGCTCACCTCGACGATGGTGTCGGGTGGCCGTACCTGAGCCTGGTATCAGGTGGTATCTTCGCGGGTATGGCGAAGACGCAGGTGAACGTGCGGATGAGCGACGAGACAGCGGAGATGGCCCGTCAGGCGGCGGAGACACGGCATATGCCGTTGAACGACTACATCGAGCAGTTGGTGCGTCGGGACAACGACGGGGTGCGGGAGCGGTTCCTGGAGGGCGCGCGTGAGGTGATCGTCGGCTACGGCGACCTCATCGAGGAACTGGCAGCCCGGTGACCGACCCGAACCTGGCGGTGGACCTGGCGTGGATCCTCGAGGTCGCCCGCGAGGCCGGCGACGGCGACCCGGCGCCGGAGGACTACGGCCTGCCGATCGCCGCGGTCGCCCGCCACCAGGCGGTCCTGGCCGGACAGGACGTCTACACCGGGCCGTTCGTGCGCGCGGCTGCGCTGTGCCAGCTGCTGGGGCGGGTGATGTGGCTGGAGCGTTCGAACATGACGGTCGCGGTCGCGGTGGCGCACGGCTACCTCACCGCGTGCGGCATCACCACCAAACTCGGCCGCGACGAGGTCACCGCGCTGGTCACCGAACTGCGCAAGGACACCTGCACCGTGCCGAGCATCGCCGCGGTCCTGAAGACCTGGACCGACTGACCGAGCGGGCCGCACGCCGCGACGCGGCGATCCGGCAGCGCTGTCGAGAGCGGGCGTGTCGTGTATGTGAGGCCCGGTCGCTGGCCGAAGTGCGCTTGCCAGGCGGTGCGTCGGTCGCCGGGACGGCGGAGGGCGGGGTCGAGGAGGTAGACCCCGTTGCGGAAGGGTGTGAATCCCACGGACTCCCATACGGCGGCGATCTTCAGGCGACGGCGGAGCTGTTCGGCTGGGCGGTGCGGAAGGACGCGGGCGGAAGCCTTCGGATGACCAGGGCCGGGCATACGGTGTGGGCGTCGTTCTCCCCGGGCGGCGCGTTCCGGTACGGCGGCGCGGGCGGTCCGGACGCGGTGGCCTTGCCGTTGCGGATGTGTGAGGTCCTGGAGGTCCTGGAGGCGCCGGTCGCGTCGATGCCGCCACCAACGTGACTGCTGCCGTTCCCGGGCCGGGATTGCCGGGCCGGCCGGGTGGGGGCGGCCCGGGCAGCGGCGCGTCGGAACAGCCGGACTGAGCGGGTTTGGTGTGCTGGTTGCGCCTGCGGTGGGGCCGGTCGCGGTGTCGTGCTGCCGCGGTGACCGGCCCGCAGGCTTGCTGGTCGGATGCCTGGCGGTGTTCAGCGGGTGGGGGAGAGGCTCGCAGTAGGCGAGCCGCGTGCTTACCCGGGGTCGGGTCAGTTAGGGGCGAAGTCGTGTGTCCCCGGGGCCTGCGCGTCAGCCGTCGAGCCGTTCTCGTACTGGGCGAGGGCGAGCCCCAGCCCGAAGAAGGTCGGCGCCCATTCACCGACGAATATCCCCCAGCGATCGGCGCGTTCGACGTTCTCGGCTTTGGTGCTGGCCAGCCACGAAGTGAACGTCAGGCCGATCGAGCCGAGCGCCGCGGCGTAGGCGTGCTCGCTGCGCAGTCCCATGTCGTGCAGCTTCTTGATGATCATCATGTCCTCCGGGGTCGGGAAGCGGACGCTTCGGTTGGCGGCTGCCCCCAGGGACGGCGCCGAACCGTCTGACGCCCAACCCCGACGGCTCTCGGGCGGAGGTGAGTGGTTGTCGCTGCCACGGCAGCACGGCGCGGAGCGCGCCACGGCCTCGATGCGCGGGGGGCCTCGAACGCTGCGCTCGTCGCTGCCACGCGTGCGGTCCTCGGCGGCGGCAATGGCGCGCCGCGTCATCGCCGGCTGCGGGTGCCGCCTGGCCGTCATCCGGTCACTCGGCGGCGGCGAGGTCCGGTGCGGGGGCCGGGTCGGTGCCGGCGAGGAGGCGGTGGACGCCGCAGATGTGGAGTACGTGTGCGGGGTGGGGGCGGACGCGGGTGACGCGGAATGCGTGGTGGTGGCCGGTGTGGTGGCGGTGCTGATTGACGAGGAAGTGCACGCCGGTGGAGTCGAGGAAGCCGACTCCCGCCAGGTCGATCTCCACCGGTCCGTCGTGCGCGGTCAGGCGACGGGCGGCCTCGTCGAGTTCGAGGGCCGCGTCGGAGTCGGCATACCCGGCCAGAGACAGGACCAGGGTGGCACCGTTCCGCGTCCAGGTGAGTTGCAGCGGCTGGGGGCCGAGGTCGGCGGGACCCTGGTCGGTGGGGCCTGCTGCAGTGGCGTCTGCGCCGGTGAGGTCTGCGGGCAGGGCGCGCTGCTCGGCTGCGTGGGCGTGGTGGGGGTCTGGGGGGTCATGCGGCCTCCGATGGATGCCGCGGCACACGGGTCGCGGCAGGGGTACCGGTCCGGTACCGGGGATGGTCGACGGGCTCGGCAGGAGTCGCGCCGCCGCGTGAGGGGGCGCCGGCGGACGCCAGCCTCATTGCGGGAGCAGCGGGCTTTCCGGGGTGCCTTCATGTGACGCAGACAGGTGTTGGCCTGCCTGGTGCAGGGGCGCGGGTGCGGTGCCCGAACCGTCGATCCCCGTGGTTGGGCCTTCGGTCGACACGTCTGCCACATCTGGCGTTGTGCGTGACATGTTTTCGTGTCTGTGTCGAGACTGTGTACCGTCCTGTATTACACTCCCCCGAGTCGGTACATTTCCTGGCGGTGGTCCGTGCCGGTCCCGTGGGTCCTGTGGTGGTGGAGGTCGTTGTTGTGGTGAAGCCGTCCGAGCGCGCGAAGCCCCGGCCCTCGTCCGGATCCGCGGAGTCCGGGGCCCGGAAGGCCCGTCCCGCCCCCGCGGCGTACCCGCCGACGACCAGTCCGGTTCCGGGGGTGTTGTTCTCGGACGGATCGGACAGCACCTCGCCTGCCGCGCCGACCGGCGGCGGCATCCCGTCCGGGCCCGCGGAGTCCCGGCCCTCTGCAGAGGCCGGGAGGCCCGGGCCCGGGGCCTGTACAGCCCGTGCCACCACGGAAGACGAGACGCCCGGTAAGCCGCCCGGGAAGTCCGTGCCGGTGAAGGCGCCGGTGAAGTCCAGGGTCCGCAAGGCCCGTTCTGCCGCTGCACCAGGACCGCCCGCCGTGCCTGGGAAGTCCGTTGCCCGGCAGGGCCGTTCCCGCGCTGTGCCAGCTGCCGAGCCCGTCGGTGCTGCCGTGCCCGCCGCCTCGGCCGCTGCTCCGATCGCTGCGGCGTCTGCCGGCCGCGCTGCCTCATCCGCCCCGGCGTCCGGGCTGTCCGCCGTCGTGCCTTCGGGTGCCGGGGCCGGTACGGGACTTGCCGGGGGCGTCGCCTTGCCCGCTCCGTCCGACGTGTTCTGGACGGACCCGGAGGTCCCGCCGTACGAGGTCCTGGAGGTCCTGGCCACGGGCGCACAGCCGTTGGTGTCTCCGCCGCGCGGCCGCCTCGCCGGGGAAGCCGGTACACCTTTGCGTGAGGCGGTTACGGCGCTTGCCGAGCTGCGGGCGACCGGCGGCCACTGGCATGTGCTGCTCACCGCCGAGCGTGCCGCGTTTGGCGGCGCGCGCAGTGTGCCCGCGCAGGAACTGTGGGACCTGTTGGAGTTGACTTGGGCCCGATACATCCGCCCCGCGCTCCCCGCCCCCGCCGCTCCGGCCGCCTCGGCCTCCGCTTCCCGCCGCAACGCGGCGGCAGCCGGGGAAGCGACCAGAACTCGCGCCGTCGCCCCCGCCGCGCCCCAGGTCCCGTCTCCTGCCCCGTCCGCTGCCCGGCGCCCGGACGCCCCCACGTCTCCCGCGGATCCTGCCTCCGCCGCTGCCTCGGCTTTGGCTCAGGCTCCGGCGGCGAAGCCCCTTCGCAAGGCCGCTCGTTCGGCCGCAACGACTCCGCCCGCCTCGGCTGGTGCTCCCGGGAAGACTCCGGACGCCGCCGCTCCCGCTGCGGCGCCTCCCACCAACCCGGCCGCTTCGGTCGCTGCCGCGCCGGCCTCCGCCCCGGACCCGGCGGGGGAGCCGTCCACAGCGGCTCCGGCCGCTCCGGCCGCTGCTGCGCCCCACGAGACCCCCGCCGCCGGTACCCCGCCCGTACCCGTGCCCGCGCCGTCTCCCGTTCCGGAACCGGTTGCGGGTCCGGGAACGCTCCACGAGGCCCGCGCCGAACTGCCCCGGCTGCTCCGCGCGGCCGAGGCGGGCACGACCACCGCCTTGTCGACGGGCCCGCACCACGCCCACCTCACCAGCCCGCAAGCGGCGGCCGCGGCGGGCTGGGACCTCCAGGCTGCGCCGTCGCACGGGGTCGCGGACACCCGCGAAAGACTCGGCCGCCTCATCCGGGCCGCCGCGGCCGGCCGTCCGCAGGTCGTGCTCCGCCACAGCACCCTCGTCGCCGTCCTCCTCCCCGCCGCCCCGACCGCCGGCCGGTCAACGCCCGCCCTCGCCGGCCGCGTCCCCGCCCCGGCGGCCGTGCCGGTGTCCGGCAGCGCAACCCCTGGCACCGGTCTCGGCGTTGCCCGGCCGGTCTCCGCCGCGCCCGAACCCCCCACGCCCGCCCCCACGGCCCCGGAGACGGCCCCGGACAGCGTCCCGGCCACGCCCAAGCGGTCCAAGTCCCCGGCCCACCCCACCTCGCACACAGAACAGTTGCCTGACGGACTCCCGTCCGAAGCGGCTGGCTGCCCTGCTGGTCTCCTCGAGGCGACCGCGTCGCAGGGCCCCGCCCCCGCCGCTGCTCCCGGCTCGGGCCCGGTTCCGGCGGCCGCGGGCGGACTTGTGCCGGTCCTGACCCGAGTCCCCGAGGCAGCGGTTCCGGCCGCCCCCGCCCCCGCCCGGGCCTCCGCTCCGGCCCCGGCGGCCTTGGTGCCGGGGCTGGTGGTGGCGGGGCCGGGCACGCTCCACGAGGCCCGCGCGGCGCTCCCGCAGCTGGTCCGCGCGGCCGGGGAGGGCACCGCCACGGTGCTGGCCACCCGTGGGGACCGGGCGGTCCTGACCAGCCCCGAAACCGCCACCGCACTGGGCTGGGACCTGAACCCCGCCCCGGCGTTCTCGACCGTCCAGGGCCGCAAACACCTGGGCGACCTGATCGCGCACGCCGCGGCCGGCCGTCCGCAGGTCCTGCGCCGTCACAGCACCCCCGTCGCGGTCCTACTGCCCGCTGGCCCCGACGGCGCCCCCACCCCCACCCCGGCGCCCGGCACCGCCCCACCCCCGGCCGTCGAGACCACCTCCGCCGGGCCTGCCCCGGCACCCCAGGCCCCGGCACCCGCCGCGCCCGGTACTCCGGGTCCCGCCCCGGCCGCCCCTCCGGATGCCGGGTCCCCTGCCGCGCTCGGTACCGCGGACACCACGACCGCGCCGACGCCTGCCCCTGCCTTGCCCGCTGTATCCGCCGCCCCGGCCTGGGCCGCGGCCGCCGTCGACGAGGGAACCGCCATCACGCCCGTACCTGCCCCCGCCCCGAGCGCTGTGTCCCCGGCCGCCGACCCCGGTCCCGCGCCCGTTCCGCCCGCCGCCGCCGTCCCGGCGGCCGCCCCCGCCACGCCCGCCCCGGAACCCCTAAACCCGGCAACAGCCGCGCCCAGCACCCCCGTTCCCGCCGCGGCCACCGCCCCGGCCGCTCCGGCCGCCGGGGCCGCCGCCACGCCCGGCACCGCGGCCGCCCCCGCCGCCCCGGCCGCCTGGGCCGCGGCGGCCGTCGACGAGGGAACCGCCATCACACCCGCACCCGGCCCCGCCGCCCCGGCACCTGCTCCTCCCGCCCCCACCCCCGCAGCCCCCGCAGCCCCCGCGGCCGCAGTGCCCGCCGAACGCGCAGACGCAGACGCGGTGCCGCCCGGCGCCGTCCCGGCCTCCGCCGGGCCTGCTGCCAAGCCCGCCGCACTGTCGGCACCCGCCCCGGCACCGTCGGTCCCCATGGCTCCGTCGCTGCGCCCCGTCCCGCGCCGGTTGTCCTCGTTCGCGGACGTCCTGGACCGCGTGTTGACCCCGACCGGCCCTGCGGATGCGCCGACCGGCGCGGCGTTGGGTATCCGGGCCCTGGATGACCTGCTCGGCCCGCTGCAGCCCGGCCGCCTCTACCTCGTGACCGCGGCCCCCGGTGTCGGCGGGAGCCTCCTGGCGACCGCCGCGGCCCGCACGACCGCGCTGGACCGGAACCTGCCCGTCCTGTACGCCGCGTCCGGCCTGACCGCCGCCGACGTCGCCGCCCGGATCGTCGCCGCGCACCTCCCGGTCGACTACCGCCGCCTGCGCGCCGGTCGCCTGACCGACGAGGAACGCGAGGACGCCGCAACGCTGTACGGCCACCTCGCCGCCGCCCCGCTGTTCCTGGACGACGGCGCCAGCCTGACGGCCGACGCCATCGACGCCACTGCCGCCGAACTGCCGGACCTGGCGCTGGTGGTCGTCGACCGCCTCCAAACCGCTCCGGACCCGCGTCTGCCGCTGTCCGGCCCCGCGCAGGTCGCCGACGCCGCCCAGGCCCTCGCCCACCTCGCCCGCACCCGCCACGTGCCAGTCCTCGCCGTCCTCGACAGCCCGCCCCCGGACACCGCCGCCCCCGGCCCCGCCGGCGGGCAGGCCGCGGGCCTGGCGGCGGACGTGCGGCTGCTCCTGACCACCGATGGCACCCCAGGCACCACGTGGGTGCACGCCACCGCCACCGAACGCGACCTCGGCACCCTGGGGGAGGCCGTCCTCCTCGCGGACCTGGCCCACGCCCGTCTCCTGGACCCGCCCGCCCGCGCCCTGGCCGACGCCTTCCCCCCGCCCCCCAACACCCCGACACCCACCCCCGGCACACCCGGCCACGCGCCCTCCCCGGCCCGGCCCGCGTCCGGCCGCACACCGGCACACCCGAACACCCCCGCTGCGCCCGTCCCTTCGCCCGCCCCGCCCGGCACTGCCCCTGCCGCCCCTGGGGTGTGGCCGGAGGTCATCCGCCCCGGGACCGCGCAGCGCCCGCCCCTCGACTCCGCACCGCCTGCCGCTCCGGCGCCGTCGGCCGCAACGCCAGCGGTCCCCGCGGGGCCCGCCGCCGACCTCGGCCCCGCCAGCCCCGCACACCCCGCCGCCGGCCTCGCTGGCCCTGCTAATCCCGCCGCTGGCCCTGCCGGCCCCGAGGAGGGCCCCGAAGGGGCCCGGGAGCACGTCTTGGAGCCTGCCGGTGCCCGCACGGCGCAGGGTACGAGCACGCCGCTGCGCCGGGCCGCGCAGCGCCCGCCTGCGGCCTCGTCGGCGCCGCGCCGCACGAGCACGGCGGGGGAGGAGGGCACGGGGAAGTACGGGGGGCGGGACTATTCGGACTTCACCGCGATGATCACGCGGAAGGTGGACCGGGCCCTCAAGGAACACGGCGGTGACGTGGAGGCGGCGACTGCCGCTTTGGAGAAATCGGCGATTCCTGATGCGATGGCGCTTTTCGAGGCGACGCGGGTGGGGTCGACGTATGAGCACACGGCTTTCCCGGAACTCCCCGATATTCTCCGGAAGAAGACCCGCAGCGGCGCGGATGAGGTGTGGGAGGGCCGCCACAAGTGGTTCAACGTCCCCCTCCTCGACGAGTTGGAGGCCGGTACCCGCGCCCCGGTGGCGGTCGCCGTCCTGGACACCAACGCCGCGTACCTGTCCGCGCTGAAGACGCACCTGCCGATCGGGAAGCTGGTCCACGACCCGAACGGCGGTTTCGACCCGAAGCGCTCAGGCGTCTACCTGCTGAACTCCCGCCCGGTGTGGGAGCATCCGCACCTGCCCGACCCGATCGGGAACCGCCGCGAGACCGGCTCGATCATCCTGACCGACCCCACCGTCCGGCTGCTGATCCGGTGCGCGAAGGAGGGCCTGTGCGAGGCCCCGGTGATCGCGGAGTCCTGGACGTCGGGCGGGACGGAGATCCTGTTCGAGAAGTTCCGGCGGGTCCTGACCCAGGCCCGCGAGGACGCCATCCGCAGCGGGGACACGGTGACCGAGGCGTATATCAAGGCGATGTACGCGAAACTCGTCTCGACGATCGGTGAATCCAGCGCGAACCGCGAAATGCGCCGGTCCGAGTACATGCACTGCTTCCGGTCGCAGGCGTTCGCGAACCTCTGGTACAAAGCACACCGCGCCCATAAAAGCGGTCTGACCGTGGTCTCGTTGCGCGGCACGGACGAACTCCACGTCACCGGCGGCGACTGGCGCCAGGTATTCAAGGAAGGCCGCCTGACCCAGGAAATGAAACCGAAAGACCAATACACCCTGCCCCGCAGCGCCGCCTAGAAAGGCAAAGGGACGTTAAATGTCGACGGATGGATGGCGCCGGTTCGGCGCGTACGGGGCGGACCGGGACGCGGGCAACGTCCACGGTGGGGAAGCGCTGGGCCGGGCCTTGGAGGACGCGTTGGAGCGGTTGATCACCGAGGGCGGCATCAAGTCCCCGGTCACGACCCGCCGCGGCCTGATGGCCCGCATGCGGTACCTCACCACCCACCAGGGCGGCCCGGCAGCCCTCGCCGAGGCCGGGGTCACCGCCACCGCGGCCACCCTCCGCGCCTGGATGAAGGGCACCCGCCGGCCGCTGCCGGCCAACGCCGAGGCGGTCGACACCGCGTACTGGAACCTGCGTGCCCGCAACGTGTTGGCCAACCCCGGGCCGTTGAAGCAGCATTTGAACCGCGGTGGCCGCGGTACCGCGATCGAGATCCACCCGATCAACCAGGACGTGGTGCTGGAGACCCGCCGCCGTGAGCTGCGGGTGCGCCGGATCCAGGGCCGCTACATCTGGGACGACGCCGTCGACGCCCTGGCCGCCGGCAACGCAGCCGCCCTGGCGGGCATCTGGGTCGACGCCATCCAGGAGCTCGACTCCGACTGGGGCGCCTACACCTACGTCTCCCACCTCGGCCTCGGCGCCTGACCCCCGGCCGCCTCCCTGGCCCCGGCGGGCCCGGCCTTGTCGGGCGCCCCCTACACTCCGCTGCCAACGCCCAGGAACGGAGACCCACCATGGCCCGTCAGTGACAGCGAGCGCCACGAACAGCGGCGGTGGCACAAGGAGTTCGCCGCCGCCCTCGCCGAGGAGGCCGCCGCGGTCCCCGGGTTGGTCTTCTACACCCCCGCCAACGACATGCCCGCCCTGTGCTGGGAGGACGACCCCCGCGGCGCCTACGACGCGTTCGCCGGCCTCGTGGTCGGCGGCCACGCCCCGCTCACCAAGACCACCGCGACGGTCCACTACCGCCGCGACCCCGCCGACGGCGCACAGTCCTTCGAACGCGACGAGGTGCTGCTGTCCACCCTGGATTTCGGCACCACCGACCCCCGTCTCGCCGCCGCCATCCTGGTGACCTGCGCCCGACGCCACCGCACCATGCTGTAGAGGCCGCAGTCAGGCCCACAGCGCCGCCGCACCGCACCCGCGCCCCCGCATTCGACGCGCCGGACAATCGGACGCGCAGCCGGAATACACCGGCCACCGAGGAAACATCGCATTGCGCACCGCGCGAGCCGCCCCTTTTCGCTGCGCATTCCCATTCGGCTCGCGACCGCAGCCAAAGCCGAAACCCCACCCCTTCCTAAAGCCCAATCCACCTGATATCATCGCGAGTGGTTCAGACCAATACACAACAACAGAACGTGACACACTCTTTTCCGTTAGCTCCCGCGGTACACTTGCAATACACTCCACAACGTGACACACTCGGGGTACACAACACGGCAGTCACCCAGACGCCACGAGGCCACAATCAAGGCCCGGACACCCGTAGACCGCCAGGCCGGCACCCCCAGCAGGACGCCCAAAAGGCCAGCTAGAGCCCACTGAACCCCCTGAAGGACGCCAGGATGACGCGAACACCGCCGGAGGCCGGCCCCACCCCGCAAGAGACCAGACACCCCAACCAGAAATGTACCGCAAGGATACAGACCCTCCCCTCCAGCCAGCCAAAGGCGCGGAGCGCCGTTACAGTCTTCTGTCACGATAGTGACAGCGCGCGGTCTCCTCCGGAGACACGACGCGCT
>NZ_JBSFVE010000057.1:0-6633 GCF_053592165.1 Streptodolium elevatio
CCGCCCAGTGGTGGATCTGCCTTATCGCCAGACCACCGCGGATGTCGAAGCTGATGTCCAGCGTCGACGCATACGCCTCGGACATGTGGATGCCCCGCAGCGGGACGAACGAGCCGTCGTAGACGACCTCGGCCACCCCGGTCACCCCCCTCTCGCCGCGTCCGGCCTCTGCCCGACGCGGTGCACGCATCCCCCGCTCAGCTGCGGCGGTTCCGCAGCAACCCCCACCGGCGCCGCGGCGGCGCTTCCCCCTTGGAGCCCGGAGCAGCGGCCGTCTCGCCGGCGTCGGCCTCCTCGCCGTCGCGTACGTGCATGGCGGCGAGGAACGCGTCGACCTCGCCGGGGTCGTAGCCGCGCGCGACGACGGTGAACTCGGGCGGCTCCCCGTAGGGCCCGCCGTCCTCGCCGAGCAGGAACCGGTCCACCTCGCCGCGGGCGTAACCGCGCCGCACCAGCGTGAACCCGGGGAACTTGTCGGTCATCGCGCACCTCCACACACTGATCCTGACCACGCCGCCGCCGGGGCAGGCCCGGCGCTCCTGCGGCACCGATCCGCATCGTGACCGGCCAGCGCCGGCATGCGCATTGCCGGATCTCGGCAGAGTTGCGGGCAGTGCCGCGTCGCGATGGCCGTGTGGCGCGCGTAGCTGCACGCGGTTCCGCCGTGAGCGGAGCCTGGCGCTGCCTGCGGATCGTAGGTGTGTGGTGGATGCCCACTGGTTAGGGTGGTGATCAACGCGTCAACAGGCGCGGGGTGTGCCGGGAAGTCTGGTCGGCGTCCGTGGGCGAGTGCGCCCTTGACCGGCCCCGGAAGGCACGCATCGTCATGGCATCCGAGAAGGAACCCCGCACCTTCCTGGGCCTGCCGCCCTGGCCGGAGCGCGCCGTGGTCGCCTCGGCGCTGCGGACCGAGACGGTCGGCGGGGTGGTGCTGCTGGTCGCCGCGGTGGTGGCGCTGGTGTGGGCGAACTCCCCGTGGAGCGCCAGCTACACCGACGTCCGCGACTTCCACTTCGGGATCTCCGCGCTCGGCTTGGACCTGTCCGTGGGGCACTGGACCGCCGACGGGCTGCTCACGATTTTCTTCCTGGTCGCCGGGATCGAGCTGAAACGCGAACTGGTTGTCGGTGAACTGCGCACCCCTGCGACCGCGGCCCTCCCGGCGGTCGCGGCGGTCTGCGGGATGGTGGTTCCCGCAGCCGTCTACCTCGCGACCGTGGGTGTGGGTGGGGGCAGCAGCGAGGGGTGGGCGGTGCCGATGGCCACCGACATCGCCTTCGCCCTCGCGGTCTTGGCGGTGCTGTCCACGCACCTGCCGTCCGCGCTGCGGGCGTTCCTGCTCACCCTCGCCGTCGTCGACGACCTGGGCGCGATCCTGATCATCGCGCTGTTCTTCACCGACGACCTCAACCCCCTCGCCCTGGCGGGTGCCGCCGCCGGACTCGTGGTGTTCTACGTCCTGCAGCGACTGCGGGTGCGCGGCTGGTGGTGGTACGCCCCGCTCGGGATCGCGATCTGGGCGCTGATGTACAACGGCGGTGTCCACGCCACCGTCGCCGGCGTCGCCATGGGACTGATCCTGCGCACCCGCCCCGACGACGGCGCCGGACCCCACCCCCGCGAAGACGCCTCGCCCGGGGACCGCACCGCGCACCTGCTGCGCCCGGCCTCCGCCGCCGTCGCGGCACCGTTGTTCGCGCTGTTCGCTGCCGGAGTCACCCTGTCCGGGCCGGCACTCGGGGAGGTGTTCACCCGCCCCGAACCCCTCGGCGTCGTCCTGGGCCTGGTCGCCGGGAAGACCCTCGGCATCTTCGCCGGAACGTACCTGGCGGCTCGGTTCACCCGCGCCCGCCTCAACCCCGACCTGGCCTGGGCCGACGTCCTCGCCCTCGCCGTCCTGGCCGGTATCGGGTTCACCGTCGCGCTGCTCATCGGCGAACTCGCCTTCACCGACCCGGCCACCACCGAACACGTCAAGGCCGCCGTCCTGGTCGGCTCCCTCCTCGCCGCCGCTCTGGCCGCGCCGCTCCTCAAACGCCGCGACGTGCTCTACCGGCGCCTGTACAAAGCCGAGAACGCCGACCTGGACCGTGACGGCATCCCCGACATCCACCAGCACGGCGACTCCGCAGGGCAGTAGTCACCGAATCGCCCTGCCGTGCTCGAGTGCGCGAGCCCTGGCTCCCCGACCAGCCGATCGGAGGTCCGCTTCACGATGTGCCGCCTCCTGCGTAGCGTCTCCAGGTCCGCCCGCAGCATCGCGACGACCACCGCGTCTTCACTTCCCAGGAACAGAGCCCGCCCCCTGACCCGCAGGCGCCGTCGTTCCCGGAACCGGGCCGGTCGGGGGCGCCGGCGGGGCATCCGTGCTGCCGGTGATTCTGATCAGAATCCCCAGGGACAGCAGGACCGCGAAACTCACGACGATGACCCAGGCAGTGAGCGCGCGCAGGCGCTTGGCGCTGTGCGGGTCTGCGTCGAAGCCTTCGCCGAGCCGCTCCAGGCGTTCGACGAAGTGGGGGTCGTCGTCCGTGAGGCCGCGTGCGATCTCGACGAGGCGAGGGTCGTCCTTCGGAGCATCCACGGCGGTCCCACCATCCGGGCCACGGTCAACCAGAACCCGATACCCGGTGCCTACCCGCCCGGGCCGCCCTGACCCTCACGGTGCCGGGTCGCTGGACGCACCCCGACCGGCCATGGCGGCAATTCACCCCGATCGGTCGCCCGGATGCTTGGCGGGTGACCGGGGCGTCAGGTCGGCGGGACGACCGGTCGCCCGAACTCGCCGTACTCGGTGCGGCCGGTCAGGTGGGCGCGCGTGGATTCCCGACGCAGGATCAACGGGCTGCCCTCGGCCGCGATCCAGAAACACCGTGCTGCCCTGCTCCGTCTGAGCTTCGACCACGTCCGCGCGTGCGATACCGCCCGCATCGCTGCCCGCCGTCGGCCATGCGCGCGCTGTCAGCGGCACCGAACGCGGCACTTCCCGGCCCGAAATGCTTCCGGAAACCTGCAATGCGGTCATCGCTGGAGTCCGACACCATCCGGAAAAGACCAAAGCCCGAGAAGAACGCCTTGTGGGGGGATTCGTGGGAGCGGGAGGCACGAGCAGTACCCGGATGTCCGCGTACGGGGTGGCGTGCAGACTCGTTCGGGTTGATCCGGCGACGTAGCTGTTGGGCCGACCGGGTTGACGTGGTGGAACGCGATCAGGGCGTCGCCGACGCGGACGAGTTGTCCGCGCGGCCGGCGACGTCCCAAGCCCGGGGGCGAGTTCATCACAACGCAGGTGCTGTGCTTGGTCGCAGCCGGCGTCGGATCACCACGCGGTGACGAGCGGCGTGTCCGGTCCCTGTCGGCGCCAGGCTTCGGTGAGGCGGGCGAGGCGGGCGGGGGCGGCGATGCCGCGCACGGTGGCGATCCTGCCGTCGGTGATGTCGAACGTGACGGAGCCGACGACCCGGTCGCCCACGGCGAAGAGGATGGCGGGGGCGCCGTTGACGACTGCGTAGTGGGCGGTGGGCGGGCCGCCGGCGAGTCGGCGTTTCGCGGGGGTGGATGTGAAGCCGGCCCGGGCGATCGCGGCGATGCGCTGCGGGGTGTCGTAGCGCAGCAGCGTCTTGGCCAGGCCGGCGAGGTTGGAGTCGGAGATGGCGATGGCGTCGTCGGTGAGCAGCGCGACGAGGCGTTCGGTGCGGCCGGAGGCGGCGGCGGCGAGGAATTCCTCGACGATCCTGCGGGCGGATGCCCGGTCGGCTTCGCTGCCGCCGCGGCGGCGTTCGGCGGTGATGCGGTGCCGGGCCCGGTGGAGGTGCTGCTGGCTTGCGGATTCGGTGATGTCGAGGATGCCGGCGGTCTCGGCGTGGCTGTAGGAGAACGCTTCGCGCAGGACGTAGACGGCCCGCTCGACCGGCGTCAGGCGCTCCATCAGGGTCAGCACGGCCAGGGACACCGATTCGCGTTGCTCGAAGGTCTCGGCCGGGCCGAGCATCGGGTCGCCGTCCAGGAGCGGTTCGGGCAGCCAGGCGCCGGCGGCGCGTTCGCGGCGGGCCTGTGCCGAACCGAGCCGGTCCAGGCACAGGTTGGTGACGACCTTGGTCAGCCACGCTTCCGGCACCTTGATCTGCTGCCGGTCGGCGGCCTGCCAGCGCAGGAACGCGTCCTGGACGGCGTCTTCGGCGTCGGCGGCGGAGCCCAGCATGCGGTAGGCGAGCGAGGCCAGCCGGTTGCGGCAGGCCTCGAACCGGCTGGTGTCGAAGCGGTCGACGGCGGTGCTGTCCACACGGATCACCCTATGAGGCGGCTATACGACCGCGTTCTTAGGGGACGCGACCGCGATTTCGGCGGCGTCCGGTGCGGCGGCCAACCGGTGCTTGCGTGTGGGCAGGCCGAAGGTCGGATGGGAGGTGGTCCACAGCGACCCCTTGAGGATGCCCGACTTGATGCGCGCGGCCTTCCGGCCGCCCATGTACTTCGGCTTCGCCCGTGCTTGGTCGTCGACCGGCTGCAGGAGCCCGTCCCGCCGCCCGAGGCTGACGTGGTTGAACGTGTACGCCAGCTTGACGTTCGCGATCTTGCGGCCGGTCAGGCGCCCCGTGATCGCTTTGACGGCCTGCATGCCGGTGTAGCCGGCCGTCGCGCAGGACATCGGCATCGGTCGGCCGTTGTCTCCCATGGCGTAGACGCTGTCGCCGACCGCGTAGACGTTCGGGTGCGAGACCGACCGCATCGTGCGGTCGACGACGATCCGGCCGTCCTCGGTGACCTCCAGCCCGCCCTCGGCGGCGATCGGGTTCACCGCGAACCCGGCCGTCCACACCGTCGCGTCGGACGCCAAAACCATGCCGTCGGCACACAGCACCCGCGCCGCCTCGACAGCCTCGACGCTGGCGTGCTCCCAGACGGTGATGCCCAGCCGGTCGCACGCCCGGCGCAGGTGGCCGCGCGCTCCTTCGGAGAGCCGGGCGCCCAACCCGCCGCGCGCGATCAGCGTCACCGACAGACCGGGCCGAGACTCGGCCAACTCGGTGGCCGTCTCGATGCCGGTCAACCCGTCGCCGACGACCACCACACTCCCGCCGCCTTGCCCGTCCAGGCTGTCCAGACGCTCGCGCAGGCGCAGCGCGGCCGGCCGGCCGGCGACATCGAAGGCGTGCTCCACCACACCAGGGATGCCGCGGTGGGCGACGTGGCTGCCGAGCGCGTACACAAGCGTGTCGAAGCCGAGTTCGCCGCCGCCGTCCGCGTCGGCCACCGCAACGATCTGCCGCTCGGGATCGACGGCGGTGACACGGGCCACGCGCAGCCGAATGCCGGTGCCCGCAAAGACGTCGGCGAGCTTCGGGGCCTCGACCTGTTGGCCGGCCGCCAACTGGTGCCCGCGCAGCCGCTGGACGAACTCCGGCGCGGCGTTGACCACGGTGACCTCGACCTCCGCCCGGGACAGCCGACGGACCAGGTTCCCGGCGACGTAGGCCCCTGCATATCCGGCGCCCAGGACGATGATGCGGTGCTTCATGACTCGCTCCCATCAGGTCGCTTGCTCTTCGCGACTTGAGCGGGACAGCGCCCCGATTCCTGACAGGAAGGACATGTGGCCTGCGTCACAGCGAGATGGGAGTGCCGTCCGACGATGCCCACGATGCCCACGACGCCGAGACGGCGCAGACGCGAGCCGAGCCGAACGAGGCGGCCGGCTCCCGGTGTCGCGTCGGTTGCGCGGGCTGCCCGGGCGACGCGGCGGCAACCTGATCCAGACCGGCACCGACTCCTACCGACTCGCCGTCACCCAAGCGCGGGCCACCGCCCAGGACGGCAAGGCAGGCCGACCTCACACCAGGCCCTTTTGCGCTGATCAGCTGAGCAAGCGCTTGGCTGGTCCCTGCAGGAGAGATCATCATGTGGGGATGTCTGAGAAGCCGTTGTCTTAGCGAACTTGGCGTCGGGTTATAGGACTTGGTTTCCCAATGGGGTGAAGTCGGAGCCGTGCGCGCATAAGAGCAGGGCCTCTTGGAATCTCGGTGGTGTCGAAGCCAGTCGAGAGGTCCAGGAGGCCCTGTTGCCACGGTTGTACGCGGTCGCGGCGGCCGAGTCCAGTTCGTTCCCCCGCAGGTGTGACTGCCTAGCGCACCTGTACGGCAACGCGAATGGGCAGCCGGATCGGCAGCGCGGTTACCCGTCGGACATGACGGACGCGGAGTGGGCGGTGCTGCGGGCGTCGCTGTCGGTGCCGGCGTGGCTGGAAGGCCGCGGCGGGCAGCCGGAGGCGTACTGCCACCGGCAGATGGTCGACGCGGTGCGGTATCTGGTCGACAACGGGATCAAGTGGCGGGCGATGCCCGCGGACTTCCCGCCCTGGGACCGGGTCTACGCGTTCTTCGCCCGGTGGCGTGACCGCGGGCTGGTCCGCGAGCTGCACGACGGCTGCGGGCACGCTGCCGGCAGGCCGCCGGCCGCGACGCGGAGGGCCGGCCGAGTCGCACCATGGTGGTTGTGGCGTGTGGTCGGTGAGTTCGGTGCCCCCGGGCCTCACCTATTGCCGCCGAGGAATACCGTCTGGCTGGAGCCCCGGTGAGCCTTCCGCCGAGAGGCGGCCCCGCTCACCGCCCACCTTCGTTGTCGGGCCCGCACACC
>NZ_JBSFVE010000058.1:0-6148 GCF_053592165.1 Streptodolium elevatio
ACCGGGTCCACGCCCGCATCCGCGGGCCCGTCGAACGCGGCGTCGCCACCGCAAAGCACTGGCGCGTCCTACGCGGCGCACGCTGCAGCCCCAGCGGCATGAGCCGCATCACCGCCGCCATCCTCACCCTCACGATCTACACCTGAAAAGGCCTCAGTGGGCCCGGTTCTATCTCCTCTTCCCGCAATCCCAGCTGGCTGAGCGTACCTACCAGGAAAAACTCCTCGATGCGGCAAGGGACTTCGCGCACGCCATCAACCCGTCGTTCGGCCAGGTCTCCTACGGCGACGGAGGCCTGGTACGCACCGAATTCGAGCTGGCCCGCGACGTGCCCCTGCTGTCACACCAACTGCTGCCGGACAGCCGCCTCTACCTGCGCGGCTACCACTGGCTCACTGTCTGCCCGCAGGAACTGGCCGACAAGCTCGGCGGCCCCCATGCCCTCGAAGCAACCGGCGCCTTCGTCGACGTCACGCCGCTGCGCAGCGGCGGCGTCTGGCTCCAGGCCACCGACACCTTCGCCGACTACGACATGGCCGCCGCAACCCGGGTCTGGAACGCCCTCGCGCCCGTCCTGCGGCCGGGCCTTCCACGCACCCCGGACCACCACGACCCCACCCCGGTTCGCCTGGTCCCCGAAGACGCCGCAACCCGCGGCGCCGCCTGACGGTCCTCCCGCCCCGGCCGTCGAAGGCCGTCCGGTGCCGCGCACCGTACCGTCACCGCCCTCGCGCGAAGCCCCGAATTCCGGGCTCCACAGGAGCACGAAGACGTCGAGCAGGGGTTGGTCGACCAGTTCCTGCTTGCCTGGGTCGACGCCGGATGGCGGACAGCTCCAACGCCGACGACCAGCGGGCGATCCTCGAGTTCGTACGGAAGGAGTCGACGGTGTCCATCGGGTTCTTCCAGTCCTTCACCGGTCAGATCCTGCGCATCCAGTGGCCGTCCGTGGCCCATGCGGTAAAGCGGCGGGCGGTGAGGGCCGAGTTGTCGTCGAAGGTGCCGCCGACGAGGATGTGGCGGAGGCCGGCGACCACCGGGTCGAGGCGGCGGACGATGTGGTCGGGCTGGCGCTTCAGGTCGTCCTGGAGGGCCGCCACGACGGAGATCTGGTCGGCGAGGCCGCACAGGGACATGAAGAAGACCGTCTGGCGCCATGCGTAGGCGGCGTCCTTGATCGTACCGAGCGGGCGCGGGTTGTTGTGCACCTGGCCGACGAGGCGGCTGGTGCCGCTGAAGGCGGCGCGCGCGAGGCCGTCCCAGCCTTCGGCGGGGGAGACGCCGATCGGGTGTACGAGGGCGGCCAGGTTGTGCGTGGTCAGGATCTGCGCCTGCTCGATCACCATGCCGTTCGCGGCCACCCAGGAGCCGCCCCGCGTGTTGCCCGCGCGGTCGCGGCACAGTGCGGCGAACGTCGGGGCCGTCGGCGGCTTGGGTGTGCGGCGGGCCTTCGGGCCCGTTGCGGGGGTCTGCGGTGCGGGCAGGGCGCGTACGGCCGCGTAGTCGATGGCGAAGTAGCGTGCGTAAAGGGACCCTTCGAGGAGGTCGGCGGCGAGCACGGCGGCCCGGCGGAACTTGTCGGAGAACGAGCCCATGAAGATGTCGGCGGCCAGTTCCTCGGTGAGCGGCACGTCGAGCTGCGCCTGCCTGGCAAGGGCGCCGAGTTCCTGAATCATCGGGTTCGGCAGGATCGTCGCCGGGAAAGCGCGCAGCGTCAGCCCGGCCATCTCGGTCAGCGCCGCCTGCGCGAGACCCGCGGTGTCCCGGGCCGGACGACGGTAGCGCGCGACCGCCTCGACCCACGGCAACTCGTGGATCCCGACCTGGCTTTCCAGGTTCAGGAGCAGAAGTGAACGCCGGTTCGCGAAGGCCCGGTACGAGGCGGCGACGAGCGTACGCAGCGCGTCGTCGTGGTACGCGAGCGCCGACGTCGCCGCCACCAACTGCGGTGCCAGCCCCGCCAACACCTCCGCGGACGGCACCACGCCGCGCTCCACCAACGTGGCCACCGGCGCGCTCAGCACCCTCTCAACCACTCGGCGCAGCGCGTCCGGGATCTCGGTGCCGACGCGCACACCGGGACGCATGGCCTCGGCCTCCGCCTCTGAGACGGGGGCCACCACCCAGCCGGTGTCTGGCAGACCGGCGTTGGGGGCGACCTCGGCGAGCCGTGTGAGCAGCAGCTTGGCGAGCTCGTACGAGCTCACCAACGCCGCGTCCGCTGCCTGCCGTTCCCGCAGCCGTGTGTGCTCGGGCGAACCCGGAGTGCCGCGGCGGATGACCATCGCATCGACGGCGTGCTGCAGCAGCCCGCGTCGCCGTGGCGGCAACGGTCGTCCGGCGACGGCGAGTTCCAGCGCGGCGCGGAGAATCGCGATGTTCTGTTTGGGGTTGCGGTGCTTGCCGCACAGCCTGTGCTCCGAGGCCAGACGCCGGTAGCGGGCGAGGAGTTCGCGGCCGCGGTCCGGCCAGCCGTCGGGAGTGACGGCGCCGACGGTGCCCTCGGGGGAGACGGTCTCCAGCCAGTGTTCGAGGAGTTGGTCGGCGAACGGGTTCCAGACGGTCAGTGCCTCGTTCATCGCCATGACGCGCGCGTTCGGGCGGCGGACGCCCAGCGCGGTGCGTACGTCGGCCACGGTCTCGCGGTGCACCATCACGCCGTCCGGCATGGGCGCGTCGGTCGGCTGCGGCGTGAACCGGAGCCGGTCGGCGAACGGCCGGATCGTGTCGAGCAGCGTCAGAGCGCCGAGCCGGTCACCCGCGCGCAGCAACCAGGCGACGGTGGGCAGGGCGGCTTCTTCGGGGACCGTGACGTCGTACCGCCCGCCGTCGAGCAGCGCTTCGAGCTCGGCCAGGCCCACGTCCGTGAGGTGGTAGTGGAACAGTGCCAGGCGGCTCGGGTTGCGCAGGCCGATGCGGGCGCCGGTGGCCGTCTCGTGCGGCAACAGCGGGCCGCCGGCCTCGGCGTCGCCGGTGGCGAACCCGCCGCGGACCACCTGCGGGGTCACCCACGCCGGGAGCCCGGCGACGGGGGTGCGCGATCCGACGGTCAGCGTTCCCGCGGACATGCCGTCCAGCACCGTCTGCCACGTGCGCAGGCGCTCCTCGGCGCGCTGTCGCGTCGCGGCATCCTCGTGGCCGAGGGCGGTGCGGAAGGCCTTGGCCAGCTGCCCGCCCGGGTAGCCGGTACCGATCTCAACGTGGTTGGTGTCCATAGCCGACGTGGCGGGTTCCGCCCCCGCGCCCTCCGGGTGTCAAGCCCGGTGCTCTGCTTGCTGAGCTACACGCCGTCGGTGGTGCGATGCCCCCGTGGGGGCGACCTGGCCGACGTGGCGGGTTCTGCCCCCGCGCCCTTCGGGTCCGGAGCCCGATGCTCTGCTGACTGAGCTACACGCCGTCGCTTCCCGTCCAGGCTAGGAGAGTCGCAGCGTGCCGGGCAACGGGATATCCCTCGACCTGGCGTGGCGTCAGTTCACGTCGACGTGGTCCACCAAGGCAAGGAGGTTGGTGAGCACGTGCACGCACGAGTCCAGGTCGGCCGCGGTCAGTTCGCCTCCGACCTGCCGCAGTACGTCGTGCTCGCGTGCCAGGACCGCGCCAACCGCCGCGCGTCCGGAGTCGGTCAGGCGGATCAGCGACGAACGCTGGTGAGCCGGATTCGGGACGGATTCGACGTACCCGAGGGCGGCGGCGTCGTTGACCGTCCGCTGGACGAACTGCCGGCTGACCGCGAGGGAGCGGCCGATCTGCGGGACGGTCAGGGGTGCGTCGTACGCCCGCAGCACCTCAAGCACGGTGCGAACTCCGACGGACAGCCCCTCGATGGTCTCGGAGGTCTCCACCTTGCGGTACGCGCGCCGGTAGAGCGGGCCTATGAGCGCGAACACCTCGGCGAGCCGGGCAGCGAGCTCGTCGGGCGGCAGCGGGGCGTCGATCTTGTCGGACTTCTGCTTGGTCACGAGACCAGGATGACACCTCGGTCCCCTAAATGACAGCTAGGTTGTCATATACGTCGAGAGATGGCACCTTGGTTGTCATGATGCTCTCCTCGGAACTGAAGTGGTTCACCAGCGACGACGGCGAACTCGCCTACCGCGACGAAGGCGCGGGCCACCCGGTGGTCCTGCTGCACGCCGGGTATCTGACGCATGAGATGTGGGACGCCCAAGTGCCCGCGCTTGCTGCGGACCACCGCGTCATCGCCCCGGACGCGCGCGGCCACGGCGACTCGGCGAACGCGTCCAAGCCCTTCCGCCAGACCGACGATCTGGCCGCACTCCTCCGCCATCTCGACATCGGCCCGGCGGTGCTCGTCGGCATCTCGATGGGGGCCGGCATCGCGGTCGACACCGCGCTCGAACACCCGGAGCTCGCAGCCGGCGTGGTGATCAGCGGTGCGGGTACGTCGGAGCCGGAATACTCCGACCCCTGGACGCTGCAGATCTTCACCGACCAGGCGACGGCGATGGCGACCGGCGATGTTGAGGGCTGGCTGAGCGCCGCCCTGCGGAGCGCCCTTGGCCCGACCCGCGAGTTCGCCGACATGGACGCCGAACTGATGTGCAGAATCCGCGAGATGACGGTGCGTACGGTCTCGAAGCACACCATGGACGAGGAGAACGTCACCGTTCCGGTCACCGACACGTGGTCGCGCGCGAGCAGGATCACCGTGCCGATCCTGGCCATCCACGGCGCGTTGGACAGCCCGGATCTGATCGGCATGGCCGAACGACTCGTGGACAACGCGCCGCACGGCAGATCCGCGACGATCGACGGCGTTGCGCACTACCCGAACATGGAACGCCCGGACGAATTCAACGCGCTCGTTCGGGAGTTCCTGCGAGACGTGTACGGGGCGGCTCCGCTGACATCATGAGCTCGGAGACATTGGGCACATCGAAACGAGGACACCGATGGTGGCTGCCCCGTGGATGAAGGCATACGCGGCCTGACCGTGGCAGACCAGCGCCACCAGGCCGCCGCCGCGCTGGCCGCCGTGGGTGTCGACGCCGGGCCAGCCGTACTCCGCGAACTCGCCGACGCGTCCTCGCCGGTGCCGTGGTACGTGGCGGGGCGCTGCTGGCCATCGGTGTGGCGCGTTCGACATGGTCTTCGAGGCCCTCGTCGCCGCGCGGACACCAGCTGTCCCATCCGGCCCCACGTCCGGCTCGCCGCCGTCAGCGCGAACGGCTACGCCTACGGTCACAACAACCCCGCCACCTACACCGACCCCAGCGGCCTGCGCGACCTCGACTGCACAGAGATCGGCGTCAAGTGCACCTACGGGCCCGGCGTCAAGACCACCATCGACACCAGCGGCGTTCCCGGTAGGGCCATCGGTGGGTTCCCCGGCGTCGTCCAAGGCAACAAGCCCACCGGCGGCACGTACACAACGCCGCCCGCATCGTCCACCGCAGGCAACAAGAGCGGGGGGAAGAACCCTCTCCAAAAGACCTGGGACGCCGGGAAGAAGGCCGCCAGCGCAGGAGCGAAGACCGTGACGAACCAGGTTAAGCTCCAGGTCAAAACCGCCGTCGCAGCAACGAAAGCCGATGTCGCGGTGAAGCAATGGGTCGAACAACACGTCACCATCGGCGCCCAAGCCTGCCTCGTCATCGCCTGCGCGGTCGTCACGGTTCAGGGTCGGCACCTCATCATCGGCGGAGGGTGGAACCTCCCCTGGCAAAAGGGCGGCGGTAAGGGGCCAACCAGGGCTCCATAGGCGCAGGCGCCTCCATCGGCTTCAACTCCGAAAGGCCAGCAGACCAAAATTCCTACGGAATGTTCGTCTGCGGCTACGCAGGAGCAGGCGGCTGCGTCTCAGGCGCCCCGGCAACCGAAGGAGGCAACTTCGGGCTCAGCGCAGGGGCCGGGTACGGTGTCGTGGCTGGCGCAGTACGCACATGGACGTTCCCCCTCGTACCGGGATGGATGCCCTAGCACCGAGAACCTCCCGTGCGGTGGTCCACACAGTTCTGTGGACCACCGCACGCTGTCAAAGATCCAGTCAAAGGAACCACCCCTGATCGTTGCGGGCGAGCCGATATCACCGGCGAGGAAGCCGATGTACCAGTCGGGTTGGGAACCGGCGGTGATCTGCCCTGGGTTGTACGGACCGTACGACCAGATCGGGTTGATCTGCACCAGG
>NZ_JBSFVE010000059.1:0-5648 GCF_053592165.1 Streptodolium elevatio
CGTCACCCGCTCCCGCCTGGGCCGACTCGTACGCCAAGGACTCCTCGAACAACCCGGACGCGGCCAGTACAAGAAACGGACTTAACGCCCTCTGAGGCGGCCGGAAGTTAGCTTTGAATGAGCCTCTGTGGGGGCCTGTGCCGAGTTCGTGATGCCGTACTTGGTCCGCGTGGCGGCAACGTCTTCGAAGCCGGGCGGGTTCTCGCCTCCTTGAACGGCTGCTTAGCAGGCTGTTCAGGCGGCTTGTCGCTCGCGTTTGTGCCAGGGCTCGGCGGTGCGGATGACGGTGGCGTCCTTGCGGGTGAGGCGTTTGGTCATCACGGCGATCGCGGCCCAGTTGATGTGGGCTTCGCTGTAGGTGGGCCGGGTCTCGTAGTCCCGGACGTTCCTGCGGGCGCGCAGCGTCCACGAGTTCGTGCGTTCCACCACCCAGCGTTTGGGCAGGACGACGAAGCCCTTCTGGTTCTTCGGCCGGGTGTCGGCGTACGTTCTTATCTCCCCAGCCGCGTACGAGTGGACGGGGTCTGTCGCTGATCTTGTGACGTGGCCGGTTCAGCTCCTGAGGAGGATGCGGGTGCGGAGGAGGTCGAGGTTGGCTCGGCCGTAGCCGGCGCGCTTGAGGAGTTTGACCCTGGTGACCTGACCTTCGACCTGCCCGGAGCTCCAGTGGCTGGTCAGGCCCGCAACGACTGCATCCCGATCGTGGAGGAGCCCGTCGGCGAACTGCTTGAGATGGGGCAGGTCGTGCTGGCCGACCTCGTCGATCCAGATGCCGAGGTCCTCGCCGCGGTGGTCGTGCATGAGAGCGGCGAAGTCCCGGACCAGCCCGACGGTCGTGTCGAGTTCGTGGCAGGCCGCGCGGAGTTCCTTCAATCCGACAGTTGCCTCGGGGCGCAGGCTCTGCGGGTGGGTCATGATCCAGCGCAAGGCCCGCCGCGGCTTTGGCAGGGCTGGCGGCGAAGGTGAGGTCACCATGCCTTGTTTGAGCTGGCGGACGTAGTAGTTCACGGTGGTGCGGCTGCCGCGGAAGCCCTGGCTCTGGACTTCCCGGAAGAGAAGGCTGGCGTGGCGGCATCCTTGCGTGAACCGCTCGTAGAGGTAGGGCTTGAAGTCGTCGAGCAGGGTTCGGCGCTGGGTGACCTTGACCAGCAGTTCCTCGACGTCCTCGGTGCGCGCGTAGCGGCGCACTGCGTAGTAGTCCAGGTCGAGGTCACCGCTGATGCCGCGCAGCGACCTTCCCTGGGCGCGGAGTTCGCGGACGGCCTGGTGGCGGTCGCGGATCACCGGCACGATGCGGCGCGGGCGGCCCCGGACGTCGAGCTCGCCGTCTGGTTCCGGTGGCGCCTGTGCTTGTGCTTCGCACAGCCCTTGCGTAGCGCGAACTCGTCGATCCCGACCACCCTGAGGACCTGCCCAAGCTCCGTGGCTTCGCCGCCGGCCTCGAACGCGACCTCGCCGCGGTCATCGCCGGACTCACCCTGCCCTGGAGCTCCGGCGTCGTCGAAGGACACGTCAACCGCATCATTCTGTGGAATCAGCGATGTCAAGCGGTGTGCTTGTGCATGACGTCGAGGTAGTGACGGTCTCGGTGAGGTACGTGGTTGTCCCGACCGGGGAGGCTGAAGACCGCGTAGACGTCAGCGGGCCGGGTGAGGATGCTGGACTGTTGGCCGAAGGTGAGGGTGTCGTTGACGTGATGCTCACAGCCTGCGGTGTCCAGGGCCGTGACCAGTTCCTCGCGGAGCACGGTGGCCTCGAACGACTCTGATTCGGGCAGGACGAGAGTGGGGAGCTTCGCGGTCGAGCCGGGCCAGAGGTGGATCCAGATGCCGCTGACTGTCCGCTGGGTGATGTCCAGCTTCAGTCCGCCCCAAGAGTAGGGGTAACCGTCTATGTCGGGCCCCTTCATGATGTGGGCGGGGTGCGGTCGCCCCGGGCCGAGGAGGTCTTCGGCCTCGGCCAGAGGCATCCCGCAGTGAAGCGGACCGATCCGGCCGGTTCGGGCGAAGTCGACGAGCACGTTTATCAGGGTCACGGCCGTGACTGTGTCACTCTCCGGGCGTATGCGCATTCCGATATCAGCGTGGTCCGGAGTCCGTCCCGTCTTGTTGGATGTCGACGAGGGGCAGAAGGCGGGCCGTTATCGGCACGTCCAGTTCGCGTGGTGTCGGACCGGCTGGAGTGGGTGTATCGGCGAGGCGGTCGAGTAGCCGATCCAGGGCCGCTTGGCCGTCCTTGACGGCTGCCTGCTCGTCGTCGGTCAGCGGGATGGACACGGCCATCTTCTGCAAGTTGCCTTTGGCCTCCAGGAGTTGGGCTTTCGAGGAGGCCTTTGGGGTGTAGAAGTCACAGCGTGCACAGGCCATGCGGTGCTGGCACTGCTCGAAGAAGGTGTAGGTGCAGTAACCGTGTCCGAGGTCGTAGTACTGCCAGGGCTCGCCGGAGGCTGCGGCCCCGGAAGCGACCGCGTCGCGGTCGACCAAGACCTCGATGGTGCGGACGTTCCGTTCGAAGTAGCCAGCCTCGGAATAGGCTTTCGACAGGGTGTTTGGTGTGATCTTCGCGTAGTACTGGGTGGATTGCGGTGATCGGTGTCCGAGCCAGGCTTGCAGTTCGAACAGCGTCATCGGTTCCTTGGCGTTGTAGAGCTGGCTGGCGATGGTGGACCGGGCCCGGTGGCTGGTGATGTTCCCGCGGACGTCGGCGGCGGGGACGCCGGCTTTGCGGCAGAGCATCGGGATGATCGTGTTGTTGATGTAGTGGGTGGAGACGCGGCGGGCCCGGATGGCGAACAGCAGGTCGACGCGCTCGCCGGTGCGGCGGTCGGTGAACTTGGGCTGATTCGGGCGGACGGCCTGCCAGGCGTCGACGGCCTGGCCGAGGACCGGGTCGACGGGCTTGCTGAAGGCGGTGCCGGTCTTGTGGGGCGGAACGTCGAGGAGGCAGACGGTGTCGCGGGCGAGGACCTGCTGTGAGTCCCCGGTGATGGGGGCTCCGTCGTGCTGCCAGCGGATGCAGCCCACCCTCAATCGGGCGATCTCGTTGCTGCGTTGGCCGGAGAACAACCAGGTCAGTGTGACCGCGCGGACCAGTTCGAAGGGGTAGAACTGCCCGGCCTGGGAATGTGGGAGGTCTGCGGCTTCTAGGTTCAGGCCCGCCCACAGAAGCTTCGCCCAGACCTCATCGGCGATCACCCGCGGGTCGGGGCCGAGGAGGGCGGTGATGCTGCGCGGGATGGCCAGCGTGCGTAGTGGGTCGAAGGTCCGGGGCAGCCACTCCCATTCCTGGCAGTCCCTGAAGAACGTCCGCAGCGCGGTGATCTGCCCGGCCTTGGTCGCCGCTTCGAGTGGCTTGCCGAGACGGTCCCCCAGGCCGGCCGTCCGCTGAACGTAGTCACCGACCTTCATCCGGTCCACTGCCGCGATCCAAGTCGCGCAGGTCTGACGCGTCCAGTCTGTCGGGTCTGCGGCGTCGGGCTGTTCAGCGGCGATCCACCGGCCCACCCGGAGGAGGGCGGAGCGCATGGCGCCGCGGACGCCCGGGCTGAGCGTAGAGGTGGCGTACCAGCGGTCGACCCACTGTTCCCACGCCTTCGCGCCGCCGGTCGCCTGTGCCGAATGGCGCCCGGTCATGAGCAGCGGCGGAGGATCACAGAATCCGAGTTCGGCAACCGCCCGCTGCGTGGCGTGCAGGGTGTAGCGCTGTGAGCCGGCCAGCATCTTCTCGCGACGGACCCGGTCGAAGAGCGCGGTGTCGAGATCCTCCAGATGCGGGCTCCGGCTGAGGAGGAGTAGTTGGCAGACGACCATCGGCAGCAGAGTGTCGTCGTCCCGCCCCAGTTGGTATCCCCACGAGGCGAGGACCGCGCGGATGCGGGCGATCTCGCTGCTCACCCGGTCACGTCCGAAGATCCGCCAGGACAGGGTGAGCCGCTGGAAGCTGCCGAGTCGGTGGAATTCGTTGAACGAGCCCAGCAGGTAGGCGTGCGCGGCGAGGTAGGGGCGGACCTCGTCATTGACCCAGCCCGGGCTGTGCTGGTGGAACTCGGCCTGGTTGCGGCCGAGCAGATAGATCCACTCCTGCGGGGTCCATCCCCAAAAGGTCCGGCCGGTTTCCGCGCAACGTGTCAGCAGCACGGCGATCACGTCGAGCATGGCGCGTCGACGGTGCGGGGTGGGTGGCGAGTCCAGGGCGGCGTTGACCGCCTCCAGCGGGCCCAGCAGACGGCGGATCACCCGCCACCCGGCAGCAGACGGATCATGGTCCTTGAGCCGGCGCAGATTCCGCACCCCGAGTTCGCTGACGGCTTGGGCCTCGGCGGGTCGGACCTCGACAGCGGTGTCGTAGCGGTCAGGGATGATCGGCCAGGACCAGCGTTCGGGTCCGTTCTCCGCAGGCAGGGGCAGCCGAGATGCACTCACCGTGCCACCTCCGGCGATGTGCCGTTCGGCGAGGTGAGCGCCTGTATTCGCCAGGCATGTATGTGCTCCATGCCGCGGGCGAGCTTGTCGGCCAGGTCCCGGCCTGACAGATGGATGTACTGAAGCGTGGAGTCGGTGTGGCGGTGGCCAGCGAAGGACGCGATCGCGTGCAACTCCCAGCCCATCCGGGCCAGATCGGTCAGACACAGGTGCCGGGTGGTGTGCGTGGAGAACTGCGGGACGCCGGCCGTAACGGCGATCCGGCGTACCACCTTCGACCACGTCCAGAGGCTCAGCGGCTGGCCGTAGTTGCGCCGTGATTCGGAGAGGAACAGTGGGCCTCTCGCCCGGCTGACCGTGGCCCGGTGAGCGAGGTAGGCCGACATCAGCACGCCGGTCGACGCCGAGTACGGCACCACCCGTTCCAGCCGGTTCTTCGTCGTCTCCGCGCACCCGCAACGTACGGTGCGCCGGATCCAGGTCGTCCGTCCGCAGCGAGCACAGCTCTTCGCGCCGCAGCGCGGCATCGTAGGCCAGGGCCAGCATCACCCGGTTGCGGACCGACTCCTCCCGCGCGACCTCCAAGATCCCCAACCACTGCTGTTCGCCGGGAATCCACGGGAGCTTCGTCAGCCGTGGCACCAGGCCACGCTGGTGCCCGCCCCAGCGGCGGCCCGGCGTATAGCGGCCCCGGCCCACCGGGTTGGACTCCCGCAGCCCCTCTTCCATCAAGAAGTCGTAGAACAACCGCACCGGCACCAGCCGCTGCTGGATCGTGGCGTTCGCCAGCCCCGCCCCGGAGTCGATCGAGACCACATTGGCCCCCCGCCGGTGCGAGCGCGAGGTCAACTCCCTTACATAGACGGCGATATGAGCGCGGTTCGCGCTGACCGGGTCGACGTCCTCCCGCTCGCACATCAGCAGATACTCGGCCAGTCCCCGGCTATAGGCGTCGATTGTGCGGGGCGCACGTCCGAGATCTGTCCAGACCGTCAGCCAGGCCTCCGCCTGCTCGTGCCGCCCGAGCACCGGCCACTTCTCCGCCAGCACCGTCGTGCCGTTCAAGCGCTCTCCCAAGTCCGTGGGTGTACCGGGGAGACATGATCACCCCGGCAGATTCCACGTAACTTTTAGAGGGCGTTAAGTCCGTTTCTTGTACTGGCCGCGTCCGGGTTGTTCGAGGAGTCCTTGGCGTACGAGTCGGCCCAGGCGGGAGCGGGTGACGTT
>NZ_JBSFVE010000060.1:1933-5451 GCF_053592165.1 Streptodolium elevatio
GGTACGTCCCCCTCTGGATCGCCGGTTTCAGCCGGCCGTTCGAACCGCTGGTCCTTCGGGGTCGGTAGGCGGCGGCGTAACGCTGATGGTGCCGGTTGTTGTTTGAGAACTGCACAGTGGACGCGAGCATCTGTGGCCAAGTTAGTAAGGGCGCACGGTGGATGCCTAGGCACCAGGAACCGATGAAGGACGTGGGAGGCCGCGATAGGCCCCGGGGAGCTGTCAACCGAGCTGTGATCCGGGGGTGTCCGAATGGGGAAACCCGGCAGTCGTCATGGGCTGTCACCCGCACCTGAATGTATAGGGTGTGTGGAGGGAACGCGGGGAAGTGAAACATCTCAGTACCCGCAGGAAGAGAAAACAACCGTGATTCCGCGAGTAGTGGCGAGCGAAAGCGGATGAGGCTAAACCGAGTAGGTGTGATACCCGGCAGGGGTTGCTTATTCGGGGTCGTGGGACGGCACTTCAGTTGTCTGCCGGCAGCTGGGCGAGTCAGAAACCGTATGGGTAGTCGAAGGACATGCGAAAGGTCCGGCGTAGAGGGTAAGACCCCCGTAGACGAAATCTGTACGGCTTGCTTGTGTTGTTCCCAAGTAGCACGGGGCCCGAGAAATCCCGTGTGAATCTGGCGGGACCACCCGCTAAGCCTAAATATTCCCTGGTGACCGATAGCGGACTAGTACCGTGAGGGAAAGGTGAAAAGTACCCCGGGAGGGGAGTGAAATAGTACCTGAAACCGTGTGCCTACAAGCCGTGGGAGCGTCGCCATCCGGGTTTTGTCTCGGGTGGTCGTGACTGCGTGCCTTTTGAAGAATGAGCCTGCGAGTTTGCGGTGTGTGGCGAGGTTAACCCGTGTGGGGTAGCCGTAGCGAAAGCGAGTCCGAATAGGGCGGTTGAGTCGCGCGCCCAAGACCCGAAGCGGAGTGATCTAGCCATGGGCAGGGTGAAGCGGAGGTAAGACTTCGTGGAGGCCCGAACCCACCAGGGTTGAAAACCTGGGGGATGACCTGTGGTTAGGGGTGAAAGGCCAATCAAACTCCGTGATAGCTGGTTCTCCCCGAAATGCATTTAGGTGCAGCGTCGTGTGTTTCTTGCCGGAGGTAGAGCACTGGATGGTTGATGGGCCTCACCGGGTTACTGAGATCAGCCAAACTCCGAATGCCGGTAAGTGAGAGCGCGGCAGTGAGACTGCGGGGGATAAGCTCCGTGGTCGAGAGGGAAACAGCCCAGAGCACCGACTAAGGCCCCCAAGCGTGCGCTAAGTGGGAAAGGATGTGGAGTCGCAGAGACAACCAGGAGGTTGGCTTAGAAGCAGCCACCCTTGAAAGAGTGCGTAATAGCTCACTGGTCAAGTGATTCCGCGCCGATAATGTAGCGGGGCTCAAGCGCACCGCCGAAGTCGTGTCATTCGTGCATTAGCCAAGCCTTTGTGGTTCAGGCGCACGGATGGGTAGGGGAGCGTCGTGCAGCGGGTGAAGCCGCGGTGGAAACCAGTGGTGGACGCTGCACGAGTGAGAATGCAGGCATGAGTAGCGAATCACACGTGAGAAACGTGTGCGCCGGATGACCAAGGGTTCCTGGGGCAGGCTAATCCGCCCAGGGTAAGTCGGGACCTAAGGCGAGGCCGACAGGCGTAGTCGATGGACAACGGGTTGATATTCCCGTACCCGCTACGATGCGCCAGCGCTGAACCTCGTGATGCTAAGGCCGTGAAGCCCCTGGTGGAGTCTTCGGACGAAATCAGACGGTGGAGCCGCCGGCCCAAGCGGGTAGTAGGTGAGCGATGGGGTGACGCAGGAAGGTAGTCCAGCCCGGGCGGTGGTTGTCCCGGGGTAAGGGTGTAGGACGTTGGGTAGGCAAATCCGCCTGACATGTGTCTGAGACCTGATGCCGACCCGATTGAGGGGAAGTGGATGATCCTATGCTGCCGAGAAAAGCCTCTAGCGAGTGTCGTGGCGGCCCGTACCCCAAACCGACTCAGGTGGTCAGGTAGAGAATACTAAGGCGTTCGGGTGAACTGTGGTTAAGGAACTCGGCAAAATGCCCCCGTAACTTCGGGAGAAGGGGGGCCAGCTCTGGTGCGGGAATTTACTTCCCTAGCTGGGGGTGGCCGCAGAGACCAGCGAGAAGCGACTGTTTACTAAAAACACAGGTCCGTGCGAAGTCGTAAGACGATGTATACGGACTGACGCCTGCCCGGTGCTGGAACGTTAAGGGGACCGGTTAGTCCGTAAGGGCGAAGCTGAGAACTTAAGCGCCAGTAAACGGCGGTGGTAACTATAACCATCCTAAGGTAGCGAAATTCCTTGTCGGGTAAGTTCCGACCTGCACGAATGGCGTAACGACTTCTCGACTGTCTCAACCACAGGCCCGGTGAAATTGCACTACGAGTAAAGATGCTCGTTTCGCGCAGCAGGACGGAAAGACCCCGGGACCTTTACTATAGCTTGATATTGGTGTTCGGTTCGGCTTGTGTAGGATAGGTGGGAGCCGGTGAAGCAGTCACGCCAGTGGTTGTGGAGGCGTCGTTGAAATACCACTCTGGTCGTGCTGGATGTCTAACCTGGGTCCGTGATCCGGATCAGGGACAGTGTCTGGTGGGTAGTTTAACTGGGGCGGTTGCCTCCTAAAGGGTAACGGAGGCGCCCAAAGGTTCCCTCAGCCTGGTTGGCAATCAGGTGTCGAGTGTAAGTGCACAAGGGAGCTTGACTGTGAGACCGACGGGTCGAGCAGGTGCGAAAGCAGGGACTAGTGATCCGGCGGTGGCTTGTGGAAGCGCCGTCGCTCAACGGATAAAAGGTACCCCGGGGATAACAGGCTGATCTTCCCCAAGAGTCCATATCGACGGGATGGTTTGGCACCTCGATGTCGGCTCGTCGCATCCTGGGGCTGGAGTAGGTCCCAAGGGTTGGGCTGTTCGCCCATTAAAGCGGTACGCGAGCTGGGTTTAGAACGTCGTGAGACAGTTCGGTCCCTATCCGCTGTGCGCGTAGGAGTCTTGAGAAGGGCTGTCCCTAGTACGAGAGGACCGGGATGGACGAACCTCTGGTGTGCCAGTTGTCCTGCCAAGGGCACGGCTGGTTGGCTACGTTCGGGAGGGATAACCGCTGAAAGCATCTAAGCGGGAAGCCTGCTTCGAGATGAGGGCTCCCACAGGGTTGACCTGGTAAGGCCCCCGGTAGACGACCGGGTTGATAGGCCGGATGTGGAAGCACAGTAATGTGTGGAGCTGACCGGTACTAATAGGCCGAGGACTTGTCCTCAGATGCTCGCGTCCACTGTGTGGTTCCCGGACCGCAACCGGTTTCGGTGTGAACCACAGTTGAGAATTTCATACAGTCAAAGCATGGCTGGAAGATTTTCGGTACACACGTCGGTTGTTTGTGTGTTCGATGGTTTTCCGGTGGTCTTGGCGAAGAGGAAACGCCCGGTCCCATTCCGAACCCGGAAGCTAAGCTCTTCAGCGCCGATGGTACTGCACTCGAAGGGGTGTGGGAGAGTAGGACGCCGCCGGAATT
>NZ_JBSFVE010000061.1:0-5021 GCF_053592165.1 Streptodolium elevatio
CAACAACTCCTCGCCACCTGGCACGGCACCTGCCCCACCTGCAGACGCCCCACCGCCCACCGCAAACCCAGACCGAGCTAACAAAGCACTACTAGTTCTTGAGCAGGGAGTCAGCACCCTCGGGAGCGTTCGTAGTGGCCGCGGAAGTCGAAGAATCGCAGGCCGTCGACGGTTGCTCCGGACTCGATTTCCTGGAGCGTCCAGGGATGCTCGGTGTTAGTCGTCGAATGCCACGCCTCCCTGCGCAAGCAAGAGCGCCGCCATGCGGTGGACCTCTGCGGTGCCGTCGATCCGCCCGGAGATGTCGATCTGCACCGCCCAGGCGGGGTGGTGCCCGACGGCCGCGTCGAGAAGCGCAATCTCCTCGGGTTCCCAGTCGGAGAAGAGGCAGCCGGTCTGTTGGTCGTCGATATCGATGTAGAGACCGTCCTCCAGGAACCACGGGCAGCGCTGCGCGGGCAGGTGCCGATCAAGGGCGGCGACGGTCGCGGCTCGCTCGCCTGTGGGGAAGAAGAACACAGAGCGCATGGTCCGGAGAGTAGGTGGTGCGCTGTCGGGCTGACCAGGGATTTCCTGGGCCGGCACCGCTTCGTTCACGCGCCCTGGCCGCCGGGAGTGGTTCGCCGAACCCGGTTCAGGTTCCTTCTCCGCGCTCCGCGCGCGGGGCGCTCGTCGTCGTGGTCGTTCGGAAGCTGGGCAGCCCGGGCGGCCGCCCCACAGCCCCCAGCGCTCGAGACTCAACCAGCCCTGGAACAGATGCAGTTGAAGCGTCACGCTGTTCCCCGCCCTTGGCGGGCAACCTACCCGTCTCACGCCGTGCGGTCGCTTCCAATACCGCCGTTACGCGCGCCCGGCCGAAGGTGGAACGCTCCAGGCACCGCCTTCCTCACCCTCTCGACTATGGACATCACAGCTGCGCCGGGCGGCGTAGCGGCTGTGGCCATCGCGGGGAGTGGCGAGATCTGGCATTCCGGCCCTGGGTCAGGGAGTCGGGGCTTCTTGCTGGGCTGCTGTGGTGATGCGGGCGCGGGCTCGTTCGATCTCGTTGATGTGGGTTTCCGTCCATTGCCGGAGTGCGGTGATCGGCTCGGCGAGGCTCTGTCCCAGCGCGGTGAGGTCGTACTCGACCCTGGGCGGGATGGTCGGGTGCACCGTGCGGGTGAGGAATCCGTCGGCTTCGAGGCTGCGCAGGGTTTGGGTGAGCATCTTCTGCGAGACGCCCTCGATACGTCGGCTCAAGTCGGTGTAGCGCATGGTGCCTTCGAGGAGGGCGTCCACGATCAGGACCGTCCACTTGCCGGCGATGTGGTCGAGGACCTGGCGAGTGGGGCACTTCGCGGAGTAGGCGTCGGCTGGAAGGCCGGAGGATTCCACCACAGTCGTCATGAGACGGAGAGTAGCGCACTAATTAGTGCCCTCTTCCTCAAAGAGAGTTACTCTCCAATAGTGGTTGTCATGACAAGCCACACACTCTCCGTCGCGGACGCGATCCGCACCCGCCGCACGGTGCGCCACTACCGGCCCGATCCCATCCCCGAAGACGCCCTGGCCTTGCTGCTCGAACTTGCCGTCGAGGCGCCCACCAGTTGGAACCTGCAAGACCGATCGATAGTCGTGGTCACCGGCGAAGAGGGCCGCGACGGGCTGACGTGGGCCAGCGGAGGCCAACCCCAGCCGCAGGAAGCCCCCGTGATCCTGGTCTTCGTTGCGGAACCGCAGTCCTGGCGTGACGATCACAGCGACGTCTATGACCAGGCCCTTCGCAACGGCGCCTGGAACGACGAGTTCGTGGCCATGTTCTCGGCCGCCTCGACGGCGTTCCAGGAAGACCTCGACAAGCGGGGTCTGCTGCGGGAGTACGCCGTGAAGGACGCGATGATCGCGGCCTCCTTCGTGATGCTCGCGGCCACCGAAATGGGCCTGGCCACCTCGCCGATGAACGGCTGGGACGAAGCCAAGGTCAAGAAGGTGATCGGCATCGAAGACAGAGACGACCTGGCCATTGCCTTGCTTATGTCGGTCGGATACCCGGCCGAGGAGCGGCTCCACCCCGGTCGACGCGCCCTCGAGCGCAACGTCTTCCACGAACGCCACTCCGCTCCCGGGTACTCCGCACGTCGGAGGTAGCCCGTCGCCCCATGAACGCACGGCGATGGGGTAGGGCGTACAGGTTGCTCGGCGCCGAACGACCCTCAGCTGCCCGCAGGTGCAGATCGGCCACGAGCCGGCCACGCCACGGCCACCCTTGCCGACCGTGATGGAATTCGATCACGGTCGGCAAGGCGCCTGTCTGCCTGCGGGGAGAACCGTGGCCTTCTCATGTCGGGGGCTGCGGGCGGCGGACACATGGTGCATGGGCGGTGCCGGTGAGGCGCACGTCCGACCGCGTCGTGGTGGACCAGGACCCGACCCCGGAGCAGAACCCGGACCCGGTGGCGGCGTTGCTCCCGGCGAGCTTCCGGGCGTTCCACGAGCTGTACGCGGGGGAGCTGCTGCGGTACGCGCTCTTGCATACCGGGCAGCGCGCGGACGCCGAGGACGCCGTCGAGGCGGCGCTGGTGCGGCTGTTCCAGATATGGGACCGCGCGATGCGCCACGAGCAGCCTCTCGCGCTCGCCTACCAGGTCCTGCACGGGAAGATCGTCGACGGCCGCCGCCGCACCCGACGCTGCGTCCCGACGGACTTCGCCGCAGCCGGCGCGCCGGACCCGTCCGACCCGGCAGGGGACCCGTCCGACCACGTGGCGGCGTTCGCGGACCTGGACGCGGCACTGGACCGGTTGCCGCTGCGCCAGCGGGAGTGCGCCCGGCTGCACTTCCTGATCGGCCTGGACGCCGCCGAGGTCGCCGCGCGACTGGGCATCACCGCCTCGGCGGTGCGCTCCCACCTGCACCTGGCGCGCAAGCACCTCGCCGCGGCACTCGGCCTGGACGACACCGGCCCGCCGCGCACCCCGGCCCGGGCCCGCGCCATATCCCCCTCCCGCAAGGAGAGCACCACATGAACCGCCTGGACGACCTGCTGGCCGCGCGCCGACGCGCGCTGGAGGAGGACACCGCCGCCTACGACCTGACCGCCGCAACCCGCCGCCGCGCGGGCCGCATCGCCGGCGACGAACTCGCCGGCGTACTCCACCACCACACCAACCACCCCCTCTTCAAAGGGTCCGCCGTCTCGACGGGCGCCACGCCGTCAGCCGACACCCAAGGAGGGGAGGGTTAGCCGAGCGCCGCCGCGCGGAGCAGCAGTTGGAGGCCTGCTGCGTCGCGGCGGTGCGGCACCGCGACGCGGCCGCGCTGGTCTCCGCGTTCTCGCACGACTACGGTCCCGCCGGGGCGGTGGTGTTCGCGTGTCTGCTCTACCTGACCGGCCGCGCGGACGCCGCCGCGTTCTGGTGGCGCTACGCGGGGGGTGCGGAAGACCCGCACGCGGTGCGGCTGCTGGCGCTGTACCACTGGTCGCTCGCCGACCCGGTGACCGCCGCGGCGTGGCAGGACCACGCCGAGCCCCCACCCGCGCGCACAAGGCCCTCGAGGCAGCACCGCCCGCCGCACCAGCGCCGTGATGCGGCTGCGCTGGTCGCGTCGGCGGAACCGGCGATCCGGGTCGTCGCGGACGACCCGGACTGCGGGGAGGTCTGTCTGCCGGACGAGGACCTCGGGCTGATCCTCGCCGCCTGCCGATAACCCCCTGCGGGAGCGTGAGTTCGTACGTGCGCACTCCCACGGGGAACGCACCGTCCTCCACTCCGGTGTGGTCGGCTGGCTGCTCCGTGCCGGTGACGTTGTCCGGCAGCGGCAGAAAGGCGGTCGCACCACACGGCAGGATGCTGGCGTGGGTACCACGAGGGCGATCCGGGCTGTGATCGCTGCGTCCGGCATGCTGCGGGTGATGCGCGACGCGAAAACCGGCGCGCCCCTCAGCGTGACGATGGCCCCCGACGCCGCCGGCGTGGTCGCGCGGGTGCTGTGCGAGGCCGCCGCAGATCCGGGCCGTGCGGATGTGCCGGAGGCACTGTCGCTGCTGGCTGACTACTTTGCCGCCAGCTCGCGTTCGGCGTGCGTCGAGCAGGCTGGGGGGAAGACATGCGAGGAGCCGGTCGAGGAGGCAGGCCTGCCGTGCCCAGCTCACGCCTGGCAACCAGAAGGCGACACTGGAACTGAACCTTGGCGGTGCCGGGCGAACCTGGGTCCTGAGGGGCGGCTACCGGTGCCCCATTACCGCAGTCGGGAACGGCTACTGCACATTCCACAACGTCGACGACCAAGACCTGTGCGGGCAGCCGAAGAAGAACGGGACGCCCTGCGGATGGCGGGTGACGATCAGCACATGCCCACACCACCGCACTCCGGTGCGTGAGGCGGCAGCCGAGACCAAGCGCCGCGAAGCTGCCGCCCGACTGCATGCCACGCAAGTCCAGACGGTTCACCGGCGCGCGTGCCCCACCTGCGACTCTGGCCCCGACGAACGGTGTGTCACCGCCAACGGGACGACGCGCCGATTTCACAGTGCCAGGATCACCGCAGCCGGACTGGCGGCAGACCGAGCGACAGTTCAGCGACTACGCCGTGAAGGGATCACTCCCGCAGTGTCGGTGGGCTGAACGAGGCTGCGGGCGTTCTCCCGGCTTGTCCTGGCTCGGAATGCTCCCGGGAAGCGGAACACCCCTGTGGGTGACCAACGTCAGGCCGACGCTTCCTCCAGATCGAGGGACGCCAGGGAGACTGCTACCGCGAAGTGCCGGACCGCCATCAAACACGTTTCCGCTGCCGTACTCGGGTCGGACTGGTCTTTCGCTTGGTGCAGCATGCGTTGGTATCACCACGAACCCATCTACGGGAAGATCACGCTGGCCCAACCCCCTGACAACGCCCAGGATCTGGAGCAGAAGTGCAAGGCGCATATCCGATTCGTTCCTGACGGCAGCTGGGCTTGATCCGTTTTGACGGACACCCTGGCTGAGGGGCTGCGGCCTCTTGGGGAGGATGTCCATCATGGAGAGCATGGGGAAGAAGAAGCC
>NZ_JBSFVE010000062.1:0-4311 GCF_053592165.1 Streptodolium elevatio
CCCGAACACTTCCCCGCGCTGGCCCACTTCGGACGCGAAGTCCGCCCTCTCGGGGCGGACCGCCACGCCGCGTTCGAAGAGATCCTCGCCGCCCAACTGGCCGACATCGAGGCCGCAATCCGCCCGGGCTAGTACTCCAGCCGTACTTCGTGATCACGTGCTTGGTAGTGGGCGTTTCGGACTCGGGCTTGGTGTCGTCAGCGCCAGTTGGACCTGGCCAGAACCATCGCGGTGGTCGTTGCGCGGTCAAGAGCACGACGCTGACCGGAGGGCATCTCGTTGACCGTCAGCCTGATCGGGTTCTGTTCGCCGTCGCCGCCTCGTCGCCCGGCGGCGGCGACCAGGAACGCGAGGGCGAGCATGGCCAAGGTGACGTGGCGGTGCCAGGAGCGGTGGTTGCGGACCTGTAGTGACGGCCAACGTAGCCCTTGGCGGCCTGGAAGCATTCCTCGATGGACCAGCAGATCCCGGAAACCCGCACCAGCACGGCCAGCGGGACGGGGCCGGGGTGAAACACCGGTAGAACGCGAGTTCGCCGGTGGTGCGGTGCCGGCGGATCAGGAGTTGGCAGCGATGTCCGTCGCCGTCCGGTGCGATCCGCGCACCGGTAGCGGCGCGGGCCCTTCGCGCCGGCGATCGGCGCTGCCCCGGAACCCGCGTGCTCCTGTCGGGTGGTGCGGGTGCCGGGGCGGTGTGAACGGGCGTAAGGTCCACAATGGGCGTTGACCAGCAGGATCGACCGCCACGACAGGGCGTCGGTGAGCAGCCCGCCGATCAGGTTGCCCGCCGCGCCGCCCGTGAAGCTCACCGCGGTCCAGATCGCCAGCGCCCGGATACGGCCTGGCCCCTCGGGGAACGCGGCGGTCAGGATAGTCAGTGTGGCCGTGCCAGCACCGCCGCACCCAGCCCCTGGATCGTCCGCATCGCGACCAGAACACGGCGAGGTCGCGAGGCCGCCCGCCAGGCTCGCCGCGCAGAACAGCGCGAGTCCCCACAGGAACATCCGCCGTCGGCCGTGCAGGTCGGCCAGGCGCCCTCCGACCAGCAGGAAACCCGCGAACACCAGGGCGTACGCGCCGACGACCTACTCCAGGCCAGACGCGCCGAACCCGAGTGCGCCCTGGATGGACGGCAGCGCGACGTTCATCACCGACACGTCCAGAACGACCATGAACTGCGCCGCGCGGCGGGCGCACATCACCGACTCTCTGGTCCGCGTCGCCGCGCGGGAGGGGCCGCACGCGGTGACGATGCGGGCGGTGGCGACCGAGGCCGGTACGTCGCTGAACCTCGTGCAGTACTACTTCGCGACCAAGGCGCAGCTGATGCACGCGGCGCTTGCACGGCTCGAAGAGCAAAGCCGCGCACGGTGGGCGGCCCGGTCGGCCGCGCTGTCGCGCCCGGTGGGCGCGCGGGCGTTCGTGGAGGCGCTGCTCGCCGAGGCGCTGCCCACCGACGAGCCCAGCCGCGCCTTCCACCTGGCGTGGACTTCCTACGCGGTTCTGGCGATGACCGACACGGAACTGGCCGCGCAGCCCTTCGTCGACGGACCCGACCGCCTGGAGAAGGAACTGGCCGGTGTCCTCGCGCACGCCCGGCGCGCCGGAGAACTATCGGGGGCGTGCGATCCGGCGGGCGAGGCCGCGCACCTGCTCACCCTCGCTCACGGCCTGGGCACCAGCGTGCTGGTCGGCCAGCGCACCGCCGACGCCGCCCTGCGCATCCTGCGCGACCACCTCGACCGGATCCTCCCCTGCGCTACGCCGTGACCACCCGCAAACAGCGGGATGCGGGCACGCCCGCCGCGGCCGTCACGACGCGTCCTCGTCGACCCGCGGACCCGAGCGCCGGAGCCGGGGTGTCCTGCGCGGGGGCGGGGTCGCGCAGGAACAGCAGCGCGCCGAGCACGGCCGCCCGCGGCGGCGGTTCACCGGGCGCGGGCTGTCACGAGGCGCGCGGTGCCGACCGGCGGATCCGTCCCGGCGCCGGGTCGGTGAACGCTGCCGACGCCACCAAGACACGACAAGCGGTCGGCTCCCGGACGCGCCGGCCGGGGCCGTTAGGCTGCGAGTGTCGGTGTCCAGGCCGATCGGCGCTGGGCGGGAGAAGCTGCGGCCCGTCGGGCGCTACGCGGGAGAAAACACGGTATGTGGCTCAGGCGTACTGACGTCCATTCGGCACGCTCGCCCGCCGACCTCGCCGACATCGTGCGCAGACGCCTGACGAAGGCGCTCGACTTCGATCGGGGCAGTCACATCCTGCACATCCCCGACGAGTCCAGGCTCGCGTCCGTCGCACGGGCGGGCGTCACCAGCGCGCTCCTGAAGGACAAGTCGCCGCAGGTCGATTTCGGCGACGGCGCCGCGATGGAGGCGGTCGCCGGGTACGCGGACGGGATCGTCCGCGCCGTGGACCGTTATGCGTCGGTCGCGAAGGGGAACGTGCTCCCGTTCCATGTTCAGCCGCACGACGGCAGGGGATGGCCCGAGAACGCCGTCCTGCACACCAACGTCGTTCAGGCCGTCCGCCGGGACGGTCCGGACGTGGACCTGGCGAACTACGGTGTCGCCATCCAGGTGAGTCGGCGATGGGCCAGCCCGGAACAGCACGGCATCCTGCTCCAACACGGCGCGCTCGACCGGGAGGGTGAGCACTTCGCCCGGATGGGTGCGCATGAGGTCGGGCATGTCCTCGTGGCGAACGCCCATCCCGAGTGGATGCACGGCGGTGTCGTCCCGGGCTACCCGAACGCGATGCTCGACGACCTCAAGGAGATCGTCGGCGGCATCATCGGAAAGCCTCCCGGCAAGGTCGAACTTGACGACCTTGCCGGGGAGTTGGGTAGCTATGCCACAAGCCTGACCGGCGAACTCGCGCCCTCCGCCGTGGAAAACGTCACCATCGACACGACCGCGGCCCACGAAGGCAACGAGTACATCAGCGACCGTCTTGAGGCGGCGATCCCCCCGTTCACGCCGGGCCCCGCGGCGCAGTTGTTCCAGTGGAGGGGCAGGGCCCGCACGTACGCTGCCACGGGACTCGGTGCTGCTGCGCTCGAGCAGGCCAGCGCAATACCGGCCTACGTCCCCGAGACGGCACAAGTAGAGGTGGCGGTCGCCTCCGAGATCGAGTCCGTCGTTACGACCCCCGCCACACACGGCCTGTCCGCAGCCACGGGAGCGGTTGACGGGCCCTTGCCCAGTCCGGACAGCGTGTGGCGCCCGGAACCGGCCGCCGACTCAGCCCAGGTGGCCCAACTGGACAACGAGCAAGGCGGACACGGTCCAGAGCTTGCCGCGGAGCCTTGAGCCGATCGTTTGACGACGGCTTCCCAGTCGTTCTGCAACGCATGCTGCGGGTCATCCGCGACCGCCCGGACCACCGCGCAGGAAATACGGATCCCGGCCCAACTCAACGGCGGCGGTTTCGACGGTCCGCAGTGGTCGATCCGGGTGTCTCTCGCGAACCTGAACGACCTCGACTACCTGCGCATCGGGCGACGCGGTGCGCGACATCTTCTGCCAGTACCACGACGAATGGGTGGGCGCGGGCAGCCCCGGAGACAACAGCGCCCGGTAGCGGCCGGTCCGGTCACGACGGCGGGCCGGTGTGGTGGCGGCTGGGACGGCTGGCAGAGGCTGGCCGACGCGTCGGACAACCCGGACGGCGACACGCTGCTCCGGACCGAACTCGCTGAACGCGACCGCCGCGGGCGCGAGCGGGAGGCGGCCGAACGCGAAGCGAAGCGCCCGGTCTGCACCCGGTGCGGTGCCACGTTCAGCGACGAGCGGTGGGAGCAGGTCGAGGCCGCGGGGCCGCGCGGGGCACGGCAGAACGAGCTGTGCAAGCCGTGCCTGGAGTCCGAAGGCGTCCGAGAAGGAGGCGAGCGCCGACTGGAGAAGCGGGACACCGAACTCGCCGCAGCCGTCCGGGCTGCCCAGGTGGCGCGGCAGGCCGACCGCGGCCGCAAGGGCTGTCGGTGAGGGCCCGCCCGGGAGTCCGGCGGACCGGGCGAAACCCGAGGGGTGGGGTGGGGGATTGGCTAGGGTCCCGTGGAAGCACGGGTGATCTTCACGTGGCGATGCCGATCGGGGGCACGGACGCGGACAACGATGACGGCGGTGGCGGTGGCGGCGGTGCCCCGTTCCCGGGGAAGGGGTTCTGAACGTACGCCCGGCCGGTGACACGCGGGACCGGACTTCCGCTCGTGAGCGGCCCGGGTTGTGCGGGCGGTCCCGGGCGCGGTGGGGGTGTCCGCGCCGCGGGGCCGCCAGTGCCGGAGGCCGTGTGCCGGGTGGGGGTGGGCACGCG
>NZ_JBSFVE010000063.1:0-4245 GCF_053592165.1 Streptodolium elevatio
CTCCTTCTGCTCCTCTACCGGTCGGGCTCGCCCATGGGAACGTCGTGCGTGGGGGACGGGATCGCAGTGCGCATGAGTTGTGCGGGGACACCTGGGTCAGCCGATGTGCGCGGTCCTCGATACCGCAGCGTACGCCGGAACGCTGCCGAGGCTCCGAACGACGGCATCGGTGATGTCGCCCGCGTGCAAGGCCTCGCCCTGCTTCTCGCCGCCGTCGACCTCCAGGCGTTCGGAGCGGCAGCGCCACCGACTGGGCAGGAACAGGACCCGCAGCCACCGAAGTTGCTGTACTCAGTCCAGGCGGCAGCGCGGCGGTTGAACGTGGGGGTGGCCTGGCTGCGCCACGAGTCCGCCGTCGGGAGCCGCACCGTGAGGTCGGTGGCCGACGGATGTTCAGCGAAGCTGACCTGCTGGCGATCGTCGAGGCCACCCACCGACCGCACCGTGGACAGACGCCCCTCCGGGCTATGGACGACTTGAGCGTGCCGAACGACAGCTACGGCAGGCACCACCTGCGGCACCTGGCCGACTGCCTCCATGACACCGCCCGCCAGGCTGCCGCCCTCCTGCGCCCGACCAAGCCGCCACGGCCCCCGAACCGGATGAACGCAATGCTCTTGCCAGGCCCGGCGGTTCACCCGGTGTGGAGCGGCCGGTCGTTCCATGGCGCGGCCAGGGCCTGGGCGAGTCCGGTCATGTCCAGCAGGCCGGCGACCTGCGGCGAGGCCGCACATACCGCTACGGCGGTGCTTTGTGCGGTGCCCAGTTGCCAGGCCGCGATCAGGGCGCGCAGGCCGGCCGAGTCGCACCATGGTGGTTGTGGCGTGTGGCGTGTGGTCGGTGAGTTCGGTGCCCCGGGCCTCACCTATTGCCGCCGAGGAATACCGTCTGGCTGGAGCCTCGGTGAGCCTTCCGCCGAGAGGCGGCCCCGCTCACCGCCCACCTTCGTCGTCGGGCCCCGCGCAGTGGTGTACGGGGCCGTCAGGTCACGTGTTTCGTGGGTGTCGCGTATCCGGTCAGCGGGTGTCCGGCGTCTCGCCGGTGTCGTTCGCCGGGTCGGCGTGCAGGGTGCCGGGCAGGCCGACGACTTCCATGAGGTGTGCTGCGCAGAAGCTCCCTCGCCGAGCGAATCCGGCGGAGCACTCTGGCTCTGGGAACGTCGCTGCAGATCGCGCGGGACGTCGCCTCAGCGTTGCGCGCTGCGCACCTGCACAAGCTGGTCCCGCGACACCTGGGTCACCGCGCGACACGCCTTTCCGGATCCTGGCCCCGAGCTCCCAGATGACCACGGACACGCGACGGTGACGCCGGTTGTCCGCCGTCGTCCGGGGCGGACAACCGGCGTGTCGGGTCATCCCGGCGATGCTGATCGGTGCGTGGTGGTCACGACAGGCCCAGATGTCGTTTCATTTCTTCGATATCGGCGAGTGCCTGGTGGTACTCGGCCTCGCGCTCGCGCGCAGCGGCCGGGAACGGAGGTGCTATCGTCACTGGCGCAGAGACAACCAGGTCACTGCGGAACCGGAAAAGGGGGGTGAGTTGATGTCTGTCGCCAAGGCCGCTGCCGTGTGCAGTGCCCGCCGGACCATCCTCACGTCCCGGGCCCCGGTCTGACCTGACGGCGATGCCCCCGCACGAGCTCTGGCAGTGCGCGGTAGGCGATCCACTGTGCCGATCGGGGTCCCTTTTCTAGGGTCCCTACGTTGTCTCAATCCTTTACGCATGATCCTCAATCGCATTCCCTGGCGGACTACGGCTGGGACGAGGCGTGTGAGCACGCCTTCACGTCCCATCGCGCCGCCGGGCTGATCCCCGCCCGCATCGCGCGGGCCGACCGCGGCTCGTGCCAGGCGGTCACCGACGCCGGAATCGTCCGCGCGGACATCCCCGGCACCGCCGATCTCGGTGATTCGTCGTCGGCGCCGTGCACGGGTGACTGGGTGGCACTGCGCCCCGCCACCGGCGGCCGCGCCCCGGTGCTGCTAGCGACGCTGGAACGCCGCACCGCCCTGGTGCGCTCGTCCTCCTCGCGTACCTCGCACGGCCAGGTCCTGGCCGCCAACGTCGACACCGTCGTGGTGACGGTTTCGCTCGCGGCACGGCTCAAGCACGGCCGAACCGAACGCATGCTCGCCCTGGCATGGGAGAGCGGCGCCCGGCCGGTCGTGGTGCTCACCAAGGCCGACGCGTGCGCGGACCCGGCCTCCGCCGAGGAGCAGGTGTCCGGGGTGGCCGCCGGTGTGGACGTACTGGTCACCAGCGCCGTGACCGGACAAGGTCTGGACACCCTGACCGCCGTTGTGAGCGGCACCGTCGTGTTGCTCGGCCCTTCCGGGGCGGGCAAGTCCACGCTGGGCAACCGGCTGCTGGGCGAGGACCGGCTGCCGACCGGCGCCGTCCGCGAGGCGGACGGCAAGGGCCGACACACCACCTCCTGGCGGGAGTTGCTCCCGCTGCCCGGCGGCGGGGTCCTGCTGGACACCCCCGGCCTGCGCGCGATCGGTCTCCACGACGCCCAGGACGGGCTGGAACAGACCTTCACCGAGATCGAACACCTCGCACAGGCCTGCCGGTTCACCGACTGCGCCCACGAGAACGAACCCGGCTGCGCGGTGCTCGCCGCCGTCGAGACCGGCGAGATCCCCCGACGCCGCCTGGACAGCTACCACCGGCTGCTGCGCGAGAACGCCTACTCCGCCTCCCGCACGGACGCGCGGCTGCGCGCCGACCGCGAGGCCACCAAAAAGGACATCACACGCCACCTGCGCGCCACCTACCAGTTCCGGGAGAACCGGAAGTGACCAACAACGACACCCCCGCCCACGGCGGCGACCCGGTGACGCAGGCGTTGTTCACCCTGCACCACGACCTGCCCCGGCAGGGCCCGGGCTCGGACGCCACCACACGGCACGCACTGGAGATGGCCGGACCGCTGCCCGAACACCCGCGGACCCTGGACGCCGGCTGCGGCCCCGGCCGCTCCGCACTGCTGCTCGCGGAAGAAGCCGGCGCACACGTGACCGCGGTCGACCTGCACCAGCCCTACCTGGACAGCCTCGCTGCCGAAGCGGCCCGCCGGGGCCTGGGCGACCGGATCACGGTCGTCAACTGCTCGATGGACCGACCGCCCGTCCCCGACCACGGCTTCGACGTGATCTGGGCCGAGGGGTCCGTCTACACCATCGGCTTCGACGTCGCCCTTCGCGCCTGGCGTCGCCTGCTCGCCCCGGACGGTGTCCTTGTCCTCACCGAAATCGAATGGACCGTGCCCCACCCCGCCGACCCGGTGCGCGCCTACTGGGACGCGGCCTACCCGCTGCGCACCCACGCCGCGAACACCGCCGCCGCGCGAGCCGCCGGCTACCGCCTGCACGCGCACCGCCCGCTGCCCGAAAGCGACTGGTGGGACGAGTACTACACGCCGCTCACCGAGCGCATGGACCGAGCCGATCCGCGGCACCCCGGCATGGCGGAAGCCCTGGCCGCACACCGCACGGAGATCGACATGCGGCGCGAACACGGCGGCGACTACAACTACGCGCTCTACACCCTCCGCCCCCACGACCACACCCCCCACACCACCGAGGACGAGACCATGACGACCTGGACCACCCGCCCCGAGACCACCGAGGACATCCCCGCGATCCGCGACATCCTCCTCGCGGCCTTCCCCACCGCCCTCGAGGCCGACATCGTCGACGCCCTGCGCGCCGACTCCAAGGCGTGGATCGACGGACTGTCCATGCTCAGCACGGCCCCCGACGGCACCGCGACCGGATACGCGCTGATCACCCGCTGCCAGGTCGACGGCGCACCCGCCCTCGCCCTGGCACCCTGCGCGGTCCCGCCCTCGGCCCAGCGCACCGGCGCCGGCTCCGCCGCCATCCACGCCGCACTCGACGCCGCCCGGGCCATGGGCGAAAACCTCGTCCTCGTCCTGGGACACGCTGACTACTACCCGCGGTTCGGCTTCACACCGGCCTCCGGCTTCGGTATCCGCGCACCCTTCGAGGTACCGGACGAGGCCATGATGGCCATGGCCCTCGACACCACCCGCACCGTCCCCGCCGGAACCATCCAGTACCCCGCCGCCTTCGGCGTCTGACCCCTCCCGTGGGGGGGGGCGGGGCGGGGCGGCGCCGCGGCGGCGGGCCCCTGCCCGCCACGGCGGGGGGGGCGGGGGCGCGGGGGCGCGACATCCCCCCCGAACCGGGGGTAAAACCGCCCCCCCGCACGCGCGGGGGC
>NZ_JBSFVE010000064.1:0-4019 GCF_053592165.1 Streptodolium elevatio
TGGGACGTCCAAGCTCGTACTCGCCTGAGTTCCGCGAGGAAGCGGTTCAACTCGCCTTGAAGTCTCTGCAGCCTATCGCGCATACGGCGCGGGAATTCGGCATGCACCCGGAGACGCTTCGGACATGGGTCCGGCAGTACGAGCGGGGGGCAGGAGCGCCCGGGCGGGCCGCTGGCCCTGGACGAACGCGCCAGGCTCAAAGAACTCGAACGACGAAACCGCGAGTTGGAGATGGAAGTCAGCTTCCTGAAAAAAGCCGCAGCGTACTTCGCGAAGGATCCCCGGTAGCGAGCAAGTACGAGTTCATCGAATCGATGCGACTCACCCGAGTACTTCGTCGAGTCCTCGGGTGAGGTTGTCTCGGGCGTTGTGTGCGAGCCGGTAGTAGACGTAGTAGCTGTGCCGGTCCTGCTCTACCCAGCCCGCGTCGGCGAGCAGTTTGAGGTGCTTGGAGATCGCCGCCTCGGTGAAGCCGAGCAGTCCGGCGATCTCACGTGTTGAGCGGGCGCGTACGCCGAGCAGTTGCAGGATCTTCAGCCGGGTCGGGTCCCCTGCCGAGCGCAGGAGCTTGAGCAGGTCCTCGGGTGGCACGGGAGGTCGGGCCTGCTGGCGCATTTCGGCGAGGGCGTACGTGATGGTCGCTGTCGTACGGTCGATATCTCCGCGTCGCTCGCGCATGACCGCGCCGGTCATCTTCGGCCATGCGAAGTGTGAGGGGACGAGCAGGAGTTGATCGCCCCGGGTGAGGGTGATCTACCAGGGGTTCCGGGCCTCGACGTGCGGGAGCGGGCTGGATGACGATCTCGTCGCCGTCCTGGGCGCCCGGCCCCGTCTCGGCGAGTTCGATGTGGCCGAGGGCCGCGGCCAGCATGCGTGGTACGCCGCGCTGCTCGGCGAGATGTCTGCAGCGCGCGATTTCGGTGAGCAGATGCTGCTCCAAGCGGGGCCAGTCCGGTTCGAGGCATGTCTGCCAGTAGGTGTCCAGGAAATCGGCGAAGCGTTCTCGGCAACGCTCGGGGTCGGCGATCAGTTCGCGCATCGCAGGCAGCGAAGCGGGATGGTGCTCTTCGATTTTCGCCAGCGCCCGGTGCTGCAGATCGAGATTTTCGGAGAACGGTTTCCAATGCGTCGGGCCCACTCGCCCGTTCCGCGCGAGCGCCGGGAGGACCAGCGCTTCCGCGAAGTTGTGCACCGGCGTTTTGCGTAGCTCGGATATCTCCTCCGACCATGACCGGCTGCCCTCCGGCGTCTAGATTTCCGGGAAACCCAGCGGTCGGGCCCACCAGAAGGCGAACCGGTCGAATTCCGCTTTGAGTTCGCCGGGCAGTCTGGTGCGCGCGGTCAAAACCCAGGAAATGGTGCAGCGGGTGGCTTTTGACGTCACCCAGCACATGCAGGCTACGCAGCGCCTCGTATGCCGGCGAGCAGCTGAATGCCACCAGGTCGGACGCCGCTTCGGCGAACCGCAGCCGCATCGGCGGCTCCTTCCGCGTTTGATCAACCACTGGGTTAATCAGTTGGTTCGGTACTGACTCGCGTCCTACGTTCACGTGCACTACCGGATCGGCGCAGAGGCGGGACAGGCATGGCGGTCAGTCGCAGGTCGTTTGTCGGGGGAATGTTTGTTCTTTCCGGGGGGCTGGTCGCCTGTGGAGGCGGGAAGTCGACATCCGGCAAGTCCACCAATGCGACGAATTCGCCGAGTGGGAATCCTTCGGTTCCTCCGGAGTGGGAATCCTACCGTAGCGGGCTCGAACGCCTCGCCGCCGAAGGGACTTTCGCCGGTAGCGTGCTCATCGCGAAAGATGGGCAGCCGATTCTGGCAAGTGGTTTTGGGCTGGCGGACCGCTCCCGGAAGATCCCCAACGACGTGGCCACGAAGTTCTGCGTCGCGTCGATCGGAAAATCGTTCACCAGTGTGGCGATAGCCCGGCTGGCGGAGCAGCGCAAGCTGGCGTTCGAGGACCCGGTCGGCAAGCACGTCCCCGGCCTGCCCGCCGCGATCGCCGACAGGGTGACGATCCACCATCTCCTCACCCACACCTCGGGGATGGGCGATGTCCTCGGCCCGGGCACCGCCTTCGATCCGGCGCAGAGCGTCGCCGGGCTCATGCCGGTGATCGCGGCGCAGCCTTTGGCCTTCGAGCCCGGCTCACGATTCCAGTACAGCAACTCGGGGTTCATCACCCTCGGGGCGGTCATCGAGCACGCATCGGGTGAGTCCTACGCGGACCACCTGCGACGCCAGGTCTTCACCCCCGCGGGCATGACGGACACCGGCGTCCAGCCGTACAAGCCGGTCGACGTCCCGAACATGGCGCACGGTTACGCGCTCGTCGGTGCGGATGGCAAGGTTTTGCCGCCGGGATCGTCCACCGGGACGGTCAATTCGTCCGATGCCACACTGCGCGACATCGCCGACCAGGTCCAGTTCGCCAACCCGTCGGGAGCGGCGTACTCGACGGTGACCGACCTGTTCAACTTCGCCCGCGCGGTCAGCGAAAACCGGCTGCTGGGGCCGGAGATGACCAACGTACTGCTGACCGGCAAGGACCTCCCGAACCGAGGCCCAGCCTCCGGTGGGCCGCCCGTGCTGAGCGGTGGTCCGGGAGGGAACGGCCAGGCCCCCGCCCCCGGTGGCCCCCCTGGCGGCCCTCCCGGCGGCGCCCCGAGCCGCGTGCGCTACGCGTACGGCTTCCAGGACGAGACCCTCGACAACACCCGCATCGTCGGCCACAACGGCGGCACCCCGGGCTATGGCGGGCAACTGGACATCTACCTCGGACGCGGCACCATCGTCGTCGTCCTGTGCAACCAGGACAGCGCTCAGATGCCCTCGGAGGCCATCCGCGGTTCGCGGGAGATCCTCGCCCGTTGACCCGCCGTGCGGCCCGACCGCCTCGACCTCAGCGCCCCGCCCATCCCCTCCGCGTCGAGCCGGCCCGCGTGACACCAAACCCCGGTCCCTGTTCCGTCCCTACGACCCACCGCAATTTCATCGAATGAAGCACGCCGATCGCCGCGCATCAACCTACGAATGTAGGTTTCGCGCGGACTCCGGTGCCCCCTTACTGGGCGGGAAGTTGGTCCCGACGGGGACTGGCCGCGACCAGGAGCAGGTGTACGTGCAGACCTGGGCGCGCGGCTTCGGACCGACGACCCGCAGCTCGCCGGGCTGGTCGACCAGCTCGTCGAGGACGCCATCGCCACCGTCGCCGAGCGGCACCGCCGCGCCGACTCCTGACGAGTCGGCGCGGCGGACACCCAGGGGGCGGATGCCCTGTGCGGATCCGGCCCGCGCGTTCTACTCGGGGGTGACGTTCTCCGCCTGCGGGCCCTTCTGGCCCTGCGTCACGTCGTAGGCCACCCGCTGGTTCTCCTGCAGTTCGCGGTAGCCGCTCGCGTTGATGGCGGAGAAGTGCACGAACACGTCGGGCCCTCCGTCGTCCTGGGTGATGAACCCGAAGCCCTTCTCCGCGTTGAACCACTTCACCGTGCCAGTCGCCATCGACCGTGCCCCTTCACCTGAACATCTGAGATATGCCGGGCCTGCCACGGCCCGGCACGGCTGTTCTACCAGCAGGCGGCGCCCGCCCCGCCGGGCGGGGCGGCAGCGTGATCGCGGCGGTAGCCTGCCCGTTCGGGGGCTACCCGCCAGAGGGGAGCCGGTGGTGGACCACGGCAGCTTGGAGGAACTGCTGGGCGAGCCCGGCGAGTACATCGGCGCGCGGCGTGTCCGCCGCCCCCGCCCCGGCGCAGGCGTGCTCGCCCTGGAGTGGTGGGATGGGACGGCCTGGATCCGTGCCGGCGAGGCCGCCGGCAACGAAGGCGTGCGTGCGTGGCTCTCCGCCGCCTTGCACGGCCCCCACCCTTGGCAGCCCGGCACCGGGCGCCGGCGCAGGACACCTGAACCGCCGCCGCAGGGGCGAAGCTCCTATAGGTCGTCAAGCGGTCTGTGGGAGCTGTGTGGGGGTGTGTGTGAGTCGGGGCAGGTGTTTGTAGATCTCGCGGGCGACGAA
>NZ_JBSFVE010000065.1:0-3956 GCF_053592165.1 Streptodolium elevatio
TATTATGCGTTCATATCATCAAGAAATGTGTTGCCAAGATATTTAAAGTTATAAACATTTCGGACTGAGTTGTTTCGTTTATACTCTACCGCTCGCGTTATTCTGGTACCGTTTGACGCTACTAAACAATCGGCGTCTTTGTAAACATCATACTGCGCAATACGTAACAACTCATCAGCTTTATGGTAGACCGCATTAGATTCATCAGCCAATGACTTGAGTTCTGCCATTAGCTTAGCGCCCTTAATATTCAACTCATCTTGTAACTTATCGGCAGCCTTTTCAATATCTGAGACCAATTGATTATAATCATCTTTGGTCACTAATGGAGTGCTTTCCAATTTGTCTAACTGTTTTTGATACAATTCAATAGCGTGTTGTGATGTCCATATATCCCCCTTTGCTTTATCATAAGCTACTAAGTCAGCGATCTCCTCGGCTTTGATTAATTCATCATTAGCGATTTTTAAGGCTCTTTCCGCTTTTTCTTTATTATTTTTAAACTTCTCAATTTCCAATAAATTACCGTCCTTTTGATTGATAAGTTCTGCTTCAATTTCTTCAAATGTTTTCATTGTGGTTTCTCCTGTATTTATTTGTTAGTAAATATATATTATAATCGGAACTACAGATAAAACCTGTAACTCCTTTTGTTCATTACGTTAATTGCGCTTTTTATAAATGAGTTAAAACAACTGATTTTGTTGGAGACCTTGCTCGCATTTTTACTCCTTTCTTATTCTTCTAATTCAAATCAGTAAATTCATTTTGTCGGACAGCGTACTTTTTTCATGTTTTTATTTCCTCTGATAAATTCCTAGCGAAGTAGGAAAAGTACGGTAACACGGTAACAACACTCTACAAATAGCTTAACCATGCGGTTTAAGTTGTTACCGCTAACGGTAACATGTTACCGAAGTACGGTATCACTTTCGCTTTTTCTTACGTAAATAACCCTTAGTGACCTTTTTTTGTTTATCATCGTCCCAATGAAATAGCCGTCTAAAAAGCTCATATTCCTCGGCTCGGTGTAAATCAATCGCTCTGTTAAAGCCTGCTGTATGAGGTCTTTTACTTGTTTTTTCCCATTCCTTTTTAATGTGGTCGGGTAATTTAAGCTCAAACTCTCGCTTAGTAAAGGGCTTCACTCCCTCATCTTCACACCATGCACGATATAAGGCGCTTATAAAGGTGGTCGGTAGAAAATCACTGACGAACTCCTCAAACATATCATTTACAAACGCCAGCACGTTATCATTAGAAATTTTAAAGTCATTTAATAGCCCTTGTGTGGCTTTTGGTTCATCAAACTTATCAAAGTTAAGTGATAAGGCGATTTTAAGGACATACTCTAAAACGTCTTTGCGTTTAATATAATCATCCTTTATTTTCCAATCGTCATTATCTGACGTGAAAGACTTGTTAAAGGGAACAATAAGCAAACGCCTATAAGTTCCATTTGACTTATTTCTAAACTTCGGTAAAAAGTTAGTGGACTGAATGACTAATTTATTAAAGACGGCTAGTGTCGGTTGTTTTCCTTTCGCTTCAATCGGTACTGGGTCGCCAGTAACCACAGAAAAGTAATTCCCTGCATTGTCTAAGTAGCTGACTTGGCTGTCATCTCCAATAATGCAAGTCTTCCCAACGACTTGGGAAAGAGAAAAACGTTCAGAAAACTGTTCAGCTTTGACACTTGCGACGTTCTCACGTCCGATTAAGTTCATGATGAGACTTTGAAAAGTCCCTTTGCCGTCGTTCCCCTTACCGACTAGCCAAACGCCTTTGCGATAGGAGTAGTTGCCGTTGGTACTTGCGGAAATAATCTGCCATAAAAGGCTAACGAGTTCTTTATCTCCACTCATTAAATCATTGAGCCAGTCGTCTACGTTCCAACCGTTAATATTGGGTACTTTTGCCTTGTCATTGTACTTGGTCGCAATGGTTGACGTAAAGACGTATTTAGGACTGAATGGCTCTAAATTTTGCGTTTTCTTATTGAAAATGCCGTTCGCTACTGGGATTAAATGAGCTTCTGCGGTTTGTTGTTTAACCTCTGATAAGGTTTCAAGTTTAAAGAGAACCTCTTTTGACCGTGCCTGACTATAAGACGGTTCTAGCCAATAAATGAGCCGATGAAAGAAGTTCTCATTCGTTTCATATATTCCTAGTTCAGGGTTATAAACGCCTAACAGTCCGCTTTGGTGGTCTAATTTGATGACTTTTAGCGTTTTATAGATGATTCTAGCCGTATCTAAGGGACTTAGTGACTTGGGTGCGTTGCCGTCTTCCTTAGGTGTGCTTAAAAATAAGTTACGGTGTTCAAAGAATAGTTTTTTAACCGCTCTAAGCGTTTGAGTATGTGCTTTGACATAGTCAGGGCTATTGATGATTTCTTTTTCTTGTTCCAGCCAGTCTTTTAAGCATTCCTGATAACCTGCGATATTGATGACTTTTTTGCCGTCTTCGCCATAATCTGTGAAGTTCTCTATTGTAGGTTTTGGACTTCTTACGTTTTCCTGTGGTGTTTCTGCCACAAGTTTTTCTAATTGGTCTGTCATGACTTCCTTTCTATTTCATCTTGAATACACTTTTCCAAATAGTTGCCAGCTCGTCATCAGGTAAGGGCGGACTGGTTCGATTGTTAAAGGTTCGCAATAAGTCCATACAGCTATTATTATCAATACCAATCTTTCTCCAATAGTGGAGAATACGATTTGTATCGTTGTTTCGGTTGCCTTTTCTTGCGCCTTGGTTGAATAGCTCCCACATTTCAGCGCCATAAGTTCGGCTACTTGTGCCAGTTGTTGCGCGTGCCTGTGGTCGTTGTATCATTTCAAGTAACCAATCAGGACAATCGCAAAGACTATCGAAAGTTAAAGGCTCGTTAGTTTCTGTATCATTCAAAGGGATATAATCGCCGTCTGTACGTTTGCTTGGGTAGATTGGGGTAAAGTGTGTTTTTATCTCCACGCCGTCCGCTAGTTCACTGACAAGCGGACTATTAAAAATTGTTTTAGGAACTTTAAAGAAAACGTGCAAGCCGTTGCCTGTGGGTGTCTTTTCAACATAGGTACTTAATATTTCGCCCTCGCTGTGTTCATTCCACAAGCGACTGAAAACATTCCGTCCATTCTGTCCGTTTTGGTGCTGGTCTAAGTCAATACAAATCAAACCGCTGTTTCTAAGATTAATCATGATATTGCGGTTCGGTATTTCATCAAACCACGCGCTCACTGTGATTTCGTCAAGTGTTCCGCTTGAAGTCCCCTTTATAATTGCCCTTTCACTTTTCCCAAGAGGAAAACCAGCGATAACAGAAAAACCGCGATTAATACAGTTTAGGGCTTGTTCTTTGGGTGTCAATGGTCAACCTCCAGTCTATACTCACATTCATCGCAAATTTGTCGCTCTTGATAGGGAATGACTTCATTTTCTTTTAGAGGTTTACCACATAAATAACAATTCACTTTGTTAGTCCTCCTTAAAAAGTTGGTCAATCCAATCAAGTTCCGCAAGGGTGTAGCCGTTGACTGCGTTATTAATCGCTATGCCTGTGCGTTGTTTCTTGATAATGCCAGCCCTGCGCTCGTCTTCATTAGTTGGGATAAAATAGCCGTTATCAATCGAACCAATGGCGCAACCTTGCTTGTGTAGGTACTCAATTCTGCTTTGAAGTGTTCTAAAATCAATATCAAGCGCTTGTGCTAAAATCTTGCCTTTAACAGCTCGTTCAATTCCTCTATGTTCAGAAAGAAATTTAATGATATTTTGGTCAATTGTTTGTAATTCGCTTAATTTCATTTTTTATTTTCCTTTATCTGTAATTTTATGATAGCCAGTTGCTTGCCTAAAATCGGCACTGATTGCGTGCATAAGTTGCTTTTCACTCCGCTGGGTAAGATTATGCCTGTACTTGCTTCAAACTGCTGTACGAGGTCGTATTTGACCGCTCG
>NZ_JBSFVE010000066.1:0-3317 GCF_053592165.1 Streptodolium elevatio
ATCGGCGCGATCGCGTTCAACTTCGAACCGATCTACAACCTCAAGGGCCGCATCCAGGCCTACAAGGAAGCCGCCGAGAACCCCACCGAGATCCTCGGCGACTACCAGAACAACAACGTCATGATGACCAACGGCGTCATCTGCCTCAACGACCGCAAGCGCGCCCGCGAGATCGCGCTCAAGGGGAACGCCGGCTACCTGGTGACGCTGGTGAACCTCTACCACGACACCATGCCCAAGTCGGCCGACGGCATCACCTGGCCCACCCCGCCCACCGACCTGTCCTCGCTCGGCGGCGACGAGTTGCTCGACCAGCTCATCGCGGGCGGCTACTTGCTCTGCGGCACCCCCGAAGAGGTCTGCGAACAGATCGAGGCGTACCAGGAAGTCGGCTGCGACCAACTCGTCTTCGGCCTCAGCGCCACCATGTCGCACGAGGAGAACCTCGAAATGGTCGAAATCTTCGGCGACAAGGTCATCCCCGAGTTCGACAAGAACCCGGAGCACTCCACCGCGGTCTACCGCCGCAACGCGCAGGGCCCGAAATACCCGCCGTTCAACGGCCCGGTCAACCCGGACCTCGTGCACACCGTCCTGCCCGAGAGCGCCATCATCGGCCTGAACGTCTGACGTTCGGCCCCTTCGACCCGCCGCCGCGGTGCCATGCCGACATCGCGGCGGCGGCCATGCCTTCCGATTCTGGATGGCAGCGCCTTCGCCGCCGGCGTCGCGGCGCGCCCGCGCGGCGCACCGAATCAATACGTCCGGCGCACCGGGCGGATCATCAGTTCCGGGGTATCTGTGCCGCCAGTACCGCTCGGCTTGCGCGAGATGCTCTCGCGCCGACGGCGCGGGTTGCGGGCGTACGGGGCCGGCCACGCGCGGTGTCCACCACAGGCGCCGCGAGCGTGGCGTGCGTCAGGAGGTGTAGGACCCCCCATTGAGGTGCAGCGTCTGCCCGGTGATCCACGACGCCTCTTCGGAGGCCAGATATGCACACAACGAAGCGGGGTCGCTCGGAACTCCGATGCGTCCCACGGGCAGCCGGGCCGCCATCTCGCGCGTGCGCGCCCCTTCGCGACCACTCGCCGCCGGGTCGATCAAGCCAAGGGCGATCGTATTTGCGGTGATCCCGTCGGCCGCGGTCTCCATCGCCAGATGCCGCATGAAGGAGATCGCGCCGCCCTTGGCCGCGGCGTACAGCGATACCCCGATGGCTTGCCCGATCACACCCGACCCTGACGCAATGGTGATGACGCGCCCATAACGCCGCACACTCATGCCGTCGATCACGGCTTTGACGCAGTTCATCACGCCGAAGAGGTTGACTTCGGTGAACCGCCGCCAGTCCGACGGATCCGACTCGCGGAAGGATGTCGGACGAAACGCGCCGCTGCCGGCATTGCCCACGTTGTTCACCAGGATGTCGACCGGCCCGCTACGCCGCTCGAACCCACGCATTGCGCCCCGCACGGCCTCATGGTCGGTCACATCGAAGGGAAGGGCGTGTGCCGCGTATCCGGCCTCGCTGATGCGCCGCACGGTCTCGTCGGCCCGCTGTGGGTCGATGTCGTTTACCGCGACCTGCGCCCCTTGAGCGGCCAGCAGTTCGGCGATTCCCGCGCCCACTCCCTGACCGGAGCCGGTGACGAGAGCGGTCCTGCCCTTGAGATCGAACATTCGCTACTCCGTTGATGAGATGGACAGGCGCGTGGCCCAACGGTGCGGGCCCTGTGAGCCGCTTCGCCTCACTCGTCGACGCCGTGCCGGAGCGCTTCGAGGATCTCGTCCGTGTGCTCGCCGAACAGTGGCGGCGCGCGCCGAATCGGAGGCCGGATGCCGTCGAGGGTGAGCGGTGACGCAACCAGGCGTACGAGCCCGGCCGGGTGCTCGACCTCCTGGACCAACTCGCCCGCCTCGACCTGCTCTTCGCCGAAAACCTCGTCGACGCGGTTGACGGGGGCGCACGCGATCCCGACATCCGACAGCCTGCTCTCCCAGTCCCGGACGGAGGCGGTGCGGAAGACGGTCGAGAGCAGTTCCGTGAGTTCGTCCCGGTGCGCAAGCCTCGCGGCGTTCCCGGCGAACCTCGGGTCCGTCGGCAGTTGCGGTACGTCGAGCGCCCTGCACAGGGCGTCGAATTGGCGGTCGCTGGTGGCGCCGACGATGAGCGTGCCGTCAGCGGCCGGCATCGGGCCGTACGGCGCGACGTTGGGGTGGAGGTTGCCGAGCAGGCCAGGCACGACACCGCCGACCAGGTGGTTCGCGGCCTGGTTGATGAGCGCCGCGACACCGCACTCGAACAGCGGTGCCTCGACGTGCGCCGGACGGCCGTCGGGCCGCCGATGCTGCCCGAGGAGCGCCCCCAGCGCGCCGATCGCCGCGTACAGGCCGGTCATCACGTCCACGACGGGCAGGCCGACCTTGGTCGGTCCGCTGTCCGGGTGCCCGGTGACCGACATGATTCCGGAACGTGCCTGGGCCATCGCGTCGTAGCCAGGCTGGTCCGCCAGCGGTCCTGCGCCTGCGGCGCCGCGGACCGACACCCATACCGCTTGCCGGGCGTCTTCGCGAACACGATCGAGCCCGAGGGAAACGAGTTGCCTGGGGAGGAAGTTCTCGATCACCACGTCCGCCATCGCGGCCAGTGAGCGCACGACCTCCTGGTCCTCCTCCGCCCGCAGGTCGAGCACCATGGCGCGCCGGTTCCGGTTCACGGCGAAGTAGTACGCGGCGTCGTCGCCGTGGAACGGCGGTCCCCACCGACGAGTCTCATCCCCTTGCGGCGATTCGATTTTGATGACGTCCGCACCAAGGTCCGCGAGGATCGTCGCCGCCAACGGCCCGGCGAGAACGCGTGACAAGTCCAACACCCGGACGCCTGCAAGTGGTAGCCGTGCGTCCTGGCCTTGCGGGTCGTCCGGCCAAGCCGGTCCGCCATCGGTCATTCGCGATGCCCTTCGATCACGCGCCGAGGCGCACCCGGTGCCATCGCCGGTCCAGGAGCCTGTCGCCCGGTCATCGCCGCGCGAACGCACCCACGACTCCTGCCGGCTTCTTTTCATAGCTATCATGACTATGTTTAGATGCCAAGGCACTCAAGCCCTAGCCCCATAGTTTCGCGTAAGGGTTACACATATACTGCGCGGCACACCGGCCAAGTGGTCCTCGCCACAGGAGTTCCTTCACGTGATGACAACGCCCTTGCAGCCACCCCTCGTTCGCGCCCGCCGTCACGGGCTTGCGGATTTGTTGGCGCGTTCGGCGGCGCGTACTCCGGACAAGACCGCGGTCGTGTTCGGTGAGGTGCGGCAGTC
>NZ_JBSFVE010000067.1:0-3189 GCF_053592165.1 Streptodolium elevatio
GTCGATTGAAAGAGGCATCAGATGGCAAGGTTTGAAAAAATTTATGATGTTTATATCAATGGAAAAAAAATGTGAACTGGTACGAAAAAAGAGCTTTCGAAAATGCTTCTTGTTTCACCTCATTCAGTCGCTGGATGGGTTAAAAATGGTATGGCTAATTCTCCAAAAAATAACGCAGTCAAAATCGCAGTCGTAAATGAAAAAGCGATGATGGAGAAATATCCCGGTTGGAAGCCTTATGGTGGTTCAAAGTCTAAGATTTCTGATGAAATAACCGATCGCGACCGTAGAAAGCACGAAACAAAAGAAGAACGTAGGTTGCGAAGAAATATCAGAGCGCAAATGGCAATCGAAGCAGCACGCAAAGAAGAATTAGGATTATAGGAGCAGATAGATGAAATGCGATAAATGTGGCAACGAAATAGATTGTGATTGCATGGGATGCCATGAGTGCCATCCAGAATATACTTGTGAAACGTGTGGATTTTGCCACATTGACGGTTGGGAAGCTGGGGCATGCTGGAGTTTAGCCAATGACCCTGATTATGACCCATTCGATATTTAAAGGAGATAAGAAATGACAGTTGAAAGTTTATTAAAAGTGATTGAAGAAGGAATGACAGTTATTTTAAAAACTGAAAAAAATCGAATCATAGTCCAATTTGAATGTGGTAATGATATTGAAGCTTTCAGTTGCGGTTTCCTTTACAGAAAAATAAAAATTATCAAAATAAAAAATGGTAGCGAACTAATTGCTATCTTGGAGGATTCAAAATGAAATTCACTAAAGGAAGTTATATTGGCGAAGATATCGTAATAGAGCTATCTAAAGCTGAGAACTTGGAGTTACGAAGAGCTTTGAATCAATGTAAAAAAGAAGATGTAGCACAGATACAACTAAACAGAGGCAAGTGGTTTATGCCATTTGTCTTGGAGGACACGAAAAATGACTAAGTTTGAAGAGAAATTGGAAAAGTTGCCAATAAAAAATATTGAGCATCCTATTGGTGACACTAAATATTATGCGGCCGTTCATGTTAAAACATTGATAGCACAAGCTGACGAAGAATATCAGGAGCTATTTGATAAATATAGTAATCTCAATGATAGCTATGAAAAAGAAGTAATCAGAAGTTCTAAACTAGAATCGCAAATCATTGATTTAAAATCCCAACTCCAACAGCAAGCCCTGCCAGTCGTGCCTGAAGAGGTTGATAAAGCTATCAAATACTTGAAAACTCAGAATAATTTTGCCACACTTACTGATTTGAAGAATCTTGATATTTTGACAGAAAAAGGCTTTTGGTGGCTGAATGATTTCCAATTTAAAGATAGACGATTTGGTTTTGGAGGTCTAAATAATAAGTTATTTATCCTTTCTCATTTAGCTATTACAGGCTATCAAGTAGAAAAACCGCAGCTGTTCTATATTGACTTACCAAAAGTTTTTGGATTAAGCGATTCAACTAGCGATTCAACCTTCGTATCAAAAGCGGAAAGTGGAATAATCTTAGAATTTACAAAAGTGAAAGATTATGCATTAAAATTAACAGAACAAGAAATCAAGTCAATTGATGAGCGTTACTGGCAGTTTACTGTGCCTGTGGAGGACGGAGAATGACAAGAGGATTTAAAAAAATAAACGAAAATGCGACTATTCCAGAACGAGCGACAGAACATAGCGCAGGATATGACATTTCAGCAAGTGAAACAGTTACGATTCAACCTGATGAAATTAAAATGGTAAGCACTGGGCTAGCTGTTCAACTTGGTGATGATGAAGTATTGAAATTATACGACCGTTCAAGTAATCCAGTTAAGCGTGGCATTGCATTGATTAATTCAGTAGGAATTATCGATTCAGATTACTATCCGCAAGAATTTAAAGGCTTATTTATGAACATCTCAAAAGAGCCTGTAACCATTTCTAAAGGTCAAAGAATAATGCAAGGGGTATTTGTCAAATACCTTACAACAGACGATGACAACGCAAATGGAAAGCGTACAGGCGGTTTTGGTAGCACTGGGGAGGTGTGAAAAATGATGAAGCAAACAACATGTTATAGCTGTGATAAACCAATCGAACCTGAATGGCTTCCAGAAGGAGAATTTATTGTATGTGATGAATGTTCTTCAGACACTGACGAAAAAACGGTTGAAAAACTCCAAGAACAGATTAACACTGCGAAAAAGTATATCGAGCATGTTATTGGAACGATTAAACGTGATGGGCATTTAGGAACTATTCAAACAGACTGGATTTTGCCTGATTTAGAAAAAGCACTCGCAGCGATTGGAGGGGATGATGACTGATTTAGTGAAAGTGGTGGAGGGGATAGATGACAATTACTGAACAACAATTCTATGACATGCTCAATGTTGATGAACACATGAATTTTACAAATAGAATCCAAGAGCTTGTTTTTGATAAAAAAGGACGTGAAGAATTTTATTCTAAAATCTTAAATATCCACCATGACATGGGCATTGATTTCTTTAGAGACTATTTTATGGCTCATTCAGCTGTTTCAGCAAAAGGGCAGCATTATACACCAGATGAACTTGGTAAGCTCACAGCGTTGCTTGTAGGTGGTTCTGGAGGTGCTGATTTAACTGGAGCAGGAACAGGAACTCTAATTATCCAAAAATGGCAAAATGATCGAATGAATGCAGACTTTTTTAACTATTTGCCGAGTAACTATTGGTACCAGGCATTAGAATTATCGGATGAAGCTATTTCATTCTTGATTCATGCCTTTGCAATCCGAGGGATGAATGGTGTAATCATTCATGGTGATGCATTGGAAATGGCCGTGAAGCAAGTTTATTTCATTCAAAACAGTGCTAATAATCCGATTGGTTTCTCAGAGATAAATGTTATCCCTCACAGCAAAGATGCAATGGAATTTTTAGGGATTCATGAATGGACGGAACAGGCAATTGAACATATTGAAAGTAAATTTCCTGACTGGATTCCACTCATAGAAGAAAAGAAAGGACAGATGAGTTTATTTGAATGAATTATTTCATGAATACTAAGGAGATTTGAATGACCGACAAACTAATATCTGGTCAATGACTGGTGGGGAGGGATTGAATGAATAATGAATTGCAAGAATTATTAATACAAATCATAAAAGCAGCAATGATTGCTATTCCAATTTGGGGACTTATTATCATGGCTTTTAT
>NZ_JBSFVE010000068.1:0-2986 GCF_053592165.1 Streptodolium elevatio
CACTCCCGAAGCCCTGAACACCGGCCCCACCAGCGACATTGCCGCCACCGACGCCCACAATCACGAAACGGACACCAGCTCTCTTACCGCCCTCTGAGGTGCCTTCCATCGCCCGGGGATTGGGGGAGGACAGGCAACTTGCGGAAGTGGCAGCTGAAGCGGGAAGCACCGGTGGGATAGTGCGTGCATGCACGACGGTCGCCGTGAGCTGTTGCTGAAGCTTTATCCGGAACTTGCTGATGTAGGCGGCCTGGCCGGCGCTTTGGCGCGGCATGCCGCGCGGGCGGGACTGCCTGTGAGCCCGTTGGTTCCCATTGAGCTTGGCATTTAACCTGTGCGCCTCGGTTTGGTGCCCTTCTGGTGGTGGCTGGGTCTGCTGTAGCGCTCGCCGGTTTTGACGATGAGTCCGGCGTCGTGGCGGGGTGCGGGTCTGCGGTTCTTCGAGCCGCGGGGCCGCCCTGGACCCGGCCGTGAGGGTTTCGGTGCTCCTGCGGGACGTGCGGTGTTGATGCGCAGGTTTCTGAACCCGCGGCGGACGCGTGCGGGGGTGAGCCGGTTCGGGGCGGCGGGCCGTTCCCAGGGCCGACGCAGGTCCTCGGCGAGCGGGCGGGCGAGGAACAACTGCGCGTAGGCGGCGATGACGATCCAGGTCCAGCGGTCGGCGGATTCGGGGTCGCGGATCTTGGGCGCGGTCCAGCCGAGGGTTTGCTTGAACAGGCGGAACGTGTGCTCGATGTCGAACCTGCGGAGGAAGGACTGCCAGCAGCGGTCCACGTCGGCGTCGGTCGCGTCGGTCTTCGACCACCACAGCCAGACGGGCTTGGGGTCGCCTCCGCTGGGCAGATGGTCGACCTGGAGCCGGATCACCGTCCCGGAAATCATCGGGAGTTCGTCCGCGTAGTCCTCCCAGGCGCATCGGCGGGTCAGCCTGGGGTGGAGCCGGTCCCAGGCGGTCGCGTGCGCGGTGCCGTAGCGGGTGGTCTCGGTGGTCGTCGCAGCCTGCGGCTCGCCCCAGGTGTCGGGTGCCCGAAAACGAACTCGGTGCCGTGCTTGGGCGGCCGGCCGCCCTTGGGGTCGTAGACGCTGGCCGGGGTCGGCCGGCGCATCACCCGGTCCGAGCGCATCCGGCCCAGCACCTCGACGGGCAGGTCGCGCAGCAGAAACGCGATCCGCGGAACGTCGTAGCCGGCGTCCAGAACGACCATGACGTCCAAGTCGCCCGGCTTCCACTGCCCGGTGGCGACGAGCCGTTCGACGACCGCGCGGACCTGAACCGTGGTCGCCGCCGCAACGTCCTCGCCCGGTCCGAGGCGGATCGCGTCCAGCACCACCGTCCACGAACTGCGGCCCGGCTCCAACGCGGCAACGACCGAGTAGGGCCAGCCGGGCACCATCTGATGCTTGCCCTCACCGCGTCCGTAGGTGTGGCAGAAGGACCGCCCCGGGCTGGTGTCCGCGTCCGGCCTCAGCCACGGGCTGACGTCGACCGCGAGGACGATCCGCCCATCGGCGGCGCGCGGCAGCGGCAGCCGCACGAGTGCGTCGCGCAGCCGACCGGTGTCGATCCGACCGTGGTTGACCGCGTCGTAGAGCGCCCCGTGTCCGCGCCGGTGCTCCGGAGCAAGCGAGAGCCCGACCAGCGTCTTGACCGGCCCGTCCGCGCACAGCAGAGCGTCCGCCAGTTCGAACAGGGCGTCCGAGCGCCGGGTCAGACAGGCATGCAACTCGCCTCGGAAGTGTGACAGTTCCGCGAACGCTTCAACGCGTTCCTGCCTGTGCGGCAGACTCGTCCCCACGGCCTTCGCCCCGATCCGTCATGTGCCTCTTGGTCGAAGCACAGGATCGGGCGGAGGCCGCCCACGTCACATGTGATCGCCGAAAGCCCGGACACCCGCGCGGCAGGCTGCTACCGAGGTGTCCCGGTCGCTATCCGACCAGGCGGCGGCGCCAGTCCAGAGGGCTGACGGTGATCGCCCGACCGGGGTCGCGGTCCCACTCGACGGCCAGGCCAGCGGCTTCGAGGGCGGCCGCAACCTCGTCGCCGACGGCTGCGGTGGTCTCAGACGAACCGTCGAAGCCGCCGTAGAGGAGCGTCAACCCGTGGCCTGCCGCCGCCGAGTCCGTGCACTGGGCGTGGAAGTAGACGAAGCCACGAGCGTCGGGCCCGCTTTCGCCGACGATCTCGGAGTCGCCGCAGGTGCGGCAGCAGGTGAAGTGCTCACGGGCGGTGATGCCGGACTCCTGAAGGACGGCAAACGCGTGGGAAAGCCGTTCGGGGTCGGTCTCGCCTTGCCACGCGGCCTGCTCCGCGACGCGCTCCAGCCACATCCGGTCGGCCAACACCGCCCCCTGCTCACGCGAAACGGGCCGGCGGTCTTCCGTGACCAGGTACTCCTCGGCGAGCTCCGCCAGTTCGGCGCGGGACGCGTAACCACCGACCAGCACCTCGCGGACCCGCCTCTCCAACAGCTCGTACTCGCCTTCATCCAGGCCGAGCGGCGGCACCTCACACGAAGGACCCATGTCCACCACCGACCAGGCCAGAGCGGCGCCCCAGCCGGACTCCATGAGGGCCCAGCCCGTCATCGCCGCGATCACGGCTTCGGGACTGTCGACTGTCACCTGGAAGTGCCGGTCGGCCGCGCCGTCGCGGTGCTCCAGCGTGTAGTTCCCGCCAGCCTCGTGCCAGACCTGGGCGAAGACATCCGGCAGGTCGGGTACCCGCTGGACCACCAGGAACCGATCACCGTCACCGCCGATTCGGCGGACCAACTCGGCCAAGTCCTCGGCGGACACACGGACGTGCCGCTCCCCATTTTCCGTCTGCACCACGATCTCGAGCATCCGCAGACTCTGGCACAACCCCCTGACAGCGACGCACCAGCCCCGGAGGGTCGGGTGGCCCGGGGGGATCTCACCCCCGGGCTCCCACAGAACGGAGCGTGACAGTCTCCCGTCACTCCGCTCTTCTCATCGAGTCCAGACG
>NZ_JBSFVE010000069.1:0-2717 GCF_053592165.1 Streptodolium elevatio
GAACGGGGCTATCCAGGACGGCTCCGACGCCGTGATCACACCAGCCACACCAAGATCATCTCACCCGCGACCAGCACTTACGGGACAACCCTTAGGCCCGTACCGACGCCGACGCCGACAGTCCTGACCAACTCGCCCTTTGAGTTGAAGGTACCGGGTGCTTCGCGGTAGTCCCCGCTGACCCCCACACCCGCTCCTCCAAACCCTCCTACGCCTATCGAACGTCCTGGCATTTGACTTGGGTCGTCGGCGTTACTGACGATCCTGCTGACTCCCAATGAGCCGCCTGCTCCGCCGAGTTGGAACTCCCCAGTAATCGAGAAGCTTGTCTTGGACGTTCCATCTGGACGGGCGGTGCTGTTCAGGCAGAACGACAGGCTTGCTCCGATTCCCGCGGTCGCGCCTCCGCCAATGCAGACGCCGTGTGTCGAGGCCCACTCCTTCTCCAGCCATTCACCGATCGGTCCGGAGCTTCCGCATCCGTCCGCGGCTGCGACGACTCCGCCGCCGTAGTGCCGTGGGATGCACATCTTGGAGTAGTCGATTTTGCTGAAGTCGATTTTGCTGAAGTCGAAGGGGACGCAGTCGGTGCGGACGGTGCAGCCGCTGCGTTGCCATTCGGGGGTGCCTGGAACACCGATGGTGGGCTTGGTGGTGATCGTAGGGACGCGCCCGTTGCCGGAGGTGCCGGTGGTCGGCTTGCCGCCGGGTGCCGGGGCGGTGGTGGTGGGTCCGGAGCTCATGCCTTTGGTGCTGGGGCTTCCGGGCAGCGTGACCGCGGGCGCTCCGGGGGCGTCGTCGACGGCGTTGGGGCCGTTGACGCCGTCGTCGCGGGTGCCTCCGTCGCAGGTGTCCTCGTACCGACTGCAAGGGATGCCCCAGACCAGGCCGGTGGGGTCGCTCTTGGTGACCGGGGAGGAGTTCGCGTAGCTGTAGCCGTGGGTCTGTAGGGGGTCGGCGAGGTCCATGACGGGGTCGACGCTGATGAACCGGCCGAGGGTGGGGTCGTATTCGCGGGCCCCGAGGTGGGTGAGGCCGCTGCTGGTGTCTGTCGTGCCGCCCACGTAGCCACGTGTTCCGGGCCAAGCGGAGGGTGCGGCGCCGCGGGCCTGGCCGAACGCGGTCGTCTTCCGGTATTGCACCGGCATCGAGGTTGTCGACGTGATCACTGTGGTGGCAGTGCCGTTGCGGTCGCTGAGGAGGTAGGAGAGCTCCTGCTTGCTGCTGGTGCGGACCACGGTCGGGGCGCCGGGCTGGGTGTAGTACCGGTCGGCGGTGACGGTGCCGTTGGGGGCGACGGTGATCTCGGTGTGCCCCAGGTAGAGGGTGCTCGTGGTGCCGGTAGTTCCGCTGGTGCGTCCGATGAGTCGGTCGCCGGTGGCGTTGTAGGTGTAGGCCGAGGTGGTGGTGCCGTCGGATATGCGGGCGAGGTGGCCTTCGAGGTCCCAGGTCAGGTTCTGCGGGGCAGCGCCGCTGGGACGTGTGAGGGTGTTGCCGGCGGCGTCGTAGGTGTAGTTGCCGGTGCTGCTGCCGGCGGGGCCGGTTGTGGTCACGGAGGACAACTGGTGCATGCTGCCGGTCGGCGCGGCCGGGTACGTGTAGGTGCGCAGGGTGTCTTGGCTGGTGTTGCCGGCCGGGTTGTGCTGCTTCTCGGTGGTGCGGTTGCCGACGGCGTCGTAGGTGTAGGTGGTCCAGTACGGGTCAGGGCCGCCGACGGTGGCTGTGGTGCCGGTTTTGGGTCCGCTGGCGCAGTGGTTGGTGGAGGTCCAGGCGTCGGTGAGGCGGCGCAGCGGGTCGGAGTTGAAGCACTGCACGTCGTCGGTGATCACGTTGCCGGCGTTGGGGGTGCGTTGGTTGATATAGGTGATGTTGTCGGCTTTGTCGTAGCCGTAGCGGGTCTCAGCGACGAAGTGCGGGCCAGTTTCGCGGTGGCTTGTGGCCGTGAGGAGCTGGCCGGTGTGCTCGTCGTAGGTGCTGGTGGTCCACAGGCGGGTTGGGGCTGCGCCAGTTTGGGTGCGCAGGACGTCGCCGTAGGGGCTGTAGACGGTGTCGGAGGTGTACCAGTTGGTCCCGGACGTGCTGATCGGGAGTCCATCGGAGTTGTAGCGGGTGACGAGGGCCTCGGCGGGCAGGGGGCCGGCGCCTGGCAGCGTGACGGTGGCGACCTTGCCGGTGGGTGTGTAGGTGTATCCGGTGGTGTAGGTGCCCTTCAGTGCGCCTTCGGACACGGGGATGGTGATGCTTGTGCCGTGCGGCCGGTATTCGGTGTCGTAGCCGGTGACTTCGGTGGTGTAGGCGTTGCCGTTGTCGTAGCGGATGGATTTGACCGGTAGGCCGACAGCGCCGGGGAGGGTGTCGTAGGTCCATTCGGCGAGTTTGGGGCCGTTGGCGTCGCTGGTGCGCAGGGTGGTTTTGCGGCCGAGGGCGTCGTAGGTGGTGGCGAGGGTGTTGCCACGTGCGTCGCCGACCGAGGTGATGCGTCCTGTGTTGTCGTAGCTGAGGAGAGTACGTCCCTTGTCGGGGTCGGTGGTCTCGGTGGCCTGGCCGCGCGCGTCGTAGGTCCAGGTCCACGCGTTGCCCGCCGGGTCGGTGAGCTTGGTGCGGTCGCCGCGCACGTCGAAGGTGAGCTTGCTCCGCTTTGACGGACACCGTCGTTGTGGTGGTCAGGCCGCTGCGAGGGCGGCTTCGTATTCGACGGGTGTGCGGTAGCCGAGGCT
>NZ_JBSFVE010000070.1:0-2577 GCF_053592165.1 Streptodolium elevatio
CGTCTGGACTCGATGAGAAGAGCGGAGTGACGGGAGACTGTCACGCTCCGTTCTGTGGGAGCCCGGGGGTGAGATCCCCCCGGGCCACCCGACCCACCGGCCCTTGGTCAGAAGCGCAGGATCACGGTTGGTGCAGGCGGAACGAGGACGTGGGGGTCCAGGCGTACGCCGGTGAGGGTCTCCATGAGAGCCATGGTCATCGCGCCCCAGTGTCCGTCGTGTGCGGGTTCGCTGTCGGTGATGAGGTTGTCGTCCTCGTCGTAGTAGTCGTTGAAGTCGTAGTCAGGATCCAGCCCGATACCGCGCATGGCATCGGCGAGCCGGTCGGGGTGACGGCCGTAGCGCTCGTCGGGCGCAACTGCGTCGAAGTACGTCCACAGTTCGCCGTCGACGAAGTGCCGGAGCCTGCAGTGGCCAAGGATGTTGCGGTTGAACATGGCCACTTCCGTGCCGGCCGACAGGCGACCCACGGGCCCCTCCGTGAACGCGTCGAAGCCGCCGGGCTCGAACACCAGGCTCCACTCCCCGCCGAGGTCGTACACGCTCACCAGCTCAGAGCAGTCACCCCGGTTTCCGCGATCGTCACGGCTCATCACCTGCGCCGACGCCGGGTCCGCCCCGAGCCGTCGGAACACCTCGTCGTGAGGAAGCGCCTTGACGAAATTCAGGCTGCCGTCCCCGATCGGACTGGCGGGGCCGTCCAGCCAGGAGTACACCTCGTGGCCGGGCGGTTGATGGATGTCGGGCATGCGCGCAGCATGCCAGGCTGCCCCGCCACTCCAGTCCTGGGTCTGCGACTACATCCGGTGTTCCGAGGACATACGACAATCGGCGGGTCACGCTGGGGCGGTGCCAGACGATCCAACGCGCGCTACCGCCTTGGCGGAACTCGCGTATTTGCGCGATGAGTTCCATTCCTGTCTGACGCGGCGTGGTGATGCGCTGTTCGAGCTGGCAGACGCACTGCTCTGCGCGGACGGCCCGGTTCGGTCGCTGGTCGGACTCTCACTCGCGCCTGAGCACCGGCGAGGCCACGGTGCTCTCTACGACGCGCTCAATCATGGCCGGATCGACGACGAGCGGCTTCGGAACGCACTGGTGCGGTTGCCGTTGCCGCGCGCGGTGGACGGGCGGATTGTGCTGGCGGTGGACGTGAGCCCTTGGCTTCGGCCGGATGCGAACACCAGCCGGGGCCGGTCGTTCTGCCACACCTACGGACGTGGCGAGGGCAAGCACCAGATGGTTCCCGGCTGGCCATACTCGGTAGTCGCCGCGCTGGAGCCGGGTCGCAGTTCGTGGACTTTGGTGCTGGACGCGGTCCGTCTCGGGCCCGGAGACGACGTCGCGGCGGCGACCACGGTGCAGGTCCGCGGGGTCGTCGAACGCCTCGTCGGCGCCGGGCAATGGAAACCGGGCGACCTGGACGTGATGGTCGTTCTCGATGCCGACTACGACGTCCCGCGAATCGCGTTCCTGCTGCGCGACCTGCCCGTCGAGGTGCTAGGCCGGATGCGCTCGGATCGGGTGATGCGTCGGCCGACTCCGGTCAGGTGACGCCGTCCATCCGGGCCTGCGCCACGACGTCAATCTGGATCTTCCGCATTGCCCTGTGGAGCAGTTCTGTCGCAAGCAGATACGCGGCCCACGGTGGATATACGTCGTCCAAGTGCTCGGCAGCATCACCCACCGCACGGCGCGCTACACGGAATTCGAACCCCCACCCGCTGACCCGCTCGTGGGCTTCCGACTGGGTCTTCTCGGCCCAGGACGGCTCCCCCCAGCGCAGTCCGGGCCAGCTCGGACCCGACGAGCGGGCCCCCGTCGCGGCGCCGGTCCCCTCCTCATGTCAGCGGCTAGAAACTCCCACCGGTCCAGCCGCCGCTGCCGCCGTAGTCGCCGCCACCACCGTAGTCACTGCTGTATGCACCGGCTGGCCCCGCCCGCCCGTCCGAACTCCCGCTCTCGGACCGCGGTTCTCCCCGCCTCAATCTGGCTTCGGGTCCCGCTACTGCTGGGCATCGCGTGCGGCGCATGGCGCGCGGGGCAACTCGCCGAACCTGCCGACGGGCATTGGTCCGACGAAGTCGTTCGCCGGCTGGGTCCGGGCTGCGTCGATACATGCGGTGCTGAGTGGCATGCCCACTCTTCAGCCCATGAGGAGTTTGTAGATTGCGATGGGGAGCATCACGCAGCCGGCAACACCGAAGAATCCGCCCAAAAATTGGAAGAATCTGGGGGTGATGGTTCCTCCTGGGTCGGTGGAGGTTGACTGCGCCAACCGGAAGAACCACTGGGCCGCGCCTCGGTAGTCGAACGCAAGGACTAGGCCCAAAGGGGCGGCCACAAGGCCCCAGAGCAACATGAACTGGCCTTCGGACACTGATCAGCCTCCCTTGTAGTCATGACTTTTCCGCGAAGCGGGCTCGGAGGTCCGGGTCATTGCCACAACCAAGTCCAGCCCCAGGCGACGTTGCTCTCAAGGCCTAAGGGTTGTCCCGTAAATGATCTCCGTTGTCGGAGTGTGGCGGCTTGATTCGCCGGTCATCCGGCGAGGGTGAGGTTGTGCAGGCGGGCGAT
>NZ_JBSFVE010000071.1:0-2417 GCF_053592165.1 Streptodolium elevatio
AGGTGGAACAGGCTCGACGCCTCCGGTAGGCCGCAGCCCCACCCCATCGACGACGCGCTTGCGACCTTCTACAACGTGGCGATGTACGCCTGACCAGGCCGCCTGCACCCCACACCACCGAAAGCACCTGCGGAAAGGACGTCCCGCCATGCCCACGCCCCCGATCGACCTCTTCTCATCCCCCGTCCACCTCCGGCCCGACGGCGGAATCCAGACCGCGCACGCGGCCATGGCGGCCGGGGCTGAACTCGACGGCTGGCTGCTGGCGGTGATGCACGCGGAGAGCGAAGCCGACGTCCACAGTGACCTGTGGGAACTCCACCCGGATGCGGACGAATTCGTCTCCTGCATTACTGCCGAAATTCGCATCGTCTTCCGCCCCGAGCGGTCGGGCGACACGGACGAGGAGATTCGGCTGACACCGGGAACGGCTGCCATCGTCCCGCGCGGGCGATGGCACCGCCTCATCGTGGACACCCCCGGCTACATGATGGCCGTCACCCTCCCGCGCGGGACCGTGGAGGAACCTGCCTCGGCCCAGGTGTATTGATCACGAGCGTTGTTGACGTTGGCGGGTCTTGAACACGGCGAAGACCTCCGGTGTGGTGGAGGTGTCTAAGCTCCACACCACACACGGAGGTCTTCGTCTCCCCCGTAACGCCCGGCTGACCGTGCACGGACGCCGGATCCTGGTCGGCTCGTGGTGCTAGGTGTGGTGCCGTTCGCGGCGTTCGCCGCCTGAGGCCTGGCGCCGTCCTGTGCGCAGCAACGCCAAAACCGAACGCGCACGGAGCGCCGTCGCCGATCTCCTCCACAGCGGGCAGCGGGACCTTCGCACACGTCGCGAGGCACGCGAACGTGTCGACCTGGTTCCTCTACAACAACCGCGCCGCCAAAGCAGCCGTCCGGGAGGCCATGGCCGACCAGGCCGCGCGTGCCCCCGCCGCAGCGGTCACCCCCGACAACGCGCCACACCCGCCAGCCTGCACACCGACCTCGCACTCGCGCGAGGAGATCAAAGACCTCAAGAAGGAACGCAACGCCGTCCGGCGCCGCCTCCAACTGGCACTGGGAGCCCAGATCGACAACGTGGCCAGGCCGAACTCGTCCGCCGCATCCAGGACCTCGAACGAGGTAATCAGGCGCTGGTCAGGGACGCCACCGCCTGCGCAAGCCACACCGACGAACTCACCAGGCAACTGACCGCAACGGAGGAGACCGTCGCGTCCCTCCGCCTCGCGCTCCGCAAAGCGATACGCGCGGTCCGCTGACCTCAATACCAGGTTGCCGTTCAACCTCGCGGCGATCGGACGGCCCGAAGTCGCTTGGTCGCCGCGAGTCTCGATGGGTCCCGGTCACGCGCGCCTTGTTGCCGGTGGCCGTCTTAGATGATCTTGCCCGGCGCCCGCCGTGGCGCTCTGACGCGTCTCTGTAGGATCCCTGATCGTGGACGTTCTCGCTTGGGGGAGCAAGATGGTAGCCATCCCGCCGGGGCAGGCAACACTGTCGGACCGGCGGACACAGCGCAGTTGGTCGGTCGAGATCCCGCCCTACCAACTCGGGGCGTTCCCGGTCACCCAGGCGTTGTACGCACAGGTCACCGGCCAGCTACCGAGCACCGCCCGTGGGGACCTGTTGCCCGTCGAGTGCGTTTCCTGGTGGGACGCGGCACGGTTCTGCAACACCTTGTCCCTGCGCGACGGGTTCACGCCCGCCTACCATTTCCGTGCCGACAGTGAAGGCGTCGATTGGGACGCGTCCGCCGACGGGTACCGGCTGCCGACCGAAGCCGAGTGGGAGCACGCCTGCCGGGCCGGCACGAGCGGCCCGCGGTACGGGCCGCTCGACGAGATCGCGTGGCACCGGGGCAACTCGCACGAGCGCATCCACGCCGTCGGCGGAAAGCGCCCCAACCCGTGGGGCCTCTACGACATGCTCGGCAACGTCTGGGACTGGTGCTGGGACGTCTACGACGCCGAGGTCTACGGCACCTACCGCGTACTCCGCGGCGGCGGCTGGTTCGATGAACACTGGAGTTGCCGGGCCTCTGTCCGGCGCCGCAGCCACCCGACCTTCCAAGTCGACGACGTAGGTTTCCGCATCGCGCGTTCCACCGCGTGACGCTGGTTCATGGGCCTCAAAGCACTGCTGGCCGCCCGCAACGCCGCCGTCCAGGCGGGCGCCGGATTCGACATCGTCGCCGCCTCCGCCCAGGCCCAACGCCTCCTGGAGCTCGTCGGCCTGCCCCGCACCCTGCACGCCGACCACGCACACGACGGCCGGACACCGCCGACCGGAACGCCGGCCGAGTGTACGCGTCGGGGGCGCCACCCCCCTTTTTTGGGGGGGGCACACCACTGAAGTGCGGTGTGTTGGCCGCCAGCAGGGGTTGCGGTGACCCATGGAGACCCCACGCT
>NZ_JBSFVE010000072.1:0-2231 GCF_053592165.1 Streptodolium elevatio
CGCCCACGTAACAAAGACAGTTCCCCCGGCGTCATACCAACAGCAAACCGCCGGAAACAACCCTTGCCAAGGCCACATAACAAAGCACTACTAGTGCTGTGGCCGGGGAGGTTTGCCGGTTCTCGTCGTTCAGTGCGGTGCATCGCAAGGCGCGGGCCCGAAGCTCGTACTCGGTCGTACTCGCGAGGGTCCGTAACGCCGCGAGGCGCCGTGCTGGGCGGCGAGAACCGGTGAACCTCCCCGGCCACAGCACTAGGCGCCCGTCGGTGTCCTGGAGCAGGTACGCCAGTTCGGCCCGGATTCGCGCCGACGTGCTCGTACCAACATCCGACTCTTGACCGCCCTTGCCGGTCTCCCTACAGTCTCTTTCTACAAGTCGGAAGATTAATTCCGCATTACGGAAAACAAGTGAATCGCCGGTGCGGTGAACCACCCGCCGGCAACGCGCCGCCGAGACACCGCCCCCGGTCCGGCCGCGCAGCGCTTCCCGGAACAACGCAAGGGCCATAGGCACAGCCACCCGACGGCCGCCCACGTGCAGGGGGCGGCCTCCGCCGCGGAGGGCACATCGCATGGGCTGGAAACTCCCCACCAGGAGCAAGGAAGCACCACAGGGCGACGGAACAGGCGGCAAGGAAGCCCCTGTTCACCCTGTCCCCGTACACCCCGTCGACGAAGTCCTGCCGCCCGGCAGGCTGCTCGCGGGGGCACTGCAACACGTGGCCACCATGTACGCGGGCGTCGCAGCCCCGCCGCTCATCATCGGCGGCGCGCTCAGCCTGACCGCCGCCGAGATGACCACGCTGCTCGGTGCCAGCCTGCTGGTCGCGGGACTGGCGACGCTGCTCCAGACGATCGGCTTCATGGGCGTCGGTTCGCGCCTGCCCTTCGTCAACGGCGTCACCTTCGCGGTCGTGTCGCCGATCCTGGCCGTGGTCGCGTCCAAGGGCGACGCCACACTGCCGGTCGTCTTCGGATCGACGATCATCGCGGGGGTCTTCTGCTTCGTCCTGGCACCGGTTTTCTGCCGGCTCGTCAGGTTCTTCCCGCCCGTCGTCAGCGGCACGGTCATCACCCTGATCGGCGTCTCGCTGCTGCCCGTTGCGGCCAACTGGGCGCGGGGCGGAGATTCGCACGCGCCCGGCTACGGCTCCGGCGAGAACCTCGCGCTCGCGGGCATCACGCTCGCGTCCATCTTGGTGCTGCACCAGCTCCTCACCGGGTTTCTCCAGCGCATCGCGATCCTGCTCGGGCTCCTCGTCGGTACGCTCGCGGCCATCCCGTTCGGCAAGGTCGACGGCGACGCCCTCGCCGACCTCCCGCTGTTCGAGGTGCCGCAGCCGTTCGCCTTCGGGGCGCCGGAGTTCGACGCCGCGGTCATCGTGTCGATGCTCGTCGTCATGATCGTGTGCATGACCGAGTCCACCGCCGACATCATCGCGCTCGGCGAGGTCGTCGAGAAGCCGGCGGACGACCGGACCATCGCGGGCGGCCTGCGGGCCGACGGCCTCGCCACCGCGTTCGCCGGGGTCTTCAACGGGTTCGCGTGCACGGCCTTCGCACAGAACATCGGCCTCGTGGCGCTCACCCGGATCCGCAGCCGCTTCGTCGTCGCGGCCTGCGGCGGATTCCTGGTGCTGATGGGCCTCATGCCGGTGGTCGGCGGGCTGGTCGCGCTCGTGCCGCAGCCGGTGCTCGGTGGCGCGGGCGTCGTGCTGTTCGGATCGGTGGCGGTCGCCGGGATCCGTACGCTCGCCAAGGCCGACCTCGCCGACGGGCCGAACGCGCTGATCGTCGCGGTGAGCCTGGCGTTCGGCGTTTTCCCCATCGCCTACCCGGAGTTCTACGCGGCGTTCCCCGACAAGGTCGCCATGATCGCCGAGTCCGGGATCTCCGCGGGGTGCATCGTGGCGGTCGTGCTGAACCTCGCCTTCCACCACGTAGGCCGGTCGGCTCGAAGTGCCGCAGACGCCCCGCCCGAAGCACCGCTCACCGCCGTCGAACCGGGGCCGTCCGTCGGAAGCCCCGCGGCCGTCTGACGCGGCGTCCGACGGCCCCACAGAGGCCCGCAGCACGCCAGAACAGCGTGACGCAGGACGGCAGAGCAGCAGAAGAACAGACGTGGCCGGTCTGTCCCGTATGCACGTGCATACGGGACAGACCCGCCCCCTCGGGCGTGCGGGGAAAACGGGAGGACCCCCACGCCCCCCCCCACCCCAGCAAGGGAGAGA
>NZ_JBSFVE010000073.1:0-2100 GCF_053592165.1 Streptodolium elevatio
GTCCAGCACGACCCCGCCCCGCGATCAGCCCTATACCCCCAGAGCCACACGTTCAGGCGACACCATCACGGACATCAACTCACATACCGCCCTCTCAGAGGCGGATCAGCGCGCACGAGGAGTTAGGGGAAGCTCGGGGGCCCGCACCGGGCCACGGGGGGCTCGCGGGGCCCGTGCCGTCGTCCGAGGAGACCCCGCGCGGGCAACCAAGTGGCCGCGGTGGGCGGCCGGATCGGGGCGGCCGGGAGAGCATGACCGCAGCTGGCACCGTGTTTTCCCGCCTGCCACGGACAGACCCCTCAACCAGTCGGCGGGACCTGCCCGTTCAAGACCTCCTGCACGTGGGCGACCTGGGCGGCGACCAGCTCGGGCGTGGGCATGGGCGGGGTCTGGCCGATCGGGTCGAAATGATGGAACGCGATCAGCACGTCGCCGACCCGGACAATCACGTGACCGGTGGCGGATCTCGACTCGGGCATCTGCGGCAGCGCGAGGCGGACGCCGACACTGAAGTCCCCCGCAGGGGGGACCTGCACGCGCTCGGGCCGATGCCACGCCGGCACTCCTGTGGGACCCATGTCGGCGTAGGAGCCGCACTCGTCGAGCGCGCGCAGTCCTGCATCAATGACCGACTGGGCTTCCCCACCCGGGAACGTGCCAATCACCACGATCGTGTACGCGATGTCCCCGCCGCCCGACCATGCCGCCGTCGTGTGGCCGCGGATCCGCTCATCGCCGACACCGCCTGACAGCATCGCCGCCAGCGGTTGGCAACGGTCCTCGTACGCGCGCCTGATCGCGATCGGCGGCGCCGCCGTGGGCGCCTCCAGCCCCGCGGGAAGGGACGCGCCGTCAAGGACGAGGTCTCGCAGTTCGGACTCGCTCAGTGAGGAGGCCTGACGGCCCGCAGCTGCCACAGAATCCGTCCCCTTCCCCGAACCGGTTGCCTCCCGAACAACGTACCCTCGTGCGCAGCCGACCAGAACAGACACGACCACGACCGCCGCCACGCCACCGGGTACCGATCTGCGATGCGCTTTGCGATACGCGGACACCCAGCCCCCGATGCTCAAGAAGCAGACCGAACGTACCCGCCAGCCCGAACGCACGCCTGCGGCCCCTGGCCAACAACGGCGCCCGGTGCCGTGATCCATCACACCGCGGACGGCCGTACCTCCACGACACAGCCCTGGTAACACCCGTTGTTGATGACCTATTTTGCCGACCTGGCCCCGTACACGTACGCGGAGCAGGAGTCCATTCGCCTCCCCGACGGGGACGTGGTCTTCCTGCCGCGATACCACCGCGTCGCGGTCGGCTGGCTGGCCCGGGACCGGGAGTTCCGGCACGCAGCGGTGCCGACCGGGTTCGTGGAGGCCCTGATTCGCATCCACGACGGCCCAGGCGGCCACGCCAACGGCACCCGCGGGTTCCACTGCTGCGAGTTCTGCCCGGCGCCGGACCTCCTGCGGGACGGGCTCCCGCACACCGTCCACGGCGACCGGTCGTTGTTCCTCGGCAGCGCCGAGATCCGCCTGCCTGTCCTACAGCCACCGCGACGGATGTTCGCCGCCCCGAACCTGATCATCCACTACGTGATCGAGCACGACTACGCGCCCCCTGCCGAGTTCGTCGACGCCGTGATGGCGTACGACGACTCCTGGGCGGAGCTCCGTGTCGGCCCCTGGTTTCCCGCCGGCGCACATGTCCACCTGCGGAACGGCAGGTTGAGCACGCTCACGCCGAACGGGGTCAAGCGGGTACGCGAGATCCGGCGCAAGCGGTAGCGGTCGCTCCCACCTTGCACAAAACCGAGCTTCCCAGCCAGGAATACCGCACATCGAGAATGACGCTCCCCGCCAGCTGGGGCGTCTGCGTGGAGTGCTGCGGAGCGTCAGGCGTACGCGAACGACCTGGACGACGAGCGGCTGTTGATCGCGGTGTCGGCGGCGTCGAACCGTTCCAAGGCGGACAAGGACCCGGCGGAGTGGATGCCGCCGTACGTGGCGTACGCATGCGAGTACACCGGGAACTGGATCGCGATGAAGATCCGCTGGGGCCTGTCGGTCGACCAGGCCGAGTACGACGCGCTCACCGCCC
>NZ_JBSFVE010000074.1:0-1946 GCF_053592165.1 Streptodolium elevatio
GCTCAATTGCTTCTGGCGCTTGCTCATAATCAGAAGGCCAAAGCTTGTTTGTAATCCAGATTTCAGAATTTGAAATTTCTGAGTCTTGAATTGCTTGACCGACAGAAGTTTCATTTTGATAAGCGTGTGCCGTATCCAGATGACGATAACCTAATTCCAAGGCAGTTTTTACAATATTTTGCGTTTCTGTTCCTTCTGGAAGCTGATAAAGTCCCAAACCGAATTGGGGAATGACATTGCCATCATTTAATGTTAATTTTCTTTGCATTTTTTCTCCTTTTATTTTTTATCGCAAATTGCAAGTCCAAGTTAGCCAGCCAAGCTCATCTCATATGAACTCTTATAGTTGAACATTTTTCTTGGATAATGGTTCATCCAATACTCGATAGCGGCGACTTCTTCAGGGGTCGTCTTTGTTGTGCCTTTTGGCAGATGCCTACGAATCATTCGGTTATGGTTTTCATTCGTCCCTCGCTCAAAGCTCGCGTAGGCGTGTGCATAGTAAACTGGACAGCTTACGACCTCAGAGAGCCTTGCAAATTCATGGCCATTGTCAGGGGTAATGGATTTGAAGTCATAACTTTTTTGAAGTTCCACCAGCTCATCATTGACCGCCTGTGCTGTTTTCCCATCAATCAAGCGAATGATCTCCGTGCGGTATTTTCGCTCTGTGAGCGTCAAAAGCACCTTGTTCTTAGCTCTCGTAAGAATGACCGTGTCAATCTCGTAATGCCCCACTTCTAAGCGATTGTTAATGAACTCAGGCCGTTCTTCAATAGACTTACCAAAAGGATGCTTTGGCGCACGAGGTTTGATTTTCTTTGCCGCCTTATACTGCGGATAGAAAAGATGATGACGCTTGGCTTCTAACCAGCCCCAGTTGACCCAATTGTAGAGGCTGCTCAGAGAAACTCCTTTTAGAGCCTGATGAATGACTTCCAAAGAGTCCTTGTCTTCTTTAAGACGTGTACTCACATAACAATCAATCTCAGTCGTGAGTTTACTCGGACGAACACTGTGAGCCCTCAATCCTTCATAATTTTCTTGAGCCTTTTTAGCAGAGTATTTTACCTTCCGCTTGAGCTGGATTTCCCCTCGCTTCATCTCTCTGTCAATCGTCCCATGAGCTTTATTCAATAAGCGCGCAATCTCACGGTTGCTCAGTCCTTCTTTATTGTGCCAACGTTCAATGTTTAAACGGTCTTGATTGGTCAGGTGTTTCCCTTTGCTCTGGCTTGTGATAGAATAGTCTTGCATCTGAATTTCCTTTTTATACTATTTGGTCGAACTTCTAGTATAAGAGATTCAGATGTTTTTTGCTTGACTCAAGGTGGCTAACTTCATTTTACAATTTGCGATTAATTATTAAATTTAAAAAAATAAAAAAATAGGAGAGAAAAAATGGCAAAACGTATTATTGGTACAACACCAAAAGAAGATGGTTTTCGGATGCCTGGTGAATTTGAAGCTCAAGATCAAATTTTTATGATCTGGCCCGAACGTCCAGATAACTGGCGTGATGGAGCAAAACCTGTTCAGATTGCCTTTACTAATGTTGCTAAAGCAATTAGTAGATTTACACCAGTAACAATGTTAGTTTCACAATCCCAATATCAAAATGCTCGTTATCAATTACCCGCTGATGTGCGTGTGCTTGAAGTTTCTAACAACGACTCTTGGGTTCGTGACTGTGGGCCAAGTTTTGTAATTAATGATAAGGGCGAACTTCGAGCAAATGACTGGACTTTTAACGCTTGGGGTGGACTTGTTGATGGTCTATATTTTCCTTGGGATCAAGATGATCTAGTGGCACAAAAAGTTTGTGAATTAGAACGTGTTGACTCTTATCGGACAGATGATTTTGCCGCAGCACGACCGTGGTGGGCGTCGTGTCGGTGACGTAGAGGCTCCAGCCCTGGCCGTCCCACAGGCCGGAGTCCTTCAGC
>NZ_JBSFVE010000075.1:0-1669 GCF_053592165.1 Streptodolium elevatio
CGAAAGTCGAGAACACAAAAGTGTGGACTCCTCAGATTTAGGAGAGCGCAAAAGTGCGCTGTCCTCTGAAACCATTGATATTAAAAACAAGTGGGTCAGAGCCACCCGTTTTTGAGTAAGTCCATAGTCTGTAGTAAAGTCGGTCAAACCGACCTTAGATTTTATCATTTTGTTATGGCTCAAACCCATAACAATTTAATCGGCGGAATTTTCGACCGATTGGCTAAAGTCGTAAAATGCGATCTCAGGTAGTTGCATATAAAACTTGTAACAACCATGTCTCTATTTCTTAATTTGAAACCGAATACGAAAAAGTGTAAGATGAAAGTATAATGATTTTGAGATGTCATTACTTTCAAGTATAAAGTTACTCTTTGGAGTGGCTTTTTAATGTACAAATTATAGAATATGTTGTATAATCTATTTATTCCAAACATAAACTTTTTCTAAAGTTTTGCACTGAGCGTCCTATTTCAAACTAGGGCGCTTTTTTTATTTTCCAAATTAAACCATTTACGCTAGAAAATACGAGTGATTTGATAGAAAATATCTGATAAACAGCTTTATTAAGCCATTTTTTTCGCGTGAAAATATGCTTATTTTATTTTCCGAATTAGATCCAACTAGTAAGAAATATTTACTTGTTCATTATTGCTAACGTCGGCAAAATTGGCTGTTATGCGTTTAGAGTGAACCTATAGAGATTTGTACAAAAATGTTCATATCCTATTATTGGTTTCAGAAAAAAGTGAAACCAAAAACATATAAATAAAATGAGATTATGGCTAGATAAAACTAACAAGGTTTAGACAAGGTTAATCACAAAATTGTGAAAAAGTATCTTTCGTTATCTGAGACCCTAAAAAAGGGGGTTCCGATTCGTTCCTCCCTAGCAAGTCGCGAATCACGACCCCTTAATAACAACAACGAAATTTTCGTTTTTGCCACTTGTTGCAGAAAGCTATACCGACATCACGTAGGGTATGAACAACATACAAAATTTACATGTAGTTATTCCCCATATAAATGGGGAAGCCGTCAACCATTACGCAACCAAACGACAACCACAAAGCCCATTGCAAAATGAAAGCAAACTGACAGCGGTTCAGGGTGTAAAGATTTTAACGCCCTCAAAATTGTGGAGGTTATCAACACTAGACAAAGTCTATACCGACATCACGTAGGTCAGGGGTAACTTTGAGGTGTACCCATTCAAAACAAAAATGTTATAGCTCCGTAGTTACAAATACACAGCAAATTCTAGCAACATACAAAATTTACATGCTGTTATGACCTAATGCAAGGATTGGTTGCGTCAGCTCCCTTGCTAATTGTTGGCAAATGTTGGCAGAAATTGACTTGGTAAGTCATTCCTTATTTTTATAGTAGAGGTTCAGGGATTTTTAAGACTTCTTCTAGCAAAAAAATAACATCAGAGAGTTTTTGTGGTTTTTTTGGAAATATTGCTCTTCTAAAGATATAAACCATAAATATAATCATAATAAAAATGAAGAAATATACAAGAATTTCATTAGATTTTGAACTCACCTCTAATGTTCCCAAAAGAGTGATTAATCGAGTTGTTTTTGTATTTTGGAGTGACGACAAGGTTGAAATCAAAAATGCTGATAAAGCTATAAACATTGATGAAAAGCTTATAATAGTGTCA
>NZ_JBSFVE010000076.1:0-1521 GCF_053592165.1 Streptodolium elevatio
CGCGCCCGCCGTCACGGGCTTGCGGATTTGTTGGCGCGTTCGGCGGCGCGTACTCCGGACAAGACCGCGGTCGTGTTCGGTGAGGTGCGGCAGTCGTTCGCGGAGTTGGACGCGCTGGTGTCGCGGACCGCGGCGGGGTTCGCGGAGCGGGGGGTGGCCAAGGGCGAGCGGGTGGTGCTGCTGGCCCGCAACTCGCACGGGTTCGCGGTGGCGTACTTCGCGCTGGCCAGGATCGGGGCGGTGTCGGTGCCGGTGAACTTCATGCTCACCCCGCCCGAGGTCGCCTACGTCCTGGAGCACTGCGGCGCGGTCGGCGTGATCGCCGGGGCGGACCTGGCGCCCACCGCGGACGCCGCGCTGACGGAGGCCGGGCTCGACGTCACCGCGCTGAAGGTCCGCGCGGTGATCGGGGAGGCCACCGGTTGGGAGCCGTTCGCCGCGCTCGGCGAGTCCGCGGCGGCGTGTCCGGAGGTGGAGCTGGACGACGACGACCCGGTGCAGATCATGTACACCTCCGGCACCGAGTCCCGCCCCAAAGGCGCGGTGATGACCAGCCGGAACCTCCTCGCCCAGTACACCACCGCCATCGTCGACGGCGGCATGGCCGCGGACGACGTGGAGATCCACGCCCTGCCGCTCTACCACTGCGCGCAACTGCACTGCTTCCTCACCCCCGACGTCTACCTCGGCGCCACCTCCGTCATCCTGCCCGCCCCCGACCCGGCCACGATCCTGGCGACCGTCGAAGCGGAGAACGTCACCAAACTGTTCTGCCCGCCGACCGTGTGGATCGCGCTGCTGCGCCACCCGGACTTCGACACCCGCGACCTGACCAGCCTGCGCAAGGGCTACTACGGCGCCGCCGCCATGCCCGTCGAGGTCCTCGCCGAACTACGCCGCCGCCTCCCGCAACTGGCGCTCTACAACTTCTACGGCCAGACCGAGATGTCGCCGGTCGCCACCATCCTCGGACCCCAGGACCAGGAACGCAAAGCCGGCTCCGCCGGCCGCGCCGGGCTGAACGTGGAGACCCGGGTGGTCGACGACCACGACGAGCCCGTCCCGGCCGGCACCGTCGGGGAGATCGTGCACCGCGGCCCCCACACCATGCTCGGCTACTGGAACGACCCCGACCGCACCGCGGAAGCCTTCCGCAACCAGTGGTTCCACAGCGGCGACCTCGGCGTACTCGACGACGAGGGCTACCTGACCGTCGTCGACCGCAAGAAGGACATGGTCAAAACCGGCGGCGAGAACGTCGCCGGACGCGAAGTCGAAGAGACCATCCACACCCACCCCGCCGTCGCCGAAGCCGCCGTCTTCGGCATCACCCACCCCTACTGGATCGAAGCCGTCACCGCCGTCGTCGTCCCCAAACCCGGCCACAACATCGACCCCGACGACATCACCGCGCACTGCCGCGAACACCTCGCCGGCTTCAAAGTCCCCAAATACATCGTCGTCACCGACACCCTCCCCAAAAACCCCAGCGGCAAAATCCTCAAACGCGAACTACGTGGC
>NZ_JBSFVE010000077.1:0-1472 GCF_053592165.1 Streptodolium elevatio
GATAATATGGCGTGCTTTGGCTTTTAATAAGTCCATGATTTCAAAGGCGATTGAATCATCAAGGATATATGTTTCCTTGTTTGCTGTATTATTCATTTGTTTTTATTCTCCAATTTGTTATAATTAGAGTAAAGCAAAGCCCTACAAGGCTTGCCTTACTTAATATTTAAAGTCGTTTATCTGGGGAGATGTCCGGCTTTTTTTGTACGATTATTTAAATTCATCTAAACTAACTCCTAATGCCTCCGCAATCTTAACGACTGTGAGCCATTTCGGGTTTTTTGTATTGCGTTTTTTAATTTGGTGTAACTGCTGAGGGCTTATGCCTGTCATTTTGGCAAGGCGGTACTCGGTTATGCCTTGTTTGTCTAATTGTTGTTTGATTTTGTCCCACATTTTTATGACCTTTCTTGTTTTCGGTAGTAAACTGGGTGTATAATATAAACGTTTACAATTCTAAGGCATTAGTTTTTGTATTCAATGTTTATAGAAAGGGGGAGTGTTATGGATGAATTAACCAATGAAACGAAATTTGTTTTGCAAACTCTTTATAAAGAGTATTTAGATAGAAGTAACAATGGAATTTCTAAAATTCAAGCTAAAGAATTCAAGTATGCACAATTTGTTTATGATGAGTTGTTTTCAGAAATGCTTTACGATGATTTTTATAACTCTATAATGGAGCTAGATACTCAGGGGTTTTTAGACTGTACTTATGGAAACAACACTGCAACTCAAATATTTTTAACAAATAAATCAATTGTTGAAATGGAAAACAGATTTGCAAAAGACTTTAACAAAATCTTAGATTCTATCATTAAACTTAAGAGTTTAATTTTCTAACGTCCAGTCATTAGCTAGTAGGTCAGACTGCTTCGGATTCCAACGAACCGATAAACGTTCTGACCTTTTTTTATTTTCTCCCATTCCAAACATTAAGCAACAATCCGCCGTGTCGGTTGGTAAATACATAGTGCTTTGATGAGATTTTCGATAAATAGCTTTGTTGAGTTCTACTGATTTTTTCGTTGCTTCGATAATATCCATTTTCCACCTCCTAGCCCAATCGGGCTTTTTATTTTGTCAGTTCAACTGCTGCTTTATAAGCATTTGACCATTCAAATAACTGAGGCAATAAAGAGTCTTTGATAAATTGAACAGAAAAATCTTTTAACAGTTGTTTTTTGTACCACTCAACACTATGCTGCTGAATAGTTTCTCCGTAATGCGTAACTACTTGTTCCATTAGAACCTCCATTTGCCTGCGAGGGCTTTTTATTTGCCAAACTTGCTACTTACGCTGAGTTGAATACAACGTGTAACTACATTCACAGAAGCTTCGCAACTGTTTTGTTTGTTCGCTTGTTTGACTTTATGAGTTAATTATAGTCCACTTTTCGTGGTTTGTCAAGAAAAGGCCCGCCGGACAGCGCGTCGACCGGGCGGTCGGCCAGGTCGGACACCCCGGTCAT
>NZ_JBSFVE010000078.1:0-1430 GCF_053592165.1 Streptodolium elevatio
AGAGGGCGGTAAGAGAGCTGGTGTCCGTTTCGTGATTGTGGGCGTCGGTGGCGGCAATGTCGCTGGTGGGGCCGGTGTTCAGGGCTTCGGGAGTGCGAACTGGCCGTGTTCGGGTTCGGCGAGGGCGCCGCGGGCGACGAGGCGTTTGACCTTGTGGCGCATGTTGTTGAGGTTGCTGGCCGTGGGTTTCACGCCCATCTCCTCGCAGATGCTCCGCACCCGCAGCGGTCCGTCCGCTCGGGTGAGCACGGCCAGGATCTGCTCGTAGGCCGGGGCATCGGAGGGGGCCGGGGTCGAGGCGGCCGGCGGCTCAGGATCAGGCAGGGCGAGGAGGGTCTGGCGGGTCGTGGCGACGCTCGCGGCCTCCGACTCGAGTCCGGCGAGCCGGGCGGACAGTTCCACGATCTGCGCGCGCAGGATCTCCTGTTCGGCGGCGATCTGCTGTTCGCGGGTCTGGAGCAGGACCAGGACGGCACCGAGGGTGAGGTCCTGGTTCGTCACGCGCAACGCCAGGTCGGGGTCACCGTGCCGGTGAGCCGGCGGGTCATCACGTCGCTTATGGCCCAGTAGACCCGCGACTCGGCGGAGGAGGCGAGGTGTTCGTAGTCCCGCACCAGCCTGCGGAAGAACATCAGGATCCCGTTCGTCTGCTCGACCACCCACCGCTTGGCCTGCGGGACGAACCCCACGTCATCGGGGTTGCGCTTGACGACCTCCACCTCGATGCCCAGCTTCCTGCCGTGGTCCACGACGCTGTTCTTGAACCCCTGGTCCACCAGTGCCTTGACGACCGTGGCATTGTCGGCGGCGACCTTGTCCAGCAGGACGATGCCCGCGGCGTTGTCGTGCGCGCAGGCCGGCAGCACCACCGCCGCGATCACCAGGCCCAGCACGTCCACGGCCAGGGCCCGCTTGCGGCCCGGCACCTTCTTGTTCGCGTCCCGGCCCGTCGTGGACGCGGGAACTCCGGCGGCCGCGTGGAGGCTCTGGGTGTCCAGCACCACCAGCGACGGGTCCTCTAATCGCCCGTTGCGCTCCCGCACCTTCCACCGCAGCAGGTCATGGATGAGCTTGTCCGTGCCGTCGTCGCGCCAGGTGCAGAAGTAGTACTTCACCGCACCCGGCGGCGGGAGGTCGTGCGGCAGGTAGTCCCACTGGCAGCCGGTCCGCGACTGGTAGAGCAGCGCGTTGACGATCTCCCGCATCTCGTACCGGCCCGAATGCCCGCTCACCGAGGGGTGGCGGGCCTTCCAGGCCGAGATCACGGGCTCGACCAGAGCCCAACGCTCGTCGGACAAGTCGCTCTTGTACGGCTGCCGTTCGCTCACTTCACGAGTCCAGCACGACCCCGCCCCGCGATCAGCCCTATACCCCCAGAGCCACACGTTCAGGCGACACCATCACGGACATCAACTCACATACCGCCCTCT
>NZ_JBSFVE010000079.1:0-1362 GCF_053592165.1 Streptodolium elevatio
AGAGGGCGTTAAGTCCCGTTTCTGGTGATGTGATGTCGCCCGTTCGTGGGTGATGGAACGGTTCCGTCCTCGTGTCATGTCGTGGGCGTGATGGGGTCGCGGCCATGGAACGGATGCCGTACGCAACCGACTTGTCCGACGAGCAGTGGGTGTTGATCGAGCCGCTGGTCACCGCGTGGAAGCAGGCACGTGTGGCGCGGTCGGCGACCGGGGATCCGGGCTCCTGCGACCTGCGCGAGGTCGTGAACGCGCTCCTCTACCAGAACCGGACGGGCTGTCAGTGGCGGCTCCTGCCGCACGACCTTCCGGCTTGGTCCGCGGTGTTCTACTACTTCACCCTGTGGCGCCAGGACGGCCTTGACCAGCGGATCCAGGAGATTCTGCGCTGTCAGGTGAGGGAGCGGTCCCGGCGATTAGAGGACCCGTCCCTGGTGATCATCGACACCCAGTCGGTCCGCGTCGCGGCCGGGGTGCCGAAGGAGACGACGGGGCTGGACGTGAACAAGAAGACGCCCGGCAGGAAGCGCGGGCTCGTCGTCGACGTCTTGGGCCTGATCATCGGCGTGGTGGTCCTGCCCGCCTCCGCGCACGACAACGAGGCGGGCATCGCCCTGCTGGACCAGGCCGCGGAGCGGTGCGGGCTGCGCCTGGAGAAGGCCCTGGTCGACCAGGGCTTCAAGGACGCTGTGATCATCCGCGGAGCTGTGCACGGCATCACCGTCGAGGTGGTCCGGCGCAACCCCGACGACAAGGGCCGAGGCTTCGTCCCGCAGCCGAAACGGTGGGTGGTCGAGCAGGTCAACGGCACCCTCGTGCTGCACCGGCGCCTGGCCCGCGACTACGACCACCGGCCCGACAACGCCGCCTCCCGCGTCTATTGGGCCGCCACCGCCGGCATGCTCCGGCGCCTCACCGTCCCGAGCCCCGCCTGGCGGAACGAGATGACGTTGGCCGCATGAACGTCTCCGAACTCCTGCGGAAACTACAGGCCGAGCACGACGAGACCGCCGCCCGCACCGACCAACTACGCGAACAGATCGAGCAGTTCACCACCGCCCTGACCGAGGCCGAGGCCCGCCTGATCGAACTGACCACCACCCGCAAGGTCATCGACGGCCTCACCCCTTCCGGCCGCGAATCGGCACCCGCCGAGAGCACCACCGTCTACCAGCGCATCGTGACCACGTTCAACGAACACCCCAGGGCAGTGTTCCGCGTCCGTGAACTGCACGAACACCTCGACCTGCCCACCGACGAGCCCTCGACCAACGTCACCCGCTCCCGCCTGGGCCGACTCGTACGCCAAGGACTCCTCGAACAACCCGGACGCGGCCAGTACAAGAAACGGACTTAACGCCCTCT
>NZ_JBSFVE010000080.1:0-1329 GCF_053592165.1 Streptodolium elevatio
GGCGAAGCTCCTATAGGTCGTCAAGCGGTCTGTGGGAGCTGTGTGGGGGTGTGTGTGAGTCGGGGCAGGTGTTTGTAGATCTCGCGGGCGACGAACCGTTTGAGGCAGCGGATGATGTCTTTCTTGGTCATGCCTTGGGCGGTGCGCCGGGCGACGTAGTCGCGGGTGCGGGCGTCGTATTTCATGCGGACCAGGACGATGGTGTGCAGGGCGTTGTTGGCGGCTCGGTCGCCGCCGCGGTTGAGGCGGTGGCGGTGGGTGCGGCCGGACGACGCGGGGACGGGTGCGGCGCCGCACAGGTGCGCGAACGCCGCTTCGGAGCGGAGGCGTTCGGGGTTGTCGCCCGCGCTGGTCAGCAGCTGGCCGGCGGTCTCGGGGCCGACACCGGGCAGCGCGAGCAGTGTCGGGGCGGCCTGGGCGACCAGCGGGCCGATCTCCCGGTCGGCGTCTTTGATCTCCTCGTCGAGCGCCTGGTAGCGGCGGGCCAGTCGCCGCAGGGCGGTCTTGACCGCGTAGGCCGGGTCGGCGGGTTCGCCGGCCGGGCGGGAGCGGGCCAGGGTGTCGACGAGTTCGCGGGTGGCGAGGCCGCGCAGCCGGTCGCGGACGGCGGAGGGGGCGGTGACGATGAGGGTGCGGATCTGGTTGACGGTCTGGGTGCGGGCCTTGACCGCGCTCTTGCGGACCACCCGCAGGGCACGGATCGCCTCCACGATCCCGGTGCGGGTCTTGGGGGTTCCGCCGGCCCGGCCGGACAGGACCGCGGTCGCGGCCGCGTAGGCGTCCACGGGGTCGGACTTGCCGCTCCTGCGCCTGGCTTTGCGGTCCGGGCGGTCGACCTCGACGACGGTGACCGCGTTGGCGGTGAGGAACCGGGCGACCTCCGCGCCGTAGGCGCCGGTCCCCTCGACACCGACCGCGACCACGTCGCCGTGCGAGGACAGCCACTCCAGCAGGCGCGCGTATCCCGCCGGGGTGGTCTCGAACGCCTCGGTGGCCAGGTGCCTGCCGACCGTGTCGATGACTGCGGCCTGGTGCAGGTCGGTGTGGGTGTCGATGCCGCCGACCACCGCTGTCTCGTCTGCCATGCTGGGGTGTGCTGCCCTTCCGACGGTGACGTGTGGGAGGGCACGGGCCGGTCGGGCTGACGGACAAGACAGTGATGGGACCTTTGGCCGGGCTCCTATGAAGTCACAGACGCCCGACCGGCCACGCGCCGAACGGCACCGCCCGGCAGGCCGACGATTCGCCAGAAGGACAGCCGAAACGTCAGTCAGTCGGAGAGTCAGACCCCCGAGCGGTGCCACCACCAATCCTCACTGTCAGTCGGCG
>NZ_JBSFVE010000081.1:0-1322 GCF_053592165.1 Streptodolium elevatio
CAGCCGCAACACCCGAGGAGCCTCGTCCGTTACGGACCCGCGGCCCGCCACCAGCCAGGTTCACCCGTCAGGGGACCACCTGAAAAGGCCTCACTCAAGATGAAACAAACGCTGCAAACCTTGCCGACATCCTCCTGATGACGCAGCACGAGACGATCGACGCGGTCGCCGCGCACCACGCGCTGCACTCCGAAGCCGCGTTCCGGCAAGGCTCGGCCGGTCCGGAACTGCGGCTGCCGGAGAAGTTCGAGATGCCGCACGAGAGTTGGCCTGCCGGGTACGCCGCGGAGGCCGCGAATGTGGCCGGGCTCCGTGGATGCGGGACTTGGGACGAAGCCTTCCCGCACGCCGACGCATTCCTCACTTCGCTGCTCGGGCCTGCGTTCACCGGCACATGGCACCCCGACCGTGAGACCTGGCAGACCGACGGGGCAACCTAGGCATTCGTGCCTTCCTGCCGCCTGACTGCCCTCTCAGCGCTCGCGCTGGCGACCCGCAACGACCTGGGGACGACGAGCCTGCGTTGGTTCGACGCGGACGCAAACGAGCCGCTGGAGTGGACCGAGTGCGGGCCCACCCTGGTGCACTCCCCAGCGGTCGCCGCCGATGCCGACGGGCGCCTGGTTGTCGCCGTACTCGGCGACGACGGTCACCTGCACACGGCTCGCCAGGAACAACCCGGCCGCTGCAAGCCGCTAGGGCCGTGGCAGCGCGCGGACCACTCAGGTTGCGTGGCGAAGGCGTGTGCCTTCGCCACGCAACTAGAGTTGCCGGCTTTAGGCTTCGGTGGTCGGCATGGTGGCGTTATTTCTTAATGCGCAGACCTGGCGGCCGAGCTGTTGTGGGAGAGTTCATGAGCCAATCATTTTCAAGCATTGCGGTCCAGGCGCCCAGCGTGAGCGTGCAGCAATACCTCAATCACCGATCCCTCCCCGCGTACATTGCACCCGTAGGGGATGGGTGGTGCGGTGTCTTTCTGCCGCACAGATCAGTGGACTTCTCGGATCTCGCGAAGGAGCTCAGTGAGAAGTTCGCCTGCGGCGTTCTCGTGTCATCGATGTATGAATCATCCGTCATGATTTACGAAATCTTCAAAGATGGAACGTTCGTAGCCCTGCACAACACGGATCCGACGTATTTCCCAACCCTCGATGACCATTGGAAACAGAGGGCGCAGTTTGAGGAAATCCAGTCCATTAATTTCCCTCTGATGCAAGAATCGGAAATTAAGGGTTGTCCCGTAAGTGCTGGTCGCGGGTGAGATGATCTTGGTGTGGCTGGTGTGATCACGGCGTCGGAGCCGTCCTGGATAGCCCCGTTCA
>NZ_JBSFVE010000082.1:0-1285 GCF_053592165.1 Streptodolium elevatio
TGAGCTTGCTCCGCTTTGACGGACACCGTCGTTGTGGTGGTCAGGCCGCTGCGAGGGCGGCTTCGTATTCGACGGGTGTGCGGTAGCCGAGGCTGCTGTGCAGCCTGCGGATGTTGTACCAGGACTCGATGTATTCGAAGACGTCGGTGCGGGCGGCGGCTCGTGTCGGCCAGGGTCGGTCGGCTCCCAGGTCGCTCTTCAGCGTGGAGAAGAACGACTCCGCGAGCGCGTTGTCCCAGCAGACACCGGTCCGGCCGACCGACAGCCGGATGCCGAACTTCCGTGCCAGCCGGGCGAATTGGTGACTCGTGTACTGGCAGCCGCGATCCGAGTGGAAGATCGTTCCGCGGGTTGGGCGCTGCTTGCGGACGGCGTCGCGCAGCGCGTCGGCGACCAGGTCGGTGCGCACGTGGTCGGCGGTGGCCCAGCCGACGACCTTGCGGGTGCCGATGTCGATGACGGTCGCCAGGAAAAGCCAGCCCTGCTCGGTCGCAAGGTAGGTGATATCGCCGCACCAGCGCGTCACCGGTGCCGGGCCGGGCGTGAACTCGCGCCCGACCAGGTCCGGCCGGGCGGCGGCGTGCGGGTCCGGGACGGTGGTGCGTCGGCCGCGTCTGCGGTGCCGGCCGACGAGTCCGGCCTCGCGCATCAGGCGGGCGATGCGGCGGCGCCCGACCCGGGCGCCGCCGCGGACCAGGACCGCGTGGACGCGCGGGGCGCCGTAGCTGCCCCGCGAAGCGCGGTGGGCGTCGGTGATCTGCTCGGTGAGCTCCGTGTCGCGGACAGCACGTGGACCGGGGGCCGCGGTGCGGCGGTGGTAGTAGGCGGTGCGGGAGACCTTGAGGAGTTCACAGGCGCGTTTGACGCTGTGACCTGCGGTTCTCTCCGCCTCGATGAACGGGTGCACCGTCACCGGGTCTCCTTCGCGAAGAAAGCCGTGGCCCGCTTGAGGATCTCCACGTCCTGCCGCAGCCGGGTGTTCTCCCGCCGCAGCGCGGCGAGTTCCTCACGCTCGGACGACGTCAGCCCGTCGCGTTCGCCCGCGTCGACCTCGGCCTGCTTCACCCACTCGCGCACCGCCGTCTCGGTCAGGTCGAAGTCCTTCGCGACCTGCCCCACCGACCGGTCGCCCTGCCGGCACAAAGCCACGATCTCGGCCTTGAACTCCGGCGTGAACAAGCGGCGAGCCCGAGGCTTCTTCTTCCCCATGCTCTCCATGATGGACATCCTCCCCAAGAGGCCGCAGCCCCTCAGCCAGGGTGTCCGTCAAAACGGATCAAGCCCA
>NZ_JBSFVE010000083.1:0-1262 GCF_053592165.1 Streptodolium elevatio
GCACAGAAATCGAGCAAGCAGTCGCAAAGCAATGCGATTATACAGAATTTAACCCAGTATTCGAAGATTTGTTTTTCTCTCTTAACCAGCTCGAAGAACGAGACGGCTTCAAATTGGAAAAATACGATATCTATAAAGCGTTAATGACCGCTTATAGTGTGGGATTTAATCGCGGTAAAAAAGCGCACAAACCTACAAAATGGCTAGAAAAAGAAACCGAAGAATTTGAAAATTATTGGCAACTCTATAACACCGTAAAAAATCAGGCTATTAAAGATATATCAGGCGGAAGCGTGGCAAGACAATGCCGTGAATTTAATGCTTTAGTCACTCGTAGAATGTACGAAGCAGGAATGTCAGAAGAAAAGAAAAACTGGACTTCTTGGGATAAGTAAGGGGGCAAGACAGGCAAAAAGGATTGAGAAAATGACAAATATTATTAGAGCTTGTCCTTATGTGGCTGGTATTGATAGCTTAGGTATGCGAAGTTTAAAAGCCTATCACACAGAACTGACAGACAAGCAGATTGAAAAGGTAGACCCATTGAACGCCAATACAGGCACCGTTGATTATTCTTTTAAAGTTCGCAAATACAAGCACGGTGTCCGCTTTGAGGGCGAAAAAGAGGGCGGAGAAATCAGTCTCTTTGATGAGGTGGATAAATGATAGAACACTACCAAGGCTACACGGCAAGGAAACGGCTAGGGCGGAATAGTTTCAGGACGATAGGAAAACACCCCTATAAGATGATTCACAATGCAAGAGCGGTTAAATATGACTTAATACAGCAGTTTGAAGCTAGCACAAGCATAAACTTACCTAGTGGAGTGAAAAGCAACTTATGCACTCAAGTAAGCCCAGTTTTGGGCAAGCAACTGGCTATCATGAAATTACAGATAAAGGAAACTAAACCATGAAAATTACTATTGATGTCCTTGAAAATGAAAGCAATAAGGACAATTTAGAGTATCTTATCAGCGATACAAGCAACGAAGCTATGACTGTTTTAATGTTTACCTTGATTGGCGAAGCTAGACAGAGAGCAAGCTATGAGCAATTTTTAGAAACGATTACTAGAATTTGGGGGTATCTCAATGAAGATAACTGACTTACAGACGTTAGACCAAAATATTATTAAATTTCTTGCCGAACACAGAGGAATTGACCGAGCTGTCAAAGGCAAGATTTTAGCACAAGCCCTTGATATTGATTTTAGAACGCTTCAGAGCAGAATTGAGTACCTCCATAAGCAGGGTTGCGCC
>NZ_JBSFVE010000084.1:0-1220 GCF_053592165.1 Streptodolium elevatio
CGTGGGCGGTTGGAGTCGTTCGCGGCGGAGGTGTTCGCGCCGTTGCGGCGGGCGGATCAGCGGGTGAAGGGCCTGACGTACTTGCGCGGGCTGTTGCTGGACGGTCGGCGCAAGTCGATGCAGCCGATGGCATCGCGGCTGGGAGTGGACCACCAGCAGTTGCAGCAGTTCGTGACGTCTTCGACGTGGTCGGTCCCGGAGGTGCGGGCCCGGCTCGCGGCCCGCGCCGTCCGGGTGGTCGAGCCGGTTGCGTGGGTGGTCGACGACACCGGGTTCGTCAAGGACGGGGTCGCGTCGCCGGGGGTGGCCAGGCAGTACTCCGGGACGCTGGGCAAGGTGGGGAACTGCCAGGTCGGGGTGAGTGTCCACGCGGTTTCGGACGCGGCGTCGTGTCCGCTGGACTGGCGGTTGTTCCTGCCCGAGTCGTGGGACCCGGGTGCGGACACGGCGGGCCGCCGTGTCCGTTGCGGGATCCCCGAGGGTGAGGTGCACCGGCCGAAGTGGCGGCTCGCGGTGGAGATGCTCGACGAACTCGCGGCGGCGGGCGTGAGGCCGCCGGTGGTGGTCGCGGACGCCGGCTACGGCGACAACGCCGTGTTCCGGGCCGCGCTGACCGAGCGCGGCCTGCCCTGGATCGTCCAGGTCAAGGGACAGGCGACAGCCCACCGGCTGGACGCGGTGCCGCACCAGCCCGCCTACGCGGGGCTCGGCCCGCATCCGAAGCCGCGTTACCGCACCGCCCCGGCCCCGCTGAGCGAACACGTGGCGGCGGCGGGCGAAGCCGCGGCCCGGCACGTGACCTGGCGGACGGGCTCCCGCGGCAAGCTGACCGGGCGGTTCTCCGCGCTGCGGGTCCGCGTCGCGGGCCGACGGCCGCGACCGGACGACGACAGCGGTGTCATCGAACCGTGCTGGCTGCTGGCGCAGTGGCCCACCGGCGGCGGCGAACCGTCCCACTACTGGCTGAGCGACCTGCCCGACGACACCCCCACCGCCGAGCTGGTTCGGCTGGCGAAGATCCGCTGGCGGATCGAGCACGACTACCGCGAGCTGAAGACCGCCCTCGGCCTGGACCACTTCGAGGGCCGGTCCTGGGCCGGCTGGCACCGCCACGTCACCCTGGTCACCGCCGCCCACCTGTTCTGCACCGAGATCCGCACCACTGCCGACGCCGACCCAAAAGCCCCGGACAGCACCTGACTCTCTACCAGGTCGTGCAC
>NZ_JBSFVE010000085.1:0-1217 GCF_053592165.1 Streptodolium elevatio
TAACTATCCAAGCTCTTTGATTATCATATTCAAATGTTCTGTAATCTATGCCTAAGTTTTCAATCTTGATTACTATAAGAGCGGTCAATTCTTCTTGATTCATTTAACGCCCTCATTTTTCACTATCTTTCAAGTCTTTAGCTTTTTGTTGCAATTCTTCCCAACGGTCAGCAAAAACTAATTTAATCATAGCTTTGTCTTTTTCGGTCAAAGGGCGACCACCAGCACTTAGAATACTGTCAAAAATAGCGTCATCGTCAGAGTTTGCGACTTCCGCCAAGTCTATCGGCTCATTGACTGATTTAGCTTCAGCACGTCCTAGTAAATAGTCAACCGATACATGGAAGTAGTCGGCTAGTTTTTCAAGGTTGTCAGCTTTCGGTTTTTGTTTTTTTAACGTATACAAATAGTTGTCGCCAAACCCTAGGTCATTAGCTACTTTTTGTAATGTTTTCCCCTGTTTTCTAGATAGTTCTTGTACTCTTTCAAATATAGTCATGTCAGCCTTTCAAGCATAACACGAAAATTATTTTACTTTTCTAGATAAAAACACTTGACTTTTATTATCTTGTAGAGTAAAATAGTTTTCAGTTAAGTTATTCAACAAAAAAGCAAAGACGCCTTTTAACTAGCTCCCCAGCAGGTTTATAAGTTCGCTTATTGCTCTTTTAATTATGCTTATATTTTACACTATAAGTACAAAAAACACAAGAATTTAATTACTTATAGTTGAAATAAAGAAGAAAGAAGGTAAAAATGCCACTATTAACACCAGAAATGAAAAAAGCCTTGCGACGAGTTCAGGCTGACAAGTTGCTAAACAAAAAAGACCTTGCTAAGTATATCGGAGTAAGCGAGAGCACAGCAAAGTCAATCACTAAAAACAACGAACCGCAGAACGTTAAAAATAAAGTGTTTAATGCCGTCGTTTCCGCTATTGCTGAAAATTGCTAGCCTATGACTAAACTAAACACCGCAATCATGCAAAGCAAGCAGTCTAAACCGTACTATCATAAAATCATTCTTGATTTACTCGTACAGCTTACGACAAGCGGAAAATATCGCAGTCTGACGAGCTTTAAACAGTCAGGCGATAAATTAACCGCAGAACAAAAAGAAATGCTTAGGCGCTATACTGACAGCATTATCTTACTGTTAGAAATAGGCATGGCGTTTCATGAAATTAAACAATTTTTAGTAAATTAAAAAGCCCTCGC
>NZ_JBSFVE010000086.1:0-1151 GCF_053592165.1 Streptodolium elevatio
CTTTTTTTTCTAGTTAAGGAAGTATATATATACTATATTTACCCAAAAATATATAATTTTTCATAAATTTACTCCGAGCGTCCCTCTCCTAACTGGGGCGCCTTTTTTATGCTATAATATAGTCGGGATGTTTGTGAGATTTCATCCTATTCCTAGAGTCAAGCCATTCTTCGGAGTGGCTTTTTTCAAATAAAAAAGCTCTAGCTGGATGACTTCAAGGAGTCCAACTAGAGGATGATGAGTGTTAGTACAATTTCAGAAAAAATTTAGTTTATGCAAAAAATAAGAAGTACTAACAATTTAAATATTATCAATTTTTCAGACAATTGTCAATTATTTATAGTAGTGTGTTATAATAGTTTTAGTGGATGAGAAAAACATTCATTTACAAACACTTGATAATCTGCAGCTCCATCCACACAGATCTTATATAATAACGAAGATATGTGCTGCAGATTGTCATATTTTGGTTCTTTAGCTCAGTTGGTAGCTAACCGTTCGGTCGCTGGTTCGAGTCCAGCAAGAACCATAAATAAAATGTATATAATAGTAGAAACTCTTTAAAATGTATTTTATTAATATATATTCTATTTGATAAAACATCAAATAGAATTGTGATTTCCGAATATATTTGATAAAATATCAAATGAAAATTGGAGAAGTAAATCATGAAAAGTTATAAAACCTTGCGCTCTATAAGTTACAATGATTTAGATGAATATGAGAACACAATCAAAAAAAGAAAAGAAAGTGATAGCTGCTTATTTACAGGATTATATATACAATCTTTTGAACCGAAAATGCAGGTCCTCTTACCAGAAGAACAAGAACTATTCTTTTTAGTGTTACCAGAAACATCTTTATTAAAAGATAAGTTAAATGAAAACTCTCGGGAAATTGATAAATTAATGAATAACCTATCCGAGATTACCAAAGATAATATTTTTTACCATTTATTAATAGATGAAATACAGGCTTCCAATGATATTGAAGGGGTTATAAGTACAAGAAAAGAAATTCGTGAAGCTATAAGTATGATACTCGAAAAATCAAAAGAAAATAAGAGGTTTAAAAGTTTAGTTTATCAATATATGAATTTCAGGAAATCTAAATTTAGTCAGATTACCAAAATAGAAGATATCAGAGAAATA
>NZ_JBSFVE010000087.1:0-1123 GCF_053592165.1 Streptodolium elevatio
GTTAAATATCACAGTTTTTCTAATGAACTTATTTGCTGGTGGAATTACATTAACAGTAACATTTATTATTTTTGGAATTGGTTCTTGGTTTATTAGTTCCAAAATTACGAAGGGAGGTGATTGATTTTGCCAATATTAAACTTTATCAACCAAACAAATGATCCGCCAGAAGTTGGTAGTGTTCAAAGCTATTTTCCAGATGGAAATGATGCTCAAATAATGGAAAGTTTGCTTGGTGATAATAATGAATGGGTTTCAGCTCGTGCAGCATTAAGAAATTCAGACTTATTTTCTATTATCTTGCAACTATCTAGTGATTTAGCAATAGTTAAAATCAATGCTGAAAAGAAAAAGAATCAAGGAATCATTGATAATCCAAGTACTAATGCTAATAAACATGGATTTTGGCAATCAATGTTTGCACAGTTGCTTTTAGGAGGCGAAGCATTCGCTTATCGTTGGAGAAATGCTAATGGCGCTGATATGAAATGGGAATATTTAAGGCCATCTCAAGTAAATACTTATTATTTCGAGTATGAAAACGGAATGTATTATAACATCACTTTTGATGACCCTAAGATAGAGCCTATTTTACAAGCTCCACAGAGCGATTTGATTCATATGAAACTACTATCAATTGATGGTGGTAAAACTGGAATTAGTCCACTTTACTCTTTGAGGCGTGAATCAAAAATCCAAAGAGCCTCTGATAGATTAACAATTAGTTCATTGAATAGTTCATTAAATGTTCCTGGTGTACTTACTGTTAAAGGTGGTGGGCTTCTTAGTGATAACGATAAAGCATCTCGTTCTCGTTCGTTTATGAAACGTTCAAGAAGTGGTGGTCCTGTAGTATTAGATGACCTTGAAGAATTTACTGCACTAGAAATTAAATCAAATGTAGCTCAATTATTATCACAAACAGATTGGACTTCTAAGCAATATGCCAAAGTATATGGGCTTCCTGACAGCTATATTGGTGGACAAGGTGACCAACAATCCTCAATTCAACAAATAAGTGGAATGTATGCAAGTGCATTAAATCGCTATTTAAGACCTGCTATAAGTGAATTGGAGTATAAGTTAAGCGACCACATAAGCGTTAACATGAGACCAGCTATTG
>NZ_JBSFVE010000088.1:0-1121 GCF_053592165.1 Streptodolium elevatio
GGGTCGGGTGGCCCGGGGGGATCTCACCCCCGGGCTCCCACAGAACGGAGCGTGACAGTCTCCCGTCACTCCGCTCTTCTCATCGAGTCCAGACGAACTCGCGGTCCCACACCCAGTGTTTGAAGAGCCCCGGCGCTCGTCGCACGAGGCCGGTCCACCAGGCACGGAAGCGTTTGTAGCCCCGCAACCGTTTGTACTTCTTCCGCGCCCATCGCATCAGGTAGGTGTTGATGCGTCGCAGGAAGGGATACAGCTGCGACCGGTAAAACCGGCCGTAGTACGTCATCCAGCCCGACACCACCGGATTGATCCAGTTGGCGAGCTCGATGAGTTCGAGTCCAGTGCGCCGGTGAATTCGCCATTCGCGGACCTGCTGGCCCATGGCTTTGAGGGCCTCCGGACTGACCGCGGGCAGGAACGACGTGAATGCTTTGCCGTCCGGATACCGCGCCTTCCGAGGGGCGAACGTATACCCGAGGAACTTGAACGACGTGTGCTCCGCAGAGCCCCGCCGTCGACTGTCCTTGCAGTAGACGAGCCGGGTCTTGTCGGGATGCAGTCGCAGCCCGACTTGCTCCATCCTTGCTTCGAGCGCCGCCCAGACCTGTCGGGCCTGGCGCTCGGTCACACAGTGCACCACCGCGTCATCCGCATAGCGTTCGAACTCCACGGTCGGGAACTCCCGCGCCAGGAACTGATCGAACGCGTAGTGCATGAACAGATTGGCCAGCACGGGCGAGACCGCGGACCCCTGGGGAGTTCCACGGTCCCTTTCCTGAAGGGTTCCGTCGGGCAGCTGAAGCGGCGCGACCAGCCACCGCTTCACATACAGCACCACCCAACGCTGGTCGGTGTTCGCCTCCACGGCCTTGACCATGAGGGCGTGATCCACGGAGTCGAAGAACCTCTGGACATCGAGGTCGATGACCCAGTCCTTCTTCCAGCACCGCTGTAGGCACCGCCTGACCGCCTGCAACGCCGATCGCCTGGGCCGATACCCGTAGGAGTCGTCATGGAAGATCGACTCCGTCCTGGGCTCCAGCGTCAGTGCGACCACCGTCTGGGCGATCCGGTCGGCCACCGTGGGCACCCCGAGGATTCTTGTTCCTCCGGGCTTGGGG
>NZ_JBSFVE010000089.1:0-1117 GCF_053592165.1 Streptodolium elevatio
GCTCGTGCGCAGCAACTCCGCTGCCGCGTCGAGGATCTCCTCGGTCGACCAGCGCCTTCGACCTGCCATTTCGCCCCTCTCGTCGGCCTCAGTCTAGCCCATGCGCCCGGCCATGCACTTGGCATTGCACTTTGTGTTGCGCGCGGTGCGTGCATAATGAGGACATGGGCGTGCCGAGCGTCCCGGCAGCGAACGGGTCGGCGTGTCACGCGCGGCCCGTCACCCGGGTCGGGCGACCGGCGTGGAGCGCACTCCGAGCAGATCGAAAGGACGCACGACATGAAGAACGCACTGGATTCCGCGGCGCTGGACGCCGCCATCGAGAACGTCCACCGCGCCGGGATACCGGGCCTGTTCGCCGAGGTCCGGGACGGCGACCGGGTCTGGCGCGGCGCCGCCGGGGTCGCCGACGTCGCCACCGGCCGTCCCGTCACCGCCGACATGCGGCACCGGGTCGGCAGCGTCACCAAGACGTTCACCGCGGCGGCGGTCCTGCAGCAGGTCGAGAGCGGTCGGATCGGTCTCGACACACCGATCGGCCGGTACCTTCCGAAGTCGGTCCCCGGACAACGCGGTGACGCGGTCACGGTCCGGATGCTGATCAACCACACCAGCGGCTTCGCCGAGTTCCTCCCGTACGCCTACCCCTCGCTGAAGGCGTTCCCCGTCCTCGCGGAGATCGGGCCCGAGAGCCTGGACGATCACCGCCACACGCGGTTCGACCCCGACGAATTGATCGAGATGGGGGTGACCGCACCTGCCGTCTGCGCCCCGGGCGGCGCGCCGGGGGTGTACTCCAACACCAACTACCTGCTCCTCGGTCGGCTCCTGGAACACGTGACCGGCACCCCGGCCGAGCAGTACATCACCCGGAACGTCATCGAGCGCGCCGGACTCCGGGACACCGAACTCCCCACCGGACCGTACGTCGACGGGCCGCACTCGCAGCTGTACGAGGCGTGGTTCGGCATGATCGACCCGCCGCGCGACTACAGCGTCTTCGAGATGTCGTACGCGGGACCGGCCGGCTCGCTGATATCCACCGTCGCGGACATCAACCGCTTCTACGGCATGCTGCTGGCCGGAGAGATCGTCAGCCCTTCGTCGCTGGCGCAGA
>NZ_JBSFVE010000090.1:0-1012 GCF_053592165.1 Streptodolium elevatio
TTGAAAAAGATAAAAAGTACTAAATAATACCTGATCAAGTGACCAGGTATTTTATATGAGATAATAACAATTTTTATTTAGAAAGTAGACAATTATGCAATGATACCGATTATCCGTTGATTATGACCCGAGAATTAGCAGCTGAATTTATTGGTGTAAGTGGTCCTACATTTGATAAGTATTATCGCTATGAACATAATTTCCCAGTTGTGAAAAACGGAGATGTTGAAGAAGCTTTTCCACGGGACCCAATCATTAAATGGATTGCGGATAATTGGCAATTATTGGAAAAAAGGAGAAAGAGATAGAATACAGTACAAGAAAGCATCTCATTTTCCCAAGGAGTGCTTTTTTGTATTCCTAAAGCTTAGGACTGTGATATGCTTTATCAATTGCAGAATATAATCCATTTATGGGGGGATATATGACAGATTCAAATATTGAAAAAACGCTGATTAATGGAGAAATTGAGCATCCTAAGCAAATCGGAAAAAGAAATTTTACAACAAAAAGACCTAAAATCTATGGAAAATGGAAAGATGGAACTGTTGTTGAATATGCTGACATTAAGAAAAGTGGTAAAGGTTTTAACGGATATAATACACTTTACATGATTTTGGCAGATATTAACCGGGAAGAGGGCAGAATATATACCGACAAATCTTAGGAATAGAAAAACATCAGAAATTTACATGTCGTCAGGAGTTCAAAGAGTAATTTTTACGATTACAACAGCATGGTACGAGTCCCTCCTCAAAAAAAGTGGTATAGTTACTTATTATTAAAGCGTTGATTGTAAATAGACTATTTATATCTTAAAAATATCTTTATCCTATGTTACAATATAGATGAATGGGAGAATAAAATATGAAGTATTTGAATAAATTATTTTCTAGTAATAGAGGAAGAAGTTCCCTTGTTCGGATTGATAAAGGAATGCTTCATTACATAGATAGTTCAGATGTATTTAATAGCGCTACATTACTTTCAATTGTTAAATATATAAATTCCG